>JBEKDI010000197.1:0-5438 GCA_050014435.1 Verrucomicrobiota bacterium | reverse complement strand
CCAAAAACCAACTGGCTCACGGCTCCTGGGTGCTGCAACTCATGAGCCAAAAACCGGCCTAACGACCTTGTGAATAACTTTTATGAAAAAGCAATTTACAAACCAGAGAACAACTTCGTGGTGAAATCCTTCATTATTGATGGTCGTAGCCAGCCCGACTCTTACAGGACAAACCGCTTGAGCCCTTGCTTCAAGGTGGGGACGTTGAAGTTGAAACCCATCAACCCGGCTTCAGGCGTTCTCGTTCAAACTTCGCGTTCTTCGTGTTCTTCGTGGTTGATATTGGCTCGTTTTCACATTGAGATTAATTCTTCTTCAGTACAGCTCTTTCGAGGTTCATCCGGGCCTCTGCCGAGGTGGGATTAAGCCGCAGCGCCTCCTGGTATTGGGTGATTGCCTCATCCACTCTTCCCTTTTGCAGCAGCGCGTTGCCCAGGTTGTTGTGGGCCGTGGCGAAGCCGGGACTGATTTGCAGCGCCCGCTGGTATTGGGTGATGGCCTCATCCACTCTTCCCTTTTGCAGCAGAACGTTGCCCAGGTTGTTGCGGGCTTCCGCAGAGGCGGGATTGATTTGCAGCGCCTCCTGGTATTGGCTGATCGCCTCATCCACCCTTCCCTTTTCCAGCAGGGCATTGCCAAGGTTATTGTGTGCCTCCGCGTAGCCGGGATCGATTTGCAGCGCCTGCTGGAATTGGGCAATCCCTTCGTCCATGCCTCCCTTTTGGCACAGGGTATATCCGAGGTCGTAATGCGCTTTCGCGAAGCGCGGTTTGATCCTCAGCACCTCTTGGTAATGCACAATCGCTTCATCCACCTTCCCCTTTTCTCGAAAAACCTCGCCCAAGTTTAAGTGGGCGACATAGTTGTCAGTGGTGCAGTCAAGCGCGTGGTTCCACAAGGTTTCGCTGTTTTGCCAAAACGCGGTCTGTTTCCAGGCGCAGACCATCAGCGCCGCAACCACGCCCGCCATGAGCGCCCCAAACACCACGCGGGGCACCCGCCACTCTGCCACCTGCCACGTCACCGCCACGCAAATCCCGATCTGCGCCAAGGCAGTCATGCGGTCCGCGTGCGCGAACGCGCCCACTCGAACAAAGCCGATCATCGGCAGCAACAGGATCAAGTACCAAAACCACCCGGCCAACAGCCAGGGACGTTTCCGCCGATACGCCAATACGCCCCCGGTAATCAACGCCAGCAAGAGAATGCAAAGGGCCATCATCCAAACCGGGTACCCTTTCTCCGGACGCGGATAAAACACCGCCAATCCTGCCGGCCAGATCGTCTGCCGCAGATACACGGCATACGAAACCAACGCATCGCAAATGCGCCCGGCCGTGGAAATCCTTTCATTGTCGGCCAGGGCTGTTCCTGCCGCTTTGACCGTTTTCGCGCATACCCAGGCAGCCAGCGCCAGCAGGGGAATCTTCTCCAGGACCAATCCCGAAATCTTTCGGGATTCGAGCCGCTGCAAAGGCCAGTAGTCCAGGACCAACAACACAAACGGCAGCATCACCACCGTCGGCTTGGACAGCAACGCCAGAGCAAAGAAGAAAAGCGCTCCCATGTAATAGTATTTGTAATTTGAAATCTGCAATTTGAGATTTTCCGCGTAGCGGAAATAAGCCCCCAGGGTGAGCATGAAGAAAAAGCCGGCCAGCACATCTTTGCGCTCCGCAACCCACGCCACCGACTCCACCCGCAAGGGATGAATGGCAAACACCGCCGCCACAAACGCGCTGCGCCACAGCGCGCCCGTCATCTGCCGCAGAACGAGGAACAGCAGCACGACCGAAGCAGCGTGCAACAGGACGTTGGTGAGATGGTACCCGCCGGCATGAAGCCCATAAAGCTGATGGTCCGCCATCAGCGAAAGCATTGTCAGGGGGTGATATAAATTGCACTCCACATGCGTGAAGACCCACGCGATCCCCTGCGGCGTCAACCCCCCGGCCACCACCGCATTCCGATACACATAATTGTTATCGTCGTAATTGACGAACGCGTGCCCCAGCGTCTGCCCGAAAACAACAAAAGTGATCGCGGCCAGTACAACGCAAACCACCCCCACCCGCCGGCTTTGATCTTCTTTAGCGATCATCGGGATTTATTTAACCACACAGAACACAAAGAGCACAGAGCGAAAGACCGGGGAGAAGAAAGAAATTCCTCATCTGCATTCTTTGTGTTCTCTGTGACCTTTGTGGTTAAATCAGTTCTTCTTCAGGACGGCTCTTTCGAGGTTCATGCGGGCTTCCGCCAAGCCGGGATTGAGTCGCAGCGCCTGCTGGTATTGGGCAATCGCCTCATCCACTCTTCCCTTCTGCAGCAGGGCGTTGCCGAGATTGTTGTGGCCTTCAGCGAAGTCCGGCTCAATTTGCAGCGCCTGCTGAAATTGTGTGATCGCTTCTGTCACGTTTCCCTTTCGCTGAAGAGCTTCGCCAAGCCTGTAATGTGCCGTCGCGTAGTCCGGCTTGTTTTGCACCGCCTCCTGGTATTGGGCGATCGCTTCGTCCACTTCTCCCTTTTCCAGCAGGGCGTTGCCAAGGTTGTTGTGGGCTTCGGCAAAGTCAGGCTTGATTTGCAGCGCTTTTTGGAACTGGGTGATCGCTTCGTCCAATCTTCCTTCCAGCCGGAGAGTCAGGGCAAGGTTGTAGTGATGCTCCGCAAGGTTCGGCTTGACCTGCAACGCTTTTTGGTATTCGGTGAATGCCTCGTCCGTCATGCCCAATTGCAAAAGAACTTCCGCCAGGTTTTTGCGGGCTATGTAGTTGCCTTTGGCGCAGGCGAGCGTGTGGGTGAACAAGGTTTCAGTATTCCTCCAATACCCCGTCTGTATCCAGGCGCACACCATCAACACCGAAAGCACGCCGGCCATCAACCCCCCCAGCGCCACCCGCCGGTGTTTCCACCCCGCGCTCCATTCCCCCACCGCCCACGTCACCGCCAGAACCACCCCGATCCCCGGCAAATAAGTGTAGCGATCCGCATGGGCATAGTACGAGATTTGAACAATCCCAATCGCCGGAACCAGCATTCCCAGATACCACAGCCATCCCACCAGCAGGTAGGGACGTCTGTTCCGGCACGCCAGCACACTGATGGAAATCGCCGCCAGCAGGACAAAAACCAGGGCCACCTCCCAGAACGGCAGACCGTTCGGCGGATAGAGATAAGGCACGGCCAAGCCTGCCGGAAAAAACACTTGCCTCAGGTAGATGCCGTAAGAAACGACGGCGTTTGCCAGCCGCTCAAGGAACTGGACCCGGCTTGATTCCATCGGTTTCTCCGGCGCCAGAATAGTCGCCACGCATGAGCCAACCGAAAGCAAAAACAATGGAATCTTCTCCCTGACCAGTCCCCAAAAGGACGTCCGCTTCATCCGATGGAGCGGCCACCAATCCAGCAATAGCAGCACAAACGGCAGCGTCACCAGCGTGTTCTTGCTTAAAAGTCCCAAAGCAAACGCCGCCACCACCGCCGCGTAGCGCCAGCCCGAAGGCTGCCGCGCATACCGCGCATAAGCCCACAACGCCAGCATGAAGAACACCCCGCTCAGCGCGTCCTTGCATTCCGAAATCCAGGCCACCGACTCCGCCCGCAACGGATGAATCGCGAACACCGCCGCCACAAAGGCGCTCCGCCACAAGCTCCCCGTCATCTCTCTCAACGCCAGAAACAACAGCACCGCTGCTGCCGCGTGCAGCGCCACGTTGGTCAGGTGATGGCCGCCCGCCCACAGGCCATAAAACTGGCAGTCCGCCATATGCGCCAGCCATGTCAATGGATGCCAGTGCCCAATTTTCCCATAAGTCAACGCCCAGACAAATCCCTTCAAGGTCAAACCCTCTTTCACCATCGGGTTCTGAGACACATATAGATCGTCATCGTAATTGAGAAACCCGAAACTTGTCGTCTGGACGAACACGGCGAAGGTGATGGCGGCCAGCGCCAGGCAAACCGCCGCCACCCGCCAGCGTCGAACCCAGCCACCCGCCTCGACCGCGCCTTTGCCCAAAGATCTGACGACCGTTCTTCCCAGACGTCGCAGGGCGGCTACCAACTGAGCTTCGTGGGCGTTCATATTCTGCGTGATGCCTTAATCCGGAAATATTTAACCACACAGAACACAAAGAGCACAAAGAGAAAGACCGGGGACAAGAAAGAAAATTCTTATCTGCAATCTTTGTGTTCTCTGTGCTTTGCGGTTAATCCAATTCGGTGTTTTCTCTCTCGCCCTGCGTAGCGGGGAGAGAGCCGGAGAGAGGGGTGCCCGCCATTCTTTGTGTTCTCTGTGATCTCTGTGGTTAAATGAGTCCCCGGCCTTTCTCTCTGTGTTCTCTATGCTCTTTGCGGTTAAAGGACAAAAAAAAAGAGCCGCCCAAAAGGGCGGCTCCGTGAGATTAACTAACTAAGACGCGTGCTTATTTCCGGCGGCGGAACAGCAACGCCGCCACGCCCATCACGCCAAGTGCCATCGTGCCAGGTTCCGGAACCAGCTCCGCCAGGCTGAAGCTCTCGATCCCGGCTGTGTCAGATATTGGGAATGGAGGGTTGTCAATTGTGACATCCCCGGTATTGGAGATGCCCCAAGGTTCTCCAGCCTCCTGCGCCTCGGCCAGTGTGGTATATAATCCGCCGCCGTTGTTCCAAACCGCAACTGCAACTGTGGCAGAACTCCCTGTCGTCGTGCCGGGTATTGTGTCAGTGACAGCACTACGAATGAACCCCGCGGGTACTAATCCGGTTCCGGTGACGAAGTTTAGTATGCCCGAAGTAAGCGGGCCCCCGAGCGGCAATAGTTGACTTAGGGGATCGCCCGCGCCGGCTGCCCCAAGGAGTTGGGCGTCGAAGCCAGTTCCGGTGAGCGCCGTGCCGGCGGCATAAACTGCCGTGCCCGTCGGGTCATCAGCGGCAGTGTTTCCCATATATTCGTATTCGCTGTAACCTCCGTAGGATACATCTGTGCCTGTGGCGCCACTGGGCGCCGTTGGCTGTGAATTGAAGACCTGGACCTCCATGTAGCCTGCGCTAACGTCGGAAAACTCAATTTGCCCTTGTGAATAGCCTGATACCGCTCCTGCGAGCAGCGCGATTACTGTTGCTGTGAATTTTGTTTTCATACGTGTCAAGCGTTGTGAGCGTTTTTATGGTTTGCTCCTGAATTTCACCCCGCAATTAAATCATTTCTGATTCTGGGTGTCCAGAAAAATCACCCCCTCTAATGCACGAAGTTCTATTGCCATAGCAGGGCGAGACTCCCGCCGAGCCGTGAACTTCTTAATTCTTACTTTTCTTCTTCGTGTTCTTCGTGCCCTGATACGGTTTCCACAGTTATTCAACCGGCGGCGAGGAGAGCCCGAAGGACCAGCTCCCCGCAGCCGACGGTGAATAACTGTGCCGCGACAAAAATTTTGCGGCCTGCTAATAGTCAGGTT
>JBEKDI010000196.1:0-2585 GCA_050014435.1 Verrucomicrobiota bacterium | reverse complement strand
GCCGTGCTGCGAAAAAACGAGAAACGAAGTCAAAATCGATCACATCGTTTTTATTGCGTAAAGCGCTCATGTTCAAACGCTTTCAACAGAAGCCGCCACTCTCAACCGGATGACAGTGATCCAGCTCCAACCTGCTCGCCGCGCTTCATAGTTACCCGAATCTCATCCTGTGGGCCGTGGGACACGTCCATCAAAACAACATAACGTCGGAACCGTCGCCGTATCCCGCCAGGCCGGAATACGGTTTCTGGGAAGTGCAAACTGCATCCTTAAGGGATTTTCCCCAGGAGTTTCGCACTTTCGACATCCTCCGCAACACCGACAATTCAATTTCAATCCGCGTGACCGACGTCGATCCCGAAATCACCACCAATTCGCCCGCTGCGGTTTCGCGCGGCTATGCCATCGGCGTGGCGCGGATATACGGCACGCCTTGCCTTTCTGTGTCCGACACGAATTCGTATGCGCATAATGCGGAGCTGCTCAAGCTGTTAAACCCGCCCATGCAATCTGTGATCGCCGCTTACGGAGACGCGGTGACGCAACCGCTGGCCGTCTCGGGAGCCGGAACGATCAGCCCCGATGGGGTCATCAGCAGTTACAAAGAGCCTGGGGCGACTTATACTGTGACGGCGGTCCCATCTCCCGGTTTCTTCTTTACCGGTTGGACAGGAACAATTCAAACCAATACCGCCAACTTGACTTTCGTGATGCAAACCAACCTTGTCGTGCGGGCCAATTTCGCGCCGCTGCCGTTCGCGGCCACCAATGGAACATACACGGGTTTGTTCTTCGTCTCCAACGCCGTCACGCATCAAAGTTCCGGTTTCATCACCGTGGACACAACCGCCAAAGGCCGTTACAGCGGAAAGCTGCAAATCGGGGGTGGCACTTATGCCATTCACGGAGTATTGACGCCTGTGGGCACAGCGACGGAAGTCGTCCAACGCCGCAGCCAGAGCCCTTTGACGGTTCAGTTGTCCCTGCAGGGTTCGGATTGGATGTTTGGCACGTTGGGCACCGCGGGTTGGGTGGCGAATATCAATGCCAATCGCGCCGTGCATAAGAGCACGAAGAGCCCGGCCGCGTTGGCGGGCCAATACACCCTCCTCGTCGCCGGGACCAATGGGGACAGCACACTGCCCCAGGGAAACGGCTACGGCACGGCGGTCATCAGCAAAGACGGCATGATTCGCCTCGCCGGCTGGCTGGCCGACGGCACGCAGATAAGCCAAGCCGTGGCGATATCGCAGGAAGGCCAGTGGCCGCTTTATGTGCCCCTCTACGGCGGAGAAGGTTCGATCCTGGGCTGGATCAGCTTCTCCCAATCCGGAGAGTTGGAAGGCAGCATCACTTGGACCAGACCGCTCACCATCACCAACCGCTACCCATCGAGTTTCGCTTGGGCGACTGGTGTCAACGGCGGGCGCTATTATGCCCCGGAAGCCGGGAGCAATGTTTTGGCGGCAGCCATTTCCAGCATCGCATTGTCCCTTGATGGAGGCGGCTTGCCCGCAAACATCACCAACGCGTTCACGCTCACCAGCAGGAATCAAGTCAAGAATCCCAGCCTGACAAACGAATTAACCCTGAGCTTCGCACCCTCCAGCGGTTTGTTCAGCGGCAGCCAAATCATCCCCGGCACGCAAAAAGCGGTGACCTTCAAAGGCGTGGTTGTGCAAGGCCAAACCAACGGAGCCGGCTACTTCCTCGGCACCGCACAGTCTGGCCAGGTTTTATTGCAGACCAAATGAAAGGTTCTGATGGAGTCCTCCGGAGGAATTGGCAAATCCCCCCGAAACACGGGCCGTAACAAAGTCGTATCGTATTCTTTGCAGCTGGGTGGTTGACAAGGTTGGGAAGGCGTGCTTCATTTCCCGCCATAAATGGAAAATACGAATCTACGCTACGAAATATCACAATATATTAACGACGATGATTTCATTGAATTATTAAGGCGTTCGGCGTTGGCGGAACGAGGGCCAGCAGATGACAATCGCTGAACAAACGGTGGGCCGCGCCAACCAGTCATTGAGCCGGCCCTTACCGATAAAGAGACCAATAATAGCCTTGGGAGCAATCCTGCTCCTCGCTCCGCTCTTCAGTCCCATCCAGGCTCAAGAGGCGATTTTGCCAGGCTCATGCAGTGTAACCCTTGCCTGGACTGGCAGCCCAAGCCCCGCGGCCAGAGGGTATCTCATTCATTATGGCACGGCCAGCGGACAGTATTCGAGCAGTGTCAATGTGGGAAATGTGACGAGCAGTACGGTTCAAGGACTGACGGGCGGCACCCCTTATTTCTTTGCCGTCAGTTGTTACAACCCGTATGGGCTGGAAAGCCCCTTGTCGAGCGAGGTCAGCTATGTCCCGGGATCTTCCCCTGTCGGGAACGCCACAGCCGCCGGCCAGGCTGTTCTGACGGTGGACGGGCTGCCCCGCCAAAGCGATGGCTTTCCGGGGGCCCAGGGAACTTATCGAGGTCTTTTTGCCCCGATAGACTCCGCCCGGGAGCAGACCAACTCCGGCTCGTTCTTGTTCAGCGTTACCAGCAGAGGCTCGATTTCCGGAAGCTTTAATTTGGGTGG
>JBEKDI010000195.1:0-3557 GCA_050014435.1 Verrucomicrobiota bacterium | reverse complement strand
TGCGAACTGAAGATCACCTTGCTCTTCACTGGGAGGGGGAGCCGTAACCAGATAGTCTCCGGTGTTTACTCCCCCGCCGTCAAAAACCGTCCCATCGGCAACGGGCAGATAAATGTTGGTGCCTTGAGCAAAGGCCACGTTAGCACAGAAAAATACAACAAGAATGAGCGCTTTCACAAGCACTTGCATCCGGGTAATGAACCGTCTCGATGATTTAGGTTTGCGGCCATTGCTCACGTCTTTCCTGTAAAGAGAAAGAAATATACGATTGGACGTTGGAAAGCAAGGCAAAACTGGGATTATCCGGGATTTTCCATTTGATTTAATGTTCATGGCGTAAATGAACTGATTTTTGCCGTTTTCGTGATTATCCTCCCATCGCCCGGATTTGCAAGCCTTTTTTCCGGGTTCGCCCCGGTTTTTCTCCGGCGCAGGGGGTGTTTCGTTGCCATTTTTGGTTCCAATGCCCTTTTTCTCTCGGATGTGAAGACACCTCCTCCGTTGTTGTGATGTGTTTTTGCCATGGTCGGCCTTCATCCTGACGACGCGACTGCCAATCGCAACCGCCCAATCCCTTCCAGAATCGCCCGGAACAAATCTCGCGGCACCGCCACTTCCGCCATCTGGAAGACGATCTGCCGGGAATGGCGCACGACCTTGGCCCCGATCTTGATCAGTTTCTCCCGCAACGTCGTTAACGTCCAGTGACGAACGGCTTTGGGCAACACCCATTTGACGGCGTTCTTGCCTTCCTTGATCCACTGCTCCGCCGTGCCTCGCTGGTTGTAGAACCGCACCACCCTTTTGGCGGGCCGGGTTAGATTGGTCACAATGAACCCGATGCGAGGGAATAGTTCGCCGCTGTGCCACTCGACTTTGGCCACCACGCGCCGGGCGCGACTCCAACGCTTGGCTTGATACAAAAAGCCGGCATACCAGGCCACCGGCACGTTCGAGGGTCGCCCCATTGGTCGGGTCAGCCATGGCTCGATGTCTCGCAACAACGCATCATTGGCGGGCAGCCGGATGGTATACTCGAAACCCTCGGCTTCCAGATACTCATAGACCTCTGGGTTGGCAAAGGCCGCATCGGCCCGAAAATAACGCCGCAGGTTGCGACCCTGATAGCGTGCCACCACCGGTGCCAGCACCGCCGCCAATCCTTGGCGCTATGCACGTTGCCCTCGCGCAGCAGGGACTGCTCCACATCCCCAAACTGATTGAAGCAAAACAGCGGGTGGTAGCAAGTGCAGCCGAAATGTCCATTGTAGGCCGTGCCTTCCTGCTCGCCATAGGTCTCGCTCACCGAACTATCCATGTCCAAAATCAGTTCCCGCATCGGCTGGCGTTGCCGCAGTCGGTCAATTCATTTTCCGGATAGCTTTGTCAATGCCTTCAGGTTGCCTCGTTGTGTCAACACTTCGGTCTCGAACCGTCCCATCTGGCTGGTGGAGGCTGCCGTGTGTTCCGTGGCCCGCCCGCCAACCACATGCCGCATCGCGGGATCGACCGAGAGCCGTTCCGCGTCATTGGTGTCTTCGTAGCCCGCCAACCGGCTAAAGATGGACTGCCGTATGAGCGCGACCAGTGAGTGTTGCATGTTCTTGCCCGTGCGCCAATCGTTGAGCAACTCATCCTCAAGGTCGGTTAGACCCAGTGCCTCATCCAGTTCCCGATAGGCCAATAACCCAGCGTCGGACGTGACCTTGGAACCGTGGAACTCCAGCTTCAAACGACTGTCGAAAGTCACCCGCAGAGCCTGTTTTTGGGCTGCACCCATTGGATTTTCCGTTTTCTGTTGTTTTGACATAGATGAAAGCCTTTGTTTATGCGGCTCCATCTTAGGTCAATAACATTGTCTTGTGAAGCGAATATGGGAAATCCGGGTCCATATAGTTCAAGATAAATTATGTATAATTGACTGCATCCTCTGCCCCGCTCCGCTTTAGAATCCTGGAAAAAGCGGGGTCCGTTTGGTTTGGTCGAATTGCGGATCACCCTTTATGACGGCCACAACCTCCAGTTCACCGCGACTAAACATCTTTTCCACCGCCGCCAGACTGCGTTTCAGCAGCCGGGCTGCCGCCTTGCGTCGTTGGCTGAAACAGTTTTACCCAACGCGCCCCCGGCTGGTTGGCAGTATATAATGGGATGGAATTGTTGCATCGTGTAATTAGTTCTATAAGCCCGCATCCAGCCTGTCAAGATACTGCATAAAAGTGTGTTGCCTCTTTTCCAAAATCCTCTTTGAATTGTCCTTCAATGGAGGACAAAGGAGGCAGTCTGGAGAGAAAACTATCCGCGCATGAATTTCGCCGTTCCATTCGTGTCCTGGCCCCAAAGGACTATTTTTTTGGGACCTGTCTTCGCCGCCACCCCACAGACTGGAGCACGCGAAGTAACTGTCATTGACCGCCTTTATGTCATTGGTGGTTTTCATCCCCTGGATAATGATGATGACGCTCACCCCCGGCCCGGCCTTGGACGTGCGACACGCGCGCGCTTTTCTCGCTGTTGAGTCTTCGTGATCCTTATGAAGAAACCCGTCTGATTCGATTTTCATTTAATGAGCTTTGCCGACGTTACGCCCAGAGCAACGGCGGGCGCTACGCCAGGGCAATCAGGAAAATCGTTCGTGACCTCACGAACTCGTGTGTAATATGAGAAACCCATTCGAGTATGGCGGTGTGGTGAGCGGCGAGTTCATCGACCTCGAGTTGGTGGAGCAAGCCCGCCTTTGGCCGGAGGATCTCCTTCTGGTCAGCCCTTCATATCGGCTTAAACCTGCATTGTGCAACCCTCTTTCAATCCATTTCTGTTCTCCCCCGAAGGAACTCCCAACCAATCCGCTCCTGCGCCAAGCGGTGCCCAGCGGCAAAAAGCTGACGCGCTTGTTCAGCACAGGTTTCCAGCCAGTCGCAGAGTGTTAAGGATGGCGGCTCGCCTTCCCAAGGTTGACTGCGCCCGGCACCCAGCGCCAACAACTGACGATAACTCCACAGGTGTGGTTCAATCGCAGGCAGGCTGGCAGCTTGGGCGCGCGCGGAAGCTTCCTGCGGAATCACCAAACCTTGGGGGTCGAGGTCGCCAAAGTATAACACGCGGCGTGGGCCACCGAGTTCACTGAAGAGGTCTCTCAAATAACGAATGCCATCAACGAAACGGTTGCCATCGCCATAAACGACAGCGCTGAACAGCTTCCTCTCTACGTTCCACCGGCAGTAGGAGTGCCAGGTCGCCGCGTTTTCAATAACGATGAGAGGCTGCATGGATGCCGCTGACGGACCGCGTTTCCAGGCAAGTGGCACACCGATGATCTCGCAAAACAAGCTCTTTGTCAGGTCGAGCCGATCAGGGCGGAAAAGCGCCGAGGAGAGCAGAGTGTCCAGGCGTTTTTCATCCCCGAAAATCTGAAGTGACCGCTCCTTGATGGGTACAATTGCTCGCCCCCCGCCACGATCCTTGATAAACTTGTTCACTTGGCACAGTTCGGCGAATGAAAGGTTCAACCTCGCTTCGCGCAAGAACGACAGTTCAGACTCCCAGGGAAACTCACG
>JBEKDI010000194.1:0-5336 GCA_050014435.1 Verrucomicrobiota bacterium | reverse complement strand
GTTGACCAGCGTTCCTTTGATGCCCTGGCCGATAATTTGAAACCGGGTTCGGATGAATCATTGACCCCGCGAACGAAGGAAAACCGGCGTGTCGGGTACGATTTCAATTTCCATTGCCCAAAATCGGTGTCGGTGGTGTACGAGCAGAACCGGGACGAACGGATTTTTGGCGCGTTCAAAATGTCGGTCACGGAAACGATGCGGGAACTGGAAACGGACATGAAAACGCGCGTCCGGGTCCGGGGTGAAAACGGTGACCGCAACACCGGCAATCTGGTTTGGGCGGAGTTCCATCACTTCGCGGCGCGTCCGGTCAAGGGCATTCCAGACCCGCACTTACACGCGCACTGCTTTGCCTTCAACGCCACATGGGACAATGTGGAGCAACGCTGGAAGGCCGGCGAGTTCGGCGATTTGAAACGGGACGCGCCTTACTATGAAGCCGCCTTTCACGCCCGGTTCGCCAAACGGATGGCTGAGATTGGCTACGGAGTTGAACGAACGGAAAAGGGCTGGGAGATCGCCGGTGTGTCTCAAACAATTCTGGACAAGTTTTCGCTCCGCACCAAACAAATTGAAGCCCTGGCTGCGGAACGGGGTATTACGTCGGCCAAGGAAAAGGACATGCTGGCCGCGCTTTCGCGGGAAAACAAACGGCACGGCATTACCAGGGAACAACTGCGCGATGTCTGGAACGGTCGCCTCACAGTTGACGAGAAGACCTCGCTGGCCAGCGTAAAGGCTGATTCGCAAAATTCGCTCAATGTCAACGAGGTCAAACGCCAGCTTCTACGGGATGAGTTTATCCAGAGGGAAAGCAATGGCAGGGTGTGGTTCACGACGAAACAGATTTTGGCGGAAGAAAAACAACTGATTGATTTCGTTGGCCACGGCCAGGGCAAATGCCCGCCGCTCAACGCCAAGCCGTATCAGATCCAAAATCCGCAACTGCGGACATCAGAAGCCAAGGAGCAACGCAACGCCGTGTTTCACATTCTCCAGTCGCCGGATCGCGTGATCGCCGTCCGTGGCGGCGCGGGCACAGGCAAGACCACCATGCTCAAGGAAGCGGTCGCCGGTATCGAGTCTGCCGGTCACAAGGTTTTGGCCTTCGCCCCTTCGGCGGAAGCCTCTCGCGGCGTCCTCCGGTCGGAAGGATTTGACAATGCAACCACGGTCGCCGCGCTGCTGCACAACCGCAAGATGCAGGATGAAATCCGCAACGGCGTTCTGCTGATTGATGAGGCCGGGCTGTTGTCCGCGCCTCAACTCAAACAGGTCGCGGAACTGGCGCAAGAAAAGAACTGCCGCGTCATTCTCTCCGGCGACACCGCGCAACATAGCGCCGTCGAACGGGGCGATGCGCTCCGGTTGCTGGAACGCCACGCCGCTTTGCAGGCTGTGGAGATAAAAAAGATTCGCCGCCAGCGCGACTCCACGTATCGGGAAGCCGTCAACGCCCTGCGTCATGGCGATGTCGAGGGCGGCTTTGCCGGTCTGGAAAAGCTCGGCGCGGTCCTGGAAGTCCCCACCGATGAACGCTACCTGATGCTCGCAACCGATTATTTGCAGGCAGTCAAGGATAACAAGTCCGCCCTGGTCGTCTCGCCCACCCATGCCGAAGGCGGGCGCGTCACGGAAAAAATTCGCGCGGAGTTGAAAACTCTGCAAAAACTCGGCGCAACGGAAAAGGAGGTCGTGCAACTCAAGAATCTCCGCTGGACGGAAGCGCAACGCGCGGATGTCAAAAACTATCAACCGGGACTGGTCGTGCAGTTCCACCAAAATACGGCCGGGTTCACGCGGGGCGAAAAGGTCACGGTCACGGGCCGGGCACAAAATCAGATTGCCGTGCAACGCGCCGATGGGTCGCAAGGCTCTTTGGCGATGGAGCGAGGCTCCGCCTCATTTGCCGTGTATGAGGCGGGCAAGTTGCCGCTCGCGCCGGGCGAACACATCCGCATCACCCAAAACGGCCAGACGAAAGACGGTCATCGTGTCAATAACGGCGAACTGCGGAGGGTGAGGAAATTCACGGCAGAGGGCGACATTGTTTTGGATAACGGTTGGGTGCTGGACAAGAATTTCGGCAACCTGGCTCACGGTTACTGCGTCACGTCGCACAGTTCACAGGGCAAGACCGTTCAGCGCCTGTTTGTCGCTGAATGTGAAGCCTCCTTGCCCGCCGCTTCCCGCGAACAGTTTTATGTGTCCGCCTCGCGGGGTGTCGAGGCCATCAAGATTTACACCGACAACAAAGACGCTCTCATGGATGCCGTCGCGGTTTCCGGTGAACGGCCCGCTGCCACTGACCTGGCCAAAGGCACACTGCTCGAAGTCCTGAAAGCCCGCTGGCTTTCGCGCCAAGCCGCGCATTTGGCGCACAGTCAGGCCGGGCAACGGCAGCTTGTGCCTGAGCAAAAAACGAATCAGCAAACGCCGGGGCAAACGATTCCCCAAAAGCGACCGCAAAAAATTGAACGCAAGAAAGCAATCCAACAAGGAATACAATTATGAGTGAAGTATCTCAAACCCGCCCCTCGTACAAAATCAATCATGCCCGCGTCGTCGCCATGCTTGACATTCGCGCCACTGGCCGCAATGCCGTCGCCCTGCCTTATTCGTATTTGGAAATGGTGCAGTACAACCCCTCCGTGGCTCTGGTGCTCACGTTTGCGACCTGCGAGGTTCGCATTGAGGGTCACTGCCTTTCTTCCATTTATGAAAACCTGGTTGAACACGCGGTCGAGTCCATCCAGGAAAATGACGCCGCGTACGAACAGCCCGATAAGAACCAGCCCTTCATTCGACGCATTGAAATCAAGCCGCTGAGTGAGCAAACAAATCTGATTGTCGTTGGGTTCGACCCGGAAAGGGAGCCGCTGGATGAAGTTCCGTCAGAACTACAGGGTTAGGCTTTTGCCGCATGGACTCTGGCCCATCGCGCCTTGGCTGCGGCTGATATGGCCGCGCGTCCCGCCGCGCTCATGCGACGTTTCTTTGGGGCCGCTTTGGTCCCGGTCACTTTTGCCCATCGTATCTTTCGCGCCTTTGCGAGAGCTTTGATAAGTTTCCGCCGATGCGCTGCCGACAGGCGACGTTTGGTACGCTTGACGGGAACGGGGGTCTCGGCTGGGCTGGCAGCGTCGGCGCTAGATTCCCCGGCTATGGCTTTCGAGTTGTCCTTCCAACGACTCGATTTGCGCCTTGAGCGCGATGACGCGCCGCAGGTCGGCCACGGAAAGATCAGAAAGCGACTTCATTTAG
This sequence comes from Verrucomicrobiota bacterium, assembly GCA_050014435.1. GTDB lineage: Bacteria > Verrucomicrobiota > Verrucomicrobiia > Limisphaerales > Palsa-1400 > DASRLE01. The sequence goes on along the minus strand of JBEKDI010000194.1, from coordinate 2,069 downwards.
AAAAGGATGCCTGCGGATTCGCGCGAGTCAAACACTGGTTTTGCTGACTCCGCGTTCCCCCAATCGCGCCAATTGCGCCAATTGCGCCAATTGCGCCACATCCGCGCCAATCGCGCCAGCCTGCACCGGTCGCTCCCGATGGTGGGAGCGTGGCGGCTCGTTTCGCCATGTCGGGTTTGTCGGGTTTATGTCGGGTTAGGTTCTGCAATCATTGGACTATGCCTTGTGATCAAATCGGGTTAGGATATAAATAATGGCCGGAATGGTGGGGTAGCCCCATAGTGGGCGTATTTCGTTCCCGAACTGGAAACGGACACGGCGGCGGTGGTGGCGATTTCGCCCAATAGGGAGTCCAATAGTCATATTGCGAAGCGGGCTTCGCAGCAACTTTTTCAATTTGGTCTTGGCGAAATCCGGCGTGCCAAACCACTTGCCATCGCGCTGTCAGACCTTGCAAATGGATCAAGCCATCCCGACGGGTGGGGCGGGCATCCCACCCATAATCGCCGATTTGTATTTCCGCCCCTTCCGGTTTAACAATGCTCTTGGCATCGGTAGGCAATGCCTTGACCTGATAGATGTTGCGGTATTTTTCACGCAGCCGGGTGAGTTGTTGTTTATTTCGCCTCCAAGTCCAACGATAAAAAAGGAAGACCAAAAATATGCCAACAAACAATGCCAGCACGCAAGCCACCACTGCCGGTCCCTGACCGTGTTTCCCACGAACCACCTCAAACACCGCAGTAGCAAATCCAATTATGAATATGACGGCCAGCAACTCAATGAGCGTATAAGCCCTACTGCGTTCGCGGTTGGCAATCGCCATAAATTATTTCTGGTTGAACTCGGATCTGGTTGAACTCGGACTCCCATTGATTCAGGAGCGCGATGATTTTGTCAAATTCGGGCGGCTCACCGAAAAACATTTGCTGCATCTTTTGATGGTCCTCTCGCAACGCTTTCAGTCGGTGCTCTGGAGGCACGACTCGCAATGTTCCTTTGGCCGCTTCGCCATACTTCGCCCAGGAGGATTTGAAGAACAGACTTTTGTGCTGGGCCACTCGCGCCAGCAAGTCCAGTTTTATGGTTGCTGATTTTGACACGCCTTTATGAATCAACTCGTAGAAGTCGCCGTAGTGTCGCGAAAAGCGCTCCGGCATCGCCTTGTCCGCCGGGCGATGAAACTCGGCGTGTAGAATTGTCGACTTCTCCCAAAAGGTTCGTTCCATCGACAAAACTTTCAGCGCGCAATTCGGCTCGCGAAATCCTGTTGGAAACTTTTCCGCCACATACGGCGTGATCGTCTTCGTTTCGCTCGGCCAGTGGTCGGCCCGCGCCCCCATTTCGATTTTTACGGATCGTCGGATGTAGGCGGCCGTGTCCGGCGCAAAACTCGTTGGATAATCGAACAGCAAAGTCTGCCTGTCCGAGTCGTCATCGTCGGAACGCAGCGACCATGTTTCGTCATGGCGAACCTTTGATTTGATGGCGGCTTGTAATGCAGTCAGCAGGTCGCCTCCGATTTTGCGCTGGCACGCGGCTTTGAGCGCTTCAATGCGCCGTTGCTTCTCCTTGTTGCTCGCGCCCGCTTCCGGCTCGTTCGCGCCGCCGAAGCCGAGATAGCTCCGGTCAATCGAAACGTCAATGTCCTCGGAAAATCGCTCGATGACCTTGAACACCTTTGACAGCGACGTGCCGCCTTTGAAAATGAGGTGCTCTCCAATCTCAGGCAGTCGGAACAACTCCTTCAACGTCCAACAGACCCAAAAGTCTTTCTCGACAATTTGCGCCTCCATGTTTTTCGGTCCCGATGTTCCCTCAAAGAAAATCCGCCGTTCCTCGGCGCTCAATTTTACGAAGTCGTCCATAATTCACAACTCCGTCGCCAGGCGTCGCATGATATTGCCAATCCAAGTCGGGGCGTAAGCCAGATCGGCCAGCAATTGCTTCCGGTCGTCTGCGGATAATTTGCGCTCCAGGCGTTTTACCGTGTTGTCATTGACATGCGTCTTGCCGAGATAACGCAATGCCTGAATCACCAAGCCGCTGATTTTTCCGGCGGTCGCCAT
>JBEKDI010000193.1:0-3027 GCA_050014435.1 Verrucomicrobiota bacterium | reverse complement strand
GGCCAACTACAAGCGGCTCCGAGAGCTGACCGAAAAATGGGTGGGCTTATCCCTCCGTCTGGCCAAAGAAAAACGCCAAAGGACCGCGTAACGTATCGGAGAACGTTTCACTCCTCAGTTAATAGTTGTTGAGTTTTGTTAAGTTGTGCCGTTCAGGGGAGGAGACTAGCACCAACCGTGCAAACCTGTCATGTCGTCAAAACCATTGACAGGCTATTCCAGGATCGCGGCGGACGGCGACGAGGGAGGCTCGGTCATGCGGCTGTAACGCGCCACCGCCTGGCCGCGTGAGTGGACGTGGAGCTTTTCGTAGGTGCGATGAATATAGGTGTTGACAGTGGGAATACTAATGCCCAACAGGTCGGCAATTTCCTTGTAGGAATAGCCGCGCACCAAGAGTTGGAGGATTTCGTTTTCGCGCGGAGAAAGGCCTTGCAGATCCTGCTGTCTCGGCTGGCGGACGCGCTGGAAGAATGACACGACTTTGCGCGCGATGAAGCTGGGCATGGGCGAGCCGCCTTCATGCACTTGCCGCACCGCGGCCAGGACCTCTTCGCGCGAATTCCGCTTGAGCAAATAGCCCGTGGCGCCTGATTCCAGCGCCTTGAAAATGTGTTCCGCGTCCTCATACATCGTCAACATGAGGAATTGAGTCATGGGCAGCAACGGCTTGAGTTGCCAGACACATTCGATGCCGCTTTGGTCGGGCAGATTGATATCGACCAGCACGACTTCAGGCTTCTCCACCGGTATCCGCACCAGGGCATGGGCGGCGTTTGCGTGGACGCCGGCGCAACGGAAACCCCTGGCATCGGAAACCCATCCCTCCAAGATAGTTCGAACCGAGGGATCGTCCTCAATGATGGAAACGGAAATCATCAACTGCCATCTTTGCTCATTGTTGGCTGCTTGGATAGTCGTTAATTCCTACGACAATAGGGAGGGAATCCCTGAGGGGCTTCCCGCAGCAAAACGGTAAAATTGATTTTGACTCCCTGGCTGGGCGCGCTGACGATCTCACATCGGCCTCCGATGTGTTCCAACCTCCGCCGCATGTTCACCAGTCCATTGCCAGTAGGGTCCACGGCCGCCGGATCGAAGCCGCACCCGTTGTCCTCGACCGAGAGGGTGAGCACGCGGGCGTCCACGGTGAGGGCAATGCGGACTTCGGTCGCGCCGGAATGTTTGACGACGTTGTGCAACGCTTCTTTAAACGCGAGGAATACGCTATGGCGCGTCTCCGCCGTCAGCGGCCAGAGGGGTAACTGCAGCGGCAGGTCCAGGCGGCAGCGAATACCAGCGACGCCAAGAAACTGCAAAGCAAACTGTTCCAGATAACTGGCCAATCCTTCTGGGGTGTCGTGGTGGGGATTGACCGCCCAGACAATTTCATCCATGGTGCTCGTCAACTCCCGGGCAATATCGTGAATCTGCCGCACATTTGTTGCGCCGGGATCGGGGACTTCCGGTTCGTGGCGGGCAGGTTCGCTGAGCATGGTGATGCGGGTCAAATGGCTGCCCAATTCGTCGTGGATGTCGTGCGCGATGCGGGCGCGTTCGTGTTCAACCGCTTCCTGGCGTTCGAGGGCCTCCATCTTGCGCCGCATGCGGCGGCGGGTATCCAACCAGACCCCGGCGCCCACCATGCCCAGCGCCAGAGCTATCAGGAAACTCCGGAACCACCATGTCTGCCAAAAAAATGGCATCAGCACAAAGGCCACCGAAGCTCCCTGGTCATTCCAAACCCCGCTATTGTTGCAGGCCAGGACGTGAAAATCATATTGACCTGGGGGAACGTAATCGAAATTCGCGCTGCGTTTGGCGCCCGCCTCGATCCATTCGCTGTCCAACCCTTCCAGCCGATAGCGAAAGCGGACTTGCTCCGGCACCGTAAAACTCAGGCCGGTATATATGAACTCCAGTCGATGGCGTCCCGGCGGAATGCGCAAGGGCCGATTCTCTGACTGCCCGCTCAGACCGGCCATGGCGTTTCCATCGACTTTTAGCGCCTCGATGATTACAGGCGGGGGCAGAATGTTCATCGGCACGTCCCTCGGATCCACCACCACCACCCCTTTGTTGGAGGCAAACCATAAGCGTCCGTCCGCCGTCTTGCATCCGGCTGGCTGCAATCCGCCGGTGAATTCCAGCGTGGAGAGTCCCTCCCCTTTGCCAAGGGAAAGGCACTTGACCGAGCTCAATTTTCCGTCCGCACACTGATTCATTTCCCGCTTGCTCAAGCGCATTAAGCCTGCGTGGGAACTGACCCAAAAATAACCGAGGCCGTCATCTTCCATCCAGCAAATGGTGTCGTCCGCTAAACCTTGGGCGGTGCCGATGGCGCTGAATCGGCCATCTCTCAGCCGGTTCAAGCCGCCGCCGGAAGTTCCAATCCACAGGCTCCCATCGTTGTCCGGGTGCAGGAATTGGATAAAATCGCTGCTCAACCCGTCCGACTTGCTCAAAAGGCGCAGGCCCTCCTTGTCCAGCCGGCCCAAGCCGCCGCCCAGCATCCCAAACCACACCGTGCCTTGGTTGTCTTTCACCACGCAACGCACGTCGGATAGCGGCGTTGGCCCGGAATTTGTCAGCCAGGTTACTTTGCTCGCCTGGTAATGCAATAGCCCCGCTCCGGTGCCCGCCCAAAGTTCGTCAGGCCCGCTGGAAAAAAGGGCGGTCACCGGGGGCATCACTTCCATCGCAGCGGGCACGGCGTCAAATCGTTCCCCATGGCGGGTGAACAGACAGGCATCCCCCCACGTGCCGACCCACAGGCGTTCCCCAGCATCCTCGCAGATCGACCAGACGAATAAGTTGCCTATGCCTTCGTTCCACCCGAAGCGCGACCATTGTCCGTCCTGCCAGCGGTAAAGGCCTGCGCCTTCCGTGCCTACCCAAAGCATACCACTGTCATCCGGTTGAGAGTGGCGGCTTCTGTTGAAAGCGTTTGAACATGAGCGCTTTACGCAATAAAAACGATGTGATCGATTTTGACTTCGTTTCTCGTTTTTTCGCAGCACGGCCAGT
>JBEKDI010000192.1:0-3121 GCA_050014435.1 Verrucomicrobiota bacterium | reverse complement strand
GATCTATGGCTGGCAGGCGGTGGGTGATTATGGGATGGTGAACGGGGCAAACGCTCCCTATCCCACCTTTTACGCCGAGAAACTGCTGCAGTATTTTGCGCGGCCTGCTGATTCGGTGCTCAGCGCCACCAGCGACTCGATGTTGCTTTCCGCCTATGCCGTCCGTCGCACCAGCGGCGCTCTCACACTCCTCGTCATCAACAAGGACATGACCACGAACCTGGCCGCGCAAATCGCGCTCACCAATTTTACGCCGTCGATGAACGCCACCATTCAATCCTTCGGCATCCCGCAGGATCAGGCGGCGGAGACCAATGGCCCCGCGGCACTGCAAGACATCGCGACGGCGAGCTTCGCGGCGGCCAGCGCGAACTTCACCTATACGTTTCCACCCTTGTCGATGACGCTCTTTACTTTCCCGCCGGAGCCATCGACCCTATCCAGTTTGAGCGTCCAGTCTGAACAGGTGAAGTTTCTCCTTCAAGGCCAGCCCGGCGCGCCCTATGTCATTCAAAGCACGACGAATCTGACGGGTAGATGGACCCCCGTCTCCACCAATACCCTCTCGGGAAGCGCCTCGAACATATCCATCCCGATTTCAACGAGTTTGCCCGAGCAATTTTACCGCGCGGTCTGGCAGCCTTGAGCAACACACCCATTCCATTCGGCTTATGAAATCCCGATATCACATAGCGGCCCTCGGAATCCTGCTCAGCGGCTTGGCTGCCACTGCGCAAACCACGATATTCGACGAGAACTTTGACGGTGGATATATGGGCACGTTCGGCACCAGTTCGTATCAGGGCGGCAGCCCCACCGCCACCGGCAATGAAGTGATAGCGACCGGCGGAAACCCGAATGGCGCCTGGCAGATGACCATGACGGCCACAACCTGGAGCGACTATTACGGCGGGATGGTGCAGTTGTCGACGGTTTCCGGGAACACGGATCCCAAGCCTTCGGATTACGTGTTGTCCTTCGATGCGTACGGCAGCCAGGCGGCCCCTATCGGTTTTACCATTCAAACTTGGCCATACAATTATTACGGCGGCACGGGACCGGTCATAGATGCGACGGTCAACTACCAATTGAGTGCCGCCAATACCTGGCAGACCTTCAGCGTCAACTTGGGCAGCATCACGACGGCCCTGCCGGTCGGCGCAACCTGGCAGTTGATCTACGAGGTTGGTTCCTGGCAGTGGAGTGGCCCTGGCTATACCGACACTCTGACCATCGACAATATCAAGCTGGTGAACATCGGCAACCCCATCGGGCTTGCCTCCTCCTTCAACCCTTCCTCCTATGGCGGCGATGTCATTTTTACCGCCACAGTGTTGAGCAACGGGATCACCGCCGGCAATGCCACCGGCCAGGTGGTCTTCTCTTCCCCCGGTGGTCCGTTCAGTACCAACGCTGTCATTGGTGGCATTGCCACCAGTTCGCCCATTGCCAATCTGCTGGCGGGCGTCAACCTCATCACGGCCGTCTATTCCGGCGGCAATTATCCGGGCAGCGCCAATACGTTGGAACAAACCGTCGCCACCCCCCCGGGCATCGCGCAAAACAATCTCGCGATTTACACCGACAATCTGGTGAATGGCTTCCAAAATTGGAGTTCGGCAACGATAAACTTCAGCAATGCTTCGCCGGTTCATTCGGGAACTTATTCCATGAGCGTCACCGACGGCGGGAACTATCAGGCGCTTTACTTTGAACGTTCGGATTTTAACACCAGCCTCTACAGCAGTCTCAGTTTTTGGATCAACGGCGGCAGCGTTGGCGGACAAAAAGTCGAAGTAATAGGAACGCTGGATGGCGCCTGGCAGTCGGGCTATCCCCTGGGAAAGTTGTGGACGAACGCCTGGCAGCAAGTAACCATTCCACTCTCAGCCCTCGGCATGGCCAACCAGCCGAATTGCACCGGTTTTGTGATTGAGGGCAATGATAACGGCGCGGCCCAGCCCACCTTTTACGTGGACGACGTTGAATTGGTGGCCGCGTCTGCGCCGGCCCTGGTCCATTTGGGAGTGAATGCGGGGCAAACCTTGCAAACCGTGGATGCCCGCCAGTTTGGAGTCAATACTGGAACCTGGGACGGAAGTCTGGCCAATGCCCAAACACTGCCGCTGCTCGAAGCCATGGGCATCATGAACTTGCGCTGGCCGGGTGGCTCGACTTCGGATGATGGGTATTATTGGGCCAACGACCCGGCCGGGAATTCCACCTTCAGGTATATAGCCACCAACCTGGGCGCCCAAGTCTTCACCACTGTCAACTACGGCACCGGCACCGCCGCCGAAGCCGCCGCCTGGGTTCTCTCGGCCAACAAAACCAATAACTGCGGTTTCAAGTATTGGGAAGTCGGCAACGAATGCTATGGCACGTGGGAAGCCGATTCCAACGTGGTTCCTCATGATCCCTACACTTACGCCACCAACGCCGTGGCTTATATTCAGCAAATGAAAGCCGCTTATCCTGCCGTGCCCATCCATGTGGGCGTCGTGGTCGCTCCCGGCGAGGGAAGCTATTCCAACAATGCGATGCATTATGCGGTCAATCCGCGCACCCACACCACGAACTACGGGTGGACGCCCATCGTGTTGTCCGAGATGAAAAGCCTCGGGGTCCTGCCGGACTTTCTCATTTATCATTTCTACTGGCAATGGACCCCTTCTGGCTGGACTCCTTATTCCGCCTCTTCGGACAGTGATCCGCTGCTGTTGCAGGTGGCGGGCAATCCGTGTCCCGCGGTCTGGAGCGACTGGGCCAGCGCCGCCGCCAACTTGCGCCAGCAAATCACCGACTACGTCGGATCCGCGGGCACCAACATCGAGTTGTGCGTGACTGAAAACAACAGCGACGCCGGGTCCATGGGCCGGCAATCCACCAGCCTGGTCAACGCCCTTTACCTCGCCGACAGCACAGGCCAGCTCATGAAAACCGAATTCAGGTGCTACCTCTTTTTTGATTTCCAAAATGATGAACCGGAGACGGACGGTGATTTTGACCCGACGATCTATGGCTGGCAGGCGGTGGGTGATTATGGGATGGTGAACGGGGCAAACGCTCCCTATCCCACCTTTTACGCCGAGAAACTGCTGCAGTATTTTGCGCGGCCTGC
>JBEKDI010000191.1:0-3262 GCA_050014435.1 Verrucomicrobiota bacterium | reverse complement strand
GACTCGATGCCGGAGATGTGCCTCTGGGTAAGACCGATGCGACTGACCAGGTCTCTCTGGGTCCAGCCGCGCTTCTTGCGCGCCTCCTTCAAAGAGAGGCGCATCTCAACCGGGAGGCCATTCAGACGAAGCGCTTTGATGTCTTGTTTTGTATCATTTTCCATGATTGATACCATATAGTATATCTTGACGAATTGCAAGTGATTTCAGGGCGAGTGGGTGCGTCATTACATTCAGAACGGGTTGGAGGTGTCAAATTATCTTTCGGCACGGACAGCCGTTGTCATCCAATCCCGTTAGGCCCCGAGTCTATGCGCCCATGGAAGTTGCATCCGGCCAGTTCCAGTTCACTAAGCCGTTGGCACCCACGGTGCAGTATAAATTGTTGTGGAAAAGTGTCAAACTACTTTCTATGACACCAAGTGAACGAATATTGAGAGCGGTTCAATTCAACGCCATTTCAGATCTGCGCAACCGGCTGGGGAGCGAACGATTTATCGAGTGGCTGATCACCCCATGTCACATGGATGGGATGCCCCCGGTGGAAGCAATGGAGTCCGGCCTGTGGCAGGAGGTCGCGGAGCTTGCCGGGGAAGCCATGTCAGAGGGGGGTTGACAAAATATAGTGTACAGCATAAAATGGATATATGGGTCAAATTGAGAAATCCTTCGTTCGGAAATAAATCTCCCGTGGCTTTGCCAAAAAAGGTCTGGCATTCGCGACGATTCATTTTTGAATCTGAAAAAATCACAAGCGGAAGTCCCGGATGAAAAAAGACTATGAAACGCAAAAAACAACCATTGCACTATTATGCGATTGCACATTCTGGCTGATCTTCATTTAGAATTTGGTTCAACAGAAATTCCATCGACTGAAGCCGATGTTGTGGTACTTGCCGGTGACATCGACGTCGGGAAAAAGGGCCTGGAATGGGCCAAAAGCCATTTCGGCGAAAAGCCCGTTATTTATGTGCTTGGAAACCATGAGTTTTACCGGCACGCCATTCCGGAATTGACCGATACGTTGCGACAGGAAACTGAGGGCAGTCAAATTCACCTGCTTGAAAACAAGGCCGTCGAGTTGGCTGGTTACAGGTTCTTGGGCTGCACGCTTTGGACGGATTTCGCTTTGGACTCCAATCCACAAGTTGCCATGCAGGCAGCGGCCGACATGATGAATGATTATCGGATCATTCGATCCAGTACCGAAAATCGGCGCTTGCGGCCACGCGACACGCGAAAGATGCATCAAGAATCGATCGCCTGGCTCAAAGATGAGCTGCCTCGGCATGATCCAGCTCGAACAGTTGTTGTAACCCATCATGCGCCCAGTCCTCAATCTGAGGATCCGTACTATAAGGGCGGACCATTGACTCCGTCCTTTGCCTCGGATCTCAATACCCTCATCCAAGAGAGCCGCGTTCCGCTTTGGATCCACGGCCACACCCACTACAACGTCGACCACCAAGTCGGATCGACCCGCGTACTGACAAATCAACGAGGTTATCCCGGCGAACCGTGCAGGGGCTTTAATCCGGCGATGGTGATTCTACTCTAATTGCGATCAATAGGCCAAGAATGGGCAGCCACATTTTTCATCCGCAGTCAATTTGCTCTTCAGCACCTTTGCGATGGGGTTTATCGCTACGTGACGGTTTTCTTCGGTGGAAAGAATCAGGCTCGTCACGGTCCGAACCGTCAAAACGGTCGGCGGCCGGACATCAGCTAAACAAACGCCTTCTCAGACTCACGGCTATCGAGTGGGGAATGCCGAAGAAACGGTTCGCCACTGTCGCGCCGGTTGAGCAGGCTTCCGCCATCTGGAAGGGAACATGAGCAAACGACTTTCAGAATTAGTGGTCGGGGATTACGTCCTGCGTTGGTTGGGGGGACTCCCCCAACCAATGCGGTTGCCAGTGAAACAGGTCAGAGCGGATCGCATTGTGTGCTTGGGTGGTTGGGAGTTTGATCGCAAGACCGGTGCGGAAATCGATGAGGATCTGGGCTGGGGCCTGGATGGTGTTACCGGTTCCTTTATTGAACCGGAATCAAACATCAACCCAGGAGATTTTCGGGGACAAGCGATGTACCGGCTGGCCGCTTTGATTGACGCCGGCAAAATTCCGCGTGAGCCAAACGAAAGCGTTGCCGAGGCGATGCGGCGGACATTGCAAGATATGACAGAGGAGCAAGTGCGGCAAATGCTCTATGAGTTGGAATCTGGGGAACCGGGATGAAGCGTAAAACCAAAAGCAAGCCAAGGATGACCAGGCAGCAGATTAGGGACGAAACTGCAGGACTGAAAGCATTCGGCCAGCGTAGGCTTGTCGGTCGCAAGCATTCGGCAGCGCCCGAACTGCCGCCCCAAAAGAAGGTTGATCCACGCATGGCCGCGGCTATCGCCCGGGGCCGGGCGCTTCTGCAAAAGATGAAACGCGCTGTTGCTGTTGAGGGAACCACCTCGCGTGGGGTTCATCGTGACCAATCTAACTCGGCCCGCCAAACGGGTGGTGCGGTTCTACTACCAGCGGGGCACGGCGGAGCAGTGGATCAAGGAAGGCAAGAACGCAGTTAAATGGACCCGCCTGTCCTGTCACGATTTTGTGGACAACCAAGTGCGGCTGCAACTGTTCGTGCTGGCCTACAACCTGGGCAACTTCCTGCGGCAGGCGGTGCTGCCCAGAGCGGTTCGTCACTGGACGTTGACGACGCTGCGGGAGAAACTGATCAAGATCGGGGCCAAGGTCGTGCGCCATTCCCGGAAGATCGTCTTCCAGATGGCGGAGGTGGCGGTGCCGCGCGACTTGTTCCGCGACATCCTGAAGGCAATTGAGCGGCTGCGATTGGCAACCGCGACGTCAGGATGAAGGCCGAACATGTCAAAGCACCGGAAAATACGGAGGTGGTGTCTTCTCATCCGGGAGAAAAAGGGCATTGGAGCCAAAAAAGGCATCGGAACACCCCCTGTGCCGGAGAAAAGCGGAGGGCGGACTGGAAAAAAGGCTTGCAAATCTGTGCAGAAGGGTCAAAGTCAAGAAAAAGGCCCGCGCTGGTCGTAGGCAAGAATCCAAATGGGAAATATCAAATGAAAGCGCTCATTCTTGTTGCATTTTTCTGTGCTAACGTGGCCTTTGCTCAAAGCACCAACATTTATCTGCCCGTTGCCGATGGGACGGTTTTTGACGGCGGGGGAGTAAACACCGGAGACTATCTGGTTACGGCTCCCCCTCCCAGTGAAGAGCAAGGTGATCTTCAGTTCGCA
>JBEKDI010000190.1:0-3488 GCA_050014435.1 Verrucomicrobiota bacterium | reverse complement strand
AACACTGTGACGTTGACGCTTACCACACATGACGAAGGAGGGATTACGGAAAAAGATTTCTTGCTTGCGCGGCAGTGCGATGAGGTTCTCGCCAAATACTTTGTGCCTTGGGCACGGCGTATTCCAATGACAACGCATGAATGTGTATGGGTGCGAATACGAATTCCCCGCTGGCGTTTGAACAGGACAGAGCGCGGTTTATGAAACTCATCACTGCGATGAAGAAACAGCGGTCTTCATGTTAGTTACCGCAAAAACGATCCGTTTTTTGCAGGCGGCGACGTTGTTGGTCGCTTGCGTTCTGACCGGCTGCCAATCGCCGAGGCCTCCCCTTCCGTCTGGGAGCGTGGATGGGCTGTCGATGCGAAACAACTGCTATAGTTTGCTCCATCAACTCCTGGACGAACAAAAGGACGTCAGCATGTTGCGATTCATCAAACGGGAACACACTGATTTGAAGAACCTTATCAAGAAAATTGCCAATGCTTCCGGGGCGGGCTCAGATTTGTTGGAGGATTTTGCCAAACATGACTCTTCGATCCATCTGGACGACATCCGACTCCCACCCGGGGAGACCGCTACACGCGCAGCGATTGCTTCCACCAAGAAAAAGGAATTATTGGGTCAAAGCGGTGATGAATTTGAAATGACCTTGCTGTTAACCCAGACCAAGGCGCTGAGTTATGCCTGGCACCTGGCCATCGTCGCCAGCGAAAACGAGCCTCAAGCCGATCGCGCCCGTGCATTGGCCGGTGTGGGCAAGGATATGGAGAACCTCAATCGTGAAGTCTTCGCTATGTTGCTCTCGAGGTCAAAATGAGGTAGGACGAGCTGGAATAGGCATGAAAAAGGAGGTAGGCGACACCGTCAAGCCTGCACAAGGTCCCGCAGCATGTCGCGTGACGACCCTATGCAAGGGCCAAGACGCTCCGATTTTCAGGCGTACCCACCGGATTCCAGACCTTGAATTCCACGGCGTGCTCACGGCGGTCGTCCACCAAGGGGACCTTTTGCCCGGCAATTTCTTTTCCGTCGAGGAAAAGCTGGTCCGCGTCGGCCGAACCAGCGACGAGCCGGGTGATCGTGATGTGATAGACAGTTTGCCGGTAGCGGTAGTGAATTTTGCAGGTCGTCCAGCTTTTTGGAAGCCGGGGTGTCAGCCGCAGTTGATCGCCCGCGAGATTGACGCCCAGCAGCGTTTCGATGAGCAGCCGATACATCCAGCCGGCAGATCCAGTATACCAGGTCCATCCGCCCCGGCCGATGTGCGGCGCCACCGCATAAACGTCTGCGGCGATGACATAAGGCTCAACTTTGTAAGTGGCAATTTGTTGGGGCGTGCCCCCGTGATGGATGGGGTTGAGCAGCGCGAAAAGTTCCCATGCGCGTTCGCTTTCTCCCAGAAGAGCGAAGGCCATGGCGGTCCAAATCGCGCCGTGGGTGTATTGGCCGCCGTTCTCACGCACGCCAGGAATGTAACCTTTGATGTAACCGGGATTGAGCGCTGATTTGTCGAAGGGCGGATCAAATAATTGAATCAGTCCGGCATCGCGGCGGACCAGACGCCGGTCGACTGATTCCATCGCCTGACTGGAATGCTCAGGATCGCCCGCTCCGCTGATCACCGACCAACTCTGTGGCAAGGAATCAATCTGACATTCTGGATTGGCTTGGGAGCCGAGCGGTTCGCCATTGTCGAAGTAAGCGCGTCGGTACCACTGGCCGTCCCAGGCGTGTTGCTCAATGTTCTGTTGCAGTTGCCGCGCCTCAGCCAGGCACCGTTCGGCAAAGGCGGGATCGCGGTGCGCGCGGGCCAGCGGGGCAAACTGGGTGAGTACGTCGTATAGAAAGAAAGCCAGCCAGACACTTTCCCCGCGTCCCTGGTTTCCCACACGATTCATGCCATCATTCCAGTCCCCGCACCCCATCAGTGGCAACCCATGTTGACCGAGTTTTAATCCACGCTCGATGGCGCACACACAATGTTGATAGAGCGTGGCCGACTCTTCGGAGCGATTCGGCAGATCATAATAAGATTCCTCCTCCGGCTTGACCGGCCGGGCTTCAAGGAAGGGAATCTTCTCGTCGAGCACCCCGGTGTCGGCGACACACGAAACGTAACGGCAGGTGGCGTAAGGCAGCCACAGGTAATCATCGGAAAAGTGCGACCGCACACCGCGCCCGGATGGGGGATGCCACCAATGCTGCACGTCGCCTTCGCGGAATTGGCGCGCTGCTGCGCGGAGCAGATGCTCGCGGGTCAGCGCCGGTTCGGCATGCACCAGCGCCATGACGTCCTGCAACTGGTCCCGGAATCCGTAGGCCCCGCCGGATTGATAAAACCCCGTCCGGCCCCAGAGACGGCAACTCAATGTCTGGTACAGCAGCCAGCCGTTCGCCATCACATTCACGGCGGGATCGGGCGTGTCCACACTGATCGCGCCGAGGGTTCGATTCCAATAATTGCAAACACCTTCGAACGCTACACGGCTAGAGTCTGCCCTGCGAAAGCGCCGGATCAGATTCTGCACATCAGCCGCATTGCGGCCTACGCCGAAACGAAAACTCGTTTCCCGCTCCTGGCCGTCCGCCAAATTGAAAGCGACTTGCACCGCGCCGCACGGATCAAGCCCCGCGCCGACTTTGCCGGAAAGGCGCGCGCGTTTCAGCGCCGCCGGCTCCGACAAACTTCCGTTCCGGCCAATGAACTCTTTGCGATCACCAGTGAGAGTGCGCGTGGTATCATTCACGTCAAGGAACACGAGGCGATCGGGGAATTCGGTGTTGTAATAATTGCGCGCCAATAATGCGCCGGTTTTGAGGTCCACTTCGGTTTGCACGTGCAATAGACTTTTCTGCCTCAAGTCGCCCAACACCCATTCCCAGTAACCGGTGACCGACAAGCGGCGTGGACGCCCCGAGACGTTTCGTATTTTCAAGACCGTGAATTTTACCGGGGCATCCATCGCCACATAGACCCACAACTCGGAGGCGATGCCGTTTTCGGTGTGCTCGAACACGGTGTAGCCAAAGCCATGCCGGATGACGTAGGGCGTTGCGCCGCGCGCGGGCAACGGCGTGGGAGACCAGAAATGTCCGGTCTGCTCGTCGCGAATATAGAAAGCTTCCCCGGTGGTATCCTGGACCGGATCATCGCTCCAGGGCGTCAGTCGAAATTCATGGGAGTTTTCGACCCAAGTGTAAGCCGCCCCGCTCTCGGAAACAACCGTCCCGAAACTGGGATTGGCCAGCACATTGACCCACGGCGCCGGCGTCATCTGGCCGGGCTGAAGGGTGATGGCATATTCGTGGCCGTCGCGCGTAAAGCCGCCCAATCCGTTTGGAAAGATCAACTCGCGTGGCGGAAGCGGCGTGGGCCGATCCTCGGACCTAAAACGGGTGGGCGTCAAGGCCGGAACCGAAGGCTCCAAAACACTTCGATGAGCCAGTTGCTCCTTCAAAGTTCCCTTTTCATCGTCCAGAACAAT
>JBEKDI010000189.1:0-3526 GCA_050014435.1 Verrucomicrobiota bacterium | reverse complement strand
CAGCCCTTCATGGACGCGGCGCTCGTGCCGTCACTGTCCTACGCCTACGGGGGCGGCAAGTTTGGCCGAAAAATCGCCGCCTATGTCCTGGCCGTGCAACGGGGCGATGTGAAGGCAAAATTAGACATCTTACCCACCGACACCTTCGACGACGAGCCAGTCAAACCACCCCGCAACCAAAAAGCCACCCCCGCCCCCAAGTCTAAACCCTTGGCCAACAAGAAGATAAAGCGTGCCCGCCAGGCAAAGCCCACCCAGCCGCACTCTGACCAACTCAAAGCGAATCAAAGTGATTTTGTGCAGGCAGAACCCACTGTCCATGCCGTCCATAAAGTCCATTCTTCCGTCCCTATCAACCCCCGACCGGCAGCGCCCCTTTCCGAAGGTGCCGTCGCCCTTTCCAATCTTAACTTGCCCGCCATAGCTTCAGCGACGGCGGGTCTCCCACTTCCAGCCGATGATTGCCCCCTCATAAATCCCATTCCTCCCATCCTTCCCATGGCTCCCATCTCCCCGGAGGATTCCGAGGCCCGGGAGGTCCTACACGAAACAGAGCTAGCCGAACAAGGCCATGCACTCAGCGCCTATTCCCTGGGAGCGCGTTATCGGGATGGGAATGGTGTTCCGCAGGATTTGGCCAAAGCGCGGCACTGGCTGGGCAAGGCGGCCTCGCAAGGCATCGGCGGCGCCAAAATTGAATTACGCGCCTTGGTGTTGCGGTTCGGAGACTGAAATATGCAAATAATTCATCATCAATGGCCTGTAAAATGAACCTTTGTGCTCGGCTCAAACCACAAATACTGCAAAGGATTTGGCAATATATGGGAAGTCTCGCCCGGGCAGGACGCTATAGTCAGCTAGCAATTTTAATAATAACGCTGACGCGATTCAGCACAAGCAACTTACGTCTATCATTCTATGAGTCAAACCACCCGATTCACTTTGTCCCAGACGGATATTCCCAAGCAATGGTACAATCTGCTGGCCGATTTCCCCCAACCGATGCCACCGCCCTTGCACCCCGGCACGAAAGAACCCGTGTCGCTGGAGATGATGACGCAGATTTTTCCCGAGAACCTGGTGAAACAGGAAATGTGCCCGGACCGTTGGGTGGAAATCCCCGAACCGGTGCGCGAAATCTATGCGCTGTGGCGGCCGACGCCTCTGTTGCGGGCAGTGCGATTTGAGCGCGCGCTGAAAACGCCGGCGCACATCTACTACAAGTATGAAGGCACCAGCCCCGCGGGCAGCCACAAGGTCAATACTTCGGTTCCGCAGGCTTTCTTCAACAAGGAGGCTGGAACCAAGCGGATCGCCACGGAAACAGGCGCCGGCCAATGGGGATCGTCGCTCGCCCTGGCCTGCCAGTTGTTTGGACTGGAGTGCAACGTCTATATGGTCAAGATCAGCTATCAGCAAAAGCCGTATCGCCGGATGCTGATGAACACCTGGGGAGCCACGGTCCACGCCAGCCCGAGCGACCAGACCAAATACGGACGAAAAGTGCTGGAGGAAGATCCGAAGTGCCCCGGCAGCCTGGGCATGGCCATCAGCGAAGCCATCGAGGACACCGTAACGCATCCGCACACCAAATATGCGCTGGGCAGTGTCCTGAATCACGTTTGCCTGCACCAGACGGTCATCGGCCAGGAAGCCATCCGCCAGATGGAAATGGCGGGCGAGGAGCCGGATTCGATTTACGGCTGCGCCGGGGGCGGCAGCAATTTCGCGGGCCTGGCCTTCCCCTTCCTGCAAGGCAAAATCAAAGACAAGAAGAAATATCGCGTCATCGCCGTGGAACCCTCCGCCTGCCCGTCCATGACCAAGGGCGAGTTGCGCTACGATTTCGGCGACACGGCTGAGACGACCCCGCTCCTTATGATGTACACGCTGGGGCACCAATTCATGCCCCCGTCCATCCATGCCGGCGGCCTGCGTTTCCACGGCATGTCACCCATGGTGAGCCACGCGCTCAAACTGGGCTTGATCGAGGCCCAGGCCGTCCATCAATCCAAGGTGTTCGAGGCCGGCACCCTCTTTGCCCGCACGGAGGGCATCGTGCCCGCGCCGGAATCAGCCCACGCCATCGCGGCCGTGGTGGCCGAAGCGGAGGAAGCGCGCCAGGCGGGCAAAAAGCGCGTGATCCTGTTCAATCTCTCCGGCCATGGTTTGCTCGACCTCAGCGCCTACGAAACTTTCCTCCAGGGTAAGATCCAGGACGTTTAACCTCACTGAACTCCAGTCAATCATTAACAAAAATCCGATGAAAAAACAAATCGTTCGTTGTCTCCTCACCATCGCGCTGGCGGCACTTCCCGGCGTGATCCAAGCACAACCCGACGCGCATTACGTTCCCGGCATTGAAGGAATTGATTGCGCCACCCTGCCACCGCCCGGCTGGTACTTCCGGGACTACAACGTCTTCTATCTGGGCGAACAAGTGGATAACGCGACCGGCCATAACGTCGCCCCGGCCGGTTTCCAGGCCATGGTCTACGCCACCGTCCCGCGCGCGATCTTTATCAGCGACTTGAAAGTCCTCGGCGGCTACCTTGGCGGCGACGTGGTGCTGCCGTTCGTTTACAGCAGCGTGAAGAGCGGTCCCTTCAGAAGCTCCACGTTTGGAGTCGGCGACTTTTACGGCGAAAGCACCCTTTCCTGGCATCCGGGACAATTCGACATCGGTTTCGCAACCGGTTTCTGGGCGCCGACAGGCGATTCTGGTGGCCCGCCCCAAACACAGCCTGGATCAGGCTTTTGGACTCCCGAACTGACGTTGGGAGCAACCTGGCATCCCGACGAGGCAAAAACTTGGTCGATATCGGAGTTGAACCGGTTTGAGTTTTGCAATAGCGAGTGGAACCACACGGACATAACCCCCGGTGACGCTTGGACCGCGGAATGGGGCATCAGCAAAAAAGTGATGAAGACAATTGATTGCGGTATCGTGGGTTATTACCAGCAGAGGGTCACGGCCAGCACTGGAAGCTCGCCGATGGGGCCGGGGAACTCGTTATTTCCATACAGCCGGGTGGCGGCGGTCGGCCCCGAAGTCAACATGTTTATTCCGAGCATCAAGAGTTGGGTGGCGCTCCGTTACAACTATGAGTTCATGGCGGAGAACCGGGTGCAAGGGCACACCGTGGCCCTCGTGTTGACAAAAGCATTCTAATAATTGACGCCCTGCTGTTGACGGATGGCGCACCCCGACAAGCGGGTGCCGGCAGGACATCAGCAGCTTGGAAACTGTTACAATGCATGGCCGCAAGACTTGGCGGCCTGCATTTCAACAGTTTTTTGCTTTTTATTTTGCTCTTCCACCCCGGTTCCCCTTGCCAGCGGGGGAATTAATGTGCATGTTTGGCCGAACGAAAACGGCCTCCGGTCAGGCCGTCGTTCTCCCGGGCATCCGTAGCTCAATTGGATAGAGCTTCTGACTTCGGATCAGAAGGTTGCAGGTTCAAGTCCTGCCGGATGCACCACATTATCAACGACTTACGAAAACACCCAGTACACCAAAACACTC
>JBEKDI010000188.1:0-3743 GCA_050014435.1 Verrucomicrobiota bacterium | reverse complement strand
CGTTCACCCGAAAGCGTTACCCTCAAGAAATTCCTCGCAACCAAAATCAGCCCCGCCCGCTGCGGCTACGCTGAAATCCTTGAACTGGAAAAGGCTGCATGAACGTTCCACTGTCCAGTAATGAAGAAAGCAGATATCAATCGCCCCGCGCTCATGGGAGGCGACCAGGCAGGGCAATTTTCGCGGGAATCGCCATCACTGCCGTATTTGCTTCTGGATCAACTGCCGATTGGTGTTTTCCAGAAAGACTGCGAGGGCCGTTACGTCTTCGTAAATTCATGGCTTTGCCACCTCAAAGAGGCAACCTTGAATGAATTCATTGGCAAAACCGCCGAGGAATTTGCCGCTGGCAAATGGAAGTCCGAAGATGTGGAACGTCCTGAGAGGTTGAGAGAAATCAAGGTGTTAAATGAAGGCGCACACCATCATAAACTCATCATGGAAACCGGCCAGTCCATTGAAGTGGAGGAGTATCATGTCGGCGCGGATGGCAAGGAGCAATATTTCCACGTCATTAAAGGGCCGTTGCGTGGCCCTGATGGAGCGATCGTCGGCTCGCAAGGCATATTGCTGGACATCACCGAGCGCAAACGGGCGGAGGCGCAGTTGGCCAATGAGCGGGATATGTTGCGGACGCTGATGGACTAATACCACTTCTCACAAACACCCGGCACATTCGCCATCAAACGGAAAATCCCGGCTAAAACAACAATACCGCATGAAAAACAAAACTCTACAACCATACATCGCTCTATGCGCTATCGTGCTTCTGTTCTCTTCACGGACGAATGTTTATGCACGGGCTGATGCCGTTCCTGAACCGTCGGATTCCGCTGGCGCCAGTGCCAACGTCGAGCATGGCCCAACAGGCCGATATTTACTGTGGTATAAACATCCGGCGACGAATTGGTATGAAGCACTTCCCATCGGCAACGGCCGTTTCGGTGCAATGGTTTTCGGCGGCACCAACACTGAACATCTTCAGCTCAACGAAGACACCGTCTGGTCCGGCGGCCCTTATCAACCGGCGCAGACTTCGGTGCTCGAAGCCATCAAACAGGCGCGCGCATTGATTTTTAAGAGCAAGCCCGAAGGACTGGAGGAGGCCTATGGGCTGCTTTACCAAAAAGCCTTCGGCCAACCCATTAAGGAGACGGCATATCTTCCTCTGGGAGATGTGGCGCTGACTTTTCCCAGCAATGCTATTCCGGTCACAGATTATTGCCGCTCGCTGGACCTGGATACCGCCATCGCGGTGACCACTTACAAGGTTGGCGATTGCACCTATACACGCGAGGTGTTTGCCAGTTATCCCGACCAGGTCATCGTGGTTCACATTTCGGCGGACAAGCCTGGCAGCGTCAGTTTCACGGCCGCCTTCGCATCCCCACTCAAGGATTTTAAGCAAACTGCCGAAGGCAACACACTTGTGTTGGAAGGACGCGGCAGCGATTATAGAAAGACCACAAAGGAATGGTGGCTACCTGACCAAATCCCCCAATCAGCCCGCACCATCCATGACGTTGATGTTCCTGGTGCCATCGTCGCCCAAGCCCGGCTATTGGCAAAAAATGACGGAGGTAAAGTTACCGTGACCGAAGACGGTCTCACCGTGCAAAACGCCAATTCGGTCACTCTGATTATTTCCGCCGCGACGAATTACAAGAATTACCATGACGTTTCCGCCGATCCCAAAACCAGGGCCGACGCAACACTCAATGCAGCTGCAAAGAAATCCTTTAAGCAGCTCAAATCGGCTCATCTCGCCGACTACCAGGCTCTGTTTCGCCGCGTTTCGCTCAATCTTGGGAGGACCGCAGGAGCGAGTTTGCCGACCGACGAGCGAATTCCGAATTTCTCCAAGGGCAACGATCCTGACCTGGCGGCGCTTTACTTCGAATTTGGACGCTACCTCCTGATTTCTTGCAGCCGCCCCGGAGGTCAGCCCGCCAATCTGCAGGGACTCTGGAATGGCGCAAACTATAGAACTGGCGAGCTCGACATGAGCGGGAAGGATTACTACGGCTCGCCGATGTCCCCCGCCTGGGGCAGCAAGTATACGGTGAACATTAACACCGAAATGAACTATTGGCCCGCTGAAACCGCGAACCTCTCCGAGTGCGCCGGGCCGCTCTTCGGCATGATCAAAGACCTTTCCGAGACTGGTACGGCGACCGCTAAAACCATGTATGGCGCAAAGGGCTGGGTCGTCCATCACAACACCGACCTCTGGCGCGGGACCGCCCCGGTAGATTTTCCTCCCAACGGCATGTGGCCGATGGCTGGCGCCTGGCTTTGCACCCATCTTTGGGAGCACTACCAGTTCACCGGCGACAAGGTGTTCTTGAAGGGAGCCTATCCGCTGATGAAAGGTGCGTCCGAGTTTTTCGTGGATTATTTGGTGAAAGATCCGAACCACCCCAACGAGGACCGGATGGTGACGTGTCCCGCGTATTCACCCGAGAATGGCGGCCTTTGCGCCGGGCCGGCGATGGATACCGGTCTCCTCCGCGACCTTTTCGTCCAAACTGCGAAGGCCTCGGAAGTTCTCGGCAAGGACGCCGTGTTTCGCAAACAAATTCTCGGCTTGAGTGAGAAATTGCCGCCGTTCCAGGTCGGGAAATGGGGACAATTTCAGGAATGGCTGGATGACATCGACAGTCCGAACGACAACAACCGGCATGTCTCGCAGCTTTACGCCCTTTTTCCCAGCAGCCAGATCAGCCAATCCGGCACGCCGGAACTTTTCAAAGCCGCCAAGGTCACGCTGAAAGGACGTGGCGACGCCGGCACGGGTTGGAGTCTCGCGTGGAAGATCAATTTTTGGGCACGCCTTCTCGACGGCGACCAAGCCTATTTGATATTAAGGCATTTGCTCGACGTTCCGGGAAGCCACGGCAATACTTTTGATACGGGTGGCGGCACTTACCCGAATCTTTTTGATGCGCATCCGCCGTTCCAGATTGACGGCAATTTTGGCGCGGTCTCAGGCATCGCCGAAATGCTCCTGCAAAGCCAGGAGCGCTATGCAGACTCATTAGCTCAGCGTAAAGATGGATGCATTATTGATCTGCTGCCTGCGCTGCCGAAAGCGTGGCCGAGCGGTTCAGTGACGGGTCTCCGAGCCCGCGGCGGCTTTGAGGTGAACATCACTTGGCAGGACGGCAAGCTGACCGAAGCCACGGTGCATTCGCTCAACGGAAATCCGGCCTGGCTGCGTTACGGTTCGACCACGCATGACTTGAATTTAAAAAAAGGCGAAAGCATGCTCTGGGATGGAAAATGAAAAGATCGTGGCTGCCACCACTCAAAGACGCCAATTCTTGAGAGGAACTGCGCCTGCGGTTTGCTGGCTGCTGGCAGTCACGCTCCCTGGTGGGAGCAGCGAGTCCCAGGCCCAACCGATGACCATCGGGCTTGTGAAAGTTGCCGGGATCGCGAACCCCCAGCCTGAAATCGCTCCTCCGTTGACCGGCGTACTGCGGATAATGCAGGATCCGATTGGCAACCAGCTTCAAGCTGCTTTCATTTGGGCGGATGCCCCGAAGGCTGGGGACAAACAAGGAGTTGCAGTTGGATTTCGGAAAAGCTTTAATCTGGAGAAGCAGCCTGCCAGCGCGCTCCTGCATCTCTTTGCCGATGCCCGCTATGTTCTGTGGGCGAACGGAACTTATGTGGATCGCGGTCCAGCACGATTCCAGCCCAATGGTCCTGAATATGACTCGCTGGAGATCGCCCCCTTT
>JBEKDI010000187.1:0-3975 GCA_050014435.1 Verrucomicrobiota bacterium | reverse complement strand
CTTGGCGGGAGGACGGCGTACTGTCCAAAAACTTCAACCTCTGCATCGTCATGCGGCTTCTCGGCGGTGGTCGCGGAGCAGTCGGGCCATGGCCTCATCCGATGTTCAAAACTTATCCGCACGCCGCCCGGAGCAAGCTCTTCGACCATCGCATTGGCTTTGGACCCGAATGCCGCGGAACAAAATTTCCAGTTTTGTAGCTATTACCATTGTTGGCCAGCTTGTCGTTAAGGCAAGCCTGCCGTTTGTAAAAATATGAGTATATGCCCATCAATACCGACCCAGGCCGGTGCTTCTCAACCGACGGACGCAGCGCCTCTGGGAACATGTACTGCGCTTCCTTTCGCTGAATTGGAACAATGGGTATCGGGGCCGCGCCTGTTAGAAATTGTCTGGGACGCGAAAAGCAGGCCCAGTCTTCAATGGCTGAGGAAGGAAACTAAACGAAGAATGATGCCTCACGTTCGCCGTGGCCGCCTCATTTTCTATCGTCCGCGTTCTGTCATGGAGTGGTTTGACCAGCGGGAATCTCGACCAACCAGCATGAAGTAGTTGATATCGTTTGGAAACCCGCATCACTCTCCTGGGGCAAAGGATACCAGAAGCGCAACACCTCAAAGCGCAGATGGTTGTTTCAACTGCTCACTCCGCATTCCGGTACAGTACCGTCACCTGATGATATAGTTGTTTCAGAACAGGAACGTCCAGATAAAACCAGATAGCCATTGGTCATCGCTTCCCGGCTTTGCCTTTTCCACTGGGCGGACGCCTGCGAACCGTTTCCGGTTCCTCAGTATCTGCCAAAACTCGATCCTGTCTCTTCAATCTGTTGCACGGTCTAAAAATGCTGTGGTGAGTTCTCCCGAACGTGGGCCAATGTTGCTACACTGAACGTAGCGGATTAACTCATTTCCGACAACCTTGATATACCTTATTATCACTCAAGAGTGTTCCGCGATGTTTCACGTTGTTACTGCCTGTTTCCAGATGCTGGTATGCAACGAGTTGCACGCTGTTGTCTCATGTCTCCAAAACACGAGTATGTGTTTCTTATCCACCACGCCTTATCTTGCGCTTTTCAGCAGGTATTCGGCAAAAAATGGCTCTATTCCGCGACGCGGTCATTTGTAATTTTTTGATGGGTGTAGCGGAATGCCGAATTTCTTCCGGCGCCAGCAAAACCCCAGCGGATCGGTCGTGGGTTTTTCTTGGTATGCACCCGGCTATCCCGCATTGCGAAGAGCGCCAACATCCGCACCATTAGATTCTTTGTCTTGTTCCGCCGCCAGTTCTTCAGCCTTGGGTTTCTCAGAGCCGTTCTTGTTCATACGGGCCTTGGACGCCGCAGATTTGGCGGCTGTAATCTTGGCCTTAGCCTGTGCGATTTTCTCGGTGGCCAAGCCCATGGCTTGACAGGCGACGGGAATTGCGGTCACCACCTCCTTGGTCATGGCTGAATCAAGTTGATGATTAGCAGGCAAATTAACTGTGACTTTGCCTCCGGCTTTCAGCAGCGACGGCAGCATCACCCAGAATTGCTTGGCATCGGCCTTGGAGACTAGGCGCTTGTAAAACGATTTGAAAACGGTTTTCGAGTTCCCAGCCCATTCAACGGTTTTGCTTACACTGTTAAACAACTTGTAATGCATAGACAATGACGTGCGGCGCAAAGCATTTGATGGGACAAAGGTTTTCCAGTTGTATGGCGGCAAGACAACGCCCAAGTCTTCCAACCGCTTCCGTTCCCTTTTTGCGCGCTTAATGGCTACCTTGCCGTTACCGCTAAAGCCAGCGAGCATATGAATCACAGTGCGCTGGTGGCAGGTGGGGCGCAGATTCGCGTCCGTGTAAAGGCCGACGGATTTCAATGCCTCCACCATGATGATGAGGTTGTCATAAAGCGTGCTCTCGCGCGCTTCGTCTTTTTTTGCGGCTTCAGCAGAAATTGACTGAACCCCATCTTCTGCGTCGAAACCTTGTGCCCCCATCCTCTTGGTTTCCTTGACGCGGCTGCCTCCGAAGAGCGAATGAACATAGAACGCCGCGTAGTGACCGTCGAAGGCGGTAAAGGCAACATCGAGCAGGGCCTGGCATTGAGGGATTGCGAGAGCTGGTTTCTTCTTACATTGCGCGTCCAAGATCTCGTCGGCATCCTGGTTCTTTCCCGCTTTTGCCGGCATGATGTTTTGGAAATCATCAATTTCCATTTCGGATGGGGGACACCAATTCCGCTTCTTCTTCGAGACCGGATCCTTCGACGAATGCATCCAATTCTTGAACGCTCGAGCATGGCTGACGAATTTAAGTTTCATACCAGATGTCCAAGGTCGCTTTGACTTTGATTTCGTTGGAGTATCCCAAAGCCGCGCTTTAGTCTCCTCTGCCGTCTGATTCCATTTACGGCTGGTTCTCCAATACTCGAGCTGCTCTGTGCCTTCTGCCATTTTCAGCACCATCTCATCGGTCATTTCGAAGGGCTTAAGCGTTCCAAACTTTGGCAACAGAAACGCTATCATGTAATGATAGTTGCTCCTGGTTTCAGGTTCCAGTTTCACCATGTGGCTGGACCAGAATATCTTCGCGGCCTCAATTATGCTGGGGATGTCAGCATGGACCACCCGAAAACATGTTTTTTCGCAGTGATCGACCATTTTGTCGGTGTGATCTATCCAATCCGGATGTTTGGGCTCGAGCAACTCCCAGAACAGTTTTTTGGCAATGTCTATTTCGCGCTTGGTCAATTGCCGGGCCAGTTCCTTGCCAAAAAGCTTGTTGTTGATCTCGAGGCACAGGTCGTTGGCCAGGTCTTGGGTTTGCCGTTCGAATTTCTGGCGGCCGCTGCGCATCTTTCCTTCCAGCACGCGAGGCGCGACGAGGTTGGCCAGCACGCCCCAAACGCCGTTCTTTTTGAAATGATGGACAGTCGCCGGCTTTTGGATTTGATTTGTGCCCCTTCCTCGTGGCCGGGATATGTCCAACGGAAATGCATCCTCTATCAAGAGGCGGTTCATACGAACCAGTGCGACGCGCTGGGGTTTCATTTTAATGAGCTTTTGTGTGCTCTTACGCAATTCAATATTCACGAAGCGAGCCTGGTCATAGATTGACTCGCCACCGATTACCTGGTTCAACTCAAACACGAGAACCCGTTTCAGGGTTTCCCAATCTGTGGCTGAGTCAAATGATTGGGCAAGTTGGGCCCGTCCGGATTCGGAAAACCTGCTGACGAGATATGCGGTGAGTGAACTCACCTCGTCGCGAAGCTTTTTTACGAGAGACTCAGTATTTATTATGGCATCCGACGAAAGCCACCATTTGACGACGCCGTTCTGTAGAGAGGCGTTCAGAGTAGTTGTCAATAGCACCACATTAGTTGGGGCGGTTTGCGCCGTCAAACAGGCGGTGTTTGGAATTGATTCTGAGATGTTGAGGCTCATGATCTACTTTTTGTTTGACGGATTATTGGATTCTGCATTCTTGTTTGCCGAAGGCTTTATCTAAATTCGCCTTGATTTGAATCGGAACGTTTGAGAAAAGCGATCCGGAGGGGGAACCGCAATCTCACTGCTAACAATCGCGTGTGTCGCGTTGTGCCGCGCTGTGTCCCCCGGTTCCTCCTGGTGCCGATGCCGAATGGTGGTAACCCCCTTTGTTTCGGCACCAAGAGGACAGAAAAGGAACCCGGCGCTTCCGCAGGCGTTCCGCAGAACTGGTTCCAGGCTGTTTCAGCCTGTGCCAGGCTGTGGAATGACGAGATTGCCGTGATCGGGCGCGGGCTGTCTTGAGTCGTTTCCATATGTTCTCTTTTCTGATGGCCTGCGCATCAGCTTTTGGGGCCTTTCTTCTTTTTATCGCAGGCGAGAATCCGTGTCTTCGCGGTGAGCCGGATGTTGCGCGCCACGGCCAGGAGGTGGTCCGGACGCACGTCCCCGTAGACCTCGGCGATCAGCGATGGCCCGGTCTTGTCGCCGATCA
>JBEKDI010000186.1:0-4020 GCA_050014435.1 Verrucomicrobiota bacterium | reverse complement strand
ATTTTCCCACCAGCGACGGGCGGGAACTGGTCTTTTGCCGCTACACGCAGCCGGAGAAAGATCACAAAATGCTGCTGGCGCAATTGGGCTGGGAACTGCCGCCACAATCGCCGCCGCGCATTGCACAGAAAGGACAATTGCTGCCCGAATAACCTTGGTGCAGACCTTTTGCATCGCTGCCCTGATTTGCAACAACTTGTGATTCGCCAACCCCCCCAGTTGCGAAAGTCGGGCTAGCAAAATCTTTCAACCCTCAACTTCAACAACTTCCATTCACAAAAGAAAGGACCCCGGTCGTTTCGATGGCCCCCGGCACTTTGCACTTTGAACGGGCGGGGCGCCGCCTTATTGTGGAGGGATGTTCAGGCCATGCATTGATCTCCATGAGGGCAAGGTCAAACAAATCGTGGGCGGTTCCTTGACCGATGATCCGCAATCTTTGCGAACGAATTTTGTCTCGGACCGCCCCAGCTGCTGGTTTGCCGAGCTTTTTAAGAAAGACGGGCTGCTCGGCGGCCACGTCGTCATGCTCGGCCCGGGCAATGAGGCGGCGGCACGCGCGGCGCTGGCGGCTTTCCCGGGCAGTCTCCAGGTCGGCGGCGGGATTGAATTGGCCAACGCGGCCGGTTTTTTGGAAGCCGGCGCTTCTCATGTCATTGTCACTTCCTGGATTTTCCGCGAGGGCCGGCTGGACCGGGAACGGCTCCGCCAATTGTCCACGGCCATCGGCAAGAACAGGCTGGTGCTGGATTTGAGCTGCCGCTGCAAAGCCGGCAGGTATCTCGTCGTGACGGACCGCTGGCAGAAGTTCACGGAATTGGAGCTTGGGCCGGAAAGCCTGGCGGGGCTGGCGGAATGGTGCGCCGAGTTCCTGGTGCATGCGGCGGATGTCGAGGGCCTGCGACTGGGCATGGACTTGGAATTGGTCAGGAAACTGGGTCAATGGTCGCCCATCCCGGTGACTTACGCCGGCGGGGCCAATTCGTTGCGCGATCTGGAGGACGTACAGCGCATCGGACGCGGAAAAATAGATCTGACAATTGGGTCGGCCCTGGACATTTACGGCGGGACCGGCGTGTGCTACGCGGACGCGGTAGAGTTCAATCGTCGTCACTCTGGCGGGTAAAGACGAAGGCGGCGTGGATCGGCGCGGGCATGGGCGAGGCGGCGCCTCGCACCGATTTCCAGACCGTTTCGTTGAGCAAATAGTCGTCCGCCGCGTCTTCTCTGCTGAAATCCATCTTCAAGCCGGCCCCCCAGGCGGTGCGCAAGTTTTTTTCGGTCATATCGACTTTCTCCGGCAGCGCGGCGAAGGTGCGCAGGTCCGGCTTCTCCTGGAAGGACGCGAACATCGGCGTGGCGGCGGCGTCGAATGGCGACATTGGCTGCAGTCCCAGAATCAGTTCCATGGTGCGCAGCATGCTGCTGGTGGAATACATGGTGGAGTCGGTGGCGGCGCGCCGCGTATAGGGGCTGATGGCCAGGGCGACGGTGCGATGGGCGTCCACATGATCGGGACCGTTTTGGGCGTCGTCTTCGAGCACAAAGATGGCTGTTTGCGCCCAGTATTTGGAATGGCTGACGGTGTCAACAATCTGTCCCAGCGCCAGATCGTTCTGCGCCAGGTATGCCGCCGGCGTGGGAAAATTGGCGGTCGTGCCATGCACGTGGTCATTGGGCAGCCGGACAATCTGCAGGCGCGGCATTTCTGCGGCCGCGGCCAGCCGGTTGAATTCAGAAATGAAGCGCTCCGCCCGTTTCCCGTCGCTGTATTTCAAATCGAAGCCGCGATACAGGGGATCAATATGGCCTTGCAGGGCTTTGACCCGCGGCCGGCACGGCTGGCCGGGAGCCTGGTCGTAGCTGACAAATTCCCCGTAGCTCCGGTAGCTGACCCCGCCGGCGGCGGCTCGGTCCCACAAGTAGCCGCCGGCGGGAGCGGCGATTGGGAAATAACCCTCGGCCGGATAGGGAAATTTGCCGCTGCGATTGTGCGCGTAATTCATCGGCCACATTTTTTCGAGGAAATCGGTCGCGTAAGCGCCCATGCTCCATTCGTGGCCGTCGGCGCTGACCGAGGCGTCGGCATAAAAATTGTCCAGCAACACAAACTCGCGGGCCAGTTGGTGGTGATTGGGCGTGACGCGATCAGGGAAGAGGCAGAGGGCGGGGTCGCCGTTTCCCTGCGGCATGTCGCCAAAGACCTGGTCATAGGTCCGGTTCTCCTTGATAATATATATGACGTATTTGATGGGGCACGGGTCGCCCGGTTTGGCCGGGATGGGGCAGCCCGCAGGGGGCGCGGTGGAGACGGCACCGCCGCCCTTCAACGGCGTGCAGGCATAGACCTGCGCGGTCCACTCGGCCATTTGGCTCCCCCATTCTTCCGGGCTCTCCGGGAGATCGATGAAGCTCAATGTGCCCGGGAAAAGGCCCGCGATATATTCGGAGGATCTTTTGCCCGGCCCGGGTCCGTGCGGGTTGGCTTTTGGCGCGCCTCCCTTGCCGTTGGCCACCAACAGATGTTTGCCGTCGTGCGACACGCGCACCGAGGTCGGATACCAGCCCGTGGGGATGAAACCGAGGGACCGGCTTTGGCCCGGCTTGCCTACGTCGAACACGGCCACCGCGTTGACGTTGGCATTGGCGACAAACAACGTTTTCTGGTCGGGCGACAGGACCAGGCTGTTGGGGGTTGCGCCGGGCGGATCGTCGGGATGGAAGGCAGCCCAGATGGTTTCAAGGGCGCGGCCCGTGGCCGTGTCAAATACCGTGACGGTATTGCGATTGGCGTTGGCCACGTATAGTGTACCGCCGGAGCGGCTCAAGACCATCTCGCAAGGATGCTCCTCTGTCGACCAGTTCGTCATCATGCCGGGGTTCTGCAAGTCGATCACCTTCACCGCCGCCTGCCCCCAAAGACTCACGTAAAGGCGCTGGCGCGCTTCATCCAGACAACAAGCGTAAGGAAAAGCGTCGTCCGGATCCGCGCTGTAAAGGCCAACCTCCGCGCGCTTTTCCGCCGAGAAGGTGTCGAAGTCGGACGGCGGAACCAGAGGCGCCATGGCAAGGTGGGCCGGCTTGCGGCCAACGCTGATATCAACGACGTTTGTGTTCTTCCCCAAACCGACTTCTGAGACGCAGTTACCCCATACGTTGGCCACAAACAACTTCCTGCCGGCGCGGTCGATGGCCAGCCCGCAAGGCACGCCTCGGAGGGTCCGGTCATGCACTTTGATCTCGGTCTCGTTGGCAAGCTGGCCTGCGTGGAAATCGAATCGGTGGATGGTTTCATCGGCCCCGTCGCTGCAATAAAGTTCCCTGCCGTTGTCCGAGAAAGTCAGGCCGTAAAAAGAGTTGGTCACCGCCGCGCACGAGGCAATCTGCCCGTTGTTCAACTCCACAATCACGACTTGATGCGGGCCGAAACCGCAATCCAGGACAGCGGCGAATTTGCCCTTGGGATGAACGGCGATATTGACCGGCAAGTCACCCAATTGGATCTGCCGTCCGGCCGGGCGGATGGACCATTGATTATGCAGCAAGATAGAGCCGTCGGATTGAGTTCCCGGCAATCTTGCCGGCGCGTCAGCCGCATGACTGGCGGAACTTGAAAACAGCACAATCGCCGCAGTCACGAACCACAAACGGATATTCATAATCTTTGGTGTTTTAGTGCCCATCCCATTCCGCAAAGTCAAACAAAGTCGGCCAGCGGGTATAGGGCCGGGAAAATGGGTTCGTTTGGCAACCGTCAGAATCTGCACCTTTCCTACCAGGCAAAACAGGCCTTGCATCAGCGCCTTTCAAGACCATTGCGGATTCTCTGAGGGCGGTAGCGTCGTTTGGCCAACTGGGCGGGCCTTGGCACACCGAAGGTTGCTTTGCGGGCTTTAGCCCTAGTGCAGTGTGTCAGAAAAGACTTTACTAACGCTTGACGGTCGTGCCATGCTGTGTCTCATGGCAAGGCCCAAGCTCGATTTCATATTGTCTGCTGAACAACGCTCGGAGTTGAATCGG
>JBEKDI010000185.1:0-4037 GCA_050014435.1 Verrucomicrobiota bacterium | reverse complement strand
CGCTCGTTCGCCCCCTGATAAACAGAAACTTTCCCGGCAAGGTTCATTACCGTGAGCAATTCTTTTACCACCGCACAGGCATTCTCCGACGACCCGGCATGCCCGTAGAAGCCATCTGGGTAATTGTGTGAGCCAATGATACATCGAATTTCAACGGATGGAGAGAGAAGATGATGGGCTAACTGGAAAAGGCCGTCGGGATCGCCCCCAAAATCGTTGTCAATGATGACCCGCGCTCTCGCTGGGGGGACATCGTTGCTCGCCGTCGCCTCCGAGCCTCGCAAACGACCGGGTTGCACGACGAGCGCCGATGAAATCAACAATGCCCACACGAATGGCTTGATCATGAGCGGCGAGAAAGGCTGGGCTCGGATCCGCATTCTGGCGTCTGATTTGCGTCTAACTTTACACCCTGAAAAAGATGGCACTGGAAGTGCGTTTTGTCGCAAAGTGGTCGCCAATAAGTTCTGAATTTGCGGCATAATGCTGGTGGTGTATTCAAAGCAATTCATTTGCTCGTCGGTAAAGCAAGCGATCCGAAACCATTGGCGATGGCACCACAGTCATGTTATTGGTACAATTTACGATTTCCCTATTGTTTTGTTGACTACGACCGGCACAGGCCTTTTTCGTGATTTTCTTCCTTCTTCCAGACTTGGATTATACAATCCGACAGCGGCTTCGATGTCAAGAACGCTCCGTCCGCCTCGTACAAACGCCCGCAGTGCGGCATTTCCGCGGCAACGCGCCCCAATTTAATTCCCCATCTGCTCCGCGATGTAAAGCAGCACAGGAGAGAGTAGATTTCAAAAAGGGCCGCATGCCATATGTCATGCGAATGCAGCGAGCCCGCCTCAATGTGTTCCATCAGACGGATACGAAAGATCAATCAGTTGGCTCCACAACCACTCAAGGATTTTGGTTTTCGCCGAAGCCATTTGACGCCAATGAGGACGACCAGCGCAACCAGCAGCCCAACTACGACGAAGGGAGCCGCTAAAGCCAAGATGGAGACGACAATCGCACCGGCAAGTTCGAGAGTAGCCACGACGACGTTTCCCAATCCGCCAGTAGTCGCCGTCGATGCTCCACGCGCTAAAACCGTTGATCCCTGCACGATTCCTGCCACCCCACCGCCAGCGATGATCGCCAAGGCCCATTTCATCAACGGGCTCATGTCCGTAATGACCGACGCGGTGATTATAATCCCTGCCACGACTGCGGACGGCGTAGCCAGTATATCCAGGAAATGGCCAACCAAAGGCACATAATATCCTGCCACCTCCATGCATGTCGCAACGCCAAAGGCAATCAATGCTGGATACGTCCCGATCCATTGGAAGCCGTGAGCCAGGGCCAGATGTCCAGAAAGGCTGGCGATGCTCATTACAAGCAGCGGCACAAACACCCTGAAACCAGAGGCCGCGCTGAGGCCAATGCCAAGACCGATGCTTAACACGGTTTCCATTCAATTCCTGGCCAATCTCTGCCCAGTCCCGAATCAAATCAACCTCAAACTCCCACGAGAGGCATATTGACCAACCTTAATTCTCGAAGATGACATCACCACCACCCCGGCCAAGCTTCCGAAAGGGTACCCCGCAATCGTACGGAAATGTACCGCCAAGGCGTTTTCCGGCCGCAACCAGTAAATGGGTACACCTTTGAGGAAAGAACAGCGCCTGGGGTACAATGCGGCTCGATTCAGAGCTACAGGATCAGTCCTGGTGGAATCTCAAGGTGCTCTGGATAAGTGCGCCATGCTGGAAACACTGTTGGGCACTTGCCTCAACGCCCCATGCGCTTCACAATTCATGCCCGGTGCAGAAGCCATCGACAATCTTGCCAGAGAGCCTTTCGGGGTTAATCGAGCGCGTTACCTTCCACAATGATGAGAACGGTTGGACAGTGCTCAAGGTGAAGGCCAAGGGGCACCGCGATCTGGTGACCGTTGTTGGCTCCCTGGCTTCCGTCAGCGCCGGGGAATGGCTCACCGCCCAAGGCCGCTGGGTGCAAGACCGGGAATTCGGCCTGCAGTTCCGGGCCGAAATGCTGACCAGCACCGCGCCGACCACGAAGGAGGGCATCGAGAAATACCTGGGCAGCGGCATGGTCAAGGGCATCGGCCCGGTCTATGCCAAGAAGCTGGTGGAGAAGTTCGGGGAGAAGATTTTCGACATCATTGAGAAGGAGTCTGCCCGCCTTGAGGATTTGGAAGGCATCGGCCCAAAGCGCCGGAAACGAATCAAGGAGGCTTGGGCGGAGCAGAAAGTCATTCGCAACATCATGTTGTTCCTCCACTCCAACGGGGTCAGCACCAGCCGGGCCGTGCGCATTTACAAGACCTACGGTGAAGACGCCATCGAGAAAGTCCGGAGCGACCCGTATCGCTTGGCCAAGGACATTCATGGCATTGGTTTCAAAACCGCCGATCAAATCGCGCAGAAGATCGGCATCCCGGTCGATTCACTGCTCCGCGCCTGCGCCGGATTGAGCCACGTCCTGATTGAGGCCACAGGCGAGGGTCACTGCGCCCTGCCGGTGGACTTGCTCAAAGAAGAGGCAGGCAAGCTCCTGCAGGTGGAAGACAAGATTGTGACCGATGCTTTGGATCGCACTTTGGCCGGCAACGAACTGGTCAAAGAAACAATCAACGGGCAGGATTTGGTTTTCATGCCGCACCTGAAACGGGCGGAGGAAATAATCGCTTGTAGGATCAGGAGCCTGGCCAGGTCGCCAGCCACATTCCCGGCGATTGATTTCGAGAAGGCGGTTGTCTGGTGTCAGCAGAAGACAGGCAAGGAGCTTGCACCCAGCCAACGGGAGGCGCTGAAGCTGTCCTTGTCGAGCCGGGCCCTGGTAATCACCGGCGGACCAGGCGTAGGAACTATGCCGGGAACCGGATTATGCCGGGTGGCGTGAGTTTTTCCGCTGAGCGACAGGCTTTCGGCCCGGCATAGTCCGGCGGCGCAGCTACAGGTTGCTGAGGAAACTCAGCAGACGGTCGGGCGGACGGTAGCGACCTGGTTTCCCATTGATGGGATTCGTCTTCGCCAGGATTTCCTCCTTCAATGCCAGATTGGCGTTGAGATAGATTTGAGTGGTCTCTACCGATTCATGTCCCAACCACAGAGCAATCATGGATCGATCAACGCCGGCCTGGAGCAACTCCATCGCTGCGGTGTGGCGCAGCACATGTGGTGTGACTCGCTTCTTGATAAGTGAGGGACATTTCGTGCGAGCTGCCGCAACGTGTTTGTTCACCAAATCTTGAACGGCATCCGCACTGAGCCTTCCGCCCGACAGACTGGGGAACAGAAACGCACTTTCAATAGGCCACGGTTCCTTCATCCAAGACTCCAGCACCCGGCACGCTGTTTTTGTTATTGGGGTGCCACGCTCTTTGCGACCTTTTCCGACGCAGTGGATGTGAGCGCCGGCTCCAAGTGTGACGTCCTCACGGCGAACACCCGTGAGCTCCGATAAGCGAAGTCCGGTTTGCATGGCAACTAGCAAAAACGCGTAGTCACGTCGTCCGATCCATTTGGTGCAATCTACCGCTCCCAGCAGTGCTTCAATTTCAGGTCGAGTCAGGAACCCGATCAATGGGCGCTGGCAGCGTTTGTTCGGTATAGCGAGGACCCGCTGGATGACACCACCCTGGTCGGGCGCTTCAAGCGCAGCAAACCGAAAGAATGAGCGAATCGCAGTGAGGCGCAAATTGCGAGTGCGGGCTGTGTTGGCGCGGCCGGCCTCCAGGTGATCCAAAAAGTCGCTCAACAAGCCCGGACTGATATCCTTGAGCGCCAGTTGCGAAGCTGGGCGGTGCATACGCTCCTGCGCGAACACCAAAAGCAGCCGGAACGTGTCTCGATATGAGGCGACAGTATGCGGGCTCGCCCGACGCTGGGAGATCAGCCGCTTGCAGAAAAAAACTTCGATTAAAGAGGCAAGATCAGCCTTTTGCATGGCTTACTCCTTTCCACCGGCTCTCCAGCCGCATTCCCGCAGCTTCCATTAGCTCGGGTGTGCAGGTC
>JBEKDI010000184.1:0-4198 GCA_050014435.1 Verrucomicrobiota bacterium | reverse complement strand
TCGTTCACCCGAAAGCGTTACCCTCAAGAAATTCCTCGCAACCAAAATCAGCCCCGCCCGCTGCGGCTACGCTGAAATCCTTGAACTGGAAAAGGCTGCATGAACGTTCCACTGTCCAGTAGGTAGTGTCGCCCTACATTTTGGTGAAGGCGTGGTAGTTGGTGCCGCCGTTACAGCGGCAGTTATTATCGCGGCACCAGAAATTGCGGCGGGTGGGGCGGCCGCGCTTGTGTGGGCAGGCCCTGTTTCGGGGACTTTGTATTCCTTCAGTGTAAAAATGGCCATCCCTTGCACATGCACGCCTGTCTTCGGGGGCGCCGTTCCCGATTTGGACGGATTCGTTTTCCCAGCAGACAAACATTCCCACTTTTCGTTGCGGTTCTAAATTCCTTGAACACCCCGGCAATCGAACCCCCGTAGAACTCGTGGTTTCCCATGACATAAATGACGGGCTGCTTGGGGAAGTGTTTTTATTAGCCCATTGGATGCCCCCGCAGCCCACATTGATGTCGCCCGCCAAAATCACCACATCCGCGTCCGTTTTCTCTGGCCTGTAATCGCCAGCTTCCATATGCAGATCGCTTAAAATCTGCAGACGCATCAATGATCCTCCTCCCTTTAATTCGGGTTAATTCCCGCAGAGCTGTATAATACAATTCTTCGTTGAGTGCAAACCCGTTAATGCAAATTTCCGTGCCATAAGCCTGCTTGATGACACCGGGGCGAATCTCAGTCTCAAGAGTTAAAGATTTGGTCGTCAACTGGCAAACTTTGCGCGCAAGTATTCAACGTGGTCGCGAATGCCGGTGGGTTCACCAGTGGCCAGACGGATGAGTTCCTGCGGGGCATGGCGCGATCCGTGGCGGTGGATTTTATCCCGCAACCACGCGAGCAGTGGCTTGTAATCGCCGCGACGGCCCGACGCATGAGTTGGGCGGCGTCGAGATTGCCCAGTGTGAAGAGGGCGAACTTGGATTGCTGGCGGGCCTGCTGCCAGACCGCGCGCGCGGGTGCGGACGCGCTCCAACTTTTCCACCAAGCTGGTTGAAAGTTTGGTGGCGCGGTCATAGTGACGCCTCCATTCGCGAATATTGCCCGCTTCAACGGAATCGGGCTGGTAACCGTGCTGTTCGCACTCCGAATCCATTGGCCAACCTGTCCGGCGATGAATTGACGATGGGCACGCCCGGTAAGCCATGCCAGTTGCTCTGCCCGGTACGACAACGATTTGGCGGGCATGTATGTTTCGAAATCCCACGCCAACGCATTGGCGGCGCTGTTGGCCATCGCGATTTCCCCCGCGCGCCCAGGAGCTTTTGGTAACAGGCCGGTGTCTCCGGAAGATTTGTCATGCTTGGTACTTTGACTGGTTTTCGATCAAGCGACAATTGAAATTCACTATTCTGGCTTTCATTCCAAAATCCTCTCAACTGTTCACGGCTCTGTGATAAAGTCTCTTCCAACCACACCGACGATAATCTCGGCCATTATGATTTTGCCAGCGGATGGCATTCGCGCATTGCGCAAAATAGAGGATGGTGTGAAAACGGGGACTAAGCCAAAATGCCAAGCTTTTCCCGATGACTTACCCACGCATCAAATTTCCATTTTGGAGCGGAATTGCGGAATGTGGCTAGCAAGTAACTCATTTATGCACAATGACTTATGCGTGTTTGCGAGGTGGCAATTCTTGGCGGCGAATTTTCTGAAAAGTGGTGCACCCAGTAAGAGTTGAACTTACAACCTTCTGATCCGTAGTCTGCGCGACGGTTGTAGAACGGCGTCGCACAGAGTCGAACAGAATCGCTCTCAATAAATTGCCATCCAACGACTTACAAAAGTTTTTTGTTGAATTCGTTCAACAATGGACTACAATGGAATACAGAAAAAGTGGCTAGTAAGTGGCTAGTATTTGTCAATTTTAAATATGAGTGCGAACAAGACAACTTCCTCCTACTGGAAGACGCGGATGACAACGTTGCCGACAAAAAATGGCAGCGATGCCCAAACAAATACACTGTATATTCGTGTTCAGTTTGCTGGGACACGCGAATACCTCCCGCTCGGCACATTGGATAAAACCGTTGGCGCTGAACGTGCGAAGGAACTGTATTTGCTGGTCTTGGGCGGAAAATTAGAGGAAGCAAAGACCAAGTACGCCGTCCGAAAGCATATGGAGAAGAAGGATTGCATCACGGTCGGCGATTATTTAGAGGTCGTAAGGGAACGTGGTGATCTGTGGATTCGCACATTCACGACCTACGTCAACTGTCTGAAGTTGATCTTGAGCGAAATCCTCAACTTGGAAAAAACCAAAAAGCGGTTTAGCTACCGGGATGAGGGGAATGACGAATGGACCCAAAAGATTTTGGATGTGCCGCTTTCAGACATCTCTCGCGACAAAGTCCAAACCTGGCGCTCATCCCGTATCAAAGCGGCTGGTGACGATCCTCCAAAAGTCCTCGCTGCCACGAGGACAGCAAACTCCAACATCCGGAACGCGCGTTCTTTGTTTAGTGATAAGATTGTTGAAAAGATCGGCATCATGGATCTGCCGGATCCTCGCCCGTTTTACAAAATCAAGCTCACTGGCAACGGCTCTTACAAGTTTACGTCAGAGAACGACTCTCGAGATCTCTTGAGAAAGGCACGGAGCGAATTGAAGGAGAACAAGCCCGAAGCATACAAGGTGGTTGTTCTGGCTGGGGTCTTTGGATTGCGCCGCGGTGAAATCGACACTCTGGAACGAGCGCGGTTCGACCTGAAGCGGTTTCGTTTGACAGTGAGCCGAACGGAGTTCTTCCGCGGGAAAACAGACGCCTCGGAAGACTCTTTGGACATGGAACAGGAGGTTGCCGACGAGATTGGCGAGCTCTTGAAAATCGGCAGTTCAAAGTTCTTTGTCGAGAGTCCCCGCGAGGCAAAATCGCCCGGTGCCTTGCGCACCTATCGTTGCCAGGAGGTTTTTGATGAGGCCATCGAGTGGCTGCGCGGGCAGGGTGTCAGAGGAAACAAACCCCTGCACATCCTGCGAAAGGAAGTGGGAGCCGAGATCGCATCGGAAAAGGGCATCTATGCGGCCAAGGACTACTTGCGTCATTCGACCATCGATACCACCGCCACCTATTATGCGGACCAAAAAAATCCTGTAACCCCAGGATTCGGCAGTGTGTTCAAGCGGTCGGCCCAACCCTCCGGGCGTAAGCGAAAAACCACGGGCAGAATGAAATGACACGGACTGCATGGTGTCCTTTATGAAAGCTGGGAACCAACTGCTAAACGACGCTGGACCTGCTGGAAGCGGTGCCAGAGTTGCGCGGCGACCCGGATTTGGGCACAACCAACGAGGGAGTCACCATCATCTGGTTAAAGTGAGCATACTTAGCCCCGGACGAGCATCCGAGCCAGCAGACCTGAAAAACGGTTCTCCGTCCGGTTGTTTTTCACCGCCATCCCCAGCGCTTTTCGCTGCCCGATGAGCACGACCAGCTTTTTGCCGCGGGTTATCCCCGTGTAAACGAGGTTGCGCTGCAAAAGAAGGTACTGCTGCGTTGCCAACGGGATGACCACGGACGGGAACTCCGATCCTTGCGATTTATGAATGGTGATGGCGTAAGCAAGCGACACCTCATCCAGCTCCCCGAAATCGTAAACGACCTCCCGCTGGTCGAAGCGGACCGTGACCTCGCGCTCAACTGGGTCGATCTTCACAATCTGCCCAATGTCGCCGTTAAATACGTCTTTGTCGTAGTCGTTCTCGGTCTGGATCACCTTGTCCCGTGGACGGAACTGCCAGCCGAATTTTTCCACGACCGGCTCATCGGCGCGGGCCGGGTTGAGTTCATTCTGGAGCCGGACGTTCAATTCGCGGACGCCCAATGAACCCCGGTTCATCGGGCATCCACCATCGACATTTCATCAACTGCCAACAAACCGCAGTCAAGAGGGTTGGCCTCATTTCGCCCAAAGCGACTTGTGCCGGACTGAGCTCCGAGCAGGCGGTGAATTGTCTTGGCCTCGACACCAGTCGCCTCGAAAAGACGTTTGGCCGCCCGGCCCGTGGGCGCACAGAGAACACACCCCACTTTCTTTGCCCGCAGGATCAGGAGGATGGCGTTAAGGAGCGTCGTTTTGCCGGTCCCCGGCCCGCCCGTAATGACCAAGGCCCGACTCGACAGGGCCAGCTTGAGCGCGTCGC
>JBEKDI010000183.1:0-4438 GCA_050014435.1 Verrucomicrobiota bacterium | reverse complement strand
CTGCGTGGATTCAAACGGCCGCTGGGTTTGGGCCTGGCGGAAGTTTTCCAGGCTGGGAATTTCAGGGAGCGGCTTCCAGAAGTGGAGCATCTGCTGGTAATGCTCCCACTGGTCATCAATCGTTTGCTGCGCCTCATTCGCCTTCTCTTCCTGCTCCTGGCGCCGTTGCAAGGCCTCCCACTGGCGGGTGGAGAGGCGGCGTTCCACCGACGGACGATCGTAGCTCCTGGAGGAACTGTCCAAACGCTGCCTGTAGGACAGACCGGTTCCCGGGATGCCGGCGGAACCGTAAACGCCGCGCGGGCCGAGGTTGATGTGGGCGCCGCGGACGCCAGCAGAAAGGGAGACGCCACCGCCGCTCAAGTTCAACTTCAACCCTGGCAGGATGCTAACACGTCGGCTGAAACGAAAACCCATAATCAACCGTTCGACAGATCGGCCAGTATTTCCTTGGTTTTTCTCACCAGGCCAATGCGTGAAAATATCTTGGTGACGGTGAGCGTGTGCTCTTCCGCCGACAGTGCCGACATGGCATCTTCCGCAAATACCTGATTGTAGCCGTATTCGTAAGCGAACCGGGAGGTGCTTTCCACCCCGATGTTCGTGGATATGCCGCACAGGACCATGGTTGCGATGCCGCGCCTTCTCAATTCCAAGTCAAGCTCCGTCCCGTAGAAAGCGCCCCACTGGCGTTTGGTGATCACGAAATCGCCCGGTTTGGGACCCATTTCCGGGACAATCTCCGTCCAATCCGGCGGCGGTTTTTGAAACTGCATGGGAGCGTCTGCGACCGGATGCAAGGCGTTCTTTCCGTCTGGAGACAGGGCAACCCTCACCAAAAAAACCGGCATCCTATGTTTCCGGAACGCCTCGGCCAGAGCCGCCGCGTTTTTGACCACGAGGTCCGACGCATGGGGGGCGGTTTGCCGCCCGACAATGCCTTTCTGGAGGTCTATGACCACCAGCGCCGTCTTGGATCTGTCAATGAATGTGTTTTTCATAATCGTCACATGGCCGCTTTTGGATAGAGCCATGCACTCCAGATTATCAACAACGTGAGAATGGCAGGAACCGCTGAAGCAAAGCAATCATGGTGGTGGTGAAACTTATGGCCGATGTGCGCCGGCTTCCAAGCCTTCATCCAACAGTTTTTCCCACGCCAAGCGGTAACGTCGTTCCCTTTCCAAGAATGCCCGTTCTCCTCCTTCCAGGATGTTGCACACTGCCACGCGGATGCTCGAGTTTTCGAGTGAACCACTGGTGTAGTCGATCGAGGGGAGTTTGCCCGGCTCGGATGGTTCGCACGAGGCGACGATTACTTGGTCGGCGTCAGTGTTGACGACCAGATTTGCGTTGTGAGTGACGATGATAATCTGTCGGCGTTTCCGGGCTTCCCTAAAGTGAGGAACTAAATCATCAAAAACGGATTTCGGATCGAGATTTTCTTCCGGCTGATCAATCAGCAGCGGGCGGCGGTCACTCTTGTCGATTGCCAGGTAAAGGAGAAGCAGGACAATCCCCCTGGTTCCAGGTGAGAGGCGCTCGATCTCGACCTTATCATACTCAAGCGCGTACTGGATTGAGATGTGATCAGAGCTGTATAGCCAGTCACCAACTTTGCGCATCCACTCAGCTTTATCATCCGGCCGAATAGAGGGAAGTATGGCCGCAAGAATTTCTTTCCAAACCTCCGCAACAAACGTGTGCATTGCCGTGGCGACGCCTTCCGGCGTCAGTACCCGCCAAGCCAGCAAGAGTTTTTCGGCCTGTTTTTTCAAAGCACCAGCACCCCGAAATCTGGTATCCTTTCGAAGATCCAACAAATCCTCTCCAGCTTTTATCCAATCATCGAAGCGAACCTCTTGTCTCACTACAAAGCTCAATTTGCCAAGGGCTCCTTTTGCGCCGGCAATTTGCTTTCGCAGAGGTTCGTAAAGTGTTTCGAGCTTTTTCTTTTCATCGACGAAGGTCTCGAAAACAGCTTTGTATGCCTGGCGACGGGCTTGGATCAGCTCCTGTTTGCGCTGCTCCGACCCTTCAGCATGTCTAATCTTCGCATTTAGGGTTCTTAAGTTGCCTTGGCTTGTCGTTATCGACTTCTGCAAAGCCTCGTACCTTCTCGTTTGCGCGAGATCAATTCCCACCTCCGCTTTTACTTTGGTGCGTTCGAGCCTTAACAAAGCCAACGGCCAGTCTTTTAGGAGGGTTTTGGAAAGATCCATTTGATTATTCGGATCTTCATTGAGGAGAGTTGCCGCTTCTTTCTCAGCAACCTTCTTCGCGGATGCGATGATTGCTCTGACGTCCCCATTGAAATGCATGCCGAAGGCCTGCCAGTCAGCCTCCTTCAAGCCCGCTTCAGAAAACTGCTCAATCATCTGGGACAACCTCTGCGGCTCCGACTGCTCAATAATATAATCCACCTCCACCAAAAGCCCTTCGAGCGCTTGTTGGCGGCGAGAGACTGCTTCGATTTTGCCTTCCACCGTTGCACAGGCCTCTTCCAAGTCCAACAGTCTCTTTGCCCGTTGCTCCTGCCCTTTTGGGAGAATCGTTTTTACGTCCGTCTGGGCTTTGGTGATTTGAATGATGAGCTCAGTTCTTTCTCTTACGAGTTTAGGCAACTGCTCGTGTTCTCGTTCTTCCTCGGCGAGTTTCTCGGAAAGCGAAAGGATGTCCGCAGTTTGAACTTCACGTCTTCGGATAATTGGATCGAGTACATATTCCGCTAAATCCCTAAACGAATTGGTTTCAAAGCGAGCCGTTTGTTCAGTCTGGTCAAAAATGACACGCTCGATCTCTTCTCTGAGTTCCTTGGCCAGGCCACCTGCAGAGCAAAGGCGATTGACAAAATGCTGCGACAGGTAACAAACCCTGGGATCACCGAGCTCAAAAAGCTCTGATGGAGGCCGGAAGGGGAGGGTGTATTTCTCACCATCAGCCCATTCTTCTTCGACCGTGGCTGATCCAATCAAGTCATCTGGGTCAGTTGCCCGTCGCAAGAATGAAGATTCACCGAGAGGGGCGACAAGCGCCTGGGCGCCCGCCGCGATCAAATCAATCAACGCGGTTTTTCCCGACCCGCGGGCGCCGATAACGCTGACCAGCCCGGGATTCAGCTGAACAATTGCCTTCTTCAGCCAAGGAGTGCCTATCGGGCGGATTTGGGAAATTGTGACTGATTCGACGTTCGTCAACGGTGCATCTTCGCCTATCCAGACGCGCTCCTCTGGTTCAACAACAACCTGGCGCAGTGTCTCAAAGGAGAAGTCCCCTTTGATCCAGCAATACCGTTTGAGGTCGGGTTCGGCAACGCGGTCGAGTCGGTGAGCGTCGCAGCCGTGCATGCACGCCTTGAGACAACGGTACCTCTTCTCTATTTCGTCAGAGCTCAAAGCTTTTTTGCCGAGCCAGAAATCTCGATCACAGGGCTTGCCGGAGAATATGAGGTGGGCAAACCGCTCCATGTCTTCGCGGATCACGCTGAAGGAAGAATCACCTTTCAGCCCAGAGGTCCCATCCCCCTCAGCGGCGGCCACCGCCACCAAGCAATTTTTCCGTATCCAAGAGTCGTCTTTGAAAAGCTTTTTGAGATCCTTGAACGTCACTTTGAACTTCTCGACGCCTTCTCGGAACGCCCCGTCGTCATCGGCTTGCTTCGGGTCGCTTTTGCGGCCAAAGGCAATCAGCTCTGAACGCGTGCAGTGATATAATTGTCCATCGATGTCGCAGTTCAATTGCCTCAAAACTCGCTCGATCTGGTTCTCGTGGTCTGGATCTTCAGACGAGAAAATAAGGTGGATATTTATGCCCTTGCTTCGTTCGGTCCGGAGATCCAACCGCATTTCAACGTTCGGAAACAGAAATTCGACCTTCGGCAGCCGGCCCTGCTCCTTGAATTTTCGAACCGTTTGGTATGTGGAGATTGAGCAATAATCAGTGATCCCCAAGGCGCGGATTGGCGGAGTGGCGTTTTCGAGCTTGTTGAGATAACCGTCCCAGTCCCCTGCAAATCCGTCCTCAAGCACCGTGCCCGGGGCGTGGATATGGGGATCCCAACGGCTCCATTCTGAACCCCTGAGATTCCATTTTGTCATAGATGGTCCATCGCCTATAATTTGCCAATGATACTCTGGCGCCACCGGAGTGTCCAGAGTCCACACTTATGCTAACCAAGAGCGTTCTTCCCGGCATGAGAGACGGCCCGCCGATTGCCTCCAGTGCGCTCCAAATGAACACTCCCAATCGCAGCAAGCTGCGGGGTATCTCCCGTCGAGTTCCCCCTGCGCATTCCTCCCCGCTGCAAGCAGCGGGGTCTGGAGTTTGGCCCTGATGGTTTCATTTGACACTGAGGAACAGGGCAGATTCCAAGGGGTG
This sequence comes from Verrucomicrobiota bacterium, assembly GCA_050014435.1. Taxonomy (GTDB): domain Bacteria; phylum Verrucomicrobiota; class Verrucomicrobiia; order Limisphaerales; family Palsa-1400; genus DASRLE01. The sequence continues at coordinate 61 of JBEKDI010000183.1, read as the reverse complement.
TTCGCATTTAATGCCGAACTGGTCGTGGTGGGTTGTTTGTGAGAAGCCGGTAAAATTGGTT
>JBEKDI010000182.1:0-4520 GCA_050014435.1 Verrucomicrobiota bacterium | reverse complement strand
TATTCGCATCCCCATTGTAATGCGACAAAATGTCCCATGGTACAATGCCAAAATGGCACAATATCAAGTGGTTACACACTCGCATCCCACGACACATAGTGTGAATTCCTAAACGGCATTGTCGCTAGGGTGAGACTCATGTCGAACCCCATATCGATTTAGTCACTTGTTGCGCCAAAGCCCGGCGGCGGCGGACGGCTCGATAGAGCGCCCTACCTTGTCAAATATCTTTTGCTCGGATCGGCATTTTGAATGACCAGATAACAGGCGTAGCGGGAAAGTCTCCAGTCTTCGACCGCACGTTGTGCGTTTGATCCGATACTGACCATTTCGAGGATTTGCTCGAAATGGTCTTCGACGCGGAGGGAGCTCTTTAGACAGGCCTCCCGGGCCTTTTCGATTACGGGCAGAAAATGGCGAAACTCGGAGTATTCGAGCACGCGGGCGAGTTCACGCCCTGACCAGAAATCGGCGCCGGCAGGGTTGACTCGTTTGATGCGCTCAAACGTATTGCTGGCAGCGGGGACTGGCAACAGATTGCTCATAAGATTCCTTTTACTCGAAGCCCCGGTTCAACTGAAGAACAAATTCTCCACGCCGTTTTGTCAGGCCGCCTGTCAATTCTCTTTGAGCGCCAGTATCGCATCGTCGTTCGGAAAAATTTGTTTCATTATGCGCACAAGTTCCGAGTGTTTAGTAATTGTGGTATCCACGGTGGCAGGGGCCTGCTCGCTTCCCCTATCCGCGGTTTTTACCAACATCACCCGACAACCTGTAGAGAAGAACAAATCCAAATTCCTCGTCCCATCCGAGAATGTCAAAACCAATTCAGGCTGGTAGACACAATCATCTCTCACAGATGAATAGTTGCGTTCATCCAGCAAAAACTTGGAGAGCTGCGTAACCAAATTTGTCGGAACCAAAACGCCGGTTCCTGATTTGTTGAAATAACTGGCATAATCTTCGTAACGCCCAAGCCCATGGTGCTTAAGTGAGCCAACTGTCCGCCAAGCCTTCACTGTTTTTGGCGACGCTACGAGACTCAGATTTGTTGTTCCGCCAAATATCTCGCTAATTCCAGCGTGCGCTGAGACAGGCAAGGACAGAGATATTGCTACCGTGAGAGCGATGATTGGAGCAGCGCGCAGTATTCTCATAACAATGTAAATCGGCCATCGATACTTAATGGGGCTGTGGCGTAATCTTCAGGTGATTTTGTGCTCGTTCCGGGCTTTTGCAAGCGGTTTTCCTAACCCGGATCCCTTGGTCTTTCATGGCCGATTCGGTCGGATTAAGAAGAACATTATGTTCAATCCTTTTCCGCTGGCGATGTTTTGACGTATCTGGCCCACAGCTCGGTGCTGACGTAGAGTTCAAAGAATACGTTGGGGCGCAGTTCGAAATAGCCCGCCATCACATGCGTCCGTGCCGGCCCCTGGTCGAAACCGGCGTGCAATGCGGTGGATACAATCATGATGGGCGCGGGCGGTTGCGCGGGGATTTTGTCCCAATAACCGGCGTGCTCGAAACGGCGCAGACACCATGGCAGCGGCCAGTAACTTTCCGGCGACATCACTTCCACGACTGTCCCATAACCCGCCGGTGATACCTGCGCCAGCCCGTCCATGGTCCGCATCAGTCTGAAAACGTCGGGCACAGTCTGACTATAGACGTAGGGGTTCTTCGCGCTGTCGCAATACGGCACGCCTCCTTTATCGACCGCAAAGTTTCCCCGCCACGCCTGCCAGCCGAGTTGCGCCGTGGCGGCTGTCAGCAGGATGGCCATTCCAACCTTGAGACCCGGCGCCTTGCACCAACGCAACAGCGCCGCCGCGCCAACGCCGGCCAGCAGAATCGTTCCGTGCCAGAAACCAAGCAAGCACCACGGTGTCTTGTAAGGCATCACAGTGTAAATCAAAGTCATCCACAAAGTGTAGAAGGCGATGATGCGAATCAGGATGATGTTGGCCGGCCCCAGGCATCGGCCCGCCAGCCCGGCTGCGAACCCCACCGCGGCCAGTCCTGCAATCAAACCTTCGCTCCAAACAGGACCGCCGCTGGCGCGATAAAACAGCAGGCGCTGGAAATAGAAATCCCACGGATGCTCGTGCGGTGACACGCCCGCCGCGCGATGCAGCCACGGGCCGTAGGTCTTGATGGCAGCGACAAGGCCGCTGGGATTTGTAAAAAATGACGAGAAGAATAGAATGGCAACGGCCACCGCAATCCCCAGAGCGGCGGCCACGGATTTAAGCCCGCAACGCGCCCCGCCATCCAAACCGGCCCCGCCGCGCCACCGGATCCAGCCAGCGGCGCAAAACAAGGCCAGCGTCATCGAGAGAATGGCCAAAACAAAAGTCTCCTTGGTGGCCCACGTCAGCCCCAAACCCGCCCCGGCCAACACACACCAGCCGAAGCGCCCGTTCCTGCAATACCGCCACCATGCCATCGCGGCCAGCGCCGTGAAAAACACCAGCAACATCTCGTGAATGTAATAGCGGCTGTAGAAGACCATCGCCGGCGAAAGCGCGGCAAAGAGCGACGCCCACCACGTTTCAGCCCGGCCCAATTCAGGTGTCAACAATAGCAGCACAACGATGAGTCCAACGCCGAAGCATACCGTCACGATCCGATACGTGGCCTCGCTGAAGTCGTTAAAGTCGTGCGATGCATTGAGCCAGGCGGCGGGCAGTGTAAAATAGGCCAGAGTCGGTCCGTGGAATTCATCCGGGTTGTAGGTGTAGCGGTTCTCCGTCCACAGGGCGCGGAACTTCATGGCATTGACCGCTTCATCGTTGTGCATCGGACGCAGCGTCAAGTTCGGCAGGCGCAGGGCCAGCGCCAGGGCCATGACGGCGAGCATTCCCGGCACAAACCAGCGTTTCATGAAGCAGGCAGGCCGTAGGCTTCGACCTCGATATACGTATTCAAGGCATTATCACTGCTCCCGTGGCTGTAGCAACGGACATACCGCGCACGCACCCCTTTGGCGTCGATCAACTTGCCCGCGCCGGTCAGCGGATTCTCAAAATATTCCCGGTCCGTTCCCGCCCCGAATCCGGTGCTGTTCTTTTGGTCGTTGTTGAACAGGGTCTGGACGCCGCTCTTGAATTCCGGGTCGTCCGAAACCTGCACAATCACGTCCCGATAAACCACCGGCGCGGAAAATTCGTGCCACAGCACGATGGCGTAGAGGTTGAATTCGCCCTTCAAATCAACCTGCACCCATTGCAGCCCGCGCCGCAGCGTCACCACATTCTCCTCGTAAGCGCCCTTCTTTCCGTCCGTGATCAGCCGCAACTCCCCGCTGATGAGATTCGTGTCGCTGGCGCTGACCGGTTTGCCCAGCGCGGCATTGAAAACACCTTTCGGCGCGTAAAACACCGGGCGCGCTTTCGAAGTGAGCGGCTCAGCGGATGTATTGGTCGGCAGATTGGGCGGCGTCCCTTTCAGTGCCGGCTCCGGGAGTACTAACGGCAGCGGGACCAGGTGCGCCCCGGCTTTCGCCATCGCATCCTCCGCAGCACAACGACAAATCCCGGCCAAACAAACCAGCGCCATCAACAATTTCAATTTCATAACATTGGCAAAGCTCCATGCTGGCAGGCCCTCCCCGCCGTTTAAAGTTTAAACTGATTGACCGCCCTTCCCGATTCCTACGAAAGCTACTGAGGGCAGAAGGGTTTTCGCCGCGTAAAGCCTGAAAATCCTTGAAAAACAATAAACTTTTCCCGCCTATTTTGAGCGGAACACACTGTAAGGCAACGGGTTGCAATGGAAGAAAGCTTTTCACGTTTTTGCGGTTTTCCCGGTGGCAATGATCACGACGGATGCAGGTGGACACAGACTTGAATTGGCAAGGCGCGCACTCCGCTGCGCGCCAATTATCCATTATCCATTGCCAATTATTAATTGCCCTCGTCCATTGTCAATTTTCTTTAGAACTCCAGGGATTGAGGGTCCTGGCATGGCGGAAATCTTTCACGTTTCGTGTGGCCACAGTGGCTCCATGGCGCACGGCCATCGCATCAATCAGGCTGTCCCAAAATGCGTGTGGCTTGCGCTTCACTTCTTGGGAATGTTTTAATCGGCCCCATGTCCGCGCCGATTCCGCATCCCACTCCATCACCGTGGCGCCATGCGTCTGCAAAAAGGCGTCCAACTTGGCATTGATTTCCAGCCGCCGCGCCGTGCTGGGTGATGCTTCCGCGACCTCCTGGATTTCCGCGATGACAGGGACCGGCAAATATCAATCCGATGAAAAAACCACTCCACCACGGCGGCGTCCGGTTTGGGCTTCCATAATTCGGAGAGGACGTTGTTGTCCAAGAGATAGATCGCTTGCGGGGGAGAAACTCAACCGGGCCAATCCCCATCAAATCCAGGCACGCTGCATGCCGGTCGATTTTTCGCAACGGGACTAATTCGGCGCAGGCCTGGCCGTGCTCAGTCAACGTGAGCTTTTCGCCGCCGTGGATCACCGGACGGACGACCTTTGTCGTCTCTCGCCGCAATTGAGT
>JBEKDI010000181.1:0-4627 GCA_050014435.1 Verrucomicrobiota bacterium | reverse complement strand
CCTTTAATCTCCTCAAAAGGGAGAAAACCAAAAAGCGCGGCATCCGTGGCAAACAACTCAATGCCAGTTGGGATCACGCCTATTTACTGCGATTGCTCGGAATTTAAATGCGTTTGCCCTGCTGCATTGCCCAGCAGAGCCGTAACATGTTTCGGGTTTCATTAAAAGCGACACTTGGTTTGCTAAAAACTGAAATGCACCTCCTTGACGGTGGACGAGCTTTTTGCCGTGTGACGTCTGCCCGGAGCCGCCCCCGACGGCATTCAGCCTTTAATGTGCGCTTCGAGTTCTTGCTCTTCATCGGCGCATTGCTATAGTCCCGCACATGGCCGAGCGAGACATTCGCACGTACGAAGCGACTTTTTGCAGCCGCGTTTCAAAATGGGCGGACGCCCTCTTTGCACAAAACCCGGCTTGGGGTTTCAAGCGCAGCGAAATTGAAGAGTCAAGAGGGATCGAGCGAAAGCGTTCCGATTTGCGCGTCTATGGAACCCGCGAGAATCTGGTTCTTGCCGGTGAGGTGAAGTTGCCGGGGACGCCCGGGGGCCGAAACGCGCACAGTCATTCATTGGTCCAGGACTCAAACACCAAGGCCTCAAATGCCGGGGCCGAGTTCTTCTTCACCTGGAATGTGAACAAGCTGGTACTATTCGACGCTAAGAAATGGCACCTTCCCCTGCCTGAGCGACAAGTTGCCAGTTTTGATCTCGGCCTTGATCTTGACGATCCTGATGACGTTTCCCGCCCCGAGGTTGAAAAGCGGATTCAGGAGTTTCTCTATGATTTTTTCTCGCGTTTTGCCGCTATTGCCTCTGGAAAACAACCGGAATGGGGAATGTCCCTGGACGCTTACTTTATTGATGCCTTCGAAAGCCATATCTCTTGGGCGGTCAAACTCACGACGGAATCTCTCTGGGCGAAATCTGCCGCCAACAAAACCTTTGACGCGCTCCTCCAGGAGTGGATGGCGTCGGATCAGGGCTGGCCGGTCATTCGCAATGACCCGAAAGCCTGGCGCACACTAATCGACCGCGCCGCGCGCACGCTTTGCTATGTCTTCTCCAATCGCCTGCTGTTTTATGAGTCAGTTCGGACAAAATTCAGCGAACTGAAGGAACTTCACGTTCCAAGGAAAGCCAGTTCAGGGGATGAACTCTACGTCCATTTTCAAAAGGCTTTCCAAAGAGCCGTCGAGGCCACAGGCGACTATGAAACGCTATTCTACCCCTTTGAAAAGGATTGGGCCGGTCCGCTGATTTTTGGTCATGAGCATTCCATTGATGCATGGCGCTCCGTGCTTGAAGAGATTCGCCCGTTCAATTTCAAGGAGATTCGGACCGATATTTTGGGCGGCATTTTCAAACGGCTCATTGCCCCGGAGGAACGCCACAAGTTCGGCCAGCACTATACCAACGAAGATTTGGTGGACGTGGTCAACGCCTTTTGCATCCGCAATGCGGAAGACACAGTTCTCGATCCCGCTTGTGGTTCCGGCAGCTTTCTCGTTCGCGCCTACCACCGCAAGGCGTGGTTGGGTCAAGACCAACGGCTTTCACATCCCACCGTTTCTCATCAAGACCGCTTGGCGCAGATTTACGGCACGGACATTTCGCTTTTTGCCGCGCACCTTTCCACGCTTAACCTGGCCGCGCGTGACATTAACGACGAGGAAAACTATCCACGCATTGCCCGTCGGAATTTCTTCGAAGTCCGGGACAAGAAACCGTTTTGCTATTTGCCTCAGGGGTTGCGAGGCGAAAGGAAGCTGGCTCCCATTCCACTGCCGCCGCTCAACGCCGTGGTGGGCAATCCCCCTTATGTGCGGCAGGAGTTGATTCCCCGGCGCAACGACAAGCCCAAACCCAAACCGATGCAGGCCAAGGAGGATCTGCTCGAACTTTGCGCCGAACTCTGGCCAAACTTGAAGCTTAGCGGGCGGAGCGATTTGCACTGTTATTTCTGGCCGGCTTCGACTCATTTTCTCGCGAACGACGGCTGGTTTGGTTTTCTGGTGTCGTCCAGTTGGCTGGATGTTGAATACGGCTTTGCCTTGCAGGCATGGGCGCTCACCCATTTCAAGATTCACGCCATTTTGGAAAGCAATGCGGAGCCGTGGTTTCCCGATGCCCGGGTCAAAACGTGCGCCGTGATTCTGCAAAAATGCGACGATGCCGCCGAACGCAACGCCCAACTCGTTAAGTTCGTTCGTTTGAATGTGCCTCTGGCGGAAATCCTGGGCGAGCGTGGGGATGAAAACTCCCGACAAACCGCCGCGGAAAAATTTCGGGACACCATTCTGCGCTGCAAAGCCAACAAAACCTCCGCTGGTTTCCGCGTCGTCGTCAAACGGCAGCAGGATCTGTGGGAAGACGGCCTTCGCGCCGGACGATTGTTTGAACTGCAGAAGCAGCGCGATCTGGCGGAAGGCATCCAACGCGGCAACTTGACCGAAAGCGGTGACGAGGAAGGCGGGGAGGACGGGGCTTTCGACGAGAACGGCAACGGCTTGTTGCACGATGAAGGTGGGATTGGGTACGGCTCGAAATACGGCGGCGGCAAATGGGGAAAGCATCTCCGCGCGCCGAATCTTTATTTTGAGATTATGGAGCGTTACGCTAATCGCTTCGTGCCGCTGGGTGAAATTGCGACGATTCGCCGGGGTATTACCAGTGGTTGTGACGCCTTTTTCATGCCGCGCGATGTTTCACAGAAGTTCTTGGAAGACTATTCCAACCTGGAATGGAACGATGCACCGTTGCATACGCCTTGCAAGCGGGCGGAAGTCGAGTCCGGCAAAGTGAAGCTCATTCTGGCGGGTGACGATACGGTCCATCCGGTGGAGGCCAAGTATCTCGCCCCGGAAGTTCACAGCTTGATGAATGTGAGCCGCCCTGTCATCACCGCCGCAGAATTGGATCGTCTCATACTGCAAGTGTCGGAGCCGATGGATAAATTAAAGGGGACTTACGTCCAGAAATATCTCCGATACGGTGAACGAAATGCTTTTGCTTCCAATAGGAGCAAAGCGGTACCGGTGCCGCAGCGGTCAACCTGCATCGGGCGCGAGCCGTGGTATGACTTGACCTACACGAAATGCGGCCATCTTATTTGGCCGAAGTCACAGCAATACCGGCACGTCATTGTCCACAACAAGCATCGGCTCATTGTGAACTGCAATTTGTACGACGTGACAGTGGTTGACGAAAAGGGATGTTCACCCGAATTGCTCGCCGCCGTTCTCAATTCAACTTTGGTTGGCTTGACAAAGATTTACTTTGGTCGTTATGCCGGGACAGAAGGGAATTTGAAAACCGAAGTAATTGACGTGAACCTTCTGGAAGTCCCCGATCCGCGCCACCTCCCGAAGCCCGTGGCGAAGAAACTGCAAGACGCTTTTGCGGACCTCTGCAAGCGGGATACGCGCGGCATGGTGGAAGAAGCCTTCATGGAATGCCGTTCATTCGACCGCATAAAGAAACTGGCGGAGAAGCCGATTGAGTTGCCGACGGAATTAACCATGCCGGATCGCCGCGCGCTGGATCTCGCGGTGTTTGAATTGCTCGGCGTGAGCAACTCCGCCGAGCGTGAAAAGCTTTGCGATGAGTTGTATTACGAAACCGCAAACCATTTCCGGCAAATCCGCATCGTCGAAGTTCAAAAGCAGGAGCAACGCGCCAAAAGCGAAGGCCGGGAGTTCCGCACGGACGAAATGGCGGCCGATTTGTGGGACAGTCTTTCGGAAGACGACAAACAGCCGTTGGTGGATTGGCTTGCCGCCCAAACCGATGACGGCCTTAGAGTGGATATTCCGGAAGGGCACGCAAGTCTGCCCGAATCCAACGATTTCCTGGACGCGAACACGGTGTTCTTTCGCCAAACACACGGAGGCAAAGGTGTCTCACAACCGCTCGCGCTGCCCAGTCGCGCGCACGCCGAAATGGTTCACTCGTTGTCACAGCGCGGCCTTCATGGCGCGGTGCGCCTGCCGAAAACCGAGAAGGCTGCGCAAAGTTTGCAAACCAGGATGACAGCAAGGTTGGACACGCTCGCAGCACGGGCGAACGAACTGGCCCGAAGCCGTACGGGTGATGAAAAGAAAGTGGTGGATTTGGCGCGTTTGCTGGAGTTTTGGATGACTCATGGCAAGCCGCGCCGTGAACCTGAAGAAAAAGATTAAATAATCCGGCATGGACAGCATTTGTCCAACTCATCCAAGTAGATTACTCGCCAGTGGAAAACGAAACCGCAGAATTGAGGCAATTATGGGGCTTACAATAAACTACAAGTTGTCGGTTCTGGAGAATCTTTCTTCCGCCGTGGTGCGCGAACTGGCCAGCCGCACGGCGCTTTATGCCAGAAAGATCGGCTGCGCGGAAGTCGGGGAAGTGAAGCGCGTCAAGGCGGACACGGCGTTTACGTCCCTGTTCGTCTCGGTCGGGCCGGCGGAAAATGGCTGCTTCGGCAACATTCCTGCCAAGCGTGGCTGGGTGGTGGAAGTCTGGCCGGGCGAGGGTTGTGAAAGCACGCTCTTTGGCCTGTGCCAATATCCACGGCGGGTCCCCTATCGAGCTGGATCGGTTCCAACGGGCTATGAGCAGGGCTGGTTGTTCAATGCTTCTTGCAAAAC
>JBEKDI010000180.1:0-4665 GCA_050014435.1 Verrucomicrobiota bacterium | reverse complement strand
TGTCCATTCCCAGCAGGGTCGCCGTCTGCCACGCCGAAAGCCGGCCGGGCAGATGGCGCAACGTGAGGAATTCCCTGACGGTGAGGGAAACCACCGATACGGACTGTTCATTCATGTGGCTCTGCCTTTCCCTCGACAAAAGGAACAGCTCGGCGACCAATCGTGTCAGCAGAGACGTCGATATACGCTGCCGCACCCGATAGGCTCGCCCGTTTTGTATATTCCAACATATTATTCTGTCAGACTGTTCCTGTGCCCTGCTGCCAGGGGACCTGTGTCCATCCACGCCCGAACCATCTCCAAAGCATATGTGGGGCTGCCAAGCCATACGGAGCGTGGGTTACAACTGACGGAATGGAGTTATCCGGGAGCTTCCGAAGCGAGCCCAGGTTGTCGCCTAGAAGTAAAGTGTAAGTCTTCACCAGTCATTATAGGCAGTGAAGTCTCAATTACAACCTACTATGTGCTGATGGCATCCGCCCTAGCGCAGCCGGCCGCCAAATCTCCAACAGCGGCCGCCCAACAGTGCGATTTCTGGCGTTGCACCATCCTGCGCATGGGACTGGCTTGGGAATGTCTTCAATTGGACAAGGGGGGATTGCGTAGCCGCGAATTATAGGCCAAACGTCACAATAATCAAGTGTCTCCGACTAAATAAAGTGCTTTTATTCCGCAGATATTAACACAAGCAAAAGCGATAATAAATCATGGCGAGTAGCAACTACCATGGGTCGTGCTTTGACTTCCGGTTCCGGAACAATTACATGTTCTCGGAAGCCGGGATTGTACCTGATCCGACCAGCGAGGCCCCATTATCGCGCCGCCCCGTCCTGCAAGTCTTCGACGCGTTGCCATTCCACCCTGCTGCTGCGGGAATCCGCGCCTTGCGATTGCGCACGGGCGACTGCGCGTCGTGACGTAGAGCAATTGAGACCGTAAGGCGGGTCACATTGTGAATCGAAAACAACTGGGGCAAGGCCTTGGGCCTGCCCGAACGTTTCCGAGATCCAGGTTTGAAGCCGCCGGTCGAGCAGGGAAAGTTTGGCTCCATCTCGGCGTTAGAAGTGGTCCCTTTTGTTGAACTACGTGTTGAACTAAAAAGTCCAAAAATGGCCATGTTGAACTACTTTTGGTCCCATGGATTCACCCTGCCACTGATGCACAAGCCTTGCGTAAAGCCTTGAATATCAGGAAAAAGGCCGCATTTTTGGGATTTAGCCGAAGGATGTGGCAGTTAGGTTTGTAGGTTTAGCAAACCCGCGAAATGGACCGTTCAGCTATATCCGCAACATGTTTAATACAAATCACTTATGATTCAATGCGCCACCTCTCTGGCCGGGGCTCGAGCCGCGTAACTTTGGCCACCGCCCGGCTGGAGCACAATTTGTTTTAGCGAAAAATGCGATAAAACTTGCAAAAAGTTCAAATTTGATCTATACAAGTGCCATGATTATCGAATTTCGCGTTCAAAATCATCGCTCCTTTCGCAAGGAGCAAACCTTCAATTTAGCCGCGAGTAATTACGACAAGTCTCTCGCGGAGAACCTGATCACCCCTGATTTGGCTGGTCTAAGCGATACGCGCATCATCAAAGCGGCGGCGCTTTATGGACCGAATGCTGGGGGAAAGACCAACGTGTTGCTGGCTTTGCGCTTCCTTCGCTGGCTGGTAGTGGAATCGGCTACCGGTCAAAAGCCGGAGGCAAAGCTGCCCGCCGAGCCGTTTCGTCTGGATCGAGAGTCCCTCGAAGCGCCAACGACTTTGGATATTACTTTCGTGGCTGAGAATGTCCGCTACGAGTTGGCGGTGGCGGTTACGAAGCAGCGGGTGGTGCAAGAGCGCCTCGTCGCGTATCCATCCGGACGCGCGCAAGTATGGTATGACCGCATTTGGAATGACACGACGAAGCATTACGATTGGTTGCCAGAGAAGCCGACTGATTTTCAACGTGATCCCGGAATAGTTGAGAAGACACGTGAAAATGCCCTGTTCCTCTCAACGGCGGCGCAATGGAACAACTCGCAGGTTGCGCCGGTATATCAGTGGTTCTCATCGAGCCTTCAGTTCATGAATCTTGGGGCAGAGGGGGCTCAATTGTCTCACGAATTTACAGCCCAGATGGTGAATCGCTCCGGCGATGCCCGCAAATATGTCACTGGTTTATTGCGGTCTGCCGATCTCGGCTTGACAGATGTGGAAGCCGCCCAAGAGTCACCGGACGCCGATGCGCAAAAATTCTTTGGGGCGATGCGAAATTTAGCGCGTGATACGGGAGCGCCGCCAGGTCTGTTTCCGGAACGATTCTGGCAGGTAACTTTCCAGCACGAAGGCAAGGGCGGTGAACACTTTCCCATCAACTGGGCGGATGAATCTGCCGGGACGCGGCGCTTCTTTAGTGTGCTTGGCCCATGGTTGGCGCTGGTCAATAACGGCAGCGTGCTCGGCCCGTGGCAAGGGCTGGTCAATAGAGGCCAAGTGCTCTGTGTGGACGAACTCGAAACAAGCTTGCATCCCTCACTTGCGGCCGAACTGCTGCGGTTGTTGTTCAAGCTCACGAATGCTCAATCCCGATCGCAGCTGTTGTTCACCACGCACAATCCGCTTTTGTTGGACATGACCTTATTACGCCGCGATCAAATCTGGTTCGCTGACAAGAATCAGGAAGGCGAGTCGTTCCTTTATCCACTGACAGACTACAAGCCTCGTGCGGATGAATCACTCGTGCGGGGTTATTTGTCGGGACGTTATGGGGCTGTGCCGTTCATTCCACACGGCCTGGTTGAGAGCGAGTCGTCAAACGTGACAACGGGGGAGGTCGAACATGCCGGCTAATCGTGGGCCACTTAGGCCTCACGAAGAACGACAGAATTACGCCCGGCGCGAGCAGATGCAGCCGCCGCCAGGTGAGCCGTCCTTGGGCGACTCGTTCCTGATCGTTACCGAAGGCGAAGTGACCGAAAAGCTGTATTTCGAGTCAGTGAGCGCAACTCTGCAACTGAATCCGGTCACCGTGCATGTAGTGCATCCCCATTACACCGATGCCGAGGGCTTGGTGCGCGCGGCGATGGACATGTATGAACTTGACAGAGATGGCAAACGACTGGCGCGCGCGGCTTCGGGCAACCGCGCCGTAAAAATATTCGATCATGTGTGGGTATTATTCGATACCGATGTTTCCGCGCGGCAGAATCAGCTAGAGCCGGCTTTGGAGTTGGCACGTAACCAGAATATCCACATTGGCCATTCGACACCCAGTGTGGAGGTCTGGCTGTTACTCCATTTCCGCGACCGACCAGGCCCATTTTTGACCAGCGATGCGGCGGAGCAGGCCCTCAGTGCGGCGTGGGGACAACACTACGACAAGAGCGCGGCAACCTTCCGCAAGTTGTGGCAGTCCCTCAGGACCAGCATTCCTGCTGCGGTGAATCGTGCAAGGCAGGTGCGAGAATACCACAGCGACGCAGGCACCGAATTTCCACCGAACCCTTCGACAGAGTTGGATCTGTTGGTGCGCGCCCTCGATGCTTCGGTGCGACCGGAACTCCGATTTATCCATTGACCATGCCCACGTTGCCAAATCCCGCCGAAGCCCGCCCCAAGCTCGTGGAAGCACTGAAGCTTGATTTGCTCGGCCTGCACCTGAGTGGGCCGGTTCGTAAGTTCACTAACGTATTCTCCGGGTCAGGCCGCCAAGGCTGATTGTTGGCGGTCTTGCTGGGCCAGTTTTTCCAGCCAATCGTTGAGATTGCGGCGCGTAAAACGCCACTGGAACGGCTGCGCGATCAGTTCATAATGTCGTTCAAATTGTGCCAAGCGCTCCGCCACCGCCGCCCGCGAAGGAAAGTCATTCGGGGTCAGCACCTTTTGTTGCAGGATGGAAAAGTAAATCTCGATTTGATTGAGCCAACTGGCATGGACCGGGCCATGCACCAACGTTAAATTGGCGTAGCGGTTTTGCAGCCGCCGGACCGCTTTCTGGCCGCGGTGGGAAGAGCCGTTGTCCACAATCCAAAACACCCGGCGGGCCGATTTATACGGAGACTGCCCCATCACCTGTTCGACCAACCGATCAAAGGGGGCGATCCCGCTCTGCGCTTCACAACGACCAAAGACTTTGGCTTGATGCACATCCCAAGCCGCCAGATAGGCCCACGCTCCCCGGCGTTCGTATTCATGCTCCACTTTCATGGCGTAATGGGGCCGGGGTGGTTCGCTCGCGTGGATGCGGGCCCGCGCCTGGAGGCTGGTCTTTTCATCGGCCGAGAGCACAAATTCATCCTCGCGCAGCGGTTGATCTTGCCAGACTCCCTCATAAAGGTCCAAGAGACGGCCGGCTTTGGCGGCAAAATCCGGATCACGCGGAAAAATCCAACAGCGGTGTTGCCAAGGCCGAATGGCGTCTTGGTGCAGCCAGCGCCAGACGGTCGTATCACTGATGCTGGCCACCAGTCCAGAGGCAACGGCATGGCGGGCGATCTCGGGCACGCTCCAGCGCGACAGGGGCATCTGCTGTTGGCTGGGCAACTCACAGGCCAGGGCTTTGATTTGCACCACGACTTCTGGGGGGAAAAGACCGGGGGCGGCCCGGTCGGGGGAGTTCCTCCAAGCCCGCCAGGCGTTCGGTGAAGAAGCGCTTGCGCCACAAGCTGACCACTTCGCGGCGCG
>JBEKDI010000179.1:0-4700 GCA_050014435.1 Verrucomicrobiota bacterium | reverse complement strand
TGTCCGAGGCGGTTGCGCCAGCCAGTGAGCAGTTGGCCCCGGCTGCGAAAAAACACTTGCCGCAAAGGCGCGGTCCGTTACTCGGTTGGAACCATTTATGTCTGAATTCCTATACGGCATTGTACCTAGGGTTTTCCCCTTGTATCCGAAATGGAGGAGATTCGAATACCAACGTGGCCACGCATCCTCAGGTTCTTTCTTGGTGAAGACAACGATTGTGCCGCGCGTGACGTCGCCTTTCTCTCTGGCACGGCTATGGGACGAGGCCCTGTTTGTTTTGAGATGCCAGGTGGTGTGCATGTAGCAGCTCAACAAGTGCAGTCTTTTCTCGGCAGTCCAGTCTCGCCTCATAATTGCGGGATGGTCGAAGCTGACCTTCGTGGACAGAGGCGTGTCCTTACCTAAGTTAGTCAGGCAATGCACCAATGCGGTCCTTTCCGGAAGCGCGCCAGCCTTCCACGCCTCGCAAATCAACTGGTTGACGCCCTTCGCGCATTCGCGAAGAAATGTCTCGAGGTCGGTGTCCGGGGGCGGTAATTCTGTGGGTGCAAACAGGAAATCTCCGCTGGCAAAGGGGACCGGCAGCAAATCCGGCTGCTGCGGCACTTCCGGCTTTTGTGCTCCTGAGCTCATGTTGTTGAAGCGGCATCTTAACCGCTGTGCTTCTCTGCGTCAACTCCGGAGAATGCGAGGAACAGAGGCACCAAAGGTGTGCTGCCAGTAGGCCGCGCAACGCGTTTGAATGCGCTCTGGCGCTCATGTTAGGCACCCGGCGTGACGCCTCGGGAGGCGGCCTTGGTGGTGTGATGTTTGGACTCAACCGTTTGCGGTAACCAACGCAATAATCGCCTTTCCAGGCGCCCCACCAGCCAGTTCAGAAGCAGACCCAGGGCGCCAGTCACCAGGATGGCCGAGTACGTCTCCGGGATTTGAAAACTGCTTTGGAAGTCGTAGATCCGCCGGCCAAGTCCCCCATGTCCTACCCCAATGAACATCTCGACCGCCACCACGAGAACCAGAGCGTAGGAAACAGAGGTGCGTAACCCGGTGGTGATGTGCGGCAGCGCCTCGTAAAAGAGCACCTGCGTGACAAGTTGAAAAGGGGTCAAGCCGAGAATCCGGCCTTGGCGCACGCGGCTGGGTTCGGCCAAACTAGCACCACTGGCCGAGTTGACCATCAGAATCAGAAGACAGGGGTATGCCGCCAGGGTGATGATGGACTTCTCACCAACGCCAATGACAATCAAGAGCAAAGGAAACAGGCAGGTGGCTGGAACCGACCGCAGCGCGTGGAGCGGGCCTTCGACAAGGCCATAAAGCCGCTTCTGGTAGCCAAAAAATAGACCGAGGGGGATGCCGATCACCGAGGCAATGAGCAAGGCCGCCAGCACCCTACCCGAGGTTTCGGCCAGATCGCGAAGGAGGCCGTGGTGCGTGAGAAGATCGATTAACGCGGATGCGACCGCCAATGGGGACGGCAGAATGATTGGATCGACCAACCGAAAGGCCGTCACGAGCCACCAAAGAAGCAGGAGCAGCACGTAAATCGCCCAGGACGAGCGCTTGTGATCAAAGATAGCCATGACGCACCGCTTCGAAAAGAGCCTCTTGAGCCGCCCGATACTCAGGTGCCTGCTCATCTCGGGGATGAGGCAGGTGCATAGAAATGTCCGCCAGGACTTTAACTGGTTGGCCGCCGATGATAATGCAGCGGTCGGCGAGTCTCAGGGCTTCGGTCATGTCATGGGTAATGGCAATGATAGTCATGCGCTCGGCCACGGCAAAATGCTGAAGCTTGCGGATGACCCAATCGCGAGTATTGGGATCGAGGGACCGGAGGTATTCGTCCAAGATAATCGCTTTTGGTTTCCAAGAAAGCACTCTGGCCAAGGCTATTCGGCTCTGCTGACCGCCCGAAGTGAAAAAAGGATGACGGTCTTGAAGGGCGGTAAGTCTGAAATCGGTCAAGAGTTGATCCACCCACGAATCGAGTTTTCCGTTGAAGAGACCGCGCGTTTTCGGGGCGTACAACAGGTTTTTCCGGACGGTTTGGCTCGGGTAGAAAACCTTCTCCGGCTTCTGGTCCATGTAGTAGTGATCTAATTCCGCTGCCAGCGCGTCGTCCCACACGATGCTTCCACTGTGAGGGAGTAGCTCTCCCCCGAGCAGCTTGCCCAGCGTGCTCTTTCCTGAGCCACTGGCGCCCATGATCTCCGTAATCTCCCCACGTCGAATCGACAGACTGAATCTGTCGTAAAGCAGGCCAGACAGATCCTCATCCGCTCCATTGTAGGCAAAGGAAATGTCTCGCAACTCGACTGCAGATTGTGGGTTCGACGACATGAATCAATGGGTGAGTTCGGTCATTTTTTCAGCAGAGGCGCTTTTCTGGACCTCGCCTATTTCAAGAAGCAGATCGATGAATTTCTGCATCAATTTCAGATCCATTTGGCCCTCGATTGTTCTGTTCTGAATGTTGACCTTGGCCGTCAAGTTGGTGGGTACGTTGGCATGTGTAGCCAGCGAGGCGCTGGCCTTCACGGGATCTGCCTGTATCGCTCTCGTTGCTTCGTCCAAGGCATTGATCGCACGCTTGGTGGTTTCAGGGTTCGCCTTTTCAAAGTTGCGATCCACCAGTGAAACGACCAGCGGACATGGATTTAAAAGGTCGCAATAGATGGATCCCGAAATTGGCCGGTACCTCCCCTGTGCCAATGCGATTGTCAACAGTGGCTCATACGCGTAGAGGGCATCGACGGAGTCGGATTGCAGTGCCGGCAGTTGCGCAGGTGGAGCGAGTTGGACGAAAGAAATGGAAGCTGCGTCAACCCCGTGTTTTTTCAAAAAAGCCTTCATCGCGTTCAGGGCAGTTGTTCCAGGAATCAGCGCGACCCGCTTTCCCGATAAGTCCGTCAGAGTCTTTATGGTGGAGTCCGTTTTGACAAGAATTCGATCGAAAGGTTTTTCCGGCGTCATCAGGCTATGCGCAAAGACTCGGAAGCGGCCTGGGTACTGGCTCTCGAGACTAACAACTGGCACCAGAGGCACATCGGGGAGTATATCTATTTGGCCCGCTACCAAAGCATTAATCATGTCGTTCGCACTCGTGAAAGACTTCGCGTCAACGTTGACGTCATTCTTGGCGAATATACCCTGGTCTTGGGCAACGTACAGAGGCAGCCCAAAAATCAGGGGCTGGGAAGCCATACGAACCGTCGTGGTTTCTTGCGGGGCCTTGGAGCAACTTGTCAGGAGTAGCGTCGCCGAGACCAAGGCGAGCCCAATGAAGCGGATGTTTCGATACATGTTTTTCATATCAGACGTATAGCCAATGCCGTGCCAGATACTGGACGCGGCGTATAAATCCCTAAATAACAAGCACATCGAGATATTTAGTGGTTTACCACGCGCAGGTGCCCCGCGTGGGCTTCACATGACATCACATGATGTCGCATGGCTCGCAGCAACTCTGGTGAGACCGCAAACCGCCTTCTGCGAGGGGAACCAAGCGTCGCAAATCGTGTGGCGCTCTCCTGCGAATCCTGCGGGCACTTCCGACCTTGCAGTCAGGGGCATCTGGCGGACTGCCATCGGTTCTTGGGAGGTGAACTTTGGCTTCGCCCGCTTGGACAAGACCAATGGGGCGTGTGGTGAGCACTGCGGTTTTAACCCGCAGTGCTCATATGTTACTGACTTTTCGCCAGACGGCGATTGAAGTGAGTAACCGACTCGTCAATCCACTCGCAAAACTGGTCACGGCCAGCGAATTCTTTCGGCACAAACACCGTTGCCCTTTGTTTTGCCTCGTTTAGTTTTGTGGTAGCCGAAACCAACCCCTCGCTGGATACCCGGCGAATCAGCTCTTGCTCCATCTCTGTTGCGAGCGTCGAATCACGCAGGGCCTCCAGGGCAGCCTGGCACCCCTTGCCAATGATGTCGCCGTCGTACACGTAGTTCTGAGAGCCTGAGCGGCGAATCACCTCGAATACCAAAGCGCCCGCGAGGAGGCGTCCAGGGGAGCAATCGTTCTCGGTCCGCTCAGGATAGAACTCCCGCAACACTTTCGGGTCACAGATCGTCGCCAAGGCGTTGAATTCATCCTCGGGAAGGCCACGGATTTCGCTGAACAGGTTCACAATTTCTGGATATTCCGCGTAACTCGTGCATTCTTCGGCGACGATACAGACCAACTCGGATGATGGATGGTTTTGCGCCACCACATCCGTCCACTGTTCCGGAACCGCCGCTTGCACATTGCGGTATGCGCTGGATTCCGCGGCGCCAGAGGCCATGAGGAACACTTTCTTATGATGAATTTTGTCCGGAAACGTCTCGAGCGAGGCCAAGGGCTTTGCCTCATTTAGAACACCCCTCGCCCATTTTCGGGCATCTCCGTTGAGCTGGCTGACGCAATCTTCGACGCTGACCGTCGCTGGCACGGCGTTAGCGAAAATCCTGTCAACTTCCGCGTGGATGATTTCATTGGCCGCAGTCGTGCTTCCGTTTTGAACCAGCCTTGCGCGGATGGATTTGATATTGGCCTCGGCTAGGGCAATACCCTCGGCTTCCAGCACGTCTCGGCTAGCAGCCCGTTAAAAAAGACTCCATCACTGTATATTTGATTGAACGATTTAATGGTTTGGGCGTCAGATGATCATGGCAATTGGACGACGCACCCCCAAACAAGACGAACTGTTCAT
>JBEKDI010000178.1:0-4743 GCA_050014435.1 Verrucomicrobiota bacterium | reverse complement strand
CGCCGTGCTTGCGCAGTAATTCGGCCAAGTCCTTGTAGTTGTGCAGCACCGCAAAGCCCAAAGGCGTTCTGCCAGTGTTGTCTTTCGCGTTGACGTCAGCATTGTTGGCAAGCAGCAACTCCACCAGGTCTTTGTAACCCAAAGCCGTCGCAATGTGTAAAGGCGTCATGCCGTCGCGGTTCCTGGCGTTTACATGAGCGTTGTGCGCCAGCAGTAAGGCTGCGATCTCCGTAAAATCATTTTCCGCCGCGACGTGCAATGGTGTCCGTCCCGACATTTCCTTGACGTTGGCATCGGCCTTGTATGTCAGGAGCAATTCCACCAGGTCCTTGTTGCCTCCAAATACCGCGTTGAGCAAAGGCGTCCAGCCACCATGGGCCTTGGCTTCGACATCGGCCTTGTTGGCCAGGAGTAATTCAGCCACGTCCTTGTGGCCATACTCCACCGCAAGGTGCAATGGCGTCTGGCTGGCGTAGCTGTCTTGACTGTTGACCAACTCGGGATGCTCTTTGACCAGCGCCTTGGCTTTCTCCAGCTTGCCGTTAAACGCCGCCTCGTGAAGACTGCCATCGCCTGTTCCACCCGGCGGAATCTCCGGCGACAAGTTCGACCAAGGACGAGGCGCGCCCGCACGCGATTCTTCATCAAGCCATTTCATCGCATCCAGCCATTTTTTGAAATCCTCCGATTTCATTTTGTCCCATTTAGGTCTGTTCAGTTTCAGCATCGCCGATGACGCCGGGTCCACCTGGTCGAACGGCGCGTAGCGGCCGTCAGGTTCGCGTTGCAGGAAAAGCAAATAGCGCGTGGATTCCTTCGCATCGAAGGAGGCCAGGTTGGGGGCGTTCAACATCAATTTGTCCGGGTTCTTAAGCCGATAGTGATGCACAACCAATTTCTTCAGACTCCTGTCCCCTTTCAAAACGACATTCACCTCGAATTCTGTGGACAACCCGTTCACAGGAATGGGAGGACTGATGTTGGGAAGGTCTATTTGTTCAGCAGTGTCCTTGGTGGAGACGGGCTGGGCGACGACGATAATGTCCGTCTTCTTGTCAAGCCCACGAAAACCGAGTGAGCCGGCCTCGCGAGCGTCAGCCACGAACGTTGTGACTGCCAGGACGAGAAGGCTGGTGATGATGGGTTTCATTGCTTGTGTAGTGTGATAAGAATGTTTGTATCTCCGGCTTTGACTTCCATGCCGCCGCCACCGTTGAGATTCATGTAAATGCTGGGGTCCTGCGGGTTTTGATAACTGGCGAAGATTTTGATTGGCCCCTCACAAACCGCGTCGAAGACAAATCTTCCTTCGCTCTCCGTGTTCGTTGAGGAATCCTGCGGCTGGCCCGGACCAGCAAAACTCACGCGTGTTCCGGCCAGCGGTTTTCCGTTGTTGTCCAGCACCCGGCCTGCGAGTTTGTAATTGGCGGGCTTGAGCACAAAAGGCGGAAAACTGTAGGCAGCGGTTTTGGTGTCTTTGGCTTCAACCCTCGCAAAGGCGGAGCCGTAGCCTATCGCCTGGACTCCGTTGACCCAATACTCGCATCCCTGCGGCAGGGCGGAAATGGAAAAAAGCCCTTGTTCGTTCGCAGAGGTTGGTCGAGGGTTCAGCGGGGTCATTGAATTGCCGGAAAGAAACCGGACATCCAGTTCGGCTCCAGGGACGGGTTTCCCGTCGGTGTTTTTCACGGAACCGGACAAAGTGATTGCCGGTTGCAAAACCAGATCAACATTTGTCGTCGTTTTTCCGAATTGCCGAATTGCCGCGAGGTTATTTTTAACATCGCGAGCTATGATGGAATTTGTTGGATTGATCGGGCCAATCATCATCTCGGGTGCCTTTGGTTGTTGAATTATCTCGTAGCGCCCGTTTGTGTCAGTTCTGACTTCGGCGTAATCACCCGACCTCGAATAAAATCCAGGATAAAATGCCACGCGCACGCCTGAAGCCGGTTCACCGGACGGATAGCGCACCGTGCCGGAGTATCGCAAGGTTGGCTCGGCGAAGGCGTTGATGGCAAAAGCGATGGTCAGGACGGCAACGATGGGCATTTTCATGGCGATATAAACATTCAATTTTCCGGCAACACCACGTCTTTCCATTCCATCGTGCGGATGGGGCGTGAGCCGATGATGAATTTTGTCACATTGGTCAGCGGCGTATCGAAATAAAATCTCAACACGTCGACATCAGCATCGCCCCCACCGCCGCCCACCGAAGACAACTCCCGCCCATCTCTCGTCACGGCCATCACGATATACCGGCAGGACGTCAAGGTGACCGGGTTGGATGCGATGGCAATAAAGGTCCGCCCGTTTATGTCCTGGCCGATGCCGTTCAAGTAAGTTTTTCCGAGGAGAGCCAGTTGGCCATTGTAATCAGGGCTGGTTTCCCGGGTGTCTTCCAGCGGACCGATGGTATAGCGCAGGCGCACCGTCAGTCGTGCCGAAACATTTGTGCGGCGTTCGCCAGGACACAAGGCGTCTTCGATCCAACCAAGTACGCCGTTTTGACTGTCGTGCGTTTGATATGACGTGCCCATTGAACCATACGCTCTCAATGAAACCTGTCTGCCTTTTGGGTCGAGCAAAGTGACTTCAACCGCGCTCGATTTGTCAAACAATGGGTGTGAAAACCACAGAAGAAGGACCGGTAAATCCGGTTTCGTACCGTCCAAACTGTAAATGTCGGGTGGAAAACGATAATGCAAGCAATCCAACTCCGTAGCGTTTGTTACCGGCGAGCCGTCAAGATGGCACGCCGTCCCGGGCCGGGTATGATTCGTTGCCCATTCGTTTTGCCACGCGAGAAATTGGAGCCTGGGCGATTCGGCGAGCAGTGCTGGAGTGGCAACAGAATTGCCGCCAGTTTCGAGGTCAACTCCGTTGGCGGAGTGATTTGTAGCGTTCGCGGCGCCTGCCTCTGAGAGAGGCACCCGCACCAATTTCTAGCGAATTTTTACGGCGTGCCGGTCGTCGGAAACCCCGATGATTTGGAAAAGACCGATATTTCCATTAGCTGATACAAAGGTGAACGTCTTGGGCAAGTCATCGAAATCACATTCCGAGGAACTGTCGGACAATCCCTTTAGGTAACCCAGACTTGCCGGGGGATAGGACTTCAACAACTGTTGTAGTGACTCCTCATCCCACCCACTGCCTGGTTTCCGCTCCAGGAGGGGCGCGAAAGATAAACCTCGGCTCACAACCATCAGTGGGTGTTGCAGCGGGGTGTTGGCAGGCTTGAGCACGACCGCCATCCCCGACATGCCTTTTGGGAAATGCGCTCCCAAGACAGATGCCTCTGCATCGGTTTTCATTGCTGCGAGCGAAAAAACCGTGCCGGTATCAAAATCCAGCCCGTCCGAAATGCCGTTGTTGTTCAAACCCAGGTTCATCTCCTTGACCGGACCAAACGTAAAGGCCCTGGCTTTAACGGGTGTGGATTCCACGAAAGCAGTTTGTTTGCGGTACCAGAGTGTGTGGAATGCATAGGCGATAAATGCCAATACCAAGGCGGCAATCCCCAGCGAGACACCAGGATAGATTCGTTTAAGTGAACCAACCGGACGAAGTCGCCCGCTCGAAGGCGGCGAGGACCCTATAGTTTCCACCTGTGATTCAGTACACTGGCCTGTTGATAGCGGCGTTCGGGCTCTTGTTCCAGGGCGCGCAGAACAATTTCATCCAGCCGCACGTCAACTTGCACGCGTTTGGACGGCGGTTGGATGGGCTTGCTGGGTAATTCCCCGGTGAGCATTTGATAAAACACCACGGCTAGTGCGTAAATATCAGCGCGATGGTCCACTTCCCCGGGGCGTTCGATCTGCTCCGGTGCCATGTATTGCGGCGTGCCCATGACTTTGCTCACGTCGGCCCGTTCACCGAGAAGGTGAGCGTTACCCTTTCGTCCGGCGTCCTCCCGGGAACCCCCGCTGGACGCGGGATCGCCGGAGGATTCAGCTACCAGTTTCGCCAGTCCAAAATCCGCGACTTTCACGTGCCCTCGGCGATCCAGAAGTATGTTCTCCGGCTTGATGTCACGGTGGACGATTCCCTGGTCATGGGCAAATTGCAGCGCGTCACAAATCTCCGGCACAATTGCCAACGCCTCGCGCGCCGAGATCCGGCCGCCAGTCATCAACTGACGTAGCGTGACCCCGTCCACAAATTCCATCAGGAAGAAGTAAAGCCCATCCGCCCGCCCGAAATCGTGGATGGTAACGATTCCAGGATGATTCAGCCGGGCCAGCGCCTTGGCTTCGCGAGTGAAACGCGCAGCAAAGGCCGCGTCCTGGCCAATGTCTGGCGGCAGAATTTTTAATGCTACGATGCGATCGAGTTCCTTTTGCCGGGCCTTGTAAACCGCCCCCATGCCTCCTCGGCCAATGAATTCAAGAATTTCCAGTTGAGGAAAAAGTGGAGCCAATTCGGCGATGGCTGGCGGCCTGAAAGCCGATCGAACCGCATCAGTCCTGGTTTCCGGCCCCAGATCCACGCCCGTTCCCAAGCCGGCCTTCAGCAGGCACTCAGGGCACAGTCCCTCGGGCGCGTTGGCCGCGATCGTCTTTCCACAGATTGAGCAAGAGCGGTTTGTATCTATTTTGTCCATCTACTCTATTCACTGGACAGTGGAACGTTCATGCAGCCTTTTCCAGTTCAAGGATTTCAGCGTAGCCGCAGCGGGCGGGGCTGATTTTGGTTGCGAGGAATTTCTTGAGGGTAACGCTTTCGGGTGAACGA
>JBEKDI010000177.1:0-4907 GCA_050014435.1 Verrucomicrobiota bacterium | reverse complement strand
GGCATTGTCAACCTGATGAATCACGTTTCTTTCCGAACCAAAAGCGATCGCGCGGGGTTGGCTTCACTCACAGGCCGCGACATCGAGAGACAACTCAGCCTGGATGGGCTGGCTTTTCATCAAATGCGTCGGCTGCTCCGGTTCGATTCGCACTTATTTCAGAGGCCGCTGAAACGTGTCTCCTACTGGCCGAATTTTCACCCGGGCTGGACGGATTTGGACCAGAAATTCCTGACCGAGTCTCTGCCCAAACTGTAACCCCCAAACCGCAATCCTCAACGATTCACGAATCGCTCGAAAACGTCATCGAACGGGTTCGGACCTACAACAACCTTCTGAAGGAGGGAGTAACCAACTCGGCCGGCAGGCAGCTTCTGCACAATCACGGTCGCTCACAAAACCACGGAGCCGCTTCGGACTAGAAGGCCGCCAAACCAGAGCTTGTTATGAGCACTCCGTTTGGTCTGGAACCAGTACGGCTCTGTAAGGTTCGCCTTGGCGAGATTACTGATGCCGATATCGCCGCCCTGACAGAATTCGCAGAACGCCGCCTCGTCGAGATTGGCGTCCCTCCCTCCTGTGGAGAGGACGTCACGCAACGGGCGCTGCACGCGGTCCTTCATGGGCTGGAGAAGGACCAGGGCGGTCGCAAGCCGCGCCTGGTGGATGTCAACGACAAGACCGCTTTTCTAAATTACCTGCGCGGCATCGTTTCATCGCTTCTGTATTCAACGACCCGCACGCGCGGTTTTCGAACAACACAGCAATGGGACGACAGCGCCCCTTCGCCAGAGACGGGACGGCCATCGCCGGCGAACGAAACCGCCTTGCGGGACCTCGGTGAACAACTATTCCGTCGCCTTCGCGCGCGGGCTCCGCGGCGGTTGTTGCCCACGATCAACGCGTGGGAACCTGTATTCCTCTCGAGCGATCGCATCCCGGCACGGGGCCACCGCAAATACGTGCGCGAGGTCAAAAAACTCGCTCAGGAGGTCCTCTCGGAATTGGGCGGACTCCGTCAATGAAAACTCGGGGGTATCTTACAACGCCGACCAGAGACGGCGCCTTTTTTCTCAACGTTCACTCCCCATCGGGTTCGAAGGGGACCCAATCTCATTTCCCAAATCAGGGCGCTCCGTGAGGAGTTGCGCGCGGTGCGTTGGCAACAGCGGCCGCCACAGCGAGGGATAAATGAAAAGGTTAATGTTTTCCGGAACCGCCGTCGGCCCGTCACCCCATAAGGCAGAGGAACGGTCCAACGTGGGCCAAAGCACGCCGGCCTTGACTTCGACTCGGACGATGATTGAAACCAACCGTGCATGCCTTAACAACCAGTGATACAGGCCCACCAACCAGCACGATGGCAAATTCTCCATGCCCGCAACGCGTTGGTCAAAGCGGGAAAGAATTTCATTCCGGGACATCCGGGGCATACAAAACGGCCACGCGGCAGTGACGATGGCCGGCGCCGTCAGCAAGCGGTGGCCGCGCCGGTGCATATGCAACAGAAACGAAGTCGCTTCGGCGACTGGCTCGGCGGCCAGAGCCTGGCGTTCCCGGAGCTTCGAGACGGCTTGGCTCAAATCGTCGGGCTCTTGAGATTGGGTGGCGGGCGCGGAATCAAAAAACGTGGGTTGAAGCCATACGGGCGATTCGGTGCAGGTTCCGTCGGCCAGCTTGGCGAACGCTTGGTGCTGCTGCAGCCGCGAGAGAGCGCCGGGAGCGCAGACGGGTTCACGGATCAACGATTCGGACTGTCCCCTGACCAAGACGTCCCCTTGGTCACTTGTGATGGATTGGCGGTGGCGGCGTTCTGTCGTGCCGAGCGTCAACATCGCGTATTCATCCAGCGCACTCTCTCTTGAGGCGAAAAAGAAGACGCTGTTGAAGTTCGCCAGCAGGGCTTCCCGGCCGCGCCAGCCGAGAACCTCGTCCAGTCCGTTGACCGATTGGGCGGCGGCGACAACGATGCCGCCCTTGGCGCGAATGACCGACAGGGCCTGCACGTCGGCCGGCATGACAGACAACGCCAACTCGTCGGCGATGAGACCGCAAAGCCGGTCTTGATCGGGCCGCACGACCTTTCGGGATTGTACGGCCGCATAGAAGTCCTGCCGCACGATTCGGAAGATCAGCCGCGCCAGTTCTGGATGGGATACCGCGTCCAGCGAGACCACCAGAATCTTGCCGTCCAGCACCGTCCGAGGTCGAAACTCGACCGACTTCGGAGCAAAGAACCCATGCGCGACAGACGAGAGGAGGGGGCGCAGCGCGTTTTGCAATGTGCCCCGGTGAGTTTCCTTCGTGCGTGGATCAAGGTTCCTCCAGTTTTTGACCTCGGCCAGGGCCAGTTCGAGCCGGCGTTGTGACAACGGACGCAACGTGCCCTCGCACAGAAGTTGCTTCACGAATTCGACCACCGGGTCCATTTGCCTCGAATCCGGGGTAGACCACCACTCCTGCATAAATGAAACCACATCGGCGAACCGGACAGGGCATCCGTTGGCAAGCATGAGCGTCAAGGCGGTATGCACCAATCCGTCCCGGCTCTCCGTCCAATACGCGTTTTCTTTGCCGAGATCCCGAGTCCCCGCAAGCAGACGGCTCGCGTAAAACTCGATTTGGTCCAGGCGTTCCAGACCGCCCAAAAGATCGAACCATGCGTTGCCGTCGGCCGACAGCACGACGAGATCTGATTCGCGTCTCGCCTCCCGTGCGAATTCCCGGACTTTTGCAGCGGAATCATCCCCTTTGGGATCGAGCACAAGGAGGCCGGGACGCAAATCGGGTTCGTTGGCGCGCCAGGCCAGAAGTTGCCGGAGGACGGGATTGATCAGCGCGGTGGTCTTTCCGCTCCCCGTTGAACCGAACGCGATGACGTGGCGGGTCAAGTCGTCCGGGCTTAGGGTTCATGCAAAAATAACTTCCGAATATCAGGCGTAATACAAACAAAATAGCGATGTGCGTTCCGGCAGTGGATGTTGGGGGAAGGCCGTGAAAATACCCACGAAAAGCGATGCCGCATCTCCGAGGATGCCACGATGTTGAAATGTTAGAATAACGCTCGACAGGGTTCAAATAGGCGTTATACTAACATTATGAGACCCATTCAGTTTTCCTCAGAACGGCTGGAAGCCTTCTTCCAGGACGCCACCGTCGCCACGCTGCCGCAACTCAAAGCGGCCCTGGGCACCGCCGTCGATCTGACCGTGTTCCGCAAATTGTCCGCCTTGCCCTATCGGACCAGCTACTCCCATCGCGGAGCCTATTACACCCTGGACACCCTGGCTCAATACGATGATCTGGGGCTGTGGTCTTGCCGCGACATCTACTTTTCTCGCCACGGCACGCTGCTGGACACGGCGGCCACGCTGGTGACCCAGGCCCCGGCGGGATACTTCACCGATGAACTGGAAGCAGTGGTGCATGTGGCGGCCAAAGACGCCTTGCGGCAGTTGGCGCAGCAGGGCCGGCTCCACCGCCGGGAATTGGAAGGCCGCTATCTTTATTGTGCCTGCGAGCGCGGGCGGCGGCAGGAGCAGTGGGCCGCCCGGCAGGCGCAGCAGCATCCGGAGGATGATGAGCAGGCGGCAATGGTGCTCTTCTATAGTCTGCTGGACGAACAACAGCGCCGACTATACGCCGGGCTGGAGAGCTTGGAGTGGGGCCACGGCGGCGATCAACGGATGGCCCGGTTGTTCGGCTTGGATGTGGAAACCGTCGCCCGGGGCCGAAGGGAGTTATTGAGCGGCCAAGTGCTCCCGGAGCGGGTGCGCCGGGTGGGAGGCGGGCGACTGCGGGTGGAAAAAAAACGCCCGCCATCTTGAACCAACTGCGGCAGTTGCTACGCCACGACACGGCCGGAGATCCGATGGGGTGCCGGGGTCTTTGGACAGGGCTGCACCTGGAGCAAATAAGCGACCGGTTGCAGCGATTGGGTCTCTCGGTCTGTCCCAGCACCGTGCGGCGTTTGCTCAAGGAGTTGGGCTACGCCCTCCACGTCAATCGCAAGAGTCTTTCCGGCCCGCAAAGCCCGGAGCGCGACCGCCAGTTCCGTTACCTCCAGTTCCAACGCCAGGAGTTCAGCCGCCAGGCCCTGCCGATTATCAGCGTGGACACCAAAAAGAAGGAACTGGTGGGACCTTTCAAGAATCATGGCCGCATCTGGAGCCGGGAGGCGATCCCGGTCAACGACCACGATTTTCGCTCGCAGGCCAAGGGCCTGGCCATCCCCCGCGGCCTGTATGATCTGGCGGCCAACCGTGGCTCCGTTTTGATTGGCACTTCGCACGACACGCCAGAGTTTGCGGTCGATGCCATCGTGGAGTGGTGGCGCGACCAGGGCCGACGATGTTACGGACAGGCGTCGGAGTTGCTAATCCTGGCCGACAGCGGCGGCAGCAACGGAGCCCGGTGTCGGCTCTGGAAATGTGCGCTCCAGGAAAAACTGGCGGACCGCTTTCAACTGGCCGTGACTGTCTGCCATTACCCCACCGGCGCCTCCAAGTGGAATCCGGTGGAGCACCGGCTCTTCAGCGAAATCAGCAAACATTGGGCCGGCCAACCTCTGACCGATTATCCCACCGTCGTCCGCCTCATCGGTGAAACCAAAACCAAAACCGGGTTGCGCGTCCACTGCGCCTTGAGTAACAAGGCCTATCCTACGCAAATCAAAGTCTCCGACGAGCAAATGGGCGCGCTGGACCTACTCAAACACCCGATCTTGCCCGAATGGAATTACACTCTCCTTCCGAGAATAAATCGGAATTAATTTTTGCACGGGCACTTATTTGATGTTCGCTGCCAAGGTGAATATAATGCCTCGATAGCAAGGACATGAGCATGACAACAAGTAACCCTCAACTCACGAATCCTGCGGCAGAGTAAAGACAGAAGGAGTATCCATT
>JBEKDI010000176.1:0-4959 GCA_050014435.1 Verrucomicrobiota bacterium | reverse complement strand
CCGAGGCGGTTGCGCCAGCCAGTGAGCAGTTGGCCCCGGCTGCGAAAAAACACTTGCCGCAAAGGCGCGGTCCGTTACTCGGTTGGAACCATTTATGTCTGAATTCCTATACGGCATTGCGCTTAAGCCTGATCCTCCCCGGCGCAGGTTCGTCCTGCCGTTCCAGCGCGCGCTGGTCGATGGTGTCTTCCGACACGCTGATCTTCGCGGCTGCGGCCTTGCGGCTGAAGACGGCACTTACCGCCGCCTTGCCGCCCTGCAATTCCGCGAGTGAGGTTGAAACGAAGTCAAAAGTCCGTATAAAATGACCGCCCATGAGTAGACGCGCCATCACCCATTTGAGTTCCGAACCAGTGATGTCGATGTTGATCGAAAAAGTCGGGCCGCTCCGATTGTTCCAGGGACAGTTTATCTCCTCAAAAAACGCGGATTAGCCGGATTTCTCTCCCGAAGGCTCGGATGGTTTGACCTATGGCGAGTCCTCTGAGTTGCTGCACAATGGGGGTGGTGGGGCCGATGCACTCATACTGCAAGCCGTCAACAGTGATCGGCGCGTCCACCAGCCCGGTGCTGACGAAGAAATTACCAGCATCCGTTTGGACCACGGCCCCCATGGACGCCTTGGTGCAAGGGCGCACCTCCAGTTGATGAATTTGAGCTATGACTTCTCCCAGTAGCTGGCATTGTTTGGCGTGGCCATTCCTAAGGGCCTGAGCCTCTTCTTTGAATGTGTCGTAGCGGCTAGACATCGCGCCTTTGTGCGTGTTGGCTTCTGCTTGGGCTGCGTCCATCGCGTGTTTTTGGAGAGCCACTTTGTCGTTTAGGGCCGTCAGGCAACCGCTGATCAGTTTCAGTTTTACTTCATGGTCGTTCATAGGCATTTTTAGTTAGTTCTGTCTTTCATTGTTTGTCCGATATGTGCCCACTGGCGCTGATCGCAGGTAGGTAGCCCGAGGGCAGGAGGCGGGATGGGGCTTTATCCCGAGGTTCTGCAGAATGCTCTCAACTTGGAATGTGACGGAAGGTTGTTGCGTGTCGCGGTTTGGAGTCAGAACATAATCGTCAGCCATTGCAATAATTTGGCCGACGCCAAAGCCGCGATGGAAAAGGTCGCACAGACCGATTTCCATGCGGTCCCGCTGTTCAACTTGGCCTAATGGGAGGCCATCCCGGCGAACTAGGCGCTGGAGGCGCTCGGTCCGCGCGAGGACTACCGCGATTACCGTGACTTCATCCGCACCCGAACGGAGGAATTGCACCTCGTCGAGCGAACGTACCGAATCGAAAACGACCGCGTTCGCATCGGGATAAGCTGCTTTCATCTGCCGGAGACTATATGCAAGGAATTTAAGAGGGTCGGAGACGTCGAAGAGGCCCGAGGTTGAACCAGCCGCCATGCGGTTTACGTACGTGGCCTCGACACCGGCTCGCCGGCACAGGTCAACAAGGGGCTGGCCTATATACCAGGACGGGACGCCGAGTTGGCGCGCTACGTCCTTGAATGTGCTTTTGCCGGCGCCGGGCATACCACACAGAGCAATGATTTTCATACTTTCTTGTATAAATCGTGTTCCCGGCTCCAGTGGCGAGTGATGGGAACCTCGTTGTCCCGCCGGATCAGGCAGGGCTTAAGACGGCCATTGGCCGTCACGCGCAAAGCATAAGGGCCCTCGGTGCAGGTTTGGCGGAGAGGGCAGGCCGCGCAGTAGGCATTGGTATTTTTGACAGCTACAGCTTGGTCCAACCGAAAGTCGTCCAACTCCACGGCGCCGCCTTCCTTGAGGACGAGAGTATTCACGTCCACCAACCTTTTGGTGGT
Organism: Verrucomicrobiota bacterium; assembly: GCA_050014435.1. Taxonomy (GTDB): domain Bacteria; phylum Verrucomicrobiota; class Verrucomicrobiia; order Limisphaerales; family Palsa-1400; genus DASRLE01. The sequence continues at coordinate 3,140 of JBEKDI010000176.1, read as the reverse complement.
GGTATGGATACGAAGAATTTTGAAGTTCTGTTCGACCAGATGCCGAACAGCTTGAGAGAGCGAAGGGCCGGAGCGGCCGGACCGAACAATGCTGAGCACGCTGAGTGTTGCCTTAATATTGCAGGCGTACCTAACGAGGGGGACAACCTCGTCTGGGAAATTCATCCCGGGAACGAAGACAGAGTTCAACTTTAACTTGCCGGTGAAAATCGAGGCTGCGGATTCTAAGTTTGTTTTGGTGGCGGTCAGGTGGTCAGCGCTGAGCCGCGTTAAACGATGGTAGCGGTCGACATCGAGTGAGTGAAAGGAAACGGTGAGGCGATCGAGGCCGGCGTCTTTCAATTGGCGCTGGAGCTGCCATGTCAGGAGAGAACCGTTAGTGATTAGACTTATGTCTGTGAACCCAGCCTGATGGAATTGGCTGACAATTTGCGGCAGGTCGGGCCTGAGGCATGGTTCCCCGCCCGTAATCTTTGTGACATGCAGCCCGGTCTGAGCTGAGGCGAGTGCGATGCTTCTGTATTGTTTTACGGTGAGCCCCGCGGCGTTCCGCGGACTGCCTTCGTTGTGGCATCCAAATGAGCAGTCGGCGTTGCATCCACCAACCACGCTGATGCGCAGACACGGAGAAAAGCCCCAGGAGGAGGCGATGTCCGCTGCAACCCCCGCCCATGCCGGCAGCTTCGGACTCTTCGGTTTTACGAGTGGCGTACAAAAAGGTGGACATTGGCAGGCCGGAGCGGCAGCTGCCTGGCTACAGGCAGTGGCAACGTTGCCGCTCTGTTGCCAATCGCGGGTTTCGATGCTGTTCGTGATTATAGAATTCATGCTGACTCCGTTTGTGAGGTAAGGCAGGTGGCGTGCCAAGATTCCAGAGAGTCTAAAACGTTCGGGTTTCCTAGGAAACTCACCGATACGTGGTTCTGCGGCTGTAATGCCTTGCGTTCAAGGCGTCGTGACGTCACATGAAGTCACAACGTGGCCTGAGATACTCCAAGATTCGAGGAGAATGCGGACAAACCGGAGACTTGTTAGCGGTCACTCAAAACCAGCCAGTAAAGGTCGAATGAAAACCAGCCACTTTGAGGGAAGCGTTGCGTATTGGGCAGTCAGGGCTGCTCTTGGGCGCAATGAACGAACTCAACGTGAACTTGCAGCATTCGATATTAACTTTGGCGGGCAACGGCTGGTCCAACCGGCGGATTGCGCGTGAACTGGACATTAACCGGGAGACCGTCGGCAAGTATCTGCTGCTGGCGCGGCCAAAACCGGCCATTTCGACCCCCGGCGCTGAGCCTGATCCAAATTCAAATCCAGCCATTCCGATCTCCGGCTCTGGACCTCCCCTAGATTCAAAACCAGCCATTTCGACCGCCGGGTCTGCCGCCGGTCGACAGAGTCTTTGCCTGCCGCTTTCGCCGCAGATTGAAGCGGCGGTTGCGGTGGGGTTGAGTGCCCAACGCATTTATCAGGACTTGGTTTGTGATAACGGTTTCACGGGCAGCTACCAGGCTGTCAAACGATTCGTCCGGCATTTGCGGGAGACCCAGCCGATCCCATTTGTGCGGATGGAGGTCGAGCCGGGAGCCGAGGCCCAGGTGGATTTTGGACAAGGCGCATGGGTGGTGGTGGATGGCAAACGCAAGCGCCCCCATTTCTTCCGCGTGGTTTTGAGCCATTCTCGCAAGGGTTATAGCGAGGTGGTCTGGCGGCAGACCACGGAGTGCTTCATCCGTTGTCTGGAGAACAGTTTTCGCCACTTCGGCGGGGTCCCCAGAACTTTGGTCATCGATAATCTTCGGGCGGCGGTTACGCGCGCGGATTGGTATGATCCTGAGATCAATCCGAAGGTGGAAGAGTTTTGTCGGCACTACGGGACGGTGATAATGCCCACCAGGCCGGCCATGCCCCGCCACAAAGGAAAAGTCGAAGCGGGTGTCAAGTATGGCCAAAACAACGCACTCAAGGGGCGGTCGTTCACCAGTTTAGCGGAGCAAAACCTGTTCTTGTCTGATTGGGAACGGACCGTGGCCGACACGCGCATTCACGGCACAACCCGGCAGCAAGTCATCAAAGTATTCAACGAGGTGGAGCGGTCCAAACTGTTGCCGTTGCCCGCCAGCTTGTTTCCGGTTTTTGAAGAGGCGCCGCGCAGTGTCCACCGGGACGGCTACGTTGAGGTCCAACGAGCTTATTACTCGGTGCCACCGGAGTATGTCGGGCGGCAGGTCTGGGTGCGCTGGGAGTCCAGATTGGTCCGTGTCTTCAATCAGCGCCGGGAACAAATCGCCCTGCACGCATTGGCCGAACCGGGCAAATTTACCACCGACCCGCTCCACCAGCATTCGCCGTATCGGCGCGTCATTCAACGCAATCTGGATTACCTGTTGGATCGGGCCCGGCTGATTGGCAAACAAACCGGGACTTGGGCCGAAGCGATGATTAAACAACGTGGCCCCATCGGCACCCGAGTATTGCATGGCCTGTTGTCCCTGGCCGGCAAATATCCCGTGGCCGCGCTGGAAGCCGCTGCCGAGAAGGCTCTGCATCATGGCACCTGGCGTTTACGGGATTTGCGCCTGTTGCTGGATCGGGCCGGGCCAGCGCCGCAATTGGATTTCCTCGAAACCCACCCCTTGATCCGGTCGTTGGATGCTTATGAGGCACTGACGCCGGATTGTTTTAACCCTCAACCCAAAACTGTCTATGAGCCAACTTGAAAACACCCTGAAACAACTCCGCCTATCTGGTCTGCTGCAAACCCTCGACGTGCGCCTGCAAGAAGCCGTCGCCAACCGGCTGGGCCATGCCGAGTTCCTGGAACTAATCTGCCAGGACGAAGTCAATGTCCGCCAGCAACGGCTGATGGAACGACGCACCAAGGCCGCTGATTTTCGCGGCCTGAAGACACTGGAAGATTTCGACTGGAGTTTCAATCCAGCCATCCACCGCAAAGACATTTATGATCTGGCCACCGGCAACTTCATCCGCCAGGCCAAAGATGTCCTTTTTCTGGGACCACCGAGCCTACCGACACACTGCTACTCTTGTGTAAGTCGTTGATCATAAAAGAAACATGCTTTGTTTGGAATCGAGACGCGGACCATGTTTGCCTGCATGCACCGCCTCTATATAAGTTT
>JBEKDI010000175.1:0-5030 GCA_050014435.1 Verrucomicrobiota bacterium | reverse complement strand
ACCCGGCTGCCGGTGTAAAGACCCCAAGAATCCGCGCCGCCACGGCCCCTACTACAAGGTGAGCTACGTCTATCGCGGCCAGTTCAGTTCGCGCTTCGTCCCGCGTGACCAGGCCAAAGCAGACATATTTGCTGCGGCGTGGATCGTAACCCCATGACAGGGTGTTCTCCACTTCCAGCACTTCCTTCAACAGGTTCGCAATCTCTTCGGACCACGCCTCGTGATTGTTGATCTTCACGCGCGGCTGAGTGGGCAATCCCGGCGGAACACGAAGGCCACGTCCGAGGACTTGTTGGATGAGCAGCTTGGAGTTGAACGCGCGCGACTCGTGTGGGACAACCTGAAACACGTTCTTCACGTCCCAGCCTTCGGTCAGCATTGAGACCGAGACAATCCACTCCACCGGGCTGGCCGTCTCATCCACTTGCTTCAGAGCAGTGAGGTTTTCCTGGCGGCGTTTTTCAGGCGAATCCTTGTCATGCCGAGCGCTGTAAACGGCTTCAACGCGCGTTTTTGCCGGGCCGCTGGAGGGCACGCCGGATGTGACCCAAATGGCTTTCTTTTCCGCTTCCTCACGCGTGATGGACTCCTTTTCCATCAGGAAATCCACCAACCGCCGCCAGACTTCCACGCACGTCGCAATCTCCTGGGTGACTACGATGGAGATCGGCTTCAGATACTTGCCGTAATCCTTCTGGTTCTGCTTGTGGATGGCGTAGGTCTTCTGCCAGTCGTGTTCCGTGTAGGTATCCTCCACTTTGTAATCCGGCTTCTTCACCACGCCGTCGGCAATTGCCTGCTTGAGACCGTAGCGGCAGACCACGTCGGGGAAATAATCGTTCTCCACATAGGGGGTGCCGGTGACGTTCACGATCAGGTGAAACCAATACTCCGGGCTCTGCAAAAACTTCATCCACTCCTTCGTCGCCTTGTCCGGCTGACTGAACAGGTGGTGCGCTTCGTCGTTCAAGACTAGGGTGCGCATCCCTTTGCCTTTGAAACTATCGCGGATTGACGAGCCGGTGTTCTCATAAACGGCGTGGACGTTTTCGATGCAGATGTCGCCGGCCTGGATTGTCTGGTTGCCGCGCTTAATACCGGGAATGGAGACAACCGCGCCCAACTCCTTCATGATGCCGGACAACTCGCCATTGCCCGCCATCCCGGTGAACTTTTCCAGTAGCCCTTCCTCAATGGTCAGCGACGGGCACAACACCAGCACGCGATCCGCAAGTCCCTCGGCCAGCGCAATTGCCGCCAGCGCATACATCACGTAGCTCTTGCCCGTGCCGGTCGCGAGATCAAGCGACGCCGACTTGCGGTTCTTGAGCGGCATCCGTTCGAGGTAATAATCCACGCCCGTCTCATAGCGCTGACGGATGTGTTCATTCTTGCTCCAGTTTTCTTTGGCCAGGTCTTCGAGGTCGCGATACTTGTCTGAGACAAGGAAGCGCAACATCTCGCGCACGGCATCGCGCTGGAATTTGTAACGCTCGTCGCAGAGCAGATTCAAAAACGCGTCATGCTTGTGGACCACCGCCTCCACGGACTCGCGTTTGTCGTCCACCTTCAACACCTGATCGGCAATGCGGAATTGCAGGCTCATTTGGCAACCCTCCCTTTCTTCGCGGGTTTTTTGGCGGCGCGGCTGGCCGACGCGAAATCGCCTTTTTCAAGCACCAGGGATTTCTCGTTTCCGTAACGGTCGCAGAGGATCACCATCATCTTCTTGCCGCTGAAATCCGGCTCGGGAATCCGCAACTCCAACTGCTCGGCGTCCTCCAGCCCGCCCGCCGCGTTGATGGCTTCCTCGCCCCAGAACACCCGCGAGAGCCGGAAAACGTCGCCATTGTAATTCAAATCCACCATGGCCATGGAAAAGGTCTCGAAGTTTCTAAAATCCTCCGGGTCGGTGGCCAGCGTCTGCGCGCGGAACTTGGAGATTTGCAACACATACTCCGACTCCGTGAACAGGCCTTCCTTGCCGGTTTCCTTCCGCGCTTTCCACTCCACTTGGGGCTGGGAAATGAAATCGAAGCCCACGGCGTCTATCACTTCGTTCACGTCTTCTTCCTTGGTCGGCTGTTTCAAGGCCGCCGGCTGTTTGTTTGCAATCAACCGCAGCAGCACCGAGAGCGGCACTTTGAGGAACACATACGTCGAGCCGTCACGGGTGACTTCATCCTCGGCGAAGTCCATCGCTACCACGGGGGCGATGACGTAGAAACGCTCGCCGGATTTACCGCGCAGCGTTTTGTGGAGGTCATCCACGTAGCCGTGATCCAGTGTGAGCTTCTTGAAATCCGGATAATTCCAGACCAGCGTGGAGTGCGTGCCGAGGTAGCCGTCAAGTTTGAAACCGTAGCGCTCGTGCAGATGTTCGCGGACGCCGAACAACTTGAGGACGAACGGGCGATAATGGCCCATGATAAAGGAAGCCTTGGCGTTGCAGCGGTCCTGAGGACACCGCAGGGCAATGCATTCGCGAAAATCCTGCCGAAAAGACTCGATGTGTAAAAACCAGCCCCTTCCAGCTGTTCAAGAAGCAGTCTTTGGTCTGAATCGAGATATTCCTCCGGGAACCTGGCCCATCCATTCCCGCCGATTTTGAGGCCTTTGACAAAATGGCCCACCTTTTGGACTAGCTGCGTGGGTAGAAGCAGCCATCCTTCCGCGCACATTGAAATGAGGCAATCACAAGCGAAGCGAGTGTGGGGGGAGTTAGAAAGAGCAGTTGAGGTAACACTTTCAATAAAGGTCGTGAATGACCCGCACTGGGTCGCTCGGTCAATCATAGAAAACGTCTTGAACCGCAACCGCCCGTTTTCAGTAAAGTTCTGCAAGGCACTCGTAATTGTATTTGGCCGCAATTGCTCCAGCGCAGAAACCATCGCTTTAAAGCCCGCCGCATGCACTAACTTCAGGATTTGTTGGTTGACACCACCTTGAATACCCAACATCGCCGCGACTTTGTGAGTCGGCACAACCGTGTGTCCACCCACGCTACAGCTCAAGCCGTAAGGGACGCCTGGTGTGTAAGTGGATTCTGTAAGAACCGCTTTATCCCAGAAGGCGTTGATGGTACGGGTTTCGAAGTTGCGCAGGAATTTGAGCAGGTTGGCCATCTCGGGCTGACGGAGAACGTGAGTTCTGACGGGATCGAGGTTGACCCAAACCCGGAGATTGGGATCGACCGGTGATGCGAACGAAACGACTTTTGTGTTCACTTTTTTATTTCTTTCGCAGCGCGAAAAGCGGCCCGCGCCGACAACGCTGAGGGTTCGGTGTAGATCATCGTACTGAGAATTGAGCTGTGTCGGAGGCCGACCTGAATATCCTGAATCGCAACCTTGAGAATATTCGCCGTCACGTCCCCATACATATGGCGTAGCGAGTGCGGGTTATGGGGACATGGCAAATTGAGGCGTAAGCAGGCATTTTTGAGCAAATCCCGCACGTTGCTTGCAGTTAACGGCTGGCCGACGTTGTGGTCAAGATTGACGAAATACCATGGATGCTTTGCGCCGCTGTCGGCGCGTTGCTTCATGTATTGAAAATGCGCTGCCCACATCATTTGACCGTAAATGCTATCAAGCCAGATCACCTCTGAGGTCTTTTCCTCTGGGCGGTGCATTTTCATGCCCTTCCACCCTGCTCTCTGTAAATTCCTCCGAGGGAGCCTGTCTCTAGGCACTAGGCCGTATTTCTGAGCAAGCAGGTCCTGGCGAGTAATCTCCACTTCCTTGCCGAGGATCTTCGCTTTAACCAGTCCGTAGCGTGGATCCGATAAGATCACCCGAGCCTCGCCGGTGCCCGCGTCGTACCGGACATCGGTAACGAAAGTGTGGAGTGCCTCACTTATCCGCAAGGCACCGGAACCGAGCAGAAGCCACAGATTTAGGTTTCGTGGCTTTTCCTCGTGGATGATTAGCTTATGAAAGCTTTCCAACGAGAAAACCTTGTTTGGACGGCAAGTCCCAACAGGATGCCTCTTGCCATATTGCTTAACGGGATTTATCAGGCGCGTGTGAACGGTTCCGGTGCCGGACTTCCCTGTCGGCGCAAGGTGTGCCAGCATTTCGGTTTTGAGGCGGCGGACATATTGCGCGACGTGTTCGAACCATGACAATTGTTTCTCGACGAGAGGATTGGGGTGAGTCGCGCCTGTCCCGTCCAGCGCCCAATCCGTGAATTCATTCACGGCCCTGAAATATGCCTCGGCGGTTCCAAGGCCGATGCTTGTCCACGCAAGATTGGGATCACCATCAAGCATCGATCGCCAAAATGCCCTCAATGTCACGGGTCGAATCAAAACCAGCCACCAAAGGTCGAATCAAAACCAGCCAGTCTGAGGCGGGGTTATTCATATCATTTTTGCGGTTTGGAGCAAGTTGTTTAGTCGCGATGTAAAACGAGCGGAACCGGGAGCGAGCCTTTCAGCTCGCCGGTTCTGCGGTCGAAGGTTCGTGGGACTTGGATTTGTTCTTCTTGTCGGCCATCAGCACCTGGTCTTTGAGCCGGTAGCTGCGCCCGGTGATGGCAATGGTCTGGGCGTGGTGCAGGAAGCGGTCGAGGATGGCCGAGGCGCTGGGCACATCGCCCAGCAGCTTGCCCCATTCTTCGATGGGCCGGTTGCTGGTCATGATGGTGGAGCGGTTTTCGTAGCGGCGCATGATGACTTCCAGCAAGTATTCGGCACTGTGTTTGGGCAGGCTTTTGAGTCCCATGTCATCAATGATGACCAGGTCGGGTTTGAGGTATTTGCGCACGGTGCGTTCCATCTGGCTGAAGGCTTCATCCTTGAGGAAGTCGTTGACCAGATCGAAGATGGAGCGGTAGAGGACATGAAAGTCCATCTTGATGGCTTCGTAGCCAATGGCCTGGGCCAGATGGGTTTTGCCGACGCCGGGTAAGTCAGTCACACACTACACACATTTCCAAAAAACAAATTCACTACCGACATCACCCGCTTTATCGACGACAGGTCCAAGTGATTCGTCGAAGCCACCGCATTGGCGAGGGAGATGTTG
>JBEKDI010000174.1:0-5135 GCA_050014435.1 Verrucomicrobiota bacterium | reverse complement strand
GCACTCCAGCAGGCTTACCAGGCGGCGAACGCGCTGTTGGTAAAGTTTTCAGTCAAAGCGCCAGCCGACGGAGTTGTGCTGGCCATCAATGCCGCGTTGGGCAGCTATGAGTCATCGCAGGGCGCCTATAACCCCACCACGGAATTATTCGATCCGTTGGTGGTTATGGGAGCACCCCAAGTCCATTTGGAGGTGCGTTGTTATGTTGACGAGATATTGGTCTCACAACTGCCGTCCTCCTTCCATATGCGCGCAGAGATGTCCATCCGCGGGTCTTACACGAATAAGGTGCCGTTGGAGTTCGTCCGGGTGCAGCCCTACGTCTCTCCCAAGATCGAGCTGTCAAACGAGCGTCAGGAACAAGTGGACCTGCGAGTGCTCCCAGTGATTTTCCGATTTGAGAAAAAGGATGTCCCTGTCTATCCGGGCCAGTTGGTGGATGTTTACATCGGTAAGGAATAGCGTCCCCCGCGACCACACGCCACCCATCGCAATGAACAACTTTCGATCATCCATCCAGCGAGGCGCAGGTCTAGCCGTCATCTTGGCGATGCTGGGCGGATGCGCTGTGGGGCCCAATTTTGTTCGTCCCACGCCGCCTGACACCGATCGTTACACGAGCGAGGCGCGGCCTGAAGCCACGACTGCGGCGAATGATCAGGTGCAGCATTTCACGACTGGCGCCGAAATCCCTGCCGACTGGTGGAGACTTTTCCAATCAACACAGTTGGACGCGGTTGTTCAGCAGGCCATCTCGAACAATCCGACCCTCCAGGCGGCCGAGGCCAGCTTGCGTCAGAGTCAGGACAACTTGCGGGCAGGTTATGGCTTGTACTTTCCGCAAGGCCAGGCTGGAGTATCCGCCAGCCGGCAGCTCTCCGCCGCGCCGTTGGAGCAAACAGGCTCGCGGACGTCCGGCACCGTTTTTAATCTGTTTACTGCCAGCGGCACCATCAGCTACACGCTTGATGTCTTTGGTGGCAAGCGCCGCACGGTGGAAGGTTTGCGGGCCCAGGCCGACTCCCTGCGTTACGAGAGCAAGGCGGCCTACATTGCGTTGTCCGCCAATGTTGTCAACACCAGCATCGCGCGTGCGGCCTACGCGGCGCAGATTCGCGCAACCGAACAATTGATCGAACTGGAAAAGCAGCAACTTCACCTGGCCGAGACGCAGTGCCACGCTGGCACTCTTGCCTATTCGACCGTGTTGAACGTGCGCAGCCTGATTGCCGCCAACCAGGCCTTACTGGCGCCCTTGGAGCAGAATGCCAGTCAAGCTGAGCACCTGCTGGCGACTCTTGAAGGCGTGGTGCCATCCAAAGCGACCCTACCCGACATCGAGTTGGCCGGACTCTCGTTGCCGGTGGACCTGCCGTTAAGCCTGCCTTCCGAATTGGTCAACCAGCGTCCCGACATTCTTTCGGCCGAGGCGCTCATGCATGTGGCCAGCGCCAACATCGGCATCGCCACCGCCGCCATGTTTCCCAGCTTCAGCTTGAGCGGCACCTACGGTGGCGCCAGCACCACTCTGGCCAATCTTTCGGCGGTCAGCAAGTTCTGGAGCATCGGCCCAACCGCCACGACGCCAGTCTTTCAAGGCAATAGTTTATGGTACGTCCGGCGCGCCTCCATCGACGCCTACCAGCAGTCGCAGGCAACTTATCGGCAGACAGTGCTGGGTGCCTTCGCGCAAGTCGCGGATTGCTTAAAGGCGCTGGAGCACGACGCCGAGGGATTGCAAGCACAAGTCGAAGCCCAGCACGCCGCTGGCGAAGTCCTCAATCTGTTACAGGTCAATTACCGGGCGGGCCTGGTAGCCTATTCGGACGTTTTGACGGCTGATGTGCAATACCACGAGGCGACCCTCGGCTATCTCCAAGCCCTCGCGCAGCGCCACCAGGACACCGTTGCCCTGTTCGTGGGACTAGGGGGCGGTTGGTGGAACCAGCCGCGCCCGGCCGCCAAAAAGGAGGCGCCATGAAGTACGGCGGCATCCTGCGGATTGGATTCAAGCTACTGGTCAATGACAAGCCCAAGTTCACCGCGCTGTTGATCGGGATCACTTTCTCCGTATTCCTGATGATGATGATGACTGCCATGTTCGCCGGCATCCTCAACCACTCGTATTCTACGGTCACCAATATTGGCGCGGAGATGTGGGTCATGGATCCGTCGGTCAATACCCCCACCAGTCCAATCCCCATGCCCGATTACGTGCTGGACGTGGTGCGCAGCATGGGCGAGGTCAGCTACGCGGTGCCGCTCTTCATTGGTGGCGCCCTGATCAAGCTGCCAAGCGGCGACTATCAATCCGTCACCGTTGTTGGGCTGGACGACGAGAGCTTGTTTGGCCGTCCGGATCTTGAACAAGGCAGTATCCTGAACATCTATAACGACAACACGTTCCTGGCAGTGGACGACGCCGAGTTCCCGAAGCTGGAGAATGCGAAGATCGGCAGTTCATTCGAACTCAATGACCACCGCGGCACGATCGTGGGCATCGCCCGGGTGGCAGTCAATGGACTCAATGGCGTCCCCACGCTCTATACCACGTACTACCGCGCGATCGAATACATCCCGTCCATGCGTTTCACCTTATCCTACGTGTTGGTGCAGCCCAAGAGTGCGGCAGCCGTGGCAGGGATCAAGAAGCAAGTCGCCAAGCTCGGCTACCTCGCCGTGACCAAGGATGAATTCAACCAAAGCATCGCGGACTATTACACCTACAAAACGGGGGTTGGCACCAACATCCTCTTGATGGTTGTAATCGCCTTTGTCGTTGGGCTGTCCATCTCTGGCCAGACCTTTTACACGTTTATCCTCGAAAACTTGGAGAAATTTGGCGCGCTCAAGGCCATCGGCGCCAAGGGACGCGAGTTGGTTTACATGATCCTCTTCATGGCGACCTTTACGGCGCTGACCGGTTATGGCCTGGGCGTAGGCTTTGTGACGCTGATGATCATGATCGCCCGATCCCGGCTGCCCAACTACGCAGCCACAATCACTTTCTGGAACTTGGGGCTGGCCTTTTGCATGGTGTTGCTGATCGCTGGCTTATCCAGCTATGTCGGCGTGCGCAAGGTCCTCAAAATCGAGCCTTTCGATATCTTCCGCGGGTAACCACAAGAACGTGGTGGAATTGCTGCTGGTGGACAACTAAAACGGATGGATGCGCGGTTGCAGCACCTTGGATTCGTCCTCATTGGCGTTGACCCGATCCACGAATTCCCAATGGCCTTTCTTTGATCAAAGCCAGGAACTTTCCCGTATGCAGGATGGTTTGAGTTGGTCGCTTCGCTTGCATGTCTAGATATCGGCGCTTTACACAAGGATATTGCCTTCCCGGGCTGTTTCCGCAAGAGGTCGTTCTGCACGTTTTGGGAACTGTGGTTCATTCCCCGACAGGGGTGAACACCCCATAGCGGGCACGCTGCTCCACAACATATCATGGCAGCATGAAACATAAGACGTTCTACCAAGATAAAAACCAAAAGTCCCCTGACCCGTCGCCGATGGCTGCAACCAAGGAATCAGAACGACAAGCAGAAGATTTCGTGCCGGCGCCAGATGAGGTGGCCAGAAAGGCCTATTTCACTTATGAAAACGAAGGTTCATGGCCTGGGCGCGATGTGCAGCATTGGCTGGCGGCGGAGGCGGAATTGACCGCAGAACGCAACCTCACCCGCGTTCATGGGTTCCCCAAACGCGATTGACCAGCGGAAGATGAGACTTATGAAACCATCCATCACCCAATTCGCCGAAGCGGCCCAAACTCCTGTCTTTCCCAAGACACTCCATCATGCGCGGACCAGCCCCACGGAAGCCAGTGCAACTCCAAAGACCGAAAAGCGGGACAATATTTTTTCAAAATCCCGCGACACGCGGGAGGATCGCGGTGAGCGCCAGATGAAAACGTCGCATAACGCCCAGACATTCACGCACGGACGGTGATGACGAACCTATGAAAGCAAATCCATTAAAGGAAGGGGTCTTGACCGAAAACTCCGCCGGCATCGGCACAGTGACCCGCAAGATGGTGCGGGAGCGCGCGGTTGAACTGGCGGTCATCAACGGCCGCTCCGCGCAGGAGGTTTCGAAATCCGATTGGGAACAGGCCCAACGGGAGTTGACGGGGGAACCGGACACGGACCCAAAACAGGTGGCGCTTGAATCGGCGCCCGAATCCGAACGCTGGGACCCGGTGCCCGGCTCGACCGGACACAAAGCGCCAGCGGCCCCCAGTGCCGATGAGGACGAAGAGGGACGGAGCGACAATGAGAGACTGGTCGAAGAAGGCATATCCGGAGCGGAGCACGACCAAATGCGTCAAGCCAGTCTGAAGATAGACAGCTAAAACCGCGCTGATTTTCATGTCAAAAATTGCGAGTCGCGAAATTCGGCTGGTTTCCCGCCCTACGGGAATCCCAACCGCAGCCAACTTTACCCTGGCACGGGTCGAACTGGCCCCGCTGCAAGACCATCAGGTGCTTGTGCGCAATCTCTACATGTCGGTGGACCCATACATGCGCGGACGAATGAACGAAGGGGCATCGTATGTTCCGCCGTTTGATTTGGGCAAACCGCTCGACGGCGGCGCCGTCGGCGAGGTCATTGAGTCGCGGGCCAGGGAATTTAAGCAGGGCGATGCCGTCACTTCCAACTTGGGCTGGCGGGAGTGCTTCATTGCTTCGCCGAAAGAGTTGCGTCCGGTCAGCCGCGAGATTCAGCCGCTTTCGGTTTACCTTGGCGCCCTTGGCATGACGGGCATGACCGCCTGGGTCGGGTTGAATTTGGTGGAGGTGAAAGCCGGCGACGTCATTTTTATTTCGGGAGCCGCCGGTGCCGTTGGCAGCGTGGCCGGGCAACTGGCGAAATTGCGTGGGTGTCGGGTGATTGGATCAGCCGGCTCAATGGAGAAGGTCATGTTTCTGCGGGAAGAATGCGGATTTGACATCGCCTTCGATTACAAGATTGGTCCGGTCCTGGAACAACTCAATGTGGAGGCGCCGGACGGAATTGATGTCTATTTCGATAATGTCGGGGGTGAAACGCTCGAAGCGGCGCTCTCGGCCTTGCGTGTGCATGGCCGCATCATCGCCTGTGGAGGCATCTCCAACTACAACGCCGAAAAGCCG
>JBEKDI010000173.1:0-5211 GCA_050014435.1 Verrucomicrobiota bacterium | reverse complement strand
GTTTTGGAGCAAATGCGCGCGGCCACTCCGCCGGTGCAATACCTGGTGGGCACGCCGCGCGGGCGTTTGAGTCAATACGAGCAAAAGCTGGCCGGGCTGCCCTGGCAGGTGGCGCGGGAAGGAGTCTCGGTCAAATTGCTGGCCGAAGAGCAGGAACTCTACGTCCTGGCGGAAAGCAAAGACCGGGTGAACAAGGAACGGGCCATGCGCCGCCGCCAACTCAAAGGTCTCTGGCATCGGCTCAAAAAGTTGCAGGGGATGAAAATCAAGCGCGACGAACTGCTCAAGAAACTGGGCGCGGCCCTGCACGAGTATCCGACCGCGGCCCGCTTGATCGACACGACCGTGGCCCCTCAGACGGCCGCCCTGACCTTCACCTTGCGCAAAGACAAACTGCGCCAGACCCGCCAGCGTGAAGGCCGTTACCTGCTGCGCAGTAACATCACGGCGGGACGAACCCCCGAAGAACTCTGGCAGTTTTACATCCAACTGACCGAAGTGGCAGCGGCCTTCAAAAGTCTCAAGGACGATTTGAGCCTGCGCCCCATCTATCATCAACTGGAACACCGGATCGAAGCCCACATATTCATCTCCTTTTTGGCCTACTGCCTGCACGTCACCCTGCGCCGACGCCTGCGCGACCTGGCCCCGGGCCTGACCTCGCGCTCGGTCCTGGAAAAGTTTGCCACCATTCAAATGCTCGATGTGCATCTGCCCACGACCGATGAGCGCATTGTGATCCTGAGCCGTTACACCCACCCGGAAACGGACGTTCAATTATTATTGCAGCGACTCAGACTGGAGTTGCCAGCCCAGCCGCCGCCTAAAATCACCGCTCCCAAGCCACCGGGCCAAAGTGGTTCTGTAGTGAAGACCTAGAAAACGCGAGCGTTGATTTTCAAGCACTTGCGCCTTTCAACCCCCTCGAATCCGCCAAGTCGGGCTAAAAAAGATCGCTCCCTTCTTGGTTGCCCTTGTTGCCGTGTTGCCGATTTTCCAGACCAATCTATCAAACTTGCGTATGTCACTACTTTCTTTCCAGAATGTCCTCGGCGGATTTTCGGACCTTCTCCGCCAGTTCCGGCGGCTGGATGACTTTGGCGTTGCCCGCCCAGCCCAAGACCCACCATTCCACCGCCGCCAAACTCGATAGTTTCATGCGCAGTTCCAAGCCACCGTCCTTCAGTTCCTTGAGTTGCTGCGAGTCGTGCCTTTTCTCTGCCCGGATGGCATTCCGGTGAAAACACAGTATCTTGTGGAGGGACTGTTTGAAGAAGGCAAGATATGAGACCAAAAAAAACTTTGGCGGAAGTCGCGCAGCTCGCGTTGAATGGCGATTCGTTTGACCGCTGCCTTGCGAATTTCCTCGACGAATTCTACGCCGCGCCAAATGCCAGGGCGCTGGCCGACACACCGCCTTTGTTGGCGCCGGGGTTTGCGGAACGCGGTCGCGTGCAAGACGCCTACCTTGCGGCGGCCGCCGAGGAACTGGCCCGCATCCACGAATTGCCTCTCCCGGCTTGGGTGGCCGCCGAGACGCGGAAACTGCATCGTCCATGGTTTGCCTCTCCACTCTCCGCCTTGCGGGCGGTTTTACTGGTGGAAAGCCCGGCGGCTTTTCGCGCGCGGAATCTTTTTGTCAGCGAGAATGCGCTGACTCGCGCTTAATCGCAGGTTTAAATCACTTCAACCCTCAGGCGTTTTTCAGGATGTCTTGGGCTGATTTTTTCACCCTTTCCCCCAGTTCCGGCGGGTGGATGACTTTGGCGTTGCCGGCCCAGCCCAGGACCCATCGCTCCACTTCCGCCAAGCTCGATAGTTTCATGCGCAGTTCCAGTCCGCCGTTCTTTAGTTCCTTGAGTTGCTGCGAGTCGTGCCATTTCTTCTCCCGGATATAGTCGCTGACCAGTTCGTTGAAACGGATGACGACGTCGAAACTGCCCTGGCCGGATTGCACGCCGAAACTGTCGCGCAGGCGCTTTTCCAGGGAAAATTTTTGCGGGCGGTCAAAGGTCTTGCCGGTGATTTCAATGGCTTGAATGCGGGCCGGGACGAAGGTGCGGATGTCTTTGCGCAAATGGCACCAGGCAAAGAGAAACCATTCGCCGTTGATGTTGGCCAGGTGGTAGGGATCGACCAAGCGCAACTCGGTTTCGCGGCGGCCGGGCTTGCGATAGACCAATTGCAATTGTCTGCGATGCGCAGTGGCTTTGGCCAGGGTGTCGAAAATCTCCAGATTCAGGATCGGCTCGGCGCTGGTGCGGAAGGAAATAGTTTGCTCCCAATCGGCCAGGTTGAGCGACACTGTGTCGGGCAGGGAGGCGGCCATTTTCTTGAAAGCGCTGATCAGGGGCCGCTCAAAAGTCGTGCCGCGATATTGTTGCAGGGCCTTTTCCGCGACGAGCAGCGCGAACAATTCGCCCTCGCTGATTTGCAGGGTGGGGAAATTGCCCACTTCCTCGGTGTAATGATAGCCCTTGTGCAAGCGGTCGTATTCCAGCGGCAATTCCATCCGGTCGCGCATAAACTCCAAATCGCGATGAATGGATTTGGAGCTGACCTCCAATTCCTGCGACAGGGAAACGGCGTTGGGGTGGCGGCCGGATTGAATGGCTTGGTGGATCCGGAGCATCCGTTCCACCGGCGGGCGGGAGTGCAGCAATTTATCCGGGGTCGATTTCAACTGCCGCCTAAGTGATCTTGGCCAGCAATTCGTCGTTGGTCTTGTGCTTCTTCAACGCGGCCTGCAACGTTTCCATGGCCTCGATCGGGTTTAGGTCCACCATCATGCGGCGCAGCTTGCGAATGGCCTCGATGTGTTTGGGCGGAAAGAGTTTTTCCTCCTTGCGCGTGCCGCTCTTGGGAATATCCAACGACGGGAAAAGGCGTCGGTCCGACAGTTTGCGGTCCAGGATCAGCTCCATGTTGCCCGTGCCTTTGAACTCCTGGAAAATCAATTCATCCATTCTCGAACCGGTATCGACCAGCGCCGTGGCAATAATGGTGAGCGAACCGCCTTCCTCGATCTTGCGGGCGGACGCGAACATTTTGCGCGGGATCTCCAGGGCGCGCGCGTCCACGCCGCCGGTCATGGTGCGGCCGCTGCCGCCATGCACGCTGTTGTAGGCGCGGGCCACGCGCGTGATCGAATCCAGCAGCACAAAAACGTCCCGGCCGCTTTCCACCATGCGTCGGCAGCGTTCGATCATGAAACGGGAAAGGCGCACATGCGTTTCCAGGTCCTGGTCGTTGGAGGAGGCGACGACTTCGGCCTTGACCGAGCGCTGGAAATCTGTGACTTCCTCCGGCCGCTCGTCAATCAACAGCACCATGGCATAGACTTCCGGGTGATTGGTGGTAACGGCATTGGCGATCTGCTTGAGGATGGTCGTTTTGCCGGTGCGCGGCGGGGCGACGATCAATCCGCGCGTGCCTTTGCCGATGGGCGTGACCAAATCGATGATGCGGGTTTCCAGAAGATCAGGCGAAGTCTCCAGATTGATCTTTTCGATGGGATCAATCGTGGTCAGGTTCTCGAAACGGACCGCCTTGGTGTAGGCCTCGAAAGGCTGCTCGTTGACCTTGTCCACCGTCTTGAGTTGCGGGCTGTTGCCGCGGTGGGGCGGCTGGGTCTCGCCCGCCACCAGGCAGCCCTCCCGCAAAAAACTCCGTTTAATGGTGTCGGGCGTGACAAAAATGTCGCTCGGCTTGGGGTGGTAATTGTTGTCCTTGGTGCGAAGGAAGCCAAATCCCTTTTCAGATATCTCCAGAAAGCCGGTTCCGTAGTCGGCAGTTGTGGCGCTGGGCGCGTTGCTCATAGATTTATAAGTGTAAAAGTGTCAAGGCCTTACTTGGATTGCCCCGAAAAATCAATTTCGCAAGAATGATGAATTTTTGGAGGACCGCTGCGGGCGCTTTCGCGTCATCCGCACCTGTCGGTCAGACCTTTAACACCTAAAACCTTAGACGAAAAAAAGAGTAATGCAACACCTTTTTTGGCGCTTTTTTCAGCCGCCCACCTCCGCCCTGGCCTCGGCCGCCAGCGCGGTGCTCAAGTAGCGCTCACCGGTGGAGCAGGCGATGGTCACAATCATCTTGCCTTTGTTCTCGGGACGCTTGGCCACCTGGATGGCCGCAGCCACGTTGGCCCCGGTCGAGATGCCGACCAGCAAGCCTTCTTCTTTGGCCAGGCGGCGCGCCATGGCGAATGAGTCGTCGTTCGTGATCTGCACACATTCGACGATCTGCGGATTGCCCTTGCTGTCTTTAAGATGAAGATTCTTGGGGATGAACCCAGCGCCCGTCCCCTGGATTTTGTGCGGGCCGGGCTTGAGCGGCTGTCCAGCCAGGCACTGCGAAATGACCGGCGAATCCTTCGGTTCCACGGCGATGGCCTGAAAGGAGGCCTTGCGCGGCTTGATTGATTCCACGCAACCCGTAATGGTCCCCCCGGTGCCCACGGCCGAAATCAGAATATCGACCTTTCCATCCGTGTCCGCCCAAATTTCCTCGGCCGTCGTTTTGCGGTGGATTTCGGGATTGGCGGGGTTTTCGAACTGCTGCGGTATCCAGGCATTGGGGGTCTCGCGCGCGATCTGTTCGGCTCGGGCAATGGCGCCTTTCATGCCTTCAGTGCCCGGCGTCAGGACCAATTTGGCCCCCAGCATGGCCAGCAAAGTGCGCCGTTCCAAGGACATGGTGTCCGGCATGGTCAGGATGAGTTTGTAGCCCTTGGCGGCGGCGACGAAAGCCAGGGCGATGCCCGTGTTGCCGCTGGTCGGTTCGACGATCACGGTGTCGGCTTTCAGAATGCCACTCTTCTCCGCAGCCTCGATCATGGCCATGCCAATGCGGTCCTTGACACTGCCCAGGGGATTGAAAAACTCGCACTTGAGCAATACGGTGGCCTCCAGGCCCGCGGTGACTTTGTTGAGGCGGACCAGAGGAGTCCGTCCGACCGTTTCGACAATATTGTTAAAAATACGCGCCATAAGTTTTCAAAATTGGGTTTTCACACAGACACGATTCCGTAATCACTTTTGGCCATATCGCCCGGCAGGGCAAGTCCTTTTTTCAGTCGTCCGCCTTCTGGGTGCAGGCCAAATCCGTTGACAGCTGGTAAGATACTTCATGCGGGGAAGGCCAGAGTTTGACCCGCGCTATTATGATGCTTCCAAAAATCGTCAAACCAGCCACTGAGCAAAGCACAAC
>JBEKDI010000172.1:0-5285 GCA_050014435.1 Verrucomicrobiota bacterium | reverse complement strand
GCTCGTTCACCCGAAAGCGTTACCCTCAAGAAATTCCTCGCAACCAAAATCAGCCCCGCCCGCTGCGGCTACGCTGAAATCCTTGAACTGGAAAAGGCTGCATGAACGTTCCACTGTCCAGATTCATAGATCATAAGAGGCGTCACTTCCTTGCATGTCCACCTTTTGTTTGTCGTGATTTATAGAGCTTCCGGTTGACCGCTCTCAATGAACCCATCTACTTCTGCCTGCAAATCCATTTCAGCAGCAACGTCGTTTCCCGGCGCAACTACCGCGCCAGCGTTAGCGCCATCTTCACCGGATAACCTTTGCTCGGTCAAGCAGAATCTCTGCGTGCATGGGGCGGGGGGCGCAACTTGACACTTCCACCAAATGTAAAAGCAGGCGGATGCAAAAGACGGGGCTGGGAAGCCCCGTGAACCCGCAGCCGGGCCGGCTGCGTTACGTGGCGTAGGCGTCCTCGCCTGCGGGTTATGGCAGCGTCCCGCTGCCATTTGGGTGGCGCTTTCAAGAAATGCCGCGGGTCGAAAAGGCGTCGGAGAAGTCGCGGGTTCCTTGCACGCCGCTTTTTGTTTGTCGCCGAAAATCAAATCAGGAGTTTTATTGCCAGGCGGACTTGATCTTGCGCAGGGTCCAGGTCCCGGGCACAATTTCTCCATGTCATGCACCATAAAAATGCTGGTCGCCATTGGTTTCATTGCATTCGGCGGACTTGCCGCGCGAGCACAGTCAAATCAGACCGACGCCGCGCGCTGGCTGGCCGCCACGGAGCTGGCTCCGCCCTTTGCGGTGCCGCCAACCCGGGAAGAATGGGAAGTCCAACGCCAGCAGGTGCGGGCGGAGCTTTGGAAGCTGCTGGGCCGGCTGCCCCCGCGACCTGCAACGCCCAAAGTGGAGACGCTTTCGCGGGAAGACCGGGGCGGCTACGTTGTGGAGAAATTTCAATTTGACAACGGAGCGGGCGCGACGGTGCCGGGTTATCTGCTGCTGCCGAAGAACGCGCCGGGAAAGCTGCCCGCCATCCTGTATTGCCACTGGCACGGCGGAGAATACAGCATCGGCAAAGAGGAATTATTCCAGGCGCGGCACACCCCGGAACCGCCCGGACCCGCTTTCGCAGAACGGGGTTATGTTGTGCTGGCCATCGACGCCTATTGCTTCGGCGAGCGCAATGCCAGGGGGCCCGGCGGCAGGGCGGAAAAAAACTACACCAGCGAAGAAACGGCGGCCAAGTTTGACCTCTGGGTCGGACGCACTTTCTGGGGAATGTTGTTGCGCGACGACTTGATGGCGCTGGATTACCTGGCATCGCGGCCGGAAGTGGATACGAACAGGATCGCCGTGACCGGCATGAGCATGGGCGCAACGCGGTCGTGGTGGTTGATGGCATTGGACGAACGCATCCGGACCGGTGTGGCGATCGCCTGCCTGACCCGCTACCAAAACATGATTGAACACGAAGCTCTTCATGAGCATGACATCGGTTACTTCGTGCCAAACATGCTCACCCATTTCGACACCGAAGCCGTGATCGCGCTGATCGCCCCGCGGCCCGTGTTGTTCCAAAATGGCGACCAGGACAAAGGCTCGCCGGCGGATGGAATTCGCGCCATTGGAGCGGCCGCGCGCCCGGCTTACCGCCTCTATGGGAAGGAGAACGAAATGCAGAGCTTTATCTACCCCGGCCAGGGCCATGTTTATACGAAGGAGATGTGGACAAAAACCCTGGCGTGGATGGATGAGCATCTCGGCGTTCACCCAAGACAATAGGCAAACCCATCAATTCATTTGAATTCTCTCTCGCGTTTTCGCCGTGCCCGCTCCAGTCGCAATGATGCGGCCGCAGTGTTGGCCTGGTTGATCTGCCTTGTGGCGATCATGACGGGATCGAGGCACGCCTTGGCCGAATCGCCCGCTGGATCCGGGCGCACAAAGGCTCGAGCGCGGTGCGACATGCCTCCCCGGAAAGTCCTGATAGCCACAACCGTCAGCGGTTACTCAGTCTTCTCGCTGCCGCTGAAGCAGCGTCTGGACAAAATGGACCAGTTCGTGGAAAGCGCCGCGGCCAGCGCCGAGCGAGACTATCGCGGAAAACGACTGGACTTGGCCGTGTTGCCGGAATCCTTTCTGGCGCAGCCGGGCGAGTCCCTGGCACAAAAGGCAGTCCGCCTCGAAGAGGTGCAACCGCGCGTAGCGGCATGCGCCAGGCGGCATCATTGTTATCTGGTCGTGCCGATGCTCCTGCGCGACGCGGAACCCGCGCCTCGATACAGTAATGCGGCGGCGCTGGTGGACCGCGAAGGACACATGGTAGGAATCTACCGCAAAGTTCATCCGGTGGCGCCCCAGGGAAGCGACGTGCTGGAGCAAGGAACCACGCCCGGGCAATCTTTCCCGGTGTTTGACTGCGATTTCGGGCGGCTCGGAATCCTCATCTGCTTCGACATGATGTACCAGGACGGCTGGCAAAGGCTGGCCGACCAGGGAGCGGAGATTATTGCGCTGCCCTCCGCCAATCCGGATGTTGTCCACCCTTGCGCCTACGCGATGCAGCAAGAGTACTACGTCGTGACTGCCACGCCGCGCGACCAGGCGGCCGTCATTAGTCCGCTCGGAATCATCGAAGCCGGGCTCTCCCGGCAAAAAGCGGTGCTGGTCCACGAGATCGATCTTTCTTACGCGCTTCTGCACTGGGATGCGGCGCTGGAAGACGGCAAAGCTCTCAGCAGGAAATTTGGCAACAAGGTCGGGTTCCACTATTACCCCGCGGCAGACATGGGAATTTTTTGGTCCAATGATACTGCCATGTCGATCGGGCAGATGATCCACAGCCTGGGTTTGGCTGAGACCGACTCCGAATTGGAGCGGATTCGTTTGCTGCAGGAAAAGGCGCGCGGCGGGAAGCCGACGAGGTAATCCGGCGGGTGTTGGCGGACGGGATTAGCGGGCCGCGCCCGGGCGATCACATACCAGGGATAGCTCCGGATCACCCTTGCTCAGTCAAGCGAAATTCCTGCGTGCTCTGTTCGGGGGAAAAGAAATAATTGGCTAAATCCAACCGATCATCACGCCCTTAATTCCTTAGCCGTCCGATGGGCAGGCTGGACAAGGCTGCTTTGGGATTGGTTTCGCTGAAATAATTCGCCGACCACTCGTTCGGAAAGAGAATTACGGGATTCTGTCCCATGTCATAGGCCAGGCGCGAGCCAGTAGGCAGGGAAAGCGCGTCCAAGTCCGGCGCGGTGAAGGTCGCGGGGAGCCAGCGCACCACCGTCCAGGGCGCGGCTTCCAAACGCGACGGCGCGCCGTATTCACTTTCGAGACGGTACTGCACCACTTCAAATTGCAGCGGGCCAACCGCCGCCAGCAGCGGCATCTTGACGGTGGCATCACGCAATTGCAGCACTTGGATGACGCCTTCCTGCAAGAGCTGGTCCAGGCCGGTGCGGAAGGGTTTGAATTTCGCCGGGGTCGGATTGTGCAGCCAGGCGAAAGCCTCGGGGGTGAAGCGCGGGATCTCCCGGTAGGAAATGCTGCGGTCCGTCGTCAGGGTGTCGCCGATGCCGAAGTCAGAATGGCCAACCAACCCGATAATATCGCCGGGGTAAGCTTCGTTGGCCACTTCCCGTTCGTTGCCAAAGAGCTTGTGCGAACTGGAGAGCCGGACCTTTTTGTCAGTGCGCGGATGGATGACTATCATGTCCCGCTCGAATTTGCCCGAGCAGACGCGGACAAAGGCGATGCGGTCGCGATGTTTCGGGTCCATGTTCGCCTGGATTTTGAAAATGAAGCCGGAAAATGCGGCGTTATCGGGGGATATTTGCGTGCCGGCCATGAGGCGTGCTTTGGGCGGAGGCGAATTTTTGAGAAAACCGTCCAGCAACAATTGGACGCCAAAATTATTGACGCCGCTGCCAAAAAAGACCGGCGTGGTTTGCCCGGCCAGCACCGCCACGGAATCAAAAACGGCCCCGGCCGAATCGAGCATGGCCAGTTCCTCGGAGACTTTGGCAAATGTTTCGTCGGACAACCGCCCGCGAATGACCGGGTCGTTCAGGCTGCCGATGGAAACGGGGGCGCGGAATTGCCCGCCCGCCGTGCGTTCGAAAAGAAATACCTGCCGCGTTTGGCGGTCAAAGACGCCCTGAAACTCAGCGCCGTTGCCGATGGGCCAATTGACCGGAAAAGCCCCGATGCCGAGCACCCGCTCCAGTTCGTCCAGCAGCGCCAGCGGCTCGCGCGTCGGGCGGTCGCATTTGTTCATGAAGGTAAAGATCGGCACACCGCGCTGCTTGCACACCTCGAACAGCTTGAGCGTCTGCGTCTCGATTCCCTTGCCGGCGTCGATCACCATGACCACGGCATCGACGGCTGTGAGCACGCGGTAAGTGTCCTCGGAGAAGTCCTTGTGGCCCGGAGTGTCCAGCAAATTGATGTGATAGCCGTCGTAATCAAACTGCAGCACGGTCGAGCTGATGGAAATGCCGCGTTTGCGCTCCAACTCCATCCAATCGGAAGTGGTGGCGCGCTGGTTCTTGCGGGCGGTGACGGAGCCGGCCAACTGTACCGCGCCGCCGTACAGCAGAAGCTTCTCCGTCAACGTCGTTTTGCCGGCGTCCGGATGCGAGATAATGGCGAATGTGCGCCTCTTTTGGATTTCCTTGGCGATATCCACAGGGATGCGTAGGGTAACACAGATTTGGCGAAGGACAAGGAGTCTTGACATTCTGACTATTGCATGGTCGAGTTAGTCAAGATTACCGCCATGTGGCACTACGTCCAAAACGGCCAGGCCTGCGGTCCCATTGACGCATCCGCCCTGCAAGCGCTTTTGCAAAGTGGCTCGCTTGGCCCGGATACCCTCGTTTGGCAAGCGGGCATGCCGGATTGGGTTGCGGTCCACTCGGTGGCCGGCTTCGCCGCGTCTGTTCCACAGGGCGGCACGCCACCGCCCGTTCCCCCCTCTGTTGCTCCGCCCTCGATTCCGGGGGCTTCGCCGAACGCGGACGCGCTGGACATCGAGCACAACAAGATTTTTGCGGTGCTGGCCTACATTGGGATTCTGTTTTTGGTGCCCTTGCTGGCCGCGCCCCAATCCCGGTTCGCGCGGTATCACACCAACCAAGGGATCGTCCTGTTTCTTTCAGTCCTGATCCTTTGGTTGATTCTTCGAGGTTCATAATGGGTAGAGGTCTAGCTTTCCACAGAAGAAAAGGATCCGAATGCGGTAGTTCCGAAAGCTGCGGAAGCCTCGGGCGGCGGCTTTGATGCTCTGGATTTTGGAG
>JBEKDI010000171.1:0-6447 GCA_050014435.1 Verrucomicrobiota bacterium | reverse complement strand
AACGATCTCGTCGTAGTAGCGCACCAAATACCCGGAGTAAGCTCTCTGGCGCGAATCGTCGGCAGGAACTTCCTGGTATTCAAACCGGCCAACAGAAGGCTCGCCGGTGCGCCGAAGCTGCTTTTTCACATTAGATTGAATGCGCTTTGTTTCTTCCCCAGTTTCTGACAGGACGACGATCAAAGCCTCTCGATGGTCAACCCAAAGACCCGCTTCGGCTTTCAAACTTCCGCCATTATTTTTCCCACTTGTGCTTTTCATTAATGGGAGCTCTCGTGGGCAGCCAGCTCATCTACCCAGTATCCTTGGCGATTGTAATGTTGATGCAGTCCGATCTCGTAATCTCGAGTCAACAGAGACTCCTCCGTGTATTCCGGGGACTGCTTGACGGCTTCGCGGGAAAGATTGACAAAGACCTTCCTCTCGCCCCAACTAACGCTCTCGATCCATTGCGGTGAAACCAGGACTTTTTTCCCGGGCCACCAGTTATGTGTATCGATGATGAGATAACGAATCGCCCAAGTCTCGTCATCGATGATGAAATCCTGCACATGGCCGATTTCGCCGTCCAAGGCCTGGATGTGATGGCCACTCACACCGTAAGTGCTGCGCAGATGGGGATCCCATGCTTTCCCACCTTCGTTAGGTTCCCTCCGTTTTTCACGGTCACGCACAATGTACGGATAAGGTCCCCACCGGTAGGGGCCGCCCCAATACATCGGCCATCCATAATGCCCGTAGTAGGCCTGTTCGAATTGGTGGGAGACGGGCTTGTCGCTGTTCAAGGATGGGCTGTCCTCGATCTGCCGCTTGGTTAAATCGATGGTGATCTGTTGCTCTTCCGCAATCACGGCCACCAGAGCATAGGGGGAAATCGTAACCCGTTAGCGTTCCGGCTTTGCTCAGCATAATAATTCTTTCGTTCGTTGCAGTTCGTTTTTGTTCGCTGTTGGCGTCCGGCTGACAGCGTTTTTGAGAAATCAATTTCACCGCGGTCTTCACGGGTGCCAACATTCAAAATATGCGCCACCGGGGGCGGCTTTGCTATGGGGTATAACCCTGCCTTGTCGATGCGACCGGCAATGGCCATGGCGAGCCGGTTGTTCAACTCCTCTGGAACCTTGCTCAGGATAGCGACCTCCCAACGGCTGATGAATATCGAGGCCACGGAGCCGACCTGGGAATTGAGCCCGGGGGCGATGGTGCTGGCCGTGTCGTGTGCCAACAGCGGCGACCCCTCCAGCGACACCCATCCGTCCATAATGAACGGCTCATTTGATTCAATATTTGGAACTAACGCGGCGCCCGAAGGTGGTATTCCAGCGACTTCAGGTTGCGGCCCTTTTGAAGCGCCTTCGGGTCCAACCATGGCGGTCGCAAAATTTAGCCGCCGTGAGATGGCCTGGGCCGGAGCGCGGCAGGAGATTGCCTCGCGTTGCCACAAGAGATTTACCTCGCGACTGTGCCGGGCGGCCTGGTTGCAAAGGGCGTTGTTCAAACCGCCCGCGCTCGGGCCTGATGTTCCTGACCGCGCTTCCAATTGGTTTTGGCGCGGGATTTTCGAGCGGACGCGGTGACGGT
The DNA here is from genome assembly GCA_050014435.1 of Verrucomicrobiota bacterium. GTDB lineage: Bacteria > Verrucomicrobiota > Verrucomicrobiia > Limisphaerales > Palsa-1400 > DASRLE01. The sequence continues at coordinate 4,866 of JBEKDI010000171.1, read as the reverse complement.
GACATGGGCGTTCGACAGGATAAACCATTACTAACCAAGCGTTTGAACTGCCCACTCGTAGATGGGGGTAACACCCCATAGCCTCTTGCCAGGCACAAGCGCACCTTTATAGATTCTTCGAGGTTCATAATGGGTAGAGATCGAGCTTTCCGCAGAAGAACAGGATGCGAATCCGGTAGTTCCGAAAGTTGCGGAAGCCACGCGCGTTGGATTTGATGCTCTGGATTTTGGAGTTCAATCCTTCGGTCACCGCGTTGGTGATGCGATGCTTCAAATACGTCAACAGATTTTCCAGGTGGCGCTTGAGCATGTGTGCCACTTCCACCAACGGCTTGAGCTGGCTCCGGCTCACCCAGCCAAACCAATCCTTGAAAAACCGCCGCGCCCAGCCTTCTTCCTGAAAGTCCCAGAACTTGGTGAACAGTTCCTTGGCCGCCCAGGCTCGCGCCACTTTCAAATGCAAATCTTTCAGCGCGCCAAATTCCGACCTTTGTTCCGGATTGAAATTCTCCGGGTTGTAGAGCCACAGTTGCCGGGTCCCCTTGAGAGTCTCATCGCCTTGGGCCATCAATTCCTTGTGCTCCTCTCGACGCACCTTGTCCACCGCCTCGCCCAGATATTTACTGATATGAAACTTGTCATGCACAATGTCCGCGTCGGGGACCTCCTTTTCAATCGTCCGAATGAACGGCTCCCACATGTCCACCGCCACCGCTTCCACCGCCTGCTTTTGTTCCGGCGTCAGTGCCTGCCACAACTGCTCGGCCGCCTCGGCCGTCCGATCCTCCACCACATCAATAACCCGTGCCTCCTCCAAGTCCGTCAGCAGCGTGATATAGGACTGCCCGCGCCCAAAGCTCTTCTCATCCATTCCCAGGTGTTTCATCGCATCCAGTTGCCGCCGCTCCAGTCCCCGCTCCACCGCCCGGCCCATCATCTCATGCGCCGTCTCCCAGCCGATGCCCATCAACTCGCACGCTTGGCTGACGCTGGCGCTGGCCAGGAGCACCTCCACGACAAACCGCTCGAAGAGCAGTGTGAAGCGCCCCTGTGGCTCCGCCCACGGCACCTGCATCGTCTTGACTCCATGCACCGGGCAATCCGCCCGCGGCGTTCGCGCCCGAATCAAAGTGGTGAACTGCATCGTGTCCAGATGCCGCCAAGTCCGCTCTGAGGCGCTGTCGTGGATCGAACAGGCCGCCCCGCATTCTGGGCACCGGGCCGACTGGCCCCATTGCCAGCCCAACTCGATCTCCACCTTCTTCTCCGCCAGTTTCAACTCCACCGTCTTGACTTCCCACGGGCTGCCAATGCCTAAAAGTAACGCGTAATGCTTTTGTAATTCGGTGTCCATGCTCATACCGCCAACCCTCTCAGAAATCGACCTGCCCTTCCAACCGAAAATCTCGGACCGGCGGAGCGGAGCGGCAGCGCAGCGCAGTCCGTCGCGAAGCGGTGCGACTCCAGGTCCGACTCAGTCAAACAAAGAAAGCCAGCGGCCAGGCAACGATTTCCATTTTAAATGCTCTTCTCCATTCTTCAATGTCCCGCCCGATGTTCGGCAGTGTCTTAATTTGAATCCGCTTTAACTTTTACAAATTTCATCCATGCTGATGCGGTGACAACCATTGAGATTATCGGCTGGAAGAAAGATTACATTTCAAACAACGTCTGGGCGGAAAATCCCAGATCGGAATTCCAAAAAAGGCTTCGTCGAGCGGTCAAAGCCCCGCCTGCCGAAATAAAGCGCCTGAATCGTCAAATTTTAGCGCATCAACCGGTTATTTTGCGGCAAGTTGAGGACAAGTCGCTCAACAGTGTAATGCAGATTCTTGAGGCGATGGGCGCGGAGCTTCGGGTTTCGTTGGCCGGAGTGAACATGACGGCAGCATTCAAAGGGCTTCCGCCGAGGAAATAAAATTCAATCTATTCCCCAAGAATGTTCCATCCTTTATGATCCGCTTAGCCACGAAAAACCTAGAATATCCCCTTTATAGGGGGACAATGTCGTCAACGCGGCATCGTCTTTTCGGAAGGCTTAACTAAGCGCCTGGCGCCGGAATTGGGCTTTAGATGGGCTATCCCAGGGCCGACGGGCCAGACTGCAATGGCCGAACAGGATGAATTCCTGCGGTGAGGTTGGTTGCGAGAATCGCTTTCAATAGTCAGAAGAACATGCAGACTTTGCCATTGCGCTTTCAAGGCCGGAAGGCCGGATATGAGCGTTTGCGCGCCAGCGCGAGCGAACCGCCCTTGCGGGCCGAGTTGTTCAGCGTCGAACAATTGGCGCGCCATGCAAAGGCTCTCGCGGCCCATCATCAAACCGTCACCCGGCACGGTTCCAACCGTCTGCTGGCTCGGTTGGACCAAAACGAGGACATCCTTAGGGCTTTCAATCGCGCGAGCCTTGCCGTTAATCCAAGCCGGCAAATCACTCCCGCCGCCGAATGGTTTCTCGACAACTTCTACCTGATCGAGGAGCAGATTCAAATGGCCCGGCGGCACCTGCCCCGGGGCTACAGCCGGGAGTTGCCACGCCTCTCAAACGGCCCTTCGTCCGGACTTCCACGCGTTTACGACATCGTGCTTGAATTGATCTCGCATGTGGATGCGCAAATTGATGCCGAACCTCTGAGCGCCTTCGTCGCCGCCTACCAAACGGAAAGTTCCTTGAAACTGGGCGAGTTGTGGGCCATTCCCATCATGTTGCGCCTGGGGTTGATTGAAAATCTCCAGCGCATCACCGCCCGGCTGACCATCGGACGGGAAGATCGAGATCTGGCAGACTTATGGGTGGATCGCTTGCAGGAAATGGCGGAGAAGGCCCCGTCCCAACTCGTGGTGGTGGTGGCGGACATGGCGAAATCCGATCTTCCTCTCTCCAGTTCGTTTGTGGCGGAATTCTGTCAGCGTTTGTCGCTCCGCAATCCGGTGTTGCATCTGGCGCGCAGTTGGCTTGAACAACGGCTGGTTGAGCAAGGATTGTCCATCGAACAACTCGTCCAACAGGAGAGCCAAAATCAGGCGGCCGACCAGGTTTCCGTAAGCCACAGCATTGCCAGTCTTCGTTTCTTGAGCGCCATGGACTGGAAGAGGTTTGTGGAGACCCTGAGTCTGGTCGAGGAGACGTTGCGCTTGGACCCGGCCGGTGTTTACGCCAAGATGGATTTTTCAACCCGGGATCGTTATCGCCATTCGGTCGAGCTCATGGCCCGGCACAGCCAACTCTCGGAAGCGGACGTCGCGCGGCACGCCATCCGGCTGGCAGAGGACAGCGCCCGGCACAAGGGGGGCCTGGACCGGACCGCGCATGTGGGCTTCTATCTGATCGACAAAGGCCGGTGCGCGCTCGGGCGCATGGCCCGCGTGCGGCGGCCCTGGCGAACCATCATCGAGCGAAGCATCCACCGTTTTCCGCTGACGTTTTACGCGGGCGGTATTGGAACGTTAACTTTGCTCGCCACGTTTGGGCTGATGCAGCAGACCCGGCTGATCGAGGCGCCAAGTTGGAAACTCGTTTTCTTCATCCCCGTCATCCTGCTTTGTGCCAGCCAACTGGCTGTGGCGTTGATGAATTGGCTGTCCACGCTGCTGGTCAAACCCCGCCTGCTCCCGCGCCTGGATTATTCCTCCGGCATCGCCGCGGATTGCAGCACGATGGTGGTGGTTCCAACGATGCTCACGAGCTTGAAAGGCGTTGATCGCCTCATGGAGACGTTGGAGATTCATCATCTGGCGAATCGAGATGAGCGCCTTTACTTCGCCCTTCTGACGGATTTCCGCGACGCACCGGAGGAGATTCTGCCAGGAGATCAAGCGCTGCTCCAGCGGGCGCGGGCCGGAGTGGAGATGCTGAACCAGAAGTATCCTTCCGAGAATAAGACCCTTTTTTTCTTGTTTCATCGACCGCGCCAATGGAATGCCGGAGAAGGCTTGTGGATGGGTTATGAACGCAAGCGCGGAAAGCTCACGGAGTTCAACGCCCTCCTCCGCGGCGGTTCACGCAAATGTTTTTCCGAAATCGTGGGGGAGACGGCCCTCTTGCCGTCCATCAAGTATGTCATCACGCTCGACACTGACACCCAATTGCCACGGGAAGCCGCCCGACAACTCGTCGGGACGATGGCCCATCCGTTGAACCATCCGGTGTTCGACACCGCCCGCGGGATAGTCGCCGAAGGATACAGCATACTGCAACCGCGCGTGGGCGTGAGTCTGCCCAGCGCCCGAAGATCGTGGTTCGTGCGGATCTTTGCCGGCGACGCGGGCATTGATCCATACACGCGGGAAGTGTCCGACGTGTATCAGGACCTCTTCCAGGAAGGCTCGTTTATCGGAAAGGGTATCTACGATGTGGACGCCTTTCAGCGAGCCCTGGCCGGGCGCTTCCCGGAGAACACCATTCCTGCCGCGAGTACCCGGTTCTGACGCCCGTCGCATTGTCAATCCGCTTTCCGCTCTGTCCCAGTGGAAGATTCTCGACAACCTGAGGCGCAGCCTCGTCCCCGCTGCCCTGGTGTTTCTCATGCTGGGCGCTTGGCTGCTTCTTCCCGAGCTTGAAGGGTTGGGATCGCTGTTGGTTCTTGGGATAATCACCCTTCCAGGATCGTTGTCGGCGTTGGTCGATGTGTTTCGCAAGCCGGCTGATTTGCCGTGGGGGATGCATTTGCGGGCCGTGGGCGGGTCTTATGGCCGCCAGCTCGGACAAATCGTTCTTACCCTGGCTTTTCTACCCTACGACGCTTTCATCAGCTTGGATGCCATCGGAAGGACGCTGCTGCGTCTGCTTTGGACGCACAAACGACTCCTTGAATGGCAAACGTCGAGCGATTCCGAACGGACAACTCGCGCCGATCTCTTCGGCTT
>JBEKDI010000170.1:0-5501 GCA_050014435.1 Verrucomicrobiota bacterium | reverse complement strand
AAATGTTCGACCAGACTCAACTTGGGATGAATATTCATCCCTCTCTATTTAAACACAACTTTATGTTGTACAAGGCAAATTTTGCCTAGTTGCCCAGAAATTTAAATGCGTTTGCCCTGGATGAACAGGCGGCCTGCGTTGCTCCATCCGCCATAGTTACATTTGCATGGAAAAATTTCGCCCGGGGTTCGACAGGCTGCTAGGGTGTCACGACAGTATAAAAGCGTTCCGGGCTGTTGGTCGTCGAAGTGTCGGTGAATTGGAACTGGCCCGATGAAATTTCCGCGGCCTCGCCCAGCCAGTTCCAATTGGTAAACGACTCGCTCAAATTCGTCGTGCTGAAGACGTTGAAGAGCGCGCCTGTCACGTTGGTGAAGGAGAATTGAAACGAGCTGTCCGGCAGGATGACTGCATTGGTCAGGTTGATCGACGTCACGGTTTGCCCTGGCGCGCCGAAGGCATAAATCTTATTGTCGGTGCCGACGTAGATGCGCCCCCGCGCCACGATGGCTGTGCTGAAACGGTGCGTGCCGGCCATCAATTCATTTGTGCCGCCGCCGGTAAAAATGGCGCTGCCGGTATCACCGTTGAAGCTATAGAGGCGCTGGGTGTTCTCAGCGCCATATCCCCAGACAATCATATTATTGGTGCCATCGGTTGACGTCACGAAAGGCGAACCCGCGCCGCCTTCGGACTCAGTCCAAACGGGGGTGATGGTGGGCGGATTGGAGGCGCCAATGCGAAGGGCGTGGAGGTCGCCGCCGTTGGCAAAAACAACATAAGTGCCCAAGGCAGTGCTATAAGTGGCCGCCGCCTGGATGATGGGACTGGACCCAACCGTCATTTTCGCGACCGGGGCGGTCACTCCACCCAGGTCGGTTTGGTTCAGCAGATAAATGTTTTTGTCCTTGCCCAGCACCGCCACCAGATTCGAAGGCGTGGCTCCGGGCACATCGACAAGCAACACTCCTGAACTGCCAAGATCGAGGTCGCCAGTATCAAGACTCAACCAGTTGGTCGGAGCCCAATAGTCGCTGATGCCGTTGGTGAGAACCAGATTAGGCTGGAGATGAAAGACCCCATCACCGCCGGCCCAACCGCTCGGCTCGTCTGCGTTGCCTGTGGCCACAAACGGATCGACGCCGTCACTGGCCACGCCGCTAACACCCCAGATGCCGCCTTGTTTCGCCGTGGTGGCCCACGCCATCACGGTGGCTGGGCCATTGAGCGGAATGCCCAGCACCCAACCGTAGTAAGTGCCGCAATCGCCGTAAAGGCCCCCGAAAGGCACGTAGAGGTTGGTGCCGATGACCGCAAGAGCGCCGCGTTCGCCTTGCGCCAGTGAGACGAAATGAACCGTGCCGAATTGAGCCGTGCTATTCACATCCACCGGCCATCCTGGGTTAAGGCCGCCGGTGTCCACATTCAGGGAAAAAATGAGGTGTTTCACCGTATTGCTAATTCAGCGTCGGCGGTTGTCAGCGGACGATTGGATGGAGTCTGGGAGATCATTCTGTGACGCTCTGCTCTTTGAGGGCGCTATATTTCGCGGTCAACCTGTGCGACTTGGCCTTCCCCGACAAAACGAGATAAAGATAAACCCGGTGAACGCCCAAAATTTCAGCGTCGCGCACGATGTTTGGGAAGCGCACGCGGCTCGTAAATGACCGCCAGTTTCTGTTTGACTTCGCCGTGTTAGGTGCTAACATGAGGTCAAGTTAGAGCCAAAGTTAAAACCTTGCAAGCGGAAAATGAAAAAAAGTTAAAACCTCTTTGTAATCGCCTGCGCGATGCCAGGACGGCCTTGGGAATGGAGCAAGCTGCGCTTGCCGCCAGATGGGGATTCGCCGCTAATTACATATATATGCTCGAAACTGGACGCAAGCCGATCCCCGCAAAGTTAGAACGGCAGATCGAAGAGTTAGAGCGTGAAGCCGCTGCCGACCCGGAAGTTTTAACTCAACTGCGCGAGACCGCTCCCGCATGGGCCGCCAATCCGCCACAAACGCTCCGCGAAGTGCGAATTGGTCAATTGGCCCATTTGGCAATCTCCCTGCCGAGACTATCCGACGCTGAACAAAAGGATGTCTTGCTCGATATGGAGAGAATCATCGGCCAGCTAATGGAGAAAACCAAGGGCACCGATGCCATCGGCAAGCCTGGCAGTCCAGACACTGCCGAATCCCGCCGCGTCGGCTTCCAGCAACTCAGTTTGCTGCATCCCACCCTGGCGAAGGTGGCCAGACTATTGGAAGCTGAAATCGCCTCCCATGACGGCAGACAGGCCCAGCATCCTCTCCCCCGGAAACCTTGACATGAAACCAGCGAATCAGCAGATCGGCCAAATAACACAATTCTTGTGGCGTGAGGGGAGCGTCCGGGCGGCGGGAAATGCGCTGCATAATGCCTTCAACCTTCCCCTCTTTATCGGTAGCAGTCCAAACAATTCTTGCGAAACATTACCCTCAAATTGAAAGGAACCCATGAAGCCCATATTTTTATGCATTTTTCTTGTCGCCCTGTCCTCTTTCGGCGCACCTGACGCCGCGCCGCTTGCCCTCAATGACGGCCATCACGAGGCCGTTTTCTCCAACGCCCTGGCCCTGATCCATCTCCCCGCCAATTCCCGCGCGGATGCCGATGTCGATGCGGCCGTCTCCACTGTCGTGAGGCTTTACGCCGCCGAATGTGCCAGCCTTCAGGCGGAGGAAGTTGATTTGATCGACCGCACCGTCCATAAAGACTTTATTGAGCAACGCATCCCGAGCCGGCGCCACGAGCACCTTTACGCCATTTTACAGGCAGGGGAACACGTTGAAGGCAATCTTCAGGCGGCTATGATGCGCAAGCGTATTGCCCTTGAGCGGGAATCATTGGGTCAAGCCCAAACCCGCCTTGGCATGACGCCGGATCAGCCAAAATGAGGCGATGAGGGCGTGTTGAAACGCCATTGCAACGTTCCCCACGCCGCAATTGGGCTGGAATAATGGGCAAAGCGAAAGCCTTTTGCAACGCCCTTTCAGCGATTTATTTTACCTGAACCTCTGTCATCGCGCCGGTTTTTGGCCATGAGTTTTCTCAACCTCGCCCTTCCCGTGCGGCGTGTTGTAAGTCGTTGTCAGCACGTCATTCCTACGCCAACCACGGACTAACAACCCTGCCTCAACCTCTTGACCTTTAGCATAAGGATGGTGACCGCGTCGAAGAAGACCGCGCGAGACGGCAAATCAACAACCGGCGTGCCGGTAATGCCATAAGGGGAAATGTCGCCGCATGGCAGCGAGCTGGCAGGCACGGACGGCGCCACGTTGGTCTCCCACACAACGCTGCCGGAGATGGCGTCGAGCGCGTAAACGTTGTTCTCCTCGGTCACAGCGATGATGACGGCCCGGCCTCTCGGGCCGCCCTCGATATACAGCGGCTGGGCATACACCTGGCCCGTGACCGTGCCGTTAAACGCCAGGTCGCGCGTCAAACCTGCGGCATTGGCAGTGGTGAACGCGGGATCGATAAAAAAACCGTCCCGCGAGAGATGATTGTGGAATTGAGTGACATTGACCGCCGCATTGGCGCAATGGCTTGCAGACAGCCCAAACAAGCAACCGGCCGCAACCAAAATGGCCAATTTGCGAGTGGTGCGCTTGAGGCGCAAGGAAGATGCAAAACGATAAGTCATGGCACGATCTCCAGGCGGTAGAATTTATGGGGCGCGTTGGTCGTGATGTTGGTGAGGGTGAGCGGGCCGCCGATGGAATTGGTCACATTTCCGCCAGGTACGTTTGACCAGACGGGTGGCAGTGAAGCCGCCCATTGCAGTTGATACGTTTCGGCGGCAATGCTGGCGAAGCTGACAGCGACGGTGTTCGTCGTTCCATTGCTGCTGCCATTGGATTGCTCGTTGTCGGCAATACTGGGTTGATTGGGATTCGGCGAAACCGGCGAGGCAAACTTATAGACCACACCGTAGGTGGTGCCGTAAAAATCGCCACCGGTGGCCTGGATGAGATGGACGTAGAGAGGCTGGCTTCCGTCATTGGTTGGACCGGTGAATGCGTGCAAAGTTGTCAACGTCTGGGCGCGCGCCATGCCCGGGCAACAAAACAACACCAAGAAAATCAACCCGGCAAAATAACACAAACGGAACGATTTTGCCGCCGCACCGTTGCCGTGGCGATGGACGTTTCGCATAGATATCCTTTCCGGCGAATAGCTACTATTCCATACACGAATACATCAAAGTAGCCGCACTTGCAAGGCAATACTGGCAATTGGTCCCTCTATGTCTTCGGTGGAATAGAATTCAGTGGGAAGGAAGGAGAACGAATTGCCGAGCTTTTTCCACCCCGGCCAGGGCCGAGTTCATACGGAGGAAATGCGGGCAGGAACTTTGGCGTGGATGGATGAGCATCTCGGCGTTCACCCGCACGGCGGAAACCAATCGCCGGGGGGCGACAGGCATTCTCGCCCTTTGCACAGCTGTTTCAGTTTCTCGAAGGTCCGTCCCACAACGTCAAGAGGATGTTTGCTGGATTCATGCTCAACCACATACCAGCGCGTGCCGCTCCGTGTCTCGCAATATGACGGCTTTGTGCCGGGCTGTATCGATGGTTGTGACGGGTCTGTGTTCCATGTGCGGCCCGCACTTTTGCAGCATGAAGATCACGGAGGACGTGCGCAAATACGCGGAAGAGCAGGGCATCGCCGCCGAAGAAGCCCTCCAGCGCGGGATGGAAGAAAAGTCAAAAGAGTTCCTCAACAAAGGCGCGGAGGTTTACACCCAGGCGTAAATGGCGCCGAAGGATTCGCCAAAGAGAGTTTCCACATCGTGCGTTCGAGCGCGGATGTATTGAGGGCTTGACGGGATCACCAAGCCAATATGACTCATTCTACCGGAATGGGACGGGTTTTGGCGGGGCATTGGAGTCAAAGGACATTTTTCCTTCGGATGCTTTGTTTCTTTGAACTTTTCGCTGGTACTCCTGCTCTAACTCGGGCTCGAATCCAGCCCCTATTCGCTTTGCTGGCAACAAATTCGTGCCTCCAAAAAACAGATCCATTCCCACTATCTTTTTGCGATTCTTGTCGACATCCATGGTCATATAGTGAAGTAACCGGGGAGGAACGTTCTCACCTTTAGGCCACTGCCATTTGACTCGACAATAGGGAATATACCCTTGAAATGTATTCGTAGGCCCTTCCAATTCAGGAGCCTCATGCAGGGGACATAATTCGGGCCTGTAACCGAGTTTGATCAGTGTATTCCGAACCATGTCGACTGCCTCGTTTGTGGTCATGTTCTGTTTCCCGGCGTATCGTGTTACATCAGCCTCATCCTCAAAAAAAAAGTTCGTTGGCGCACGAAAGGAAGCCACATAACCACTATATATCCGCGCATAAATAATGCGACATGAGTGCCGCTGCGCATTATGCTCCGGCGCCAATATGCGTCCTGTATTTGCCAACGGCAATCAGCGAACGGTGCAGTTACTGCTCCAGCTTCG
>JBEKDI010000169.1:0-5648 GCA_050014435.1 Verrucomicrobiota bacterium | reverse complement strand
TGGCCAACTACAAGCGGCTCCGAGAGCTGACCGAAAAATGGGTGGGCTTATCCCTCCGTCTGGCCAAAGAAAAACGCCAAAGGACCGCGTAACGTATCGGAGAACGTTTCACTCCTCAGTGATTATTCTTATACTTGTAGCCGCACAGGATGCAAAAGCGCAAGGTTTCGAGAACCTCAATTTTGAATCCGCGAATATTGCGGGGTATTCCCCAAACAGCAGTGATGTTCCCATTAGTGCCGCACTCCCGGGATGGAGCGGGTTTTATGGAAGTTCACAGGCCAGCGAGGTCTGGTACGATGGCATAAGTATAGGTGGCGCCATGATTTCAGTTATAGATGATAATGCGCCAGCTTTTGCGCCATTGCAAGGGAATTTCAGTGCTTTTCTCTTCGGAGGTGGTGGTATAGCAGGTCTTTCCGCCTCAATCAGCCAAACGGCGACAATCTCGGCAGGAACACAATCTATTACGATGGATGCCTGGGAATACGACGCTTCGCCGATAGTTGCGATCAACGGACTGGCCATTAACATGATACCACTACAGACTTTTGCTAACTACACCGTTTATGGTGGCACCGTGCCCACCGCCGACGTTGGGCCGTCCGTCACGCTGAGTTTCACTGACCCAGCGCCTGCAACAGGAGGCCCAAGCATGTTTGAACTGGACAACATTTCGTTTTCCACAAACGTCGTGGCCAGTCCTGAGCCAAATATGGCTGCGCTGACCGCGATTGGCGGGCTGCTTTTTGGCGCGCGAAAGTGCTTCGCGCGGCGTTCATGACCCCATAAAACGTGGCAAAATTGTTCGCCGGATGTCCCCCGACACGTCGTTGCAGAGTTGTCTGAATGCGCGGTCAACAAATTGGTTCGAAGCCTTCCCCAAAAAACCCCGATGCGCCCTGTTCTCTTGAATTCCACAAAAATCTATTGACGAGACAATATTGTAAATGTATAGTTGTTCTAGTGAATAGTCGCTATGGCAAATTGAATGAAGTCAGGGACAGTTGGCCCGCTCCGGCTTCGTTCGGTTCGGACAATCCGTGCCGGCCCGCGGTCCTCAAGGCATCTCATGGTGAATCAAAGCAAATCACACCGAATCAAAGTGATTTTTTTTGCTTTGATGTTTTGGCCAAATCAACGGAAGCTATGCAATATGAACCACTTGCAGAAAATGCGGATTGCGCCAAAACCTTGTTTGTTTAACTTAGTTATCTTCCCATCCGCCCGGGAGGTGTGACTTTCCAGCCATGAACCACTTGCATCATTTCCGGGGCACATTCCCGATTTGGGCGCGGGAATCACCGCCGCGCCAGCGCATTAATGTCCCCTGCCCGAATTATACCATTGAACCCGCCGCGCAAATCGGTTTAATATGGCCAGGTTGAAATCTTCGCGGTTGACGATTTTCATGGCACGCCGCAAGGTTGGACTACTTTTGTCACAGGAATGAAGACCATTCTATTCGTTTGCACCGGGAATGTCTGTCGCAGCCCGATGGCCGAGGGCCTGTTTCGCCACGCCACCCAGGGCCGCACGGACTGCCAGGTCATGTCCGCCGGAGTCGGCGCGATGGAGGGGCAACCCCCCAGCGCCCACGCCGTGCGCGCCCTCAAGGAATTGGGCCTCGATATCTCCCAGTTGCGCAGCCACATGCTCACCTCCGACCTCGTCGAGCGGGCCGATTATATTTTTGGCATGACCCACAGCCATGTCGATCAGATCAACCTCCTCTTCCCGCACGCAGCCGAGAAGACCTTCCTCCTGCGGGAATTCGATGAGACCCTCGACGAATTCGAAAAGGACATCACCGACCCCATCGGCGGCACCTACGAGACCTATGCCTACTGCCGCGACCAGATCGAGCAGGGCATTTTCTCCATGCTCAAGTTCATCGATCAAACCGCCGAGTCTCCTGCCTCGCCGTTTTCCACCGCCAAAACCCGTTGCGCCGTGGGCTGCGACCACGCCGGGTTCCGCTTGAAGGAATCGATCAAGGATTACTTGCAGGAGAAGGGTATTTCCCTGACCGATGTCGGCGCCAATTCGACCGAATCCAGCGATTACAGCGATTACGCCAAGGCGGTCGGCGAATTGGTTGCGGCTGAACGGTGTGAATTCGGCATTTTGGTATGTTCCTCGGGCATCGGCATGAGCATGGCCGCCAACAAGATCGGCGGCGTCCGCGCCGCCTTGGTCCTCGACGAGCAAATGGCCACCCTTTCACGCCAACACAACAACGCCAATGTCCTTTGCCTGGGCGCCTCCCACACTTCCCCGGCGCAGGCCCGAAAAATCGTGGACGCCTTTTTGGCCACCCAATTTGAAGGCGGCCGACATGAACGAAGACTCAATAAAATGGAAACCCCCACCCCCCCCTCCTTTTTGCGATTAAAAACAGTGGATGCCGATGTCGCCAATGCCATCTTTCTGGAGCGGCAGCGCCAGCAGGAAAACATCGAGTTGATTGCCAGCGAGAATTTTGTCAGCCCGGCCATCCTCGAAGCCCAAGGCTCCGTTCTGACCAATAAATATGCCGAGGGCTATCCCGGCAAGCGCTGGTACGGTGGCTGTGAAAACATGGACACCATCGAACGCCTGGCCATCGAGCGCGCCAAAAAAATCTTCGGCGCCGAACATGCCAACGTGCAGCCGCATTCGGGCAGCCAGGCCAACATGGCCGTTTATTTCGCCGTCCTCAAGCCAGGCGACAAAATGTTGACCATGGACCTCTCTCACGGCGGCCACCTCACCCATGGAAACAAGGCGAATTTCTCCGGCAAGTTCTTCGAAATCGTCCATTACGGCGTGCGCAAAGACACCGAGCTGATTGATTACGACCAGTTGCAGAAGATGGCCGTCGAACATAAGCCCCGCATGATCACCGTCGGCGCCAGCGCCTACCCGCGCATCATCGACTTCAAGCGCATGGGCGAAATCGCGCGCGAAGTCGGCGCCTATCTGCTGGCTGACATTGCCCACATCGCGGGCTTGGTCGCCACCGGCCTCCACCCGAGCCCGATTGAGCATGCCGATTTCGTTACTACCACGACCCATAAGACATTGCGCGGGCCGCGCGGCGGACTGATTTTGTGCGGGGAAAAGCATGCCAGGGAGATTGATTCGCAAGTCTTTCCAGGAATTCAGGGCGGGCCGCTCATGCATGTCATCGCCGCCAAGGCCGTCTGTTTCCATGAAGCCATGCAACCGCCTTTCAAGATTTACCAGACGCAAATCGTCGCCAATGCCAAAGCCCTCGCCGAAGGCATGGCCCGCAATCATTTCCGGTTGATCAGCGGCGGGACCGACAACCACTTGATGCTGGTCGATGTCGGCGGGCGCGGCTTGACCGGCAAGGAATGCCAGGGGGCATTGGACGAGGCGGGCATCACCGTCAATAAAAACACCATCCCGTTCGAAACCCGCTCCCCGTTCCAGGCCAGCGGCATTCGCCTGGGAACGCCCGCCGTCACCACCCGCGGCATGAAAGAACCGGAAATGGCCGCCATCGCAGACATGATCAGCGAAGTTTTGCTCGATATTAAGAATCTTGACACCGCCCACAAGGTGAGACAACGTGTCAGGGATTTAACAGCAAGATATCCATTGCCGTATTGAACAGTAACGCTTGCGTGGATCCCCGGTCGGCCCGCAGATTTGACCAGTTTTAATCCGTTGTAGTATATCGGCCAGACCACCTGGGGCCGCGCCCAATGTCTCTAATCTAATTTTAATTTTGCTTATGCCCAAAGCCCCCGCAAAGAGAGCCCCGAGGAAAAGTCCGAAGACACCCCCCGTTGACGACTCTCCCCACGAGCCAGTCGCGCCGTCAACGCCGGACGATCTCAAACTGGAACCGCCCACACGTCCCGTCGAAGCCCTGGTGCCTGCCGAAACGACCCGCCCGGCGGCCGGCCCGGCACTCACCAGCCTGAACATCGCCGAACTTCAGGCCCTGGCCATGCCCGATCTCAATCACAAGGCCCGTGAAATGGGCATCGAGAATTTCGGCACCATGCGCAAGCACGAGCTGATTTTTCAAATTCTGCAGAAAAATGCCGAGCGCGCCGGAGTCTTGTTCTCCGAAGGAGTTTTGGAAATATTGCCCGAGGGCTTCGGTTTCCTTCGCTCGCGCAGTTTTAACTATCTGCCCTGCCCCGAGGATATTTACGTTTCGCCCTCGCAGATCCGCCGCTTTGACCTTCAAACCGGCAATCTTATCGCCGGCCAAATCCGCCCACCCAAGGACAAGGAGCGCTTTTTCGCCCTGCTCAAAGTCGAAGCCGTCGATACGGAAGACCCGGACAAAGCCAAGGACAAGACCCATTTCGACAACCTCACGCCCCTCTTCCCGACCAAACGGTATTTGCTGGAAACGTCGGCGGACGAGCTTTCCACGCGCGTTCTGGACTTGGTCTGCCCCATCGGCAAAGGCACCCGCGGATTGATCGTCGCCCCGCCCCGCACCGGAAAAACCGTCCTGATGCAGAAACTGGCCAACGCCATCCTCAAGAACAATCCCGAGGCCTATTTGTTCATCCTGCTCATCGACGAGCGCCCCGAGGAAGTGACCGACATGGAACGTTCCTGCCGCGGAGCCGAGGTCATCAGCTCGACCTTCGACGAACCGCCCGAGCGCCATGTGCAGGTCGCGGAGATGGTCATCGAGAAGGCCAAGCGCATGATCGAGCACAAGCGCGACGCTGTAATTCTACTTGACTCAATCACCCGCCTGGCCCGGGCCTACAACACCATCCAGCCGCATTCCGGCAAAATTCTCTCCGGCGGCGTCGATGCCAATGCCCTGCACAAGCCCAAGCGCTTTTTCGGCGCGGCTCGCAACATCGAGGAAGGCGGATCCCTGACCATCATCGCCACCGCCCTGGTTGACACCGGCTCCCGCATGGACGAGGTCATTTTTGAAGAATTCAAAGGCACGGGCAACATGGAGGTCCATCTTGACCGCCATCTGGTTGACCGCCGCATTTTCCCTTCCATCAACGTCGAACTCTCCGGCACCCGCAAAGAGGAACTGCTGTATCACCCCGAGGAATACAACAAAGTCGTCATCCTCCGCCGCGCCCTGACCGGCGTGCCGCCCGTCGAAGCCATGGAACTCCTCCTGGGCAAACTGAAGACGACCCGCAGCAACATTGAATTCCTCCTCGGCATGGCCGTCGGCTAATTATGCCGGCGAAACGAAAAGTGGCGAAATCAACAATGGTTCGTAAAACCATTGCCGCGAATCTTCAGGGACAAACGAGCCAAGGCAGCCTTTCCGCATACAACGTGATGAAGGACGCTTGCGGAATAATAAAGGGCGGCCGGCACGATTTGACAACCAATCCAAGGTTTATGAGAGGATTTGGGCGCGACTGAGGACAAGGTTTATGAAATTACGTCTTTTGGCAGTGCTTCTGGCTTTATCCGTCGCGGGCAATTTGTTGTTGGCTTTGGTTCATTCCAGACGACCGCTGGTGGCCAAAGATGTGACTCTAGGGGGGCTCTTTTCCGTTACCAATCTCAGTAACTGGACAGTGGAACGTTCATGCAGCCTTTTCCAGTTCAAGGATTTCAGCGTAGCCGCAGCGGGCGGGGCTGATTTTGGTTGCGAGGAATTTCTTGAGGGTAACGCTTTCGGGTGAACG
>JBEKDI010000168.1:0-5733 GCA_050014435.1 Verrucomicrobiota bacterium | reverse complement strand
TGGCCAACTACAAGCGGCTCCGAGAGCTGACCGAAAAATGGGTGGGCTTATCCCTCCGTCTGGCCAAAGAAAAACGCCAAAGGACCGCGTAACGTATCGGAGAACGTTTCACTCCTCAGTTACGGGCTGAATTACACTAATTCGTCCGGGGCGAATTATATGAGCAACTCAATCCCGTCGGGTGAGACCGCAGTCACGCCTGCCGGCACTTACAACAACATCGGAGGATCCACCGTGAATGACCTTGGCGATCTGTTTGCCGCAGTGCAAACACCGGGCGTACCCAACCTGACCATCACGCAGTCGGGCAGCAGCGTCATAGTCACCTGGCCGAACACGGGGAGTTACACCTTGCAACAGAACAGCAATCTGGCTGTATCGGCAGCTTGGGCGACCAGCGGTTTTGCCGTCACCACCAACTCCCCCAATGGCACCAACAGCATCACCAACACGCTACCCACGGGAAGTTTGTTCTTCCGGCTTGCCAATCCTTAAACCGCGTCGAGCAACGCATTTTTCTCCTAACCTCCCCCTCCTGGCATCCACGGCTGGCGGGTGTTTTGTCCATAGCTTACGGTTCCAATTCCAAGGCTTGGGAGTCGTTTGGCGTCAGAAAATAACCGCCGCCGCCAGTGGCTATGCCATTAGTGGGATTGAGCAAAACCGCGCCGAAACCACTCACCTTGGATGCTCCACTGCCGATGGCCACTTTAAGCATGCCGGTCTTGAGACTGATGGCGCCGCTCACCGTTGGCGATGTCGCGGTCACCACGCCCGAGGCGCTAGTCGTTACGGCAATGTTGGCCACTCCGTTCGTGTCATTGATTGCTGCCAGCGTTAACAATCCCGCCAGGAGATCGAGTCCCCCCGGCGGATTGGTCCACAGCGACAACTGGATTTGATTGGCGAGAAGAGTATTGGTGAACCCATTTGTGTATAATCCTGTCTTCGTTGGGGGATGTATCCACGTCAGGCCAACGCCGCTGGCGTCAATCGAGTCCAGATTAATCCAGCCCATGAGCAGGCCTTTCCCGGCATAGAGGCTGGCGTAAACTGGAATGTAGCCGTCTTGAGAAACAGGCACCGCTTGACTGAAGGCGGAGCCATCGGCCAGGGCTCCGCTGATCCTGGCTGTGGCCGAGGCCGGGTTTTTGACGGTGCCCGCGTAGTTGGTGATCAAGGCATAGCCATCGCCACCGGGTGAAGAAAGAGGCGGCTTATTGTTGGGGTCGGGCGGGATCAGCATGGTGTACTCAGCCGAAGGCAGGGTGTTGGCGGCCAGATCGGCCAGCAGATTGGTGGCCACCCATGGAACACCATTATTGGTGCCGGAAACTTTCCCCGTCACCCGCGGTGCTGAATCGCCCGAAGTCAACAACGCCATTTCCAACAGCAACGGGCCCTGGCTGCCTGTGCGTGAAATCAGATTCGTGGCCCGACCAGAAAAATCAAAGCTGCCTTTGATGGCATGGGAACCGCCGTTGATTAACAGGGTGCCGCTGTAGGTTCCCTTCGTACCCACGGTCAATCCTTTGAGCATTCCGGCCGATTCTTCCGTGACGCCGTTGGACCCGCTAAAGAGGCCGTTATAAACTCCAGCGGCTGCCGCAAACAGATTCGTGATAAAACTGGCCTCCAACACCAAATTTGATTCCATGATAAACGCGTAGCCGGCTGATTCGTTCAGCAGGGAATAGTGCTGGTTTGTGCCGCCCGCCCAGAAGGCAAAGGCATTACTTAAATCGGGCACCGCCATCAGCATATATTTTTCGCCGATCACGAGCGTCTTTGGCCAGGCGGAGTGGTGGATTGTTCCGTAACCGTTGGTCAGAAGGACCAGCCCGCTGACCGGGGTGTTGGTTGGCGTGTAAATGCCGAAGACCGCCGCAGCTTCTCCGTTGGTGATCGTGAGCGTTTGATTGGCAGGCGTAATCCATCCGGGAATGGGTGTAAACGACACCGTGCGACTGCCAGCCAGCAGATCGTCCAGCGTCGTCATGCTGCCATTCTGGCTGAAGCCCCCGTCCAATTGCCACTCCGCCCCGGCGGCGCGCGCGGCGGTCGGCCCAAGGGTTATTTGCAGGGAATTGGGCAGCAACTCCACGGTCGGAATATTGTCAAATGTGCTGCTCCAGCCAGTGGCGCCGGAATAGTAATACACAATCAAATTGCTGTTGGTATCATCATAGAACGCCTCCGAATCCGCATACGGTGCGTTCCCTTGGAAATAGAGGCCCACCAGGTTGGTGCAGTAATCGAACGCAGTGGCCCCAATGCTGGTGACACCTTTGCCGAACGTGACGCTGGCAAGGTCGTAGCAGTTGTAGAACGCAAATTCCCCGATGGCACCGCTGCCGATCGTGGCGTTGGTCAGTTTGCCGCATCCTTGAAACGCCGCGTACCCGATGCTGGTGACGTTGGTGCCCACTGCCACGTTTCGCAGGTTGGAGCATTCATAGAAAGCCTGGAATCCAATGCTGGTGACTCCGGGGCCGAGCGTGAGGGTGGCAAGATCGGTGAGGCCATCGAAAGCATACTCCTGGATGACGCCGCTGCCGATCGTGGCGTTGGCCAGTTTGTCGCATCCTTCGAACGCCCAGTACCCGAGGCTGGCGACATTGTTGCCGATTGTGAGATTCGTGAGGTTGAAGCAATCATAGAACGCGCCTTGTTGGATAACGCAGCCGCTGTTGGAGGGCGCGTCGTTGGTGCCGATCGACAGGTTGGTTAGGCCACACTCAAAAAAAGCATCGTAGCCGATGCTGGTGACGCTTTTGGGGATCACGACGTTTTGCAGGTTGTTGCAGAACTCGAACGCATAATCCCCGATGACGGTGACGCTGCCGGGGATCGCGAAGTTGACCAGGTTGGAGCAGTCCAGGAACGCTCCATCCCCGATGCTGGTGACACTGTTGGGGACCGTGATGTTGGTCATGTTGGCGCAGTCCAGGAACGCCCCATCCCCGATGCTGGTGACGCTATCGGGAATCGTGACGTTGGCCAGGTTGGAGGTGTTGTAGAATGCCTTGTCCCCGATGCCCGTGACCGAGAGGCCATTGATGGTGTTGGGAATGGCCACAATCCCGCCAGGCCCAGTGTAATTGGTGATGGTCAGGGTGTTGTCGGAATTTGTGCTGTAACCGTACTGGGCGTGGACCGTTGCCGGCGCGGCCAGGAGCAAAAAACCAGAAATGGCGATAAACGTCTTTTTCATAATATAATACATTATGAAAACTCATGGTTCAAGCAAACAATTTTTGAAAAGCGGCGTTCCTTTGTCCCTTTGAGGCAGCCTTCGTTCTCTTACAAATAAGGCCGGGCCATAAACCCGATCTTTTTGCTTTTGCTTTCGACTCAGCTCCTGAATTGGATTACTCATCAGGCTGGAATGTCTGCCATTCTCACTGCCACCAATTTGGTCGTCCGTTACGATGAACGGACGATCCTGGATGCCGCCACGCTGGGCATTGAGGAGGGCGACCGCATTGGATTGGTCGGACGCAACGGCTGCGGGAAGACGACTTTCCTGAAAATTCTCGCCGGCCTGCAAACACCCGATGGCGGCGAAGTGACGGCCCGGCGGGAATTGGTGGTGAGCTATCTGTCGCAGGATTTCACGCTGGACGCGTCGCTCGACGTGCGCGGCAATGTCCGCCGGGGCGCCTGGCGCACCCTGGATTTGATCGCGGAATTCGAGTCCCTGCCCGCCGCCTCGAAACGGCACGAGGAGCTGGAACACCGCATTGAGGCGCTGGAGGGCTGGACGCTGGATCAACGGGTTGAAACAGCGATGTCGCATCTGAATTGCCCGCCGGGCGGACGGCGGATTGATACCCTCTCCGGCGGCGAGCAACGGCGGGTGGCACTGGCGCGGGCCATTGTGTCGCAGCCGGAACTTCTTATACTTGACGAACCGACGAACCATCTCGATCCGGAGTCCATCGAATGGGTGGCGGAGTTTCTGGAAAATTTTCACGGCGCGTTTCTCGTGGTCACCCACGACCGCTACTTCCTGGACCGGGTGGTGGGCCGCATCGTGGAGCTGTGCGACGGGAAGTTTTTCAGTCACCCGGGCAATTACACGGATTATCTGCTCGACAAAGCCGAGCGCCAGGCGGCGGACGCGAACATCGAGCACAAGCGCCAGATGTTCTTGAAGAAGGAACTGGCCTGGGTCCGGCAAGGCCCGCGGGCGCAACGCAGCAAGCAGAAAAACCGTTTCGAGCGTTACTACGAGACGGCGGCCGAAGAAGGTACGCCGGTCGAGGAAGACATGGAACTGGTCATTCCGCCGCCGCCGCCCTTGGGCAACCGCGTGGTGGAATTGGTGAACCTGGGGATGGATCTGGGAGGGCGCAAACTGTTTCGCGGATTCGATTTCGCGTTCGAAAATGGAAAACGGGTTGGCATTTGCGGAAAAAACGGCCTGGGCAAAACGACCCTGCTCAAACTCATCCTCGGCCAGCTTGCGCCGACGGAAGGCACGATCAAGGTTGGCCAGCTCACGAAATTCAATTATGTGGACCAGTCGCGGCTGCAATTGGACGACGAACGCACCGTGCTGGACGAAGCCGCCGATGGCACGGAGTTTGTGCAATGGGGCGAGTCGAAAATCTCCCTGCGCAGCTACCTCAAGCGGTTTCTTTTTGCCGATGACCGCATCACGACGCAAGTGAAACATCTTTCCGGCGGCGAGCGCAGCCGCCTGCTCCTGGCGCGCATCTTGAAATGCGGCGGCAACTTTCTCATGCTGGACGAACCGACGAATGACCTGGACCTGCCGACGCTGCGCGTGCTGGAGGAGGCGTTGCTGGCGTTCCCGGGAGTGGTGTGCGTCGTCAGCCACGACCGTTATTTCCTCAACCGCGTCTGCACGGACATACTGGCGTTTGAGGGCGACGGGACCATCCATCACAGCGCCGGGGACTACGATTACTACCTGGAGAAAAAATCGAAGGCTGCGGAAGCCGCCGCGCACCGGACGATGGCGGCAAGAAACCCGGCGGTGAAATCCTCCCGCGCGGCAGAAGCCGCCCCCAAGACGGCCAAACCCGGCAAACTCTCCTTCAAAGAAGCGCGCGAGTTGGAAGGAATCGAGCCGCAAATCCTCGCCCTGGAGACGGAGATTGCGCGGATTGAAGGATTGTTTGCGTCGCCAAACTTTCATCGCACCCACGCCACGCAAACCAACGCACTGCTGGCGCAGTTGGCGGCGGCCAAGGAAAAGCTTCCCCGGCTCTACGCGCGGTGGGAGAAATTGGAGGCGCTCAAGTCCGCCGCTGCCAGGTAAGCCTTTTGCCCTCGGGTCCATGAAGGTGCGGTAATGTGGGAGAGGAATCAAAGGGGATCCTTTTTAAAATCACTTTGACTTGCTGCGATTCGGCGCGACCCGCTTTGATGGAGGTTTGAGCTGCCTTCGCCCCCTGGGCTTCTGCCATCATCCTGCTGCTGGCGGGACTTTGACAAGCAAGGCATCACGGTCGTCAGAGCCACCTTCGTCAAAGGGAGATTGCCGCGCCGCAGCTCTGCGAAGGCGGGGGTTTTCAATTCACCCTTCAATCATTCCAACTTTCTTTGGCTACATATATATTTTGAATATTAAATCGTCAAATGTGGGCGGCGGCGAGGACCGGATGCAATCTGGGCGGTTGACAATGGATCGGGGTTTTAAGTGTTGGCGCCGGTTTGAAAATTCAGATGGATCTCATGGGCACTCTCAGGAGGGACTGGGTT
>JBEKDI010000167.1:0-5747 GCA_050014435.1 Verrucomicrobiota bacterium | reverse complement strand
CGAACTTCGTTCGCCAAAGGAACACGAACTGCCATGGAGGGACGAGCTTCTTTAGAAACCACCAAACCAGATTGCATTTTCATCCAGTATCAGCAAAGCAAAAACAGCCCTTCGCGTCTAGCAAAATCTTTCAACCCTCAACTTCAACAACTTCCATCCACAAAAGAAAAGACCCTGCGGCGGGACCTGCCCACTGAAGAAAATCATGGACAATATCCTTTTGGTGGGCCGTCAACGGCGCGTGACCATCCAGAGCTTGTTCCCCGCAATCAATGGCAAGTTTCCGCCAGCGCGTGAAATCAAGCAATACGCGCAGAGATTGAAAGAACTAAAGAAGGCGGGCGCGGAGATTTCTCTCGTGCAGATCTATTCCGCGACGCGGTCCATGGCCCGGACAAGTTTCAGCCATCTGCCATTGAAATCGCTTTCGAACATCGCGAAAATTGTCCGGCGAGTGGCCGGACTGCAAGCACAAGTTTTTTGAACCTCAAGCGAGATCGGAGGGCCAATTAGGGATGGTAAGCGGTTGTTCTCGTTCGATGTCAATCGTTTGCATGACCGTTCCGTCGACTCGCAAGTTCTTGAGTTCAAAAGTGCGCTCCGGGGGTGAAAGCATACCACGCTGCCAGGCCAATTGCGGCAAGAACATATCCCGCACCCGTGCAAACGCGCCAGCAGCGGTCTTTCTGGCTGGTGGTGGTGACGAATCCCAAGACCTCCGTCGCTGTCGCCACTCCGTTGGCGAGGTGATACACTGCTGCTGCGATGCCGAGGAGATAAAGCTGGGCCATCAGCCAATTGGCCGGGCTTGCCGTGTGTTCATCCCAAAAACGCCACTGGGCTTCGGACGCGGACGCAAATGCGCGTTGCGGCTCGAACAAACCGCTTGCAGCGTAACGCCGCAACACCGGCCAGTGCGTAATCTGATAAACCAAATGAAACCCCCACCGGTGCATCATTGCCAGATGGAAGGACAGGAACACCAGCAAGACCACCGCGGTCACACGTTGCAGCCAGTAACGCACGTCACTTCTGCAATGATGTTTTTCGACGCCCAATGTCAATTTTTCCCGGCACAGCGTGCGCAACCCGAGCACGACGTGGATGGCAAGGGTTAGAACCAAGCCAATCTCCAAGATCGGCAGTACGGCGCCGAGTCCATGTATGAGAGTAACCACCGTTTGAAACCGTGCAGGCCAAAGACCGAAGGCGTTGACGATGAAATGCAGGAGAAGGAACGAGCCAAGGATGAATCCGGTGATGGCGAGATAATGGCGTGGACATACATGGCCGCCGCACCTGCAGCCGCCTTCCTTTTTCGGCTTGGAGAAATCCAGCGACAACAAATCACGGGGCGCAATGGTCTGAGGCTTCCCCAAATGGCAACCGCCGCCGCAATGACAGCCATGGCGCGGCGGATATTTCCCGGGCCCATTCATGACATGGCCGACTTTCTACCGCAGGCGCAAATGGGACGCGGCGTGCCAGTGTGTTGCGACTGCACAACCGTTGCTCCGATCTGAAGCCCCGGCTGGCCCCATGTCCAATCACCGCCACATGGGCCGCCGGTGAGTGCGAGTATTTCCCCAAGTTTTTTCGGCTGCGCGGCGAGCGGCAATTCAAACGCAGTCGCGAAGTCTGTCTCGGACTCATCCAATTCCCGGTCGAGCACTACGTTGAAATCCAACGCCAGATTCGTGCTCGTGTCGCGGCAACTGCCGTGGACTCGTGTTAGTTCGTAAAGACAAATAGCATTCGCGTCCCGGCTGGACGCGTCAAACAGCAGGGCAATGTTTTCATCGGCAATGCCCGCAACCCTGAGCAATTCGGCGACGTCCAGCTTCCAACTCGTGGTTTGGTCGGTGGGCAGCGATTTTACATGGCGGGCGATCAATCCGTCCGATCCGCCCAGTCTAAGCGGTTTAATCCTTTCGTAACGGATATTTGTTCCGGCATCGGTTTTCTTATAGATCATGAAGGCCATAGTTTTGCTTCAGGTCTGCCACCAGACTTATGAGTTCATCGTCAGTCACGGATGCTTTGCGGCTGGTGGCCATGCGCCTTATTGCTTCGAGCAACTCGACCTGTAATTCAGTCGGCAGGTCCAGATTGAGCTGTTGCAACCTGTGCCGGATCAGGCCGCCACCCGAGTGGCGTCCCAGTTCCATTACGGTTGGAGCGTGGCCGACTTCCTCGGCGGCAAACGGCTCGTAAGTTTTACAATCGAAAAGCAGACCGCGGCAATGAATTCCGGTTTCGTGGCGAAAAACCGTTTCTCCCACCACCGGCTTATCCGGGTTTAAGGGACGGCCGGAAGCGCGCGCGACCAATTCACTCAAGCCACCAAGGTGGCACGTATCCACGCCACAATCCGCTTTCAAGGTCAGGCGGGCTGCCATCACCACTTCCTCCAGCGGAGCGTTGCCAGCGCGTTCACCCAAGCCGTTGACCGTGACGCTGGCGCAATCCGCGCCCGAAACCAGCGCCGCAATGGTATTGGCGGTCGCCATGCCCAAGTCGTTGTGCCCGTGAAATTCCAGACTCAATTCCGGCGCGGCCGCGCGCAGGGCGCTGATAAGGTCGCAGGTCTGGAGCGGATTCAAAATGCCGACGGTGTCCGCCAGGCGCAAACGGTCCAGCCCGGCCTCCCGAGCGGCGAGCGCAAACTCGGTCAAGAACACCCGATCGGCGCGCGAGGCATCCTGGGCGCCAACAGAGACAAATTGGAAAAATTCACGAAATTCGGCACCCAGCTCCGCCAGTGTACGAAAAACCCAATCGCGATCCTTCTTCCAGGCACGCAAGTGAAGATCCGACACGGGCAGAGAAAAATGCGCGCCGTGAACACGGCAACGGGCCGCGGCAAGAAGGTCGGTGTGCTTGGCCCGGCACCAGGTGGTCAGACGCATGGGCAGGCCGAGGTCGCAGACGGCGTTGATGTCGTCAACTTCGCTCTGTCCCATCGCCGGGATTCCGATTTCAATCTCCGGCACTCCGGCGCGGGCCAGGGCGATGGCGATGCTTTCTTTTTCCGTGCGAGAGAAAGCCACCCCAGCGGCCTGTTCGCCGTCGCGCAAGGTGGTGTCGATGAGGTGAATTCGCTTCATGATGACGCAAACAAGGTTGCCGGAGGCAGCCCGGATTTCTCCTCCAGGCTGTCGAGTACCGCCTCGGCGGTTTCGATGGTGGCCTGTTTATACCAGATGTTTTCGGGATAGATGACCATGACCGGGCCGCTGTCGCAGATGTTCATGCAGCCTGTGCTCGAAACCATGACGTCGTCCAGGCCGCGATCCTGCACCTCCATCGTGAGATGTTGCAGCAGGCGCGAGGATTCCTTTTTGTGGCATACGCCCGCCGCGCCGGTGGGACGATAACTGCCGCAGACAAATATGTGATGACTGGGTTTGCTCATAATTAGTTAATATTTATTATTTGATGGTGAATTGATTCAACGAATGTTTAGCCGCAGCCCGTGCCCGTGCCCTTGCAGCTCACGCCTGCGCCGCAACTGGTGAAACGCCGTTTCATGGCGGCGGGAATGGGCTTGTCCGCGAAAACCGCGCGCAAGCCCTCGTTTATAAGCCCTTCCATCTCGATGACTTTCAGGCCGTGTTGCGTGAGGATTTTCATCGGTGTCGGCCCGGCGGCGTTGACGAGCAGCGCACGGCAATCTTTCATCGTGACGGCCAGTTCGGCCCAACGCGCATCTCCACCGCCCGCGGGTGGCGCGGGACGAATTTCTTTCAGACAATAATTTCCGGGGACGCTCGCGTCCGGTTCGTAAATCAAAAATCGTTCGGCTTCGCCGAGATGTTGGTTGACCAGCGCGCCTTCCATCGTGGCCACGGCGACGAAGGGCCGCACGTCGTTCTCCGCCGGATTCAAACTGGCGTCAGCGTAGTGCTTCAGCGCGTCGTGCTGATCAGCCGTCATGTTTTCGCCGAGATAACCGACAGCATCAGCGCGGCAGTGGGCGCAGTGCGTCATCTGAGGCAGTAACTGTCCGCATTGCAAACGCAGGCGGGCCGTAGTCATCGCGTCCGGGGGTGGCACGTCCTCGAAGGCCGCGCCCTTGACGGGCACCAGCGGCATAAGGTTCATGATGTCCGCGCCGAGGCCGGAGACTTTTTTGGCCACGTCGGGGATGTGATCGTCGTTCACGCCCGGCATGATGATGGTGTTGACCTTTACCGTGATGCCGCGCGCCTTGAGTTTGACGAGCGCCTCCATCTGCCGCGCGCCCAATGCCGCCGCCGCTTCCGCGCCGCGCAAGGGACGCTTGCCGTCGCGCACCCAGGAGTAAATTTCGCCGCCGATTTCCGGATCGATTGCGTTGATGGTCAGGGTGAGGTGGCTGACCCGCAATTCGGCCATCTCGTCCACATAGGGCGCGACGTTCAATCCGTTGGTCGCAACGCATAAAATCATTTTTGGAAAATGTTTTCGCGTGAGGCGGAGTGTCTCCATCGTCTCGTCGGGGTTGGCAAACGGATCGCCTGGTCCGGCGATGCCCATGACCGAAATCTCCGGCCGCCCCGCCACCACATCGCTCAGATAGGCGAGCGCCTGCTGCGGTGTCAGCACCGTACTTGTCACCCCGGGACGGCTCTCGTTCATGCAATCGTATTTGCGGTTGCAGAAATTGCACTGGACGTTGCAGCGCGGCGCGACTGGCAGATGCACGCGCCCGTATTTTTTATGCGCGTCCTTGCTGAAGCACGGGTGGTTGCTGAAATCAATCGGCGTGAGGTTCGGTGCGCCGCAAGCTGGTTCAAGGGGTGGGATCATAGATAGCTGTAACCAACGGGTGATTTTTCCTGTTTTACTTCGAGCAAGGCGTTGATGATGCGGTCGTAAAGCTCCAGCGCGCCGCGATAGCCCAGATGCAGCACGCGCTGACCGCCGATGCGGTCGTGAATCGGAAAACCGACGCGGATGAGTGGCACATTCAACTTGCGCGCAATCGCATAGCCCTTGCTGCTGCCTATGAGAAAATCGGGTTTCAATTCCGGCGCCGTCTCGGCGATCTCGGCAAAATCAAAACCTTCCTTTATGAGCGTTTCTTCCGGCAAACCTGGCGCGGCCTCGCGCAGGCACTTTTCGAATTTTTTACTGCGCCCTCCGCTGGCGCACAAAACCGGCGTCACTCCGATTTCGCACAGCAATGCAGTCAAACCGATGACCAAATCTTCCTCGCCGAAAACAATGGCGCGTTTTTCAAAGGCGTATTTGTGGCCGTCAATCAAACTGTCCACGAGACGGCCCCGGTCGCGCTGGTATTTCACCGGAATTTCGCCGCCGGCAATTTCGGCGAGCGCATTGAAGAAAGCGTCGCTCTCGCGAATGCCCATCGGCAGGCCAAGCAACCGGCGCGGAATGGACAATTTGTTTTGCAGCACCGTGCCAGCGGTGTTCGTTCCTTCGAGGACGCGGCCAAATTCAATGGCTGTCTGCGTCGAACCGAGCGCGCGGATGGCGGCGACGGAGGTGCCACCTGACTGCAGTTTTTCGTATTCCGACCACGTCGCACCATCCATCGTATCCGAATAATCCGGCAACAGCGTGAACGGCAGGCCGAAGTCCGTGAAAATTTCCTTCAAGTGCCGCAGGTCAGCGGCGGAAACCATGCCAGGAAACAGCGCGACGTTTTTGGATTTGTCGCCGGCGACCGCCAGTTGCTCCACCAACTCGCGCACTGCGGAATGAAATCCGTCCATGTGAGTGCCGCGATAACTTGCGGTCGA
>JBEKDI010000166.1:0-6134 GCA_050014435.1 Verrucomicrobiota bacterium | reverse complement strand
TGGTGTTGCTGTTTATGAACGACCATGCTTTGCAAAGCCTGCTGAGTGACAAATTCAAGATCGGCGCCGACGTAACCGTGGCAGCAGGGCCGGTGGGGAGACAGGCATCCGCCAACACGGACCTGAAGCTCACTGCGGAGATTCTGAGCTATTCGCGCAGCAAAGGTATTTTTGCCGGGGCCAGCGTGGATGGCGCTGTCGTCCAGGCCGACCACAGCGGAGACAAAGCCATGTACGGCTCCGATGTCACCCACCAGGAAATCCTTCACGGCAAAGTTGCGGTTCCTCAGCCGGCGCGGAGACTGCTGGCGGAACTTGCCAAGTACCCCGCACACCGTTGAAACCGGCTCTGGGAGGCAGCTCTGATGACAACTTATTCGGGTACGACGGCCCCTAAAGGACAAAAGTCGCCCCGAGTCGGAATTAGGACGCTTCTGTTTATAGTCGTCTTGACGGTCATCTTTTTTCTGCTCGCACAAAGCATGGTGCGTCACCGCTTCCATGAAGGCGGGTGGGTCAATCGGAACGGGAGGGTCGTACCATAGCAGCGAGCTCGCGGCGAGGTGGATAGCGGCGTGGTTATCCGGGGTAGTGGCGTGGGTGTGTGCATTGAGCTTTATGCGGACGGAATCGACGGCGGCGATCCCGTACGGGTGGAAATGAAGTGCGTGAGACCGCTACCTGACGCATCCCGCCCGTCCCTCTATCAGGCGCCGGTACCCACGACACGTCCAGCAAGAGACTACACGGCGCGAGTGGTACCGCAGCGATCCGGGGTGGCGGTTCCGTTGGAATCCGCTCGAATCCTATGGCAACGATGATGAAAACAAATCAACGTGAGTTGCACGGTTACATCTTGGAGACCTCAGAGGACTCCGACGTTCAGACGGGCTCTCCTCTGCCTTTGGGAACCCAGGAAAAGGGAGGAGGAGTTAATTTCGCCATTTTCAGCCGTTGGGCCAGCCGCGTCCGACTGGAGTTGTTCGACCATGCCGAAGACGCCGCGCCCGCCCGGGTAATCGACCTCGATTCACGGCGCAACCGCACCGGCGACGTATGGCACGTTTGGGTGGAGGGATCGGTCCGGGTCAATTCTATGCTTACCGCGTGGACGGGCCTTACAAACCCGCCGAGGGACATCGATTCAATTTCAATCGGCTTCTTCTCGATCCCTTCGCTACCGCGATTTCCCGGCTACCTCCTTGGGATTTTGCATCGGCACGCGGATACGATCCATTGGCGCCGGAGCAAGACTTGGCTCTCTCGAAACTGGACAATTCCAGGTCGATGCCGAAGTGCATTTTTGTCAACGAGCCCTTCGAGTGGGGTGGAGACCAGCCACTCCGGCATCTGTGGTCGAAGACTGTCATTTACGAGACGCATGTTCGCGGCTTTACCATTCACCCCAAGTCGGGCGTGGACCATCCGGGGACCTATCGAGGCCTGATGGAAAAGATTCCCTATCTCAAAGCTCTGGGAGTGACCGCGGTGGAACTGATGCCGGTGCAGGAGTTCGATGAAGCTTCTGTCACGCGCAGCAACCCGCAAACACGGCAACCGTTGAGGAACTACTGGGGATACGACCCCGTCACGTTCTTTGCGCCCAAAGCTTCCTACAGCAGCTCGGGAGGTTTGAGGCAGCAGAAGCTGGAATTCAAGGAAATGGTCCGGGCCTTTCACAAGGCTGGCATCGAATTGCTTCTGGACGTTGTGTTCAATCATACGGCGGAGGGAGACGAACTGGGACCGACGCTCTGCTTCCGTAAGATGGATAACGCGATCTTCTACACTTTAGCGGGCGACAAACGTTACTACAAGAACTATACCGGGACTGGCAATACGATCAACGCCAACCATCCCGTAGTGCGGGACCACATCTTGGCCGCGCGCCGTTATTGGATGGTCGAAATGCATGTAGATGGATTCCGGTTTGACTTGGCGTCGGTTCTCGGCCGGGACGGCGCGTTCTTCACACGGATCACAAGTCCACCTGCGCGAGATTGGCTTCGTTCGGATTGAACATTAGCGAGCCAGTGAAACTGAAAAAGCAATTAACCAACCGATTATGAAGACCAATACCGTCTACCCGAGGATCAAGTAAATGCCGACGCCAACACCTTCGTCGACCCGGCCAACCAGAACCTCTTTGCTCAAGACAACAGATCATGCCAACCAACCAAGCAACGGCGGCCTTAACAACCCACCCGACCGTTCTGCCCCAAATGGACCGGGTATTCCCGCGCGCTGGACTTCCAGCGCCAAGACCGGCGTGGGCACTGCCATCAGCAACCAGAGCCGCGTCTGGTTCACCTTGAGCCACGGCATTTTCAATGAGATTTATTACCCGCGCATTGACCAGGCCTGCATCCGCGACATGGGTTTGATCGTCACGGACGGTACGAACTTTTTCTCCGAGGAGAAACGCGATGCCGGCCACAAGGTGGAATGGTTGGCCGACGGCGTGCCGGCCTTCAGGCTAGTCAACACCTGTCGGGATGGCCGTTACCGCATCGAAAAGGAGATCGTGACCGATCCGTATCGGGACACGGTGTTGCAGCAAGTTGAGTTTCACACGCTGCAGGGTGCGTTGTCGGATTATCACCTGCACGTCCTACTTGCGCCGCATTTGGGAAATCATGGTGGGGGCAACAGCGCGTGGGTGGGTGAATTTGAGGCGACGCCCTTGCTGTTCGCACAGCGGAACGATTGCGCCTTGGCGCTGGCGTGTTCCGCGCCGTGGACCAAGCGGTCGGCCGGCTATGTCGGTTCTTCGGATGGCTGGCGGGACTTGAAGGCGCACAATCGGATGACTTGGGAATACACGCGGGCGGAAAAGGGCAATGTGGCTTTGACCGCCGGGATTGATTTAATCAAATCTTGCGGAAACTTTGTCCTCGCGCTTGGTTTTGGCAAAGACCCGGATGAAGCAGCCCGAAATGCCGTCGCAAGCCTGTGCGACGGTTTTGACAAGGCAAAGCGCCACTATGTAGGCGGCTGGCAGGAATGGACGAAGACACACGCATCGCCCGCGAAAAGCGACAGAAGTGTCGGCGACCTTACCGAAAAAAGCCTTGCCGTCCTGCGCACGCATGAGTCCAAGCAGGCGCCTGGCGCCCTCATCGCCAGCCTCGCCATTCCGTGGGGATTCAGCAAAGGTGACAAAGATCAGGGTGGTTACCATTTGGTCTGGTCGCGCGACATGGTGGAGACGACGGGCGGTTTGCTCGCGTCCGGCGCGCACGAAGATGCCCGCCGCGTGCTCGCATTTCTGCAACGAACCCAGCAGCCGGACGGCCACTGGTCGCAAAATATGTGGTTGGACGGCTCGCCTTATTGGAATGGAATCCAACTGGACGAAACGGCATTGCCGATTCTCCTAGTGGACTTGGCCCATCGCGAAAAGGCATTGGCCGATGGCGATTTGACCAAGTTTTGGCCGATGGTAAAAAAGGCGGCCGGTTATCTGGCGTGCAACGGCCCGGTCAGTCCGCAGGATCGCTGGGAGGAAGATCCTGGCTATACACCGTTCACGGTCGCGGCGGAAATCGCAGCGCTGCTGGCAGCGGCTGAAATGGCCGATTTGAATCGCGAAGCCTCCATCGCGAACCACCTACGCGAGATTGCCGATGTTTGGAATACCTCGATCGAACGCTGGATGTACATGTCCGCCACGGACTGGTGCAAGAAATTCGAAGTCGAAGGTTATTACGTCCGCATCACCCCAAAGACAACGGGAACGGACGGGGCGAGCTCGCAGGAAAATGTCAAGGTTAAGAATGTGACGGCCTCCGAAGACACCCGCCGGGCCAGCCACCTGATAAGTCCCGACGCGCTGGCGCTGGTGCGTTTTGGATTGCGCGCGGCCGATGACCCGCGAATCCGCGACACCGCCAAAGTCATTGACGCCTTGCTCAAGGTGGAAACCCCGACGGGTTCCACCTGGCATCGCTACAACGACGATGGCTATGGCGAGCATAAAGATGGTTCGCCGTTTGATGGAACGGGGATTGGCCGAGGCTGGCCGCTGCTCACTGGCGAGCGGGCGCATTACGAACTGGCTGCAGGCCACGCCGAAATCGCCAAACAACTTCTGGCCGCCATGGAATCTTTCGCCAACGAAAGCGGTTTGATTTCCGAGCAAATCTGGGATTCCCCCGACATTGCGGAACGCGAACTTCATTTTGGCCGGCCTTCCGGTTCGGCCATGCCGCTGGTCTGGGCGCACGCCGAATATCTTAAGCTACAGCGCTCGCTGCATGATGGGCGGCTTTTCGATCAGCCGCCGCAAACGGTGCAACGCTATCTGAAGGAAAAAACCGTTTCCCCGCGCCTGACGTGGCGGTTCAACCACAAGCTACGCTCGCTGCCGCCCGGAAAAATCCTGCGCATCGAGTTGATGGCTCCGGCGGTCATTCACTGGACTGCCGATGATTGGAAAACCTGCCAAGACCTGAAGACTTACGACGCCGGGCTGAATATTCATCGGGCCGATCTTGCGACCCAATCGCTTTCAGAAGGAAAGCAGATCACATTCACGTTCTACTGGCCGCACGCCAGTCATTGGGAAGGCAACGACTTCATGGTTCGCATTGCTACCTGGCGCATAGAGGACTCTGTCTCGGCGGAGACGAATGGGACAAATGGGAAATAAAGCTAAATCGGAAGTGAACGGATTTGTTTACTTCGCTGTGGCGGTCGCCGCTCTTGGCGGCCTGCTCTTTGGCTATGATACGGGCGTTATTTCCGGGGCCATATTGTTCATTAAGAATCAGTTTTCCCTGTCGGCCACCATGGAGGAAATTGTCGTCAGTTCCGTCTTAGTGGGTGCCGTTGTTGGCGCGACTGTCGGAGGTGCTCTGACTGGCCGCTTTGGTCGCCGCAAAATGATCATACTGGCTGGCATTATCTTTACGGTCAGCGCCATCGGCACGGCTCTGGCGCCAACGGTTATCTGGTTGATTACGGCCAGGGTGGTGAGCGGAATCGCCATCGGCATTGCCTCATTTATCTCCCCGATGTATATTGCCGAACTCGTGCCGTCAAAAGTCCGCGGTTCATTGGTGGCGGTCAACATGCTAGCGATTACCACCGGCATCGTCGTTGCTTACCTTGTGGACTATGGGTTTTCCGGCATCCACGGATGGCGATATATGTTTGGCCTGGCGGCCATACCGTCCATCGCCCTGGTGATTGGCATGTGGCGGCTGCCCGACAGCCCGCGCTGGTTGATCAGCAAATCAAGAGTCGAACAGGCGAGGCAGATTTTACAGCGCGCGCGGACTGTGTCGGATGTAAGCCCGGAAATCAGGGACATCCAGAAAAGCATGGAAAAACAGGGTGCCGGCGGGATGAAGGGACTATTTCAGCCTTCACTTAAGATGCCGATGATCGTCGGCTTGGGACTGGCTGTATTTCAGCAGATAACCGGCATCAACACGGTCATCTATTATGCCCCGACCATTTTTAAGTTCGCCGGAATTAGCGCCACCGGACCCGCAATCCTAGCCGGGGCGGGGTTGACTATGGTGATGTGGCTTTTTCATGTGCTGGCCATCTTCCTGCTGGACCGTGTCGGCCGGAGGCCTTTGTTATTAATCGGAGTGGCCGGCCAGATTATTGGGCTGGCGATCTTGGGCGCTGCTTTCCAGTTCCAGCAGTTGGCGAGTTTCAAGAGTTATGTCGCCATCGGCGGCCTGGTGATCTATGTCGCTTGTTTCGCTTTTGGACTCGGGCCGATCTTCTGGCTGCTGATTTCCGAGATCTATCCACTGAAGGTTCGTGGTGCGGCCATGAGCGCCGTGACGGTCACTAATTGGGCATTGAATCTGGTGGTGGCCGTGACCTTCCTGACCCTGGTCGGGGTTCTTGGGCACGCGGGAACTTTCTGGTTATACGGTGTAATCGCGATCGGTGCCTGGGCCTTCTTTTATCTGCTGGTGCCGGAAGCCAAAGGCAAAACGCTGGAACAAATTGAAGAGCGCTGGCGGTCGGGAAAATCCCCTCGGGCATTATGAAGGAGCTATAGATGAAACCCGCTAACCCATGCATCCTGACGATCAATGGCGGCTCATCGAGCATCAAATTCGCGGAGTACCAGCTTGGCGACCCGCTGAATCGAAGCCTTCATGGAACGG
>JBEKDI010000165.1:0-7819 GCA_050014435.1 Verrucomicrobiota bacterium | reverse complement strand
GTCCGAGGCGGTTGCGCCAGCCAGTGAGCAGTTGGCCCCGGCTGCGAAAAAACACTTGCCGCAAAGGCGCGGTCCGTTACTCGGTTGGAACCATTTATGTCTGAATTCCTATACGGCATTGGCACTAGGCCGAAGTTGTGCAGGACTTCACCTATAATCTTGTGGTTGGGAATGACCACTTTGGATTGATCAATTTTCAGCAATGTCGTGGAAATGAGGTCGATGTGAACGACCAAACCCTGCGCGCCGAGGATTTCAACATATTCGCCCACTCGAAATGGCTTGGTAAAGATGAGGGTTAACCCGGCGATGATATTGCTGAGCAATCCCTGCATGGCGAATCCCATCCCAACCGCCAGCACTCCGCCACCGGCAATCACCGCGCCGATCGGGTAACCGCAAACGTCCAGCGCCACTATGACGGTGAGGCCCAGCATCAAGAAGCGGATCCCCACCAGGATCAGCAAACGTTCGGGCCGCTCCAGGCTCTGCCGCTTATCCATCGTCCGCGACAGGGCCCGGACTACCCAGCCGGTAACCACGATGCCGATCGCCAGAACAATAGTTCCGCCGAGGAGTTGCGCCGAATGCTGGGCAAGGTAGCGGGTAAACTGGTCGGCTAGATCACTCACCTTTTCTGCGCCGGTCGCAGTGGACACTTTCTCCAGCGCATTCGTCATGGTCGACGTAATATTGGCCAGCAGTGGCATCCGTTGATATTTAGTGGAAAGCAACTTTACTGGCGAGCAATTGTTTGTCGGGCTAAAATGACCGGCTTGTGCATACGGCAGTTGATCAGGAAATGGGCAGAATTAGCCATCCCCTCCAACATTCTCCCGCTCATTCAGCCCCGTTCTCCAGACCTGCCCGACCACAATCAGATCAACCAACGCCGTAAAAAGGGATGTCGGCCAGGCTTTAAAGTTGGATGATGTCCGAGATCAATCGCTGGAATTGGTCAACCTGCTGCCGCAGTGCTTTTTAGGCCCGGAGAGCTTTATTCCCAGGGCAATGACAACCGCATCATTTCCATACAAAGCTAAGCACGACAGCGACTGACGAAAGAAGGGCCGCTGCGCAGACCACCAACTTTTGGCCTCGTCCTTTTTCGATGCGCTTTATCTTTTCGGTCAAAGAGGCGGACATCCCAGGGTTGGGATCATCAAACCACCCGTCAGTCTGATCGCCTCAGGATATCGAATAATAAGCTGGTATCACCTTGTTCGCCTTGTGCTTGGTGGCGAGAACCAAATCAGAATTCCTGGTATCCACAAGTTCGTAATGCCTTGCAGCTTCCTGGAATGTCCTCCCTCCAACCATGTGCCGCTTGAGCACCGGTTCCTTTGCCTTCGCTGGATCTGCTTCAATAAAAATGGAGTAATTTAACAATGGGCCGATTGCCTCCCAACCAGCTTTATCATACAGAAGCCAAAGACCTTCGACAATCAGCAGTGCATTTTCAGCCTCAACTACAATGCTATCCTTGATCGGCTCGTGCAGTTTACGGGAGTAGGTCGGGAATGAAACACTCTTCCCTGAAGAAAATGCTCTGATGTCCCTGGCCAATGCATCAGCATCATAGGTGTCAAAACGCCCCTTCACCTCCTTTAACGGCACGCCATTGGAAAAATGTGAAAGCAGAAACCGGTTCGAAAAATGATAAGCATCAATGGTTACAGCCTCCAGGGCAAACGCGATATTAGCCTGCCTCGCCAACTCCTTAAAAAGCACGGCAACGACAGACTTGCCGGCTCCCGTAGGACCAGTGATTCCAATGACAACCCGAGGTTTCTTCTCTGCCTCGTATTTGTCCACGAGCTCAAAAAAGAGATTTGAGTAGAAATCCCTTTGCCCCATTGAAAGGGCAGAGAGATCAATCTGCTGTTCAGTTACCACCAATGTAGCCGGGATTTTAATCTCACGGTTGTGCATTGAATCATCATGCCAAACATCTGCCGCCGCTTTCAAGCACGGGGACGTGATGTTTGTTTGGGATGCAGGTCTGGTCAGTGCGGCGATTGTGACACTGTTTAGTGCCACCTGATGGGCTGGCCTTCAACAGCACCGGTGACCTTTTTGTGACGGATCGGGAGGGCGCCACCATCACTGAAATCACGCCGGGTGGAGTGCAAACCACCTTTGCCTCCGGGTTGGATCAGCCAGCCTTTCTCGCCTTCCAAGGTGAAAGTTTGCCTGATGAATGCTCGGCTTTGGGATTGCTGGCTATCGGTGTTATAGCACTTGTCCCATACATCCCCCGCTCACGAATAGCAGCCTGAGTGTGGTTGCGTCCTCAGCGACCTGTGTTGGGGATATTGCCCCAGCTCATTCCTGATCCCGTGGTTCAAAGCTGGTGCAGGGTCGAGCCGGACGTTGATTTGCGAGACCTCCGCGCCCTCATTCTCCTGTTCATGTTCTTTCCCACTCCCTGATCTCACCAGGAACAATGCGGAACAACGGATGCGCTTTCGGTGTCTTCAGCGTCCTGAAACGGCGATAAACCTCCGGGGCGCGGGTTCGGAGTTTCGCTCGCAAGTGAGCCCACTCGTAGAGCAACTGTCCTCTGGTTTCCTCTATTTGACCACTGAATCTGCGGCCGGAGATTTTTGAAGTGTCGAAATTATAGCCTCGCTGCTCTGCCTCCTCTGCAATGCTGGTCAGGAAAGCAGCCATCGCTTGAACAGGGCGAGGGTGGGAACGGAATCGCCTAAGCTGGGGATGGTGTCTATAGCCTCTGGTACTACCCTCCAAGACCTTCTGGGCAAGCAACGCCTCTCGCCAGGCCGAAACCAATCCTTTGGCGTCCAAGTAGCGTGGATGCAAAGTCCATAATCGCATGGCGAAACGTCAATTCCTGCCCGCTAATCTCGCCTGGTTCACAAACAGGTCAAACCCAAAATCCCTTGAGCGGGATGCCACCTAGGCTCAATCCTCCAACCCCGACCGAGCACTTGAACCGTTCGCGAAGTTGTTCAATGGTCTACGGGGATGTCTTGCTCACCCTAATTTGCCCGCCCTGTGCAAGAATGGTGGATTGACACAATTCTGAAATTGTGAGGAAATGGAAAATAGGATGAGAGTTTTTTAATTCGAACCGGATTGATACGCATGGACGCTTCTTCGCCTGCATCCATGCCATCTGTCAGTTGAAGACTTAAAGCTCAATACCAATAATTGTTATGGCTGGTTTATATTCCAGTGCCCAGCCCGCCCGAGACGCCGTGACGGCCGCGGTGGCGCTTATGGCGATGATTGCGTTGTGCGGCAACGCCAGCGCCGCCTTTTACATCAACTGCGCGGGCTGCCACACCGTGCCCCAGAACGGCGTGAACATCGTCAACTATCAGACCACCACTAACCTTGGGGCGGGACTGCTCAAGGTATTTGAAGTCAACCCGGGCCAAACCGCCGTTATTCAGTTGAACGTGACCAACAGTTACGGCGGCGAGTACGGGCTCAACATCAACAACCTCGACGCCGGCGGCGTGGTCAATGGCAGCGACCACATGACATACACTGCGGACCCGACTTGGACCAGCTACTTCCCCGGAACCACCACGAATTTCTTCATGGCGGGATGTGCGACCACCAGCCCGGATCTCTGGACCTTCAACTTGGTGGTCAAGACTAACACTCCGACTGATTTTTACACGGTCAAGGCCCAAATGGCGGGCTACGACTCAGCATCCAGCATGTGGTCCCAGCAGGAATCCTTTTACGTGCGAGTGGTGTCCACCGTGCCCAGCCTGAGCATCTCCTCGAGCAGTACCAACGTGATTGTCTCATGGCCTGCCATTGGAAGCTATATCTTGCAACAGAACAGCAATATGGCCGGGCCGGCAGGCTGGGCCACGAGCGGTTATCCCGTCATTACCAACATGGTCACCGGCACCAACAGCATCACCATCACGCCGCCGACGGGCTGTTTGTTTTTCCGTCTGGCCAATCCCTGAGGGCTCGGAGCAACTCAACTCTCCTCGGAAAGCCCCGTCACGCCAAGGGCTTCGGAAAGTGTGGATTAGGAATTAAGAAACTGAAAAATGGCGTTGCCGGGCTGTGACGGCTGGAGCAAATGCAAATATCCTCGGCCTGACCCCATCATGCCCGCATCCATTCACGCGTCAGCGCCTTCATAAATCACCCGCCCCTTTTGCAGCGCATCCCGCATGAACCAGTCGCCCAACGCCAGCCGCTGGCGCAGCTTTTCCGGTGTGCGCACCAGCAAATCCAGCGGGAAGGGCGCGCGCACCTTCATTTCGATCTCGACCGCTTTGCTCACGGCGCTGCCTCGGAGCGGCATAATCACGAGCAAATCCACGTCCGACGCCTCAGTCGGTCGGCCGTAGGCATAAGAACCGAAGAGAATGATCTTCTGCGGTCGGAACTCGCGCGCGACCCGCTTGCAGAATGATTTGATCGTCCTCAAATTCGTCATTGGACCAGGGTAAATGGAACGATGTCCTTTGTCACGGCTCAAACATTTCGGGATTCACACTTTTCAACCACGGATGGACAGATGGACACAGATTCGCAGCCCCGGCCAATGCATTTTTCGGACTTTTGAACCACGGAATACTCGGACTACGAGGACGTTGAACCCTGAAAACACTTTGGTCAGAGGCATGATTGTCAAGGGAATGGGAGGATTCAGAAACTGAAAAGCCGCGTCGGCGGGCTGTGGCGGCTGGAGCAAATGCAAATATCCTAGGCCTGACCCCATCACGCCGTCCGCGATAGCGCAACTGAACTGGCAATCCCGCATTGCCTGCAGCGATTCGACAATGCTTTCATGGTCACCCAAATTGGAGTTTGAACTGCTCTGGAAAAGCAAAGCGTTCAACAATGAAGACGCCCAGCGCAGCAGTCGCGACGAAGCACACCAAGGCCATGACGACGACCACAACCGATTGTTTCACCCCCAGCCTGTGCTTGAAGAAAGAGATGATGACCAGACTCAACAGGAGCGCTTCCAACGCAAAGAAGAAGTTCCTGAAAGCATACGGGTTCCATCCTGCTATTCGAGCAAGGCTTCTTTCGTCGCTGGGAAGGATCCCCCTTGAATAAAAGACGAGTCGTTCGATGGATGCCTGGATTGCGACTGGATAGAACAACGACAAGTTCTTCCCCCTATAGATCAGAACAACAGCCACCGCAGCCACGATGATCGGCAGTGATGGGCCACCGAGCAGGCCTAAAAATGGCGTCTCGCCGCCGGAAAGCAAGCGATCTCGCGCATACGACATCGCTGCCGGATGACCTGTAATCCAATCGCAAATGACATGGCCCAGTTCATGAATGGGAATGAGGAAGAAACCAAATACCACCGCTGTGATCGTGAGTTTCTTGAAGTCGATTCTCGCCGGACTATCGTTGTCATTCATAAAGAAACTCCATCGAAAAACCAATGACGACTAACATGGAAAGCTGAGCCACCGCCGAGTCGTGACGTGAAGCGCAACAGCGCAACGGCAAGCGCCAACGAGAGTTGCCTGGGTAAAAAATGCGCGCCAGTATGCCGGCCAAGAGAGGGGCAGGCAAGGCGGCTTTCTCCGGCAAAGTTGTGCTATGCACATCGGTTGTGGCTAACGCTTTCATCCCACTTTCGATTTGCTCACCATTTTGAAATCCAGTCAATCCACCATTTTTGCCCTCAGGCAGTAAAATCAGAGTAACCCAGCGTTGGAAACAAGACGTGGCCGTCCCGACGCATACGAATAGTTGGCAAGGCCGTTTTCCCAATAGCCCGAGATGCCGCTGAGATGTTCACCACGGGCGTAAATCCAAAGCTGGCACCTCCACCAGCAAAATCCGAAAAACCTAAGTGTCCGCAGTTGGAAATCGCTTCCAGTGCCGAAACCCGCACGCCTGCGCAAAGCACGAGCACAGCTACCTTCAAATCAGGATTTCTCATACGTCCACCTATTCTAGTTATTCCATTATTTTCACACCTTTACGCGGCTATCATCTTCACTTGAGAAGCCGACCCGCAACATTGCAGGTTCAGCTTTCTTAAGGGCCAGTGGACATGGTTATAGACATCAGAGAGGCTGATTCCCAATTCGATGGCGGCTTCTCGGTAGGAATATCCGCGCACCAGATGTTCAAAGACTTCCCGCTCGTTGGAAGAATGAATCTGGGCAGCGCACCCGGTCGAATTTGGCGCCGGTGGCATAGGCGCCGACGCATCGGAAATCAGGTGCTTCGGAGATCCAACCCGCCAGAATCGGGCGGACCGCGGAATCCTGCTCATGACGGCGATGGAAATCATCGGCTCCCATCATTGCTCCTTTCCCACGTGCCTGAATAGTCGTCAATTCTAACGATTGATTTAAGCGCAATGTGGCGCTAACAGGCCGTTAAAGTGCAGTCAG
This sequence comes from Verrucomicrobiota bacterium, assembly GCA_050014435.1. GTDB lineage: Bacteria > Verrucomicrobiota > Verrucomicrobiia > Limisphaerales > Palsa-1400 > DASRLE01. The sequence goes on along the minus strand of JBEKDI010000165.1, from coordinate 1,448 downwards.
CGAGCGAGCAGGCCGTAATACGTATGAACATCGAGCAAGTCCCGAAACCATGTGATGCGGACGCCGACCCAGCTTTAACGTGGGGAAGGCTGTCATGGCGCGCCAAGCGAGCGAAATACGCAGCGCGTCAGTTCGCCGGGGCATTGATGACGGCATGCTGGCAAGAGGAGTTCTGCAGCAACACGGGAAGTCCCGCGCAGTGTTGGCGCCCGGGGGCGTCGCAACCTGCCGTCCGCGAGGACAGGGCAGGGCTGCCTGGGATGGCGGATAGGCCCGTAGTACCGAGGAGACCGGGTAACGCCGGTGGAGGGAAGGGGCCTTAGTTCCAAAGCGATGCACAAAGAAGCAAAGACCAGGAGATTGGCGTGAGCCTAATAACTCCGGAGAGTGTCGGGCAGCTTCAGGAGGCGTCAAGGGGTCAGTCTGTAACTATTGGACATTTTATGATTTGGGATTCATAGCCGGTTGCGGTTGATGAAGCGTCCCATTCCCGGCGGACGTCGCCCTTCGCTACTTGATTGTGTGCGGGTGGGCGGCTGCGTGCGGGTCGACGATGCCTTGGGTTCCCCAAGCCTGCGAATACCTGCTGGAAGCGTCCTGACCTGCCCAGTTCCTTGTGGTCTCTGTGCTCTCTGTGGTTAAGCCCACTTCCGGGGTTCGCGTGGTTCGCGAGGGTTCGTGGTCCAAAAGTCTGAATCCAATCCCCATCCTGCCATCCTGTCTTTGCTTGCGCCTTCTTGTCCGCCGCCTGGTCCGCCGAAGTTTTAACGAAAGTGGATGCGCCATTGCCCTTTGCGTTGAAATCCGCCTGTGTCACCTGTCACTTCAAAACCACCCAGCCGGGGTCGAATCAAACCCGGCCTCTCTTCGGTGCTAAATTCAAATCATGATTCTTGATGCTGGCAGGGCTTTTCAGTTTTTTTCTGCGGCAGCGCCAACGGCGGTTGGCTCCGGCGACTTGTTAGACTGCCTGTTTGTATTTCCTGCGATCATCGATGGCGTCCCGAAGCAACGCCGCAATCGCTGCATTCTTCGCCTCAGCATCGGTGCGAATCTTGACATGGCGCAAACGCTTTCCGGTTCCTTCGAGGAGATGAGTCGGGTCCCTGAGCGTTGCCCCGTGGTAAAATCCGAGGTTTACGTACGAGCTTTGAATTCCGATATAAGCGTAATGTTCGGTCATCTTTTTTGGTCCCACGCCGAAGCTGGCGATCCCCTGCCGCAGCCACACCACCTCAACAAAGTCCTTGTCCAATGATGCGACCAGATTCCGCAACGCCTGGCAGAGGGGACGAAGCCGTGGCCCGGCGGCACGAAGAATGTCTTCAACTGGACAGTGGAACGTTCATGCAGCCTTTTCCAGTTCAAGGATTTCAGCGTAGCCGCAGCGGGCGGGGCTGATTTTGGTTGCGAGGAATTTCTTGAGGGTAACGCTTTCGGGTGAACGA
>JBEKDI010000164.1:0-6688 GCA_050014435.1 Verrucomicrobiota bacterium | reverse complement strand
CTGGACCTCTTCGAGGCCGTTGAGCCAGGGGAGGATTTGAGAGGCGGGTTGGGAGCGGTCGAGGCGCTCGTTCAAGAGGTCGCGGATGGAGCGGGGCAGATGGGCGATTTTGCCGTTGCGGGGATTCATAGATTTGGGTTGATTCAGCGTTTCAGTTTCTAATCATGGCCACAGTTAGGCCATATTCAAGAGAACATAGTATCATAGATATTGTTTAAAACAACAATTATTTTAAACTAATTTTGTAATCGGTCGGGCACTGGGGCGACAGGGTGGAAAACGTGGCCTAATGAGGAAGAACTGGGGGGATCGGACGAGTCGGACTGGTAGGACGTGTGGGACCTGTAGGCCCATGTTCAGTTGCCGCTCTGGGGCGAAAATTTTGCCTGGGACGCGTCAGGGGTGCTGGTCGAGCCAGGCGCGGATGGTGGCGGCTTGGGGGGATTGGGAGTCGGTACTGTCCAAGGCCTTCAGGTACTGCTCGCGCGCGAGTTTGGGTTCACCCAGGTTGTCGGAATAAATGTTGCCCAGCAAGAGGCGGGCGCGCGCTTCCTGCGGGTGGGCGGACAAGAGTTTGACAAGTTCGTTGGCGGCGTCGTGGTGGTAACCGCGCTTGCTCAAGACCCAGGCAAAGGCATACCGGGCATCGGCGGAGTTGGCTTGAACGGTCAGGGCCTGGCTTAAGGCATCCAAAGCAGTGGCATAGTCTTTGACGTCAAGCGCGACGAGTCCCAAGGCCAGGGCAGGTTCGAAATAGGTCGGGTCGGCTTGCATGGCCTCGTGGTAATCCCGCATGGCTTCGGCGCGGTTGGATTGATGTTCGGCTTGCCGGCCTTCCGCGTTCAAGCGCTCGGCTTGTTTGCGGTCTCCGGGAATGGGTGTGACTGGCAAAGGATAGGCGTAACGGTCGCTACCGCCGACTTCCGGAGGGACGGGTGTTTCGGTGGCTTCCGGTTTTTTCGAGTTGGCGGAGAACCAGGTCAAGGGATTGAGCTTTTTGATGATGGATCTCTTTTTTTCTTGCGGCGGGGTGGCCGGAGGCGCCTCGACCGTTGTGACATCGGCAGGCGGATTGGCCGCCTCATTCGGAGGAGCGGTCCGGGTGACAGGAGCAGGTTGAGAGTCCTCGACCGGCTGGGGAGGCGGGCTAACAGGGGGCGGGGCCGACATCACCAACGATGTGGAGGGCCTTTGCACCGGGGCCGGCCTGGCGACAGGCTGAGGCGCAGGCCGTGGAGCTGGATTTGCGACCACGGGCATTTGTCTTGAATAACTGGGATTGGTGGGTGCAGCGGGAGTGATGGATGGATGTTGCGGCACGATGCTGATTCTCAGGTTAAGGTCCAATTGGCGGGCCAGCTTTTCGACTTCATTGGCCTGCGGCGGGGAAGGCTGCAAAGCGGCGTACTCGCGGTATTTTTCCAAGGCGGCCTTGGGTTCGGTGCGTTGCAGGATAATGGCCAGATTGAGTAGCGCGGGGGGGTAATGCGGGTCGCGCTGCAAGGCGCGTTGAAAATAGAGCACAGCTGTCTTGACCGCATCAGTGCCCTGACCATGGCGTTGCAGCTCAATCAGGCCCAAAGCGTTGCAGGCTTCCGCCGTGCCGCGCAGATGTTCGGCGTATTCAAAGTCCAGTTTGGCGTTGTCCAGTTGCAATTGCCGCGTTCTTTCGGAAGCACCGCGTTGCATGGCAAACTTCAACCGCGTGCGGCCCAGGAGGAGGAATCCGTTGGCGTCCCCGGGGTGCGAGGTGGTGTAGGTTGTCAAATAATCAATGGCCCCAGGAAAGTTCGTCTGCTCCAAGCGCAGGCAACCCATATTATAATCGGCGGCCCAAAGGTTGCGGTCGAGTTTCAAGGCCTGGAGATAGGCGCGCGAAGCGGCGTCGAATTGGCCCGTGCCGTGATAGGCGAGGCCGAGGAGATTCCAGGCATTGGCCTGCGCGGCGGGCGGGGCGTCATGCAGGATTTGAAGGGCTTCATTGAGAACGGGAATTGCGGCGGCGGGTTCGCCGCTTTGGATGAGCCGTTCGCCTTTGCGCAAATCGCGCGCCCCGGGCGGGCCGCAGCCGGTCAGTGTGGCAAGCAGGAGGACGGCTAGAGCCACTCCACTTCGCTTTTTTATCGTCAACATGACAGAGCGTGGTAGCATCCTGCGCTTGTGGTGTCAAGAAAAGGTGTCACTCAATTTAGAAAAGGACTGGTGGGCTGTTGCCTCGGCTGGACGGCGGTGCTTTCGATTGCCTCGCAGGGGGCGGATCTTCCCGCGCAGGGCGACCCGCCGGAGCGCGCGCGGGTGGTGATGGCCGAAAATGTCCGCGCCACCGTCGCGTTCGAAGCCCAACCAAAGATTGTGGAGACCCTGGTGGACCGGGGGATTCTGAAGCTGACAGGCAAAGCGGATTTGAAGCAGGCCTGGGGAGTCTTTGTCTCGCCGAAGGACGTGGTTGGGATCAAGGTCTATTCCGGCCCGGGTGCGAACAGCGGGACGCGGCCAGCGGTGGTGGTCGGGATCATCGAAGGGCTGTTGAAGGCAGGTTTGGAGCCGTCGCATATCATCATCTGGGACAAACGCCTCCTGGACCTGAGGCTGGCGGGGTATGACGAGTTGGCGCGGCGGTACGGGGTCCGATTGGAGGGCGCGTCCGACGCCGGCTATGATGAGAATGTCTTTTACGACAATTCGGTGCTGGGGAGTTTGGTGGCCGGGGATTTGGATTTTGACCGCAACGGCAAAACGACGGGGCGCAATTCTTATCTGAGCAAGCTACTGACCCAAACGATCACCAAAATCATCAACGTGACGCCGCTGCTGAATCATAATTATGCGGGGGTGTGCGGCAATCTTTACAGCCTGGCGATGGGCAGCGTCGATAATACCCTGCGGTTCGAGGCGAGTCCGGAACGGCTGGCGACGGCGGTGCCGGAGATCTATGCAAAGCCAGCGTTGAGCGACCATGTGGTGCTGAACATCACCGATGCGTTGATTGGACAATATCAGGGGGAACAGATGAGTTTGCTGCATTATGCGACGGCGGTGAACCAGATTTGGTTGAGCAAAGACCCCGTGGCGCTGGACGTGCTGGCGATCCAGCAATTGGACCGGGAACGGCAGGAGAGGAAGATAGACCCAGGCAACGATAATCCCGATTTGTACAGAAATGCGTCCTATTACCTGGAGCTCGGAGTGGGCGACCCGGCGAAGATCCGGATCGAATGGGCGAAATGAGAGCGCACCTTGACACTGCCATCCATTTGGCGGCGGGACGCCTGGGCCACGCGGCACAAAACCAGACACGGCTTGCATCGCGGAGCAAATAGGGGTAATTCTGCGTGACGATGGCGACACCACAGAAGATTTTGCTGCTGGATGATGATCAGCAGATGCTGGATGTGTACCAGGAATTGCTCAAGCAACTTCCCAGCAAGCCGGAGGTGAGCGTATCCGATTCCGGTTCGCGGGCCATCGCCATGCTGGAATCAGAGCCGTTTAACCTGCTGATCACGGACCTGCGCATGCCGAAAATGGACGGCTTGCAGGTGCTGGCCATTGTGCGGCGGAAATTTCCGCATTTGCGCATCGTGGTGCTGACGGGGGTGCTGGATGAGGAATACCGTTCGCGGGCCTACGCCCAAGGGGTGGAGTTGTTCTGGCAGAAACCCACCAGCAGTGAAGAGATTAAATTGTTCCAGGATTGCATCGAATCGATGTTGGACCGGGAGACGCGGCCCGATGGAGGATTTCGCGGCATGCAGAGCAAAAGCCTGGTGGACTTGATCCAATTGGAATGTCTGTCGCGCAGTTCCTCCGTTCTCCATGTCACGCATGGGGCATTGAGCGGAAAAATCTGGGTGCAAACCGGGGACATTGTGGATGCCAACACGGCGCAATTCACAGGGGAGGAAGCATTCAAGGAAATCCTTTCCTGGAGAAGCGGCAGTTTTGAAATATTGCCGGCTGATCCGGCACACGCCCGCACGATCACGAGTTCGTACCAGGGGCTGCTGCTGGATTCGATGCAGGCGCTGGACGAATGGCAAGGGAAGAAGGCCGGGGCCGAAAAGAGCGAGGGAGAGGGTCACCCGGCCGCCCCGGAATCCCTGCTGTCCCCTTTGACGAAATTTGAAGGTGTTGAATTCCTGCTGGCAATCCCCAATGACGAACAGGCCCCGTGTGACTCGTGGGCCTTGGACCATGTCCGGGAACTGGCGGTTTGGGCGCGCGCCACCCATCGGCGGCTGGCGGAATTGGGCGAAACACTGGAGGCAGGGCCGTTGGCCCAAGTGATGGGATTTGGGTTGCAACGGCATTGGGCATTGGCGCGTGACAAGCAAAAAGGATTGCTTTGCGTGGGTTTCCGGAGGACGCTACCGACGGACAAAGTCAACCAGACGATGAAGCATGTTTTCACCAAATGGGTTTCCTGACACCATTCCAGAAGGCGCCGAAGCCGGATGTAAAACGGCTGCCCACGGGGACGTTCACGGTCGATGCGGAGTGCCGGATCGTCAGCTCGACGGTTCCGGGGTGGGTGCCGGAGGCGCAGGTGCGGAGTGTCGGGCGGCAGGTCCTGGCCATATTCGAGGGAGCGCGCAAGGCGAACCTGCAGTTTTCGGAACTAGTCGTGCAATACGCGGCCTTCAAAATCACCGCCCGACAAATGCGGGGCGGCGCGATCATTTTTTTTTCACCCCGGGTGATGCAATCCGTGCCGATGCCTTGATTTTTTTATGCACAACAAGAAATTGGATCAATTGATAGTGCAGCTTGAGAATTATTTGGAGTGTTGGAAGCAATTTAATTATTTCGTCAACCTGGCGCGCGGCAAAAAATTCTCGGCGGAGGATGAGAACCAGTTCCTGGAAGTCAAGGCCATCATCGTGCAGGAGCTGGAAATCATCATGGCGGCGATCGAATGCCCCTCCCCGTCGCGCGAGGAAGTGCATGCTCTGATCAGCTCGGCGCCGTCGATTCGTTATCTGAGCGAGAGCAACGAGGGCAACCTGCGGGGGCTGGAAAATCACTGGCATAAAATCTATGTGGGTTTCCAGGCGATCCTGGGGCAGCTTAAGGTGCAGCAACGGCGGTTGGATTCCAGGTCGCTTGTCACTTCATTTTTCAGAAAGACAAAGCCGTGACGTTCCCCTGCCCCGCCCCTCTTAACCGCCATGACTGATTCACCCGCCGCCGCCGTCGCGGGGACGAGCGCGGGAATTCCGACAACATGCTGACCTGGTTCCAAATTCTGATTCTGGCCGTGGTACAGGGCGCGTGCGAGTTGCTGCCGGTCTCAAGTTCGGCGCACGTCATCGTGGCGGAAAAAATCATGGGGCTGAATCCGTCGAGTCCGGAAATGACCATGCTGCTGGTCATGCTGCACACCGGGACCATGTTCGCGGTCATCGTTTATTTCTGGAACCATTGGAAGCGCGACTATTTTACCGCGCCGGGAAAGCTGCGGCCATTTGTGGTCCAGATCGTTTTGGCGACGATCTGCACGGGGGTGGTGGGAGTCGGGCTGAAATTGGTCATCGAAAAAATCTTTATGCGCGGCGCGGCCCATGCAGAGATCGAGGAACTGTTCTCGAACCTGCCGCTGATGGCGGGAGCGCTGGCGGCGGTGGGGTTGCTGATTATCTACGCGGGCCTGCGCGAGGAAAAATCGCCGCGCCATCCGGAAATTCAGCCGGTCCACGCGGGCTGGATCGGCCTGGTGCAGGGAATCTGCCTGCCCTTCCGCGGCTTTTCGCGCTCCGGATCGACGATTTCAACCGGGCTGCTGCTTGGCTTACCGAGGCAAAAGCTGGAGGAGTTCAGTTTTGCGTTGGCGGTGGTTCTAACTCCGCCCATGGTGGCAAAAGAGGCAATGCGCTTGCACAAAGCCCAAGCTTTGAGCGGCGACAGTTCAGTGATGCACCTTTTTGCGCCAAGTCTGGTCGGCATGGGATTAAGCTTTTTGGCCGGCTTGCTGGCCCTGAAATGGCTGACGCGATGGCTGGAGGGAGGGCATTGGAAATTATTCGGCTTCTACTGCCTGGTCGCGGCGGCGGGGGTACTAACGGTTTATTTTTATCAGCATGGCGGTTGACATTTCCATATTTGTGATACATTGTGTATCACGATGAAAACAGCGACTGTCCGAGACATGCGGAATGATTTCGCCCGCCTCTCCAAGTGGCTGGAAAAAGGGGAAACCGTCCAACTCTTGAAACGCGGCAAACCCTTTGCCCGGGTCGTGCCGGAGCCGAAGCCCGGGAGCTTCCTTGGTTGCATGGCTGGCACAGCCAAAGTGCCAACCGACATGGACGAGCCGGTGGGCATCGAGTGGGAAGCCATGAAATGAGGTATCTGCTTGATACTTCCGTGTGGTTTCGCGGCGCGTCCGAGCCGGAGACCGTGCCGGAGGAGTTGCGGGAGATTCTTGAGCTCCGGGACGGCGGATTCGGCCTATCCGCCATCAGCCTTTGGGAAGTGGGCAAGAAACATCAAATCGGCAAGCTGCCGCTGAAGAAGGACCTTGCCGCATGGTTGAAGGAGGCCGTGGCCACGCGCATTATCGTGCTGCCTTTAACCTAACTTCCTCCCCCGACGAACCGGGTTTGCGAGTGAAGGGGGAACGCTGGCGCGGTCTTGTCGGGCTACAGGGCCTTACGGCGGTGGCGCGGCGAACAGAGGCGTCAGCCCCAAT
>JBEKDI010000163.1:0-11090 GCA_050014435.1 Verrucomicrobiota bacterium | reverse complement strand
AAGTCTCTGCTGGCGGTTGAAGCGGAGGGCAGGGAAATCGGATCGCCGGGCGAATACGGGAAGCACGAAGAGGCCCTTAAACTGAAGCTCGGTGAACCCGTCGTTCTGGTTCTGCCGATTCTGCCTTCCTACGCCAGAAATCGGATGGTGCGGATGGGCATTCCATTCATTGTGCCCGGCAGCCAAATGTTCATCCCGAACAGCATGATCGATTTGCGGGAGAGATTCCCACAACCGAATTCCAAGCGTCGCGAGACCCTGAGTCCCGCCGCACAATGCACGGTGCTTTACCACCTGTTGCGCGGTCCTTTGGCAGGAATTTCGCTCAAGGATATTGCCCAGAAAGTTCATTACTCCCCGATGATGATGACGAAGGTGAAGGATGAATTGGAAGCCAGCGAAATATGCAAAGTTGTCAAAAATGGCCGCTCAATGGTTTTGGATTTTAAGGCCACCGGCCGCGCTCTGTGGGAGCAGGTCAAACCTCAGTTGAGTTCGCCCGTCAAAAAAACACGCTGGGTTCAGTGGACAAAACCTGTGGAGCCCGCATTGCTCGCGGGGATGAGCGCCTTAAGCCTGAGAACCATGATTCCGGTGGAGTCTAATCACCGAAGGCCAAAGATTCGAGACGCAGGGGGCGACTTAAAGCGATATTTTGTCTGATCACTCGCCCTCGGACGGGATTTTTTTTATTCGTTAGCCCATTGGCCCGGCCAGCGAATTTCTTGTCGAAGCAAGGGATGGCCGGCCCGCATAAGGCTCGATCTGTCGTGCTGACGATGATCGCAGAAATTGTGAATCACGTCTATGGCTGTCTCCAGCCTTGCGCCCGAAAGTCGTTGGTATCAATATCCGAACCGATGGCAACTTTGCGCCCATGAATCGTCGTAACAAGCGCCTTCGGGTTCAGCGGTTTCAAGCGGACTTGGACCGTGCGGTTTCATTGTTCAACGTCCTGATACTGAACGGAGCGACATGCTACAAGACTGGCGGGGACTACGCACCCTTGATGCAAGTTGACCGGCGCGATATAGCGGAATCGATTTTTTTCGAGGCTGCCGCAAAATTTGAGGCATTTGCTTACTTCTGCTTTCAGTACGAGGTGTGCAAACGATTTCGAGCGAGCGCGTCGAAGGCGGCTTTTCTGATGGGGACGCCTGATCGAGGCACGGAGGGCACTTTTGGTTGGGCTTCCCCTGAGCGACTGCGCCAACGTGGACTCAATCTGTTTGGCGTGTCCAGTTTCTTCGGACGCCTTAATGTTCGTTTAAACAAGAGCACACGAGAGGATTTGACGCTTGCTCATTTGCTCCGCAATCGGGTTGGACATGACGGCAACCAGGCTCGCAAAAAACTGGAAACCCACTTAAATAGATTACACGTTCCGAAGAATTCCCGAAAAGGCTTAAGCGTAGGCCGGCTTCTTTTGGAGTATCCGGCTGGCTCTCCCCAAGACGAACGTCTTTTCTTTGTTTTACTGAAGGGTTACAATAAATTTGCAGTCCAATTTTTGAAGCATGGCTGATCCATCGCACCCGAGCTGCGATGTACGTTTTAATCATCCGATAAGGAAAAGAATGGCATTCATGATTTTCAAGAAAGAGCACAGCCCAACAGGGATTTGTTATATGAATGCGGGCCAAGGATTCAAACTCGCGGGCAGGAGCGGCTTACTCTACAGGTTGTGGAACAAGATGAACAAGCCAGTTGGCTGCGGATGGTCAGTTACCGCCGATGATTTGCTGAAGGAACATTGTAAAGATTTCAGTACTGTAGCCTATGCACTGGTTATTGATTTCCATCCAAGCGCCCAAAACCGTATCGGGCTTGTAGAAATTGAGGCCGTCCATATTTACACGTATGGGGACAGCGACAGCGCATTTTGGTCGCCAATGATGCTGGAGCTAAGGGATGTGTACTATGACGAAGATTTTGATGAGCCTCTCACGGCCAATCGTAAACAAGGACTTCTAGCCCAGTGTGCGTTGTCTGCGACCCGTCAAAAAATAGTGGAATTCCTATATCTTCAGGGCGGCTGGAATTGGGGGAGAAATGGCAGTACGAATGCTGCATTTATACACGACGAGGCTCGAAAATATTTTCAAGGTTTCTTCAACTGCGACTGAACGATTTGCGGGCACGCACGCGCTGTCAGTCAAACAGGCGGAGGAAGCGGAGACGGATTGTTGCTTGGATCCATTTCATGCCGCCTCAAAGCCTCATTGTACTCGAATTCGTCCATCGGCTCGTACTGCCAAGTCTCCGGTGAGCGACCCGCGAAACGGAGCGCATCACATGGTTGAAGCGGTTGACGTCCGGCGATCTTGAGGAGATCAAACACACGCTCACGGAAATCTTCACCGGCCTGCAACTGCCATTCCAAGGGGCAACCCAGTGCGGATTGTTCTTCGACACGGCGGATCTGATCTCGGTGAATCTGGACCTTCCAGAGATGGAGCAAGTCATTCCGTTCACCCGGAAAAAGCTGCTCAAAAACGGTGAGGTCCGCGAGGTGGCGCGCGACAAGCTGGAACGCAACCGCGATTACTTTGACCTGGTGACCGGCGAATGTGCCTTCATCGCCGCGGAGGTTTTCTCCTACCTGCCGTTGTGCCAGACCCTTCGGCTGGCGGCCTACACCCAGCGCCCCAAGGCGCGTGAAACCGACTCCATCGACACCTACATCCTGGACCTGAATTTCGCGCGGGAGGAGTTGAAGACATTCAACCCGGAGACCACCCCGATGCACCCGTTCCTTGTTCACTCCGGGGCCCGGTTCCAGGTGTCGGCGGATTATCAATTGGGGCGGATTGAGCCGCCGTCCTGGCTGAACCATGAAGACATCCAGAACGCCCCAGTCGAATAAATGTTGATGAGTCGTTTGCAATGCATCGCACCCGCGAGGCCCGATCGTCAGCTTAGAACAACCCCATTCGCTGGTAATGCTGCTCGTCCCGTGGGAACATCTGGTCTTCGGTCCACCCTTCCTGTTTCAAATCAGCGATGATGTGCAATCTCGCCGCGGCGGCCTCTTGGTCACCCCAAAGTTTGCGCACTTGCTCAATGCCTTCAAGGTGATGGCGCAGCTTGCGGTGGCGCATCCCGTAAGGAGGCTGGCCAGCAAACTCATCCAACCACTGATGCACCTCTTCAAACGGCGTGCCGATGATCAATGTTAATTCCTCGTCGGCTCGTTTCCAAAAACGCCACGTTTTTCAGAAAAAGCGCGAAGCGTGCGTGGAAGACCTGGATAATCCCATGCTTCGTTGAGCGCCCACTGGATCATTTCCGAGTCCCGATTCTCTAAGGGAGGAAAAAGATTTGTCGTGCAGGTGCTCAACGCCATAGCCAAATCAACACCGTGACTCAGCCGAAAATAGAGCATCACGGTTTGCTCGTCTGAAAGCGCGGGCCAATTTTTCGTTTTGGCAAATCCCAGTATTGCTTCCCCAAGCGATTCACATGTTTCCTTTTCGAGACGCTCGAAGGTGTCCGCCGCTTTTTCCCCGATCCGGGCAAATTCGGAGATTGGGCGAGGAACAATAGCCCGCCGTTGCAAATTCAGAAAATCGCTCAATTCACGCCACGTCATTTGCGAAGATTGTATCACAGGCGAAGAAAAATGCACGTCAGCTGACCGCCGGAATTGGGATTTGTTTTTTTGAGGATTTCAGGGCATGTTTTCCTTCAATGAGTTCTGCGGTTCACAGTTTGCAGAGGGCGATTTTAGACCCCGGCTAATAGCTCACGCACTTTTGCTTGGCGAAGCGCGGACGCCTTGATTTTCAACCTCCAAACGTATGAACAGCTTTAAAGACCGTAAAAACATCTCCATAGCCAACCTGAAGAGCATCGTTGGGGAAACAACGCAAGCCCCGTGCGTCGCTGAATCGGTTTTGGAGAATAAACCTGTTGACAAGCTCCCGGAACAAGAGCACGCGATAAAGGACAAAGCAGGAGAACTATATTCGGTGCGCTTCCAGCGCTCAGAAGACCTTTGGGATATCAAACTCCTGCACGACGGACGGAAGATTGGGGAGACGAATTGTTTACGTCACGGTGAAAACCTGCTCCTCGGCAATATCGAAATATTCAGCACCGCTGCCCCTCCTGGCGTCATGGCGGTACTTCCCCTCAGCCCACGATGCCAAATTACCGAGGACGCAGCGCTGGAGCCGCACTGCTACAGTTCATTATCGAGCAAGCACGCCTCAGCGGCTTACAACAAATCACAGGCAATTTGCTTCCTCAGAATCTCCAAGATAAACGCGATTTGCCTGATTGGTATCGAAGGCGCGGGTTTACGGTTCGGATGAACCAAGGCGGTCCTGGGGTCACCATTTTCCTCGACCTCACGCGCGTGAAGGGGCAAGCCCGGAATTCGGAATTACATTTATCGTACTAATTGTGTCGATTTAGCCTATTTCCGCGCTTGCGACTTTTCTTTCTGTCCATACTAGAAGACGCGTCCCCTGGCAGAGGAATAACGAGGACCGGAAAACGGACCATGTCAGCGGATACGGATGTTTTTCAGGCTATTCGGATCGGCCAGGATTTTTTCGATCCTCGCGTCAATGCTGCCCCCGTTTGGATGCGTCGCGAAATCAATCATTAATTCTTCAATCAGTGCAGACCATGCCGGGTCACGCCGGTCCCCGACGCGGGACTTGATATGACGCCTAAGCCGACAAAATTCCCACGCTTTTGGAAGCTTGGCCGACAACTGGCGAAGGTGCAGGATTTCGTCCCCGTGTTTGTTGCCCGGGAGCGTGCGAAGACCGTCTTGAATAGGGACTTTCAACTTTGCGTAAAGGCTGACTAAGCTCTGGACATCCCTTTCCAGTGTTGGCTGGTGAAAATAGAGGGAATTTTCAGCGGATTGAATTTGGAGCGCATTTACAAGCTCGACGTCACTTTTGGAAATACAAATTAGTCGATGCTGCGGGGGCCCAACTTTGTATATTTTCGCGTCGTAGAACATGAGACAGAGGTTGGGACTAATTGGCAGCAGTAATTGAAAGCCTGACTTGCTGAAACCCGCGAAGTTCCGAAGAGGTTCTGCAATTGCACAAAACTGGTTGAGAACGACAACAGGATTGTCGCTTGTGAGAAAAAAGGCCCCTCCCGGCACTTTCAATAATTTGCACGCAAGGGTCTGCATTTCCAACGCACATGGAATCACGTTTTGCATCAAGAAGCCTGGCGCCCCCTTGCACGCAACCATTTCCTCCGTCCATGTTCCCTCTGGCGGCAGTGGCAGTGTGCCCGCTTCAATCCCACTCTTAATGACTTCGTAGAAGATGCGCTTCGGGAAAAGTTTAGCCGCCTCCGCAGCTTTTCTGGTCCGGACGTGCAAAGTGACCGCAAGCCATCTGAGGGCGACCAACTCGGGTTCTGTGAAGTCCTCCTTCTTGACTACTTCCACCAATACCGGTGCTAGGTCGTTTTCGGAAATTTTGAGCAGGGAGCCCAACTGTTTATTCCCCTCCTCGAAGTCAACCTGTTGGCATTGCCCACCAATTCCTTTAGCTCCGAGAAACCTGTAGGGCCTGACCTGCACGACAGCCACCATTTCTGTCGAACCATTAATGGCAAACCGCCGCAAATAATGACGAGGAACATAGTGGTCTTTTGCCATAAACAGAATCAGGCCGCCAAATCGAAGACGGTTCGGCCAGCGCCGGTTTGCCCCGCGACTGCAACTTCTGAAATCATCGCCACGGCACCAAAGATAAACATGGAACGCCACGCTGCAACTAACATTTCCGACCACTCACCGCCTCGGCTCATCGTGACGATCGGGCACGCCGCCATCTTGAAAAAGCGAATTGCATAAGCCCGGACGTATCATCAAAATTCGCCCCATGCCGAGTATTGTCTGGAATCGCCACCCCGAGGAGGCGTACCGTAATCCGTACGAGTACGCCGCCCAAAAGCAGTTCGTGCGGGAGGCCCTTAACCTCTTAAAATCCCTCTTTTCAAATTACGAGGGTTTGAGCATGGTCTTTCCGCGTGACGACAAGTCACTGCGGAAAGCGATTTGGATGCTTCAAATTGACGCGTTGGATTCTCTCCGCGACTGCCTGGAATCACTCACCTTAAAACAGCACAGGCTCGCCGGTCGTTTGTTCCGCGATACAATTGAAACCCTCGACCTTGCCGCCTATCTCCACTCCGATTCGCCCGCAGCGAAAAGGGACCTCCAAAAATGGTTTGAAGACAAGGTGATCCCGCACAGAATCTACAGAGATTATATTCGGAAAACGCTCGGAAAGAAGGCCGCTGACCAACGGGCCGATTATTACGGCCAGCTGTCAAAATTCACCCACCGAACATATCGTGCCCTCCTAAAAGGATATTCACTGGGGCGAGACAATTTAATGGTGTACAACAGCCACCCGTCTGATTCTCTGCCCCAGACACTTGCTGCTTTTCACGCGATACTGGCCGACCACATCGGGATTTTCTGCGCGGAAGCTTCAAGTCGCGGTATCCTGACCCGCGATGATGTAGACCGTGCAAAGAAGGCCAGTTTAGAGGCCGCGACGGTTCCTCGCCGATTTGCTCAGACATTAAATGGCCCTTGGAATCAAGGCATCCAGGCTGACGGCCATTGGTCGGCGCAATACGGACGACGCCCCTGCTGGCCGCTCGCCACGCCAGGGCAGAACGGACTTGCTGGTTTGCGCCCCTGTCCTAGACTGCATCCATGCCGACGCTGGATTTTAAAGGCAAATCGTTCGTTTACGCGCATCACCTGTCCGTGCCGTTTCGGGAATTGGTGATTGACGCCAAGAAATCGCTGCCCGTCAAAGGGCAGAAGCATGGCCTGGATGATAACCTCATCATTCACGGCGACAATTTGCTCGCCCTGAAGGCGCTGCTGCCGGTGTACGCAGGCAAGGTGGTCGCACCAGCGCCGCCGCCGCCCCACGGTCGGCGGCTAGGGTCGTTCTTCTGGCATTCGCTGGCGGCCGTATGGCCGTACAGCCAGCAGTGGGGCCACTCGATTTTCAGCATTGTCTGTGCCGGGCACCGGACTTACTCTCCCTTGCAATGCCGACGTTCGCCGAATACTTAGAAAAGTGGCTCAAGCAGTCCACGGCACAGGGATTGACCAATCCTTTGGTCAACCTGCCGGTGAAGCGTTTTCGGCATGTGCAACGAAGTGGTTTTCATTCACGGGCTAAAGCTCAACCTGCGGAATCGCGCGTTTCACGTTTCAAAATTTCAATGCCGCCAGAACAACGGCCCAATGAACCCTACGACCCTGGATGGTGCTGTTCCGAACATGCACGAATCGCTTCATTAGCCTTCAATTATCTGGGTATTCGCTCTGACCGGGGAATTGGAACAGCAATCTTTGCACGGCGAGACATTACTCCCAGAGAAATATCAAGGGTTTCTCCCCACGATTTTGTTATGCTTGGAGTACCCGGAAAGCGGGAAGGTGTTTTTGACTCGTCAGTGACTTTCGGCCCAATTAAAGGAATACCAAAAGCATTCCAAAAGAAATATCCCGGAATTCTTACTGAGTGGATAATAGACCCGGCTCCAGACGATCAGGAAGTCGACAAAAATCTCAAGAAATCGGATGCGCCATTTATGGCAATTTACACGCCAACACATTACAAACCGACAAACGCCGACGAATTACGAAGATCGTCTGGAACGCCTTTTGGTAAATGGCTTGAGGCAACCATTGGCAGTCAAAATGGCATTTGGGGGAAGGCGGCCCATACCATAGCACAAACCTTTGTCGCCGGAAAACCGGATAATGCCCCACGGGGTTTTCTCAAACTTGGACAGGCTGATCTCTGGCGTTGGATCGACAGCACCCCAAATGCTGATGACTTTATACTGCCTCCGCTGAGCAAGGCATAATTGATATGAGCGAACCGATTCCAGACATGAAGTGGTACGTGAGGAAGAGCAAGAATCTGGGCCTTTGGTCTCGATGCCCATTCGCCACTACGCATGACTGCCCCAGATACTACCAAAGTCTGTCCCTTCTTGGCGATGCTGGTTGCACGAAAATCGAGGAAAAAGAAGACAAAAAGTTACTCACGAAATGGAAGAGACATGCGCTTTGGCCCAAAACCCTAGAACAGTCCACGGGGATTAGTTCGACCGACAACCGTCCCTCTAGTTACCATCACTTCTGCCCAGAAGTGGCGTACGATACGTTCCATTATTTCGCCACGTTCCTAGCAAAATACACAGACGAGCTTGACTCGGAATTAGCTCAGAAACGCCTTTCCACTGAAGACGCCAAATCCACTGACCCCAGGTGGTTTTGGCAATTTATCACTCCTCGGCATTATTCCGAGTGTCCTCTCTTCGCCCCGCTCGCACGCGCTGACGCCAGGTCGCAGCAAGCCACGCCCGTTCCCGCCCACAAAAGGAGGTTTACACGAAAAACAGCATCGGCACCTGATCCAATAACAATCCCACGCGCTCAACACACGTCCGTCCGAGGGAGCACGTTGAGTTCAGAAAATCCCGAAGATAGACAAATCGTCTTCATCTCATACTCGCACTCCGACTCAAAATGGCTCACTCGGTTCGAGCGCCACCTTAAACCGCTCCTTCGCGGCAGGAGAATCAATGCGTGGTCCGATAAAAGAATAAGGACGAGTGACAGGTGGCAGGAAGAAATTAATCTTGCACTCGCGGCGTCAAGCGCGGCCGTCCTTTTGGTGAGCCCTGATTTCCTAGCGTCTGACTTCATCGCAGACCAGGAGCTTCCGGTCATACTCAAAGGGGCATCAGACAATGGACTGAGGATATTCTCTATTATCTTGTCACCATGTGCATTCAAAGAAGCTGAATTCAAGTTTATGGATTCCAAGAACGGTCCTCAGACAACAACCCTGTCTGTCTTCCAAGCCGCAAACCCGCCTTCCAAAACACTTGCAGAGATGAAAAAATCGGAATGGGAACGGACGCTCCTGCAAACTGCGAACGAAATCGCGAATCTCAATAGTCCGTCGAAAGGCACATACGAACCGCCACAGAAGCAAAATCCCCCACGCGCCGTAAATCGTTCCGGGGCATTTGGACCTGGCGACATGCCGCCGCCACCACAATATCCACCTGACGACCCAAGGAATCCGGTTTTTTTCGGTCGCTAAAACCGCGAAGGCTAGATCATGCTTACTGCCCACCGTTTTTTCATCAACCGCCTTTCGGACATCACTTTTGAAATGAAGCAGCTTTTTATTGCGTTCATATCAGCGATATTCCTCGCGGGATCAGTCGAAGCGCAACCTGCGCTGACTACGCTGGTTAATTTTGTTGCATGGGAGACAGACGAAATGAATCCTTACGCGGGATTGACGCTTGGGACAGATGGTAATTTTTACGGCACGACGACCGACGGAAATGACAACGTTGGTACAGTATTTCGAGTTACAACAAGCGGCGCTGTGACCACGCTGGCGACGTTTCACTATACCAACGGGGCGAATCCGTTTGCAGGTTTGACCCTAGGCAACGACGGCAGCTTCTACGGCACGACGTTCAATTATGGATCGGTTGGCACCGTGTTCCAAGTTACCACCAATGGCAATTTGACTACGCTGGCATACTTTTATGGCACCAATGGAGCGAATCCATATGGCGGTGTCACGCTTGGCAACGACGGCAGTTTTTATGGCACTACTGAATACGGCGGCCTCAGTGGAAATGGCACGGTGTTTCAAGTTACCACCAATGGAACACTCAGCACATTGGCAAACTTCGATGGGACGAATGGAGCGTTTCCAATGGCGACACTTGCTCGTGGCGACGACGGAAATTTTTACGGCACTACTTCCGAAGGTGGTGCCTTCGGCGACGGCACAGCATTTCAAGTAACCCCCACCGGCACATTGAGCTTGCTGGCAAACTTCGACGGAACGAATGGAACGTATCCAGTGGCAGCACTTGCGCACGGCAACGACGGCTGTTTCTATGGCACGGCTGCATATGGTGGCATCGGTGGTTTCGGCACGGTATTCCAATTTACCACTAATGGCATATTGACTGCGGTGGCCGACTTTGATGGAACCAATGGAGCATTTCCGATGGCGGCTCTTACGCTTGGCAGTGACGGCTGTTTCTATGGTACGACCGAAGGAGGGGGATATAACAATGGTTCCGTTTTTCAGGTGAGTACTAGTGGTGAAATTACTTCGCTAGCAAGTTTTAGCGGCACAAATGGGAGCGAGCCTACTTCGACACTGGCGCTTGGGCCTGACGGTAATTTTTACGGCACGACAGGGCAAGGAGGTGCTGCTTATAATGGGCAAAATGTCGGTGTGGGAACTGTGTTTAAGCTCGTTGTGCCTCCGACCATCAATGCGTTTGCACTTTCTAATAACGTGCCGGAAGCATCTATTTCTGGTCTGGCGCGCCCTTCGGTGCAAATCCAGGCCACTTCCAATTTGCTATCCGCTTGGACGGTGCTAACCAATCTCTCTTTCTCCAACGGTGCCAGCCAATTCAGCGATCCTGCTGCCACTAATTTCTCAATGCGATTTTACCGCCTCATGGTGCAGTAAAATGTGGTCAAGCACTACAGTCACCATAATGCCTCGACTGCCAGCCTACCTCGACTCCCCCGTGTCCCCGGCTTCGGTGATAATCCGAGGAACCAAATCGGCGAATCGGCACACGAAAACGCGGCGCCTTTTCCAGCAATTCCGCCCAGTGACGCTCCAGCTTCCGATTGGCCCTTTTGTGTACCAGATCTCAACGGGTTCAGCCCCTCCCAGCAAATAATCAATGTGCCTGTGCGGGGTGGCCGTGGACTCCAGGTGGTGACAAATGCGCGCGCGGAGTCCTCCAGCGCCAAAGGCGCTGCCCATGTAGGCGTAATAGCCAGGCATGACGTCGTACGCGCCCCGGCACCCGATCTCCAGGCGTTTCATTTGGGCCACGAAGGCAATCAGCACGTAAGTTCCTTTGGCCTCGGGCAGGTCCATTGCGATCATCCGAACGTGCTCCCGTTCCAGCCCCAGTGGCTCGCTTGGACATCGGTGAAGTTGAGGTAAATACGATTCGGCGGGATTCCGAGAGAATCGTGCAGCAACTGGGAGACCTTCTGC
>JBEKDI010000162.1:0-7216 GCA_050014435.1 Verrucomicrobiota bacterium | reverse complement strand
GTTGTGCTTTGCTCAGTGGCTGGTTTGACGATTTTTGGAAGCATCATAATAGCGCGGGTCAAACTCTGGCCTTCCCCGCATGAAGTATCTTACCAGCTGTCAACGGATTTGGCCTGCACCCATTTGATTTGTTGTGCCTAACGAAAACTTGCAAGGCCCGGGAATCTGCTTATAATCGACTGTGCATTCCCGGCTCAACCCGGGGCTGGCTATGACACCCTATATCATAAAGAAAGTCGCGGGCAGGCTGCTTTCCACAGACATCTGTGAAAGATTTGCGGAACACGCCGGGTTGCAACATCAACTGAAACCAGTTCTGGCGACCCCCAATTTTGAAAGTTTGCCGGAGTTTTGGAATTTTTGTATTGACCGCATTGGACCCGGGAAAAAGATTTTGTTCCTGGAATTCGGGGTTTGGCAAGGGCGATCCATGGCCCATTTTTCAGCGGGTTTTGCCAATGCGGGCAGCCGGTTCATCGGGTGCGATTCATTCGAGGGTTTGCCTGAGGATTGGGGGTCTTGCAAGAACAAGACCTTCTCCACCGAGGGGAAAATGCCCCAGACAACTGACTCACGAGTCACTTTTGTCAAAGGTTGGTTCCAGAATTCCTTTGACGACGCCATCCAGCTCGCCCGCAAGTTGATCCCCACCCCGGATGAAGTGCTGGTGCATTTTGATGCGGACCTTTACTCCTCAACGTTGTTCCTGTTATCGAGGCTGCATCGCGAATTTGATCAGTATTTTTTTATTTTTGACGAATTCGTCTGGGGCGAAAGCAGGGCCTTGTTGAATTTTCAGCAGGCGTATGGGGTCGATCTGGAGTTTTATGGTCATTGTAACGGCGCGCTTCCCGAACAAGTATTCGGCAGATTGAACAATATGAAGGGCAAATATCGGCCCGGCGCGGGTCAAATTAGCTGGAAGCCGGCAGGGACTCGAGGTGGCGCCAGAGGCGGCATCTGAAATGCGCTTGTTTTAGAACGACACTTTTGCGAGGCTCACCGGGCGTGAACGCGATGTCATCGTTTTAATGCCCTCCCAACCTCCAGCAATTCTCCAGGTTTTCAACCGATACCTTGAGCGGGGGGGGGAGGAAACCGGCGTGGGCCTGTTTGCCAGAATCCTGGGAAGCCGTTGCCGTTTTGACGAATGTATTTTTGACAGCGCGGAGTGGAAGGGGAGCGCTGCGCCCGCCCAATGGAAACAACTATTGTGGATGTTCCACAATCCCGTGTCCGCCCGGCGCTTGCGCGAGAAACAGGAACAAACTCGCTCCCAAGCGTGGCTGGTCCATAATATATTCCCCGTAGGCTCCCCGGCCGTGTGCGACGAGGCCTTGCGGCAAAATATTCCAATCGTTCAATTTATCCATAATTTTCGGCCCTTCTCGATTACCGGCTACCTCCGCTATGCCGAAGCCATGCGCCCGCGGCAGTGGCCCCGCGCCTACCTTCGGCAAATTACCGCGGGCGACTGGCAAGGATCCCGGCTTAAAACCTTTGTGCTGGGCTGCGTTTTGTTTTCCATGCATGTGAGAAATCAGTTCCGCGCTGTTAAAGCCTGGGCGGCGGTCTCCGAGTTTATGCGCGCCCGGTTCATTGAGGCGGGATTGCCGGAGGAAAGGGTTTTCCGGCTCTACCCGCCCTGCATCCCGGCAAACGCCGATGCCAATTTCCCCGAGGAGGGTTATTATCTGTTCATGGGGCGTTTGATCGAGGAAAAGGGCATCAAAGTCGCGGTGGAATCGTGGAACATTCTGGGCCGCCGGCTCGGGGCCGCCGCGCCACGCTTGGTGGTGACGGGTGGGGGGCCGTTGCAGGAGTGGTTGAAAAATGCCGCGGCGGCCAATCCCCTCGTGGAATATCGCGGCTTTGTGCCGGAGGCCGAAAAGCATCAACTGCTGTCCCGATGCCGGGCGGTCATTCAGCCCTCGGTCTGGGCTGAGCCGCTGTCGATTGTCATCTATGATGCGTTCGATTACGGCAAACCGGTGCTGGCGGCGGCGGCGGGGGGAATGCCGGAGATGGTGGGCGACAGCAATGGCCTCATCCATCAGCGGGGAGATGCCGCGCAGTTGGCCGGCCACGTTGAGAAACTGGAGAAACTTGCGCCGGGCGCGCGCCGCGAGATGGGCCGGTCCGGGCGGAAATGGCTGCTGGCGAACACCAATGTGGATTCTTGGACGGCGCGATTATTCGATATCGTGCGGTATGCGGCCCAGTCCGGCCAACATAATATTTGACAAGCCGGTTGAAAGATTGCCTGAAGAAATGGCTTGCGAAACGGCGCGATTCGCCAAAAATCACCCAGCAAGTTTATAAGATCCTATTTATGATTATAGCGCGATCTCCACTTCGCATCAGTCTGGGAGGCGGCGGCACTGATTTGCCTTCTTATTATGAGAAATACACGGGCTTTCTTGTGGCTGCGGCGATTGATCGCTACATCTACATCACCCTGCACGACAATTTCGAAAGCGACCTGATTGTCAAATATTCCAAGCTCGAACGCGTGGCGATGGCGCGGAGTTTGGAGCATCCCATTATCCGGGAAGCGTTCGACTTGCTGGGCATGACCGGCCAATCTCTCGAACTGACATCGCTGGCAGACATTCCCGCCGGCACCGGCCTGGGATCGTCGGGGAGTTTCACGACCGCCCTGCTCAAGGCGCTGCATGCCTATAAAAGGGATTTGGTCCATCCGGCCGAACTGGCCGCGCAAGCCTGCGACATTGAACTCAACAGGCTGAAGGAACCGATCGGCAAACAGGACCAGTACATTGCGGCTTATGGCGGGCTAACGTGTTTCAAATTTTTGCCGGATGGAAAAGTGGAGGCGTGGCCGTTGGAAGTCACGGACGAGACGTGCGCCAACCTGGAGGACAATTTGCTTTTGTTTTTCACCGGCTATTCGCGCTCCGCCTCGTCGATTTTGAAGGAGCAGGACCAAAAATCGAAATCGGAAGACAAATCCATGATTGAGAACCTGCACTTCATCAAGGACCTGGGACTGCAAAGCAAGGCCGCGCTGGAGTCGGGGAATTTGGGCGAGTTCGCGCGGCTGATGGACGTCCACTGGCAGCGCAAAAAGCAGCGCAGCGGCGGCATGAGCAACCCCAAAATCAACGAGTGGTATGATCTGGCGCTGGCCAATGGCGCCCTCGGCGGCAAGCTCATTGGCGCGGGTGGCGGCGGATTTCTGATGTTCTACGTCGAGGACAAGGTGAGGCTGCGGCAGGCGATGCGGCAATCGGGCTTGAAAGAAGTGCGGTTCCGTTTTGATTTCGAGGGCACCAAACTTGTAATATCGTGAGCGCGCCGCCGGAGATTCCTGTGGCGATTCTCGCAGGGGGCCTGGCCACGCGGCTGCGTCCCATCACCGAGAAGATTCCCAAGTCGCTCCTGCCGGTGGCGGGCCGGCCGTTCCTGGCCCATCAACTTGAACTGCTTCATGGCCGCGGCATCCGGCGCGTCGTTTTGTGCGTCGGCCATCTCGGCGAATTGATTCAGCAGCAATTCGGATGCAACGCTTGCGGGATGCGGCTTGATTATTCCTTCGACGGCGAAAAATTGCTCGGCACCGGCGGCGCCATCCGGCGTGCGCTGCCCCGGCTGGGCGCGCAATTCTTCGTGCTGTATGGGGATTCGTATTTGCCGGTGGAATATGCGCCGGTGGCGGACTGCCTTCATCGCAGCGGCAAGCTGGGTGTGATGACCGTGTATCGCAACGAGGGCAAATACGACACAAGCAATGTCGTGTTCCGGGACGGCGAAATCGTGGTCTATGACAAGAAGGCGAAACTGCCGGAAATGACCCACATTGATTACGGTTTGAGCATGTTCAAGGCTTCGGTGTTCGAGGGCTACGCCGCTGGGCAGGTGTTCGATCTGGCCGATGTCATGGGCCGGCTCGCCCGGGAGAAACAATTGGCCGGATACGAAGTCTTCGAGAGGTTTTATGAAGTGGGTTCGCCGGCGGGCTTGCCAGAACTGGAATCATTGCTAAAATCAAAAGCGCCATGAGTTTTGCCAAAGAATTTCTCGCCGAAGTCCAACAGGTGACGGCGCAGCTTGATGAAGCCGCCATTGAGAAATGCGCCGTCGAACTGGCCGCCATACGCGAGCGCGGGGGGCGTTTGTTCATCCTCGGCGTCGGCGGCAGCGCCGGCAATGCGTCCCATGCCGTGAACGATTTCCGAAAAATCTGCGGTTTCGAGGCTTATGCGCCAACGGACAACGTCTCCGAATTGACCGCGCGCACCAACGACGAAGGCTGGGCGACAATTTTTTCCGAGTGGCTCAAGGGCAGCCGCCTCGGCGCCAAGGACGGCCTGCTGATTTTTTCCGTGGGCGGCGGCAACGTGGAAAAGAACGTGAGTCCGAACCTGGTCAGCGCGATTCAACTGGCCAAAAAGGCCGGCGCGTCGGTCATCGGCGTGGTGGGGCGGGACGGGGGTTACACAGCGAAGGAGGCGACCGCGTGCGTAATTGTGCCGGTGGTCAACCCGGCGCACGTCACACCGCACAGCGAAGCGTTCCAGGCGGTCATTTGGCATTTGCTCGTGTCGCATCCCAGGCTCAAGGCCGCGCCGACCAAATGGGAAAGCACGAAGTAAAGACCCGCGCTGTCTTCCTCGACCGTGACGGCGTCATCAATCGCGCACTGGAGCGCGACGCCAGACCGTATCCGCCGACATGCCGGGAGGAATTCGAAATCCTGCCCGAAGTTCCCGCCGCGTGCGCGAAACTCAAAGCAGCCGGGTTTTTGCTCGTGGTTGCCACGAACCAGCCCGATGTTGGCCGGGGGACGCTGAAGCGGGAAGTGGTCGAGGAAATCCACGCTTATATGTTGGAGCAACTGCCGATTGACCGCGTGGAGGTTTGCTTCCATTCCGGGAAGGGCGCGCCGGAGTGCGATTGCCGGAAACCGAAGCCAGGCATGTTGCGGCGCGCGGTGCGCGAACTGGGCATCGACGTGACGCGAAGCTGGATGGTCGGCGACCGCTGGCGCGACGTGGATTGCGGCCGCAACGCCGGCTGCCGGACCATTTTCATCGACCGCGGTTATGCGGAAGAATTAAAGCAGAAACCCGACTTTTCCGCTGGTAACTTGGGTGAAGCGGCGGATATTATCCTGCGCGAAACTCAAAAATTATGAAGCGAAGCCTTGCAGACCTGACTGTGAAAATTTATGCCGACGGCGCGGACAAGGCCGGAATGCTGCGGCTCAATGCCAATCCGCTCATCCAGGGCATGACGACGAACCCCACGCTGATGCGCAAGGCGGGCCTGACGGACTTCGAGGCGTTCGCGCGCGATATCCTGCAGAGCATCACGGCCAAGCCGCTGTCGCTCGAGGTTTTTTCCGATGAATTTCCGGAAATGAAGCGCCAGGCCTTGAAAATCAACGGGTGGGGAAAGAACGTATTCGTCAAAATCCCCATCACCAACACGCGCAGCGAGTCTTCCCTGCCGCTGATCAAGGAACTCGCCGGAGAAGGCGTGAAGCTGAACGTGACCGCCATTCTCACGGTGGAGCAGGTCAAGGGTGTGGCGGGGGCGTTGAATCCCAAGACGCCGGCCATCGTTTCCGTGTTTGCCGGACGCATTGCGGACACGGGCGTTGATCCGGTCGGCATCATGACCGCGAGCAAAAAGATTTTGAAGGATTTGCCGCGGGCCGAATTGCTTTGGGCGAGCGTGCGCGAAGTGCTGAACATCTTTCAGGCGAACGATTGTGGCACGGACATTGTCACGGTGGCGCATGACATCCTGGCCAAGGCGATGAAACTGGCCGGCATGGATTTGGCGGAACTCTCGCTCGACACAGTGAAAATGTTTGCGGAGGACGCCCGCGCCGCCGGCTTCAAGCTCTGAGCCGTAATCGGACAACTCTTCAACGACTCGACGGTGGTCATCCGGTGACGAGTTTGTGAAGTTCTACGGGTCATGAGCGCCGCGCAAACCACTTTCGCGCGCCAAAAAGCAGCCCGCCCATCGCACTCAGCGCAACCATGCTTGGTTCAGGACTGGCGACGACGTTTGTGGAAAAGTAGATGTCGTCTATTTCCCAATTTCCAGAAAGACCCGGTGCAGAGATTGTCAATTGCTCGGATTGATTATCCTCCCAAGCGGGAATATTGCCCCCGTAGAGCGAATAGTTTGGACCAGTTCCCAACGCCAACAGAGGAATATTTTGAGCTCCAATGGAGACATCCAAAGTCCCAGATCCGCCATAGTTCATTCCGACCTCGAAAGTCAAATATTCTGCTGTCGCAGGAATCATGCCGGTTTGACTGATCGATGCCGCTGTGGGGGTGCCCGATACAACACCACCCTGTAAAAGAACACTAAAATTCCCATCAATCGGTGGGCCGTAGCCATTCGCAAGAAGCGTGACAGCCGTGCTACCGGTGCTTGGATTGTTGTACAGAATTTGTGTTTGCTGAACATCGCCGTAATCAACAGTCCAGCCAGGCAAAGCGTTTGCAACAGTCACTGCGTACGGATAGTACGGACTTCCTGCAATTGGCGTGAGGTTGGCTTCCTCAAAGTTTAGATCTTGAAATGTGCCTTGAGCATTTAACACGGCTCCATTTGACAGTAATGCAAACGAAATCAGATGGATGAATAAGGTTTTCATAAAGATACTATTGTTTAGTAAACGGATCCCCAACTACTTGGAGATACTGAGTGAAGTTGGGAAAAGAGTGCCAAGCACAATATGCGAAAATGCGCCCGGTAGCCCAGTCTCCAAAATATGGACCCGGGGAATTGTTTCCGTACAAAAATGGCTCCTCTACATTAGACACTGCTCCCACCGGAGTGTTGGAATAGTTCGTTCCGCCAAAAGCATTGCTTGCAAACCAATCAAGAAAATCACCTTGAAAACCATTACCATTACGCATCCCATTGTAAGATTCGATCGTTTGAATAGGATACCAACTACTCTGTCCACTAAAGACAATATTTGAGTTAATCGCATAAGCGCCGTTAGTATATCCGTAATAACCGTGAACGCCCCAAGATGCGAACCCGGCCACATTTTGCGCGTTTGTAATATGACCGGCTAGTGTTCCAACCGCAGGGGCTGACCACTAGTGTCCAAATTAGCTTCTGAAAAAAGCTGAAAAGGGCCTCCGTTTCTGATGAAGATGAGGGTGAAATTGAAACCACAACCCATCATCCACGGAGGTCCCAAATGATTCGAACCGGC
>JBEKDI010000161.1:0-9005 GCA_050014435.1 Verrucomicrobiota bacterium | reverse complement strand
GCCAACTACAAGCGGCTCCGAGAGCTGACCGAAAAATGGGTGGGCTTATCCCTCCGTCTGGCCAAAGAAAAACGCCAAAGGACCGCGTAACGTATCGGAGAACGTTTCACTCCTCAGTAGATAAGGACATAGCCATAAATGGACTCCCACCCGCTGGCGCAGGGCACATAATAAGCCGTGGCGAGGTAGTCTCCCTCGAACGGAGGGCAATCGGGACCATACTCATTATACCAGTCACCACCGGGAGCGTTGCCTTTGAAATAAGCGCTGGTCAGGTTGGTGCACAACACGAACGCCCACTGTCCGATGTTGGTGACGCTCCTGCCGATCATAATATTCGTCAGGCTTGAGCAGGCGCCGAACGCCTCCTCCTCGATGCAGGTGACGCTGTCGGGAATCGTGACGCTGGTCACGTTGGAGCAGCCATGGAATGCACCTGCCCCGATGCTCGCAATATTCAGACCGTTGATGTTGGTGGGTATGGTCACAACGCCACCCGGGCCGGTGTAATTGGTTATGGTGATAGTATTTGTGTCGTCAGCATTCGTCATGTAACCAAATTGCGCTTGCGCCCCAGCCGGCATGCCCAGCGCGATGACACTGCATGAAGCCCAACCGACAGCGTGTAAAACATTGGCTAACAGAGACTTGGCACTCATCGTAATTCTGTTTTGGCTTTTCTTCGGAACTCAAGATGGTCGGAAACTCAACGAAAGCGACCACCACGAGCTTGGTTAATTCACAGACAACAACATAAAATCCATACAACTCCCAATTATGTTGTCAAGCGGGTTTTTTGGGTTTTTCGAGGATTTTCAGGTTAGGAAGGGCCAGTTCAAGCTGTTTCGACCAAATCCGGCTAATTCAGGATTAGATTTCCTCCATCAGCCCATGTGCAACCGGTCGGCAAAGCATCACTTGCGCAGCATGGCGGAAATTGTGGTATAATCGCCGGATGACGATTAGCCACCTCGTCGCGAATGTTCCGGCGGTATGAGCGGCGGGAGAGCGACAGACAGTTCAGTGCTTGAGGCGCAGCCAGGCGCGGCGGGGGCCGCGCCTCTCTCTCGCGCTTCGCTGTGGGCTTTGGCGTGGCCAATCTTCGTCGAGCAAGGCCTGCGGGTGCTGATCGGCACGGTGGACGTTCTGATGGTCAGCCACATCGGCGACGATGCGGTGGCAGGCCTGAGCGTGGCCAATCAGTTCGTCATGCTCTTCATCATCTGCTTTGCGTTCATCGGGATCGGCAGCAGCGTCGTTATCACCCATCATCTGGGCGCTCACGACCGCAAAGGAGCCGACCGGGTTTCGGCGACGGCCATATCCACCAACCTGTGGATTGGCCTCGTGGTGAGCCTGCTGGTCACCGTGTTCTCGACTCCGATGCTGCGATTGATGCAGGTGCCGGCGGGGCCAATGGGGTATGCCAAACCGTTCTTGGCGTTGATGGGCGGCACATTGTTTATCGAGTCCATGAATGTTTCCATCGCGGCGACCCTGCGGGCGCACACCCACACCCGCGACGCGATGCTGGTGGCGTTCGGGCAAAACATCCTCAACGTTTGCGGCAATTGCGTGCTGCTGTTCGGCCTGTGCGGGTTCCCCAAGCTGGGTGTGATCGGCGTGGCGCTGTCGAGCGTGTTCAGCCGCATCGTCGCCAATGTGGCTCTTTGGATCATCCTGGAGCGCCGGACGCATTTGAAGTTGGGCCTGCGGGATTTCTTTTCGATCCACCGCGCGACGGTGCGGCGGATCTTGCATATCGGCCTGCCGGCCGCCGGCGAGAACATCAGCTACTGGCTGGCGTTCATGGTGATCACGACATTCATCGCCCGCATGGGGCCGACGCCGCTGGCAACGCAAACCTACACCCTGAATATTGAACGTTGGGTGATTCTACTCAACGTCTCGATCGGCATGGGCACGGAGATCCTGATCGGCCATTTCATTGGCGCAGGGAGGTTCGAAGAGGCGTATCGGAAATTGCTGCACAACCTGGGCATCGCCATGGGCTGCGCGGTGGGCGGGATGGCGGTGCTGGCCTTGGTGGCGCCCTGGCTGCTGGGAGCCTTTACCAGCAATTCGATGATCATCGTGTCCGGCACTTTGCTGCTGCGCCTGGGATTGATCCTCGAGCCGGGACGCGTGTTCAATGTGGTGATTATAAACGGCCTGCGGGCTACCGGAGATGCGCGGTTCCCGGTGGTTGCCGGTGCGATTTGCATGTGGTGCAGTTGGGTGCCCCTGGCCTGGTTCCTGGGCGTGAAGCTCGGCCTGGGGCTGCTGGGTATCTGGATTTCGTTGATTTGCGACGAGTGGACGCGGGGCATGCTGATGTATTACCGGTGGCGAAAACGGAAATGGCTCCCGGCCGCGGAACGCAGTTTCGCCGGCGCCCGGAGAAAGAGGAACGAGGAAGAACCAACGCCTTTGGCAGTTGAGCCGCCTTTATAGTGAAATCCAAGGAAACCTATAGCCGACCATCGCTGTTGTCGTCATCCCGTTACTGTGACTGTGACGAAAACAGCCCCTTAACTGCCAGAGTATGCATTAACTTTTCCCCTGACAATTTTGGTCGGCTACAGGCAATGTGCATGCAAGCTATCCGATCGGTTACGCTCGCTGCAATCGTAGTTCAGCTTCGAACCAATGCTTCTGATCACAGCCGGGTTGCTGTCCTTGAGCGAGCCAAATCTGGTAGGCCATTTTGGCGATCGCCGCGTGCGAAAGGCCTGCTTTTTGCGACTTTGCTGGATTGGCCGAAAAAGCGCCGGCTGTCGCAACTGAGGTTCTGGCGCCCCGGGCGTTTGAATTGGGAGACGTGTTCTGTCCTGGATTTGTGGTCATAATTGTATGCTTTCTGGATTTGTTTTAGTTTAATTTGAGCCGCCATTGCGGCTTCACGGCTTCGCAGGGCAGGGAATAGAAGGAAGGGACTGCCGATGCCAATGGCAGTGGTACACCTGGTAAACTGAGCTCCGTTAGCAGGCACAACTTGCGCCTTAAACCGGGCCAAACAAGATAAATCGGCATAAATCGTCTGCCTTGCGTTGAAGTCGGGAAGATGCAGACGTAGAAAAATAGTTTACCTATGTCCGCCCCCGTGCCCGCCGCCAAAACCGCCATGGAAGCCTCCGCCACCATGGAATCCACCATATCCACCACGGAAACCGCCATATCCACCACGGAAACCGCCAAAACCCCACCCCCATCCCCAACCCCAACCCCAGCCTCCAATGACAACTGACGGCCCATAATAGCAGGGGCCTCCGTAGTAGTAGTACGGGTATCCGTAATCATAGACCGGATACTGCGAACCGATTACGGTGACGGCAGGCGCCGGTGTTGAGGGAGCCATAACCTGCACAGGCGGTTGGGCGTCGACAGGGGCACTTGGAGGCGGCGCGGCCTGCGGCATTGGCTGCTGCTGGTAATACTGTTGACTGACCAGTTGCTGCTGTTGCAATTGGCCGTCGCGCAGAATCATGGCTTTGGTAATCTCCTGCGGCATTCCCAACGATTGCACATAGATGATCCCATCGGCGTTCAGGCGATACGGCAGGGCAGTGCTGTTGATGTAATTGACGATTACGTCTTTGCTGATGCCCCCCTGATACATTTTCACCACTTCGCCCACG
Organism: Verrucomicrobiota bacterium; assembly: GCA_050014435.1. GTDB lineage: Bacteria > Verrucomicrobiota > Verrucomicrobiia > Limisphaerales > Palsa-1400 > DASRLE01. The sequence continues at coordinate 5,367 of JBEKDI010000161.1, read as the reverse complement.
CCAAAGGGCAGGGCAGGGGCTTGAACGACGCCGGGATGGGTTGGGGAAGTGTTTTGGGCGCTGGCGATGCTTCCGGAAGCGCCGAAGTAAAAGGCTGTGGCTGCGACGGCGGCAAGCGCCATCCGAAACACTGACGGACGATTTTTCATTTTCTCAACTCCTTTAATACTGGACGGTTGTTTTAAATTCCGCTTTCCAACCCGAAAACGACGAACGCCCCAAACACGCTTTTGCACCCCCTCTGGCAAGAGGAGGAAATCACCGGGTTTCTGCGGTTTCCTGTGTCCAATTATCATATACCTTCAAACACCCATACGGCGCCGCGGAGGGGATCTTGCAATCTTTTGCCAGTGAGAGGATCGGTTTGAATTTGGGCGGGAATCGGGCGTTGACTTCGGGAGGCTTTCCTGCCAAGCAAAAGACGATGAGGAGAACAAATCAAGGCAGTTGGAAAACATGAACGCAAATACAACTACGCGCTGGTATCACTTTGTCGCTTACTTCTTTGGCGGGGCTTTTCTCGCAAACACGATCCCGCATTTGGTGAACGGCATTTCTGGCAGCCCGTTTCAAAGCCCTTTCGCATCGCCACCCGGACAAGGCTTGTCCTCAGCGACGGTCAACGTTCTGTGGGGATCATCCAACCTGGTTCTGGCTTTCCTGCTGGTGGTCCGCGTTGGCCGGTTCGAGCTGCGCCAATGGAAACACGTGGTTGTTCTGGGGCTTGGGGCACTGCTCATGGCACTCATGCTGGCGCGGGTATTTGGAAAGTTTCACGGGGGCAACCTTTGATATTTTGGAACTTGCATCGCAATTGCTGTCCGCCCGTGACCGTGTAGGAGCGGGTCAATTTTTGGGGCGGGCTAATTGAACCGCAGGGTCTCAGTGCCATCCAGTCGTATAGAGAGGTCAATGGGATCGCCAACCGATACTTGTTGCGGGTTCACTTGATAAGCCCAGATTTCAAAATGAGTCAACTTGGCCTCGCCGTAGATGGTTGCAAATGCGCCGTCCACGGCATCCAAACCGTGGGCAACCTTGACGCGGCCGATGCGCGGCACATTGTAGCGCGGGTCGAACGTCAGCCACTCCTGCCCCAAGTAAACCTCGCAATAGGCGTGAAAGTCCATGGGCGTGCCCGGATCTGTGCAACCGATGTCGGGCAGGTGTCCGGTGACATAGCGAGCAGGCAGATTGAAGGCGCGGCACAACGCTATGGCCGCATGGGCGAAGTCGCGGCAGACACCGTGGCGTCTGGCCATCACTTCCGAGGCGGATAAGTCGGGCCGCCCGGAACCAAATCGATATTCAATGTTATTGTGGACCCAATCGCAGATGGCTTGCACGCGAGGCAGGCCGTGGGTGATCTGCCCAAATTGCTTCCAGGCAAAATCCATCAGCTTGTCCGAATCGCAATAACGGCTGGGCAACGTGTAGCGCAACAGTTCGAAAGGCAGTTGTCCGACGGGCAGAATTTGTCCCCGCACTTCCCGACTGTCGGGCAGGGATGAAACGGCGACCAGGGCATCGTGACGAATCTCGTTGCGGCCCGGCATGAGCATTGAACGGTAGGTGATGTTGCCGTGAAAATCCTGAAACTCATATGAGGGCAGGCCGATGCCAAAAGAAAGTTTTTCCTGCATCACCAGCACCCTGCCTTCCAGGCGCGGCTTCAGGACGAACAGCACCGGGGTCTGCACCGTTGTTTCATAGGCCAGATTGCATCCGACGCGGACGGTCATGTTCAAAGGAGTCCAATTCATAATCGGTGCTGACGTTGTGCAAGGCCACAGATTGGAGAGGCGCGGCGAACCGACCATGCGCAACCGCCGCGCCATTCCATTTGGGCGTGGTATCCAGCCGCAAACGGCGCGACCACCGGTATCATACCCCCGTTTCCCAAGTCCGGCAAGTACTGGCAATTAAAACGTCATCGCTGGAGGAGAGCCGCCATGGCTAGTTCCAACCGACTTAGGCGGCCGGTTGGGATTCCGACGGCGGTGTCAGGGGTAGTTCCAGGGTGAAGGTGGCGCCCTTTCCGGGGCCGTCGCTCTGGCAGGTCAGCGATCCACCCAATTGCTTGGCAGCCAACGCGCCGCTATGCAGACCAATGCCGTGGCCGCCCGTGCGCGTGGTGAATCCGTGGCCGAATATTCTAATCAGGTCTTCGGGTTGAATGCCCACCCCATTGTCAATCACGGAGATTTTGATCGTGCCGGCAGCGCCCGGGCCGATACGAAGGATCATCACTTTGTCAGGACGGCCGCCGTCGTCCAGGGCGTTTGTGGCGTTGCGAATAAGGTTGACCAAAATTTGCAGCACCTTGTGTTTGTCCACGAGGATCGGCGAGACAGGAGAAAATTCGCGGTTGATCAGGATATGGAGGCGTTCCAAGGCCTCGGCATTGAGGCGCAAGGCGTCTTCGACCAGCTCGGCGGCGGACATGAGTTGCTGAACCCCCGCAGCCTTTGCATAAGACTCCTGCGTGGAAATGATTTGATTGATGCGCTCAACGTTGGCGCAAAGAGAGAAAAGCTCCTCGCGAATTTTGTCCTCATCGCAAGCCAGGCACGCGGCCAGAGTCGCCAGATAGCCAGGCAATTTCTGCCCTTTAGGGTCGTCATTCAAAAACGCGGGCAGATCGTTTTCATGGGCCTGAAGGAGGGCAACCGCCTTGCCCAAATTGGCGACCTTTGAGTGGCGGAATTTGTTAGCCAGGAGCGAGGCGGAGACGTTGACACTGTTGAGGACGTTGCCGACGTTATGCAAAACAGTCGCGGCGACTTCCGCCATGCCTGCCAGACGGGAGGCATCCACCAGGTCCTTGTTGGCTTGCTCGAGCCTGGCCTCGGCTTCTTTGAGGGCAGTGATGTCCTTGGAAATGCCGAAGGTGCCGATCGTTTCCCCCTTGTGATTGCGCAACGGCCATTTGGAGGACAAGCACCATCGTACGACACCGTCTTTCAGCACCTGGTGTTCGACCTTGCCAGTGATGGCCCGGCCGGTGCGCATGATCTCCTGCTCGTCGTTGTAGGCAGCCCGGGCATCCTTTTCATCGTAGAAATCGAAATCAGTTTTGCCGATGATTTCACGATTGGTAACCCCATGCCGGTTGAGCTTGTGTTGACTGCACCGGCGGAATCGCGAAGCGCAATCTTTGAAATAGATGCTGTCTGATGAGTTCTCCAGGAGCTCCCGCAGGAACTCCTCCTCTTCGGCCAATACGGATTCCGAGGCTTCACTCTTAGTGCTCATCTATTGTGCAATTGCTTTCCCCAAGAAAACTGTTATTTGATATTTCCCATTTTAGTTTCCTGACCCCGACCAGCGTGGGGTTATTTGTGATTCTTTTCCGTTTCCACAGATTTGCAAGTCCATTTTGCGGTCCGCTTTCGGTTTTTCTCCGGCAGGGGGCGGTCCGATGCCTTTTTGATCCTCCCAAGCGCCTTTTTCTTGCGGGCTTGTGTTGAAGCGGGAAGATGTGAAGGTGAAAGACTTATGGTGGAGCCGAGGGGAGTCGAACCCCTGACCTGACCTTCTCATTGCGAACGAGAGGATCTGTCTGGGTAAATAGATTTCAAAACAGCTTCGTTGCGGACTGTTGCGCTCTTTTTCCACGGCGACTCCGGCATCAGTTCAGCTAAACGGTTCGCACCGTTGCGCGTGGACCATTTCGTGCAGGAGCACCACGCCGCAGCGGTCAGGCGGCCACTCGCAGGATTCTTCGGGGAGCAGGACTTTGGGGCGCAGCACGTCCCGGGTCATGGGCATGCGGCGCTGCGCGGCTTTCAACAAGGCGACGCGGCGGTTGAAGCCGAGGCGTGTCAACAATTTGCCGAGCAAATCGAGCCAGGAGGGCGCGGTTTCGCGCCGGACTGACCGCTCCAGACGATGCAGGCTCAATACGCCAAGAGCAGGCGGAGTTAGCGCCAGCAAAACACCGGCCAGTCATGCGAGCAATCCGGCGCGGGACCAGTCCACTGTGAGGCGTTCCGGGGGAGGATTCGGAGGGGTAAGGATTTGAAGTTGGCGCCACGGCAGCACCGCCCCGCTACCGTTTGGGCTGATAAACAAATTCGCGCCCGCGCTTGTCATACCCCCTGTGCGATGATGAGCATGGATCTTGGGATGCTGCCGGATTTGGCGGGTCCCTGCTGGAAAGGAAATTCACATGAAAGAAGCTTCGGAAAACAGGTTGTTGATCTATTGCGTACACCAGCTAAAAACCCTGTAAATGCAAGGATTTCATGTGCATACATCGCCTTAAAAAACAGCTTGCAGTACTGGCACAGTACAAGTTTGCTTGTAAACATCATGCAATCGCCCATATCGAAGAAAAAAGCCATCGAGGTTACCCTCCACGGGCACGCGTGGAAAGTCTACCCGATGAAGTGCCGCAACAAGACACTTTCGAGTGAATGGCGAACGTCGCCCCAAGAATTTTAGTTCACTGGCGGATGCCAAAGCTGACGCCAAGAATATCATCAAGGAAATTTACGCTCAAGGTGATAGCAAAATCCACTTGGCCGCCGACACGGCCAGTGACAAAGTCCCCGCCGGCGCGACAGGAGTCAGTGGGCCAAAAGCCGGTTGGTGCCTCAATATGTCGCTTGGCTCTGAGTATAGAGCACACGGCGGGGAGGACTTTGTTCTTGGAGCCGGAGTGGGGGAGCGCGAGGCAATGCGCCGGGGGCAGCGTTGAGGCGGCCAACGCCGGGACTGGTAGTATGGCGGCGAGGTTTACTCCTCATGCCGTGGCTGGGTGAATCGGCGGATGAGGCCCCCAGGTTTGCGGAGAACGTGGCGCTCAAAGTCGGGCAGGGATTTTTTGCCGTCTTTGCCCTTGGCTTGCGCCTGGAAGAGAAAAATGGCCAAAGACCGAAACAGAGACAGATTGCGCGCTGCGATGGTGTCGCGCACCGGGCAGCGGTCCTCGTCTTGAGTGCGATCCCGGCGATAGTGCTGTACATTTTCGATGCTCCAGTGCTCGCGCGCCAGTTGCAGCAGTTGGGGCGCGGCGGCCTCCTCGGGCCAATAGGAGGTCACGGCGAATCGGACGTCGTCGGTTTCTTTGACCACCTGGCCCTGGCGCACCTCTTGCACATGGCAGCGGATGCGCACGACCTGAGCCACTCCGGCTAAACCGATCGTCTGGGGAGCAGTGGGCACGCACCAGACTTGGCGGCTCTCAATGCGTCCGTGATCCTTGTCCAGCGTGCTGGCCTGAGGGGGGAAAATCGCCGGACAGCAGTGGTTCGGCTTTGGCCAGGGCCAAGGGCTGGTTGCCCTTTAAGAACAAGAAGAAATCAGCGCCGTTGCCTTGGGTCAATTGGCGGCAATTGGCTTTGATCGTATGGGCGGCATCGG
>JBEKDI010000160.1:0-7410 GCA_050014435.1 Verrucomicrobiota bacterium | reverse complement strand
GCTACAACATGGCAGAGCGTCTCAAGCGTGTCAAGGGGTATTTTGCATATATTACTTGCTACATAAAAAGGGCAAAACCTCGATTCTTCAAGGGTTTACGTCAATTGAAGGAGGAAGTTAGGTTAACACCGGAAATCATCGCCGATGCGATGAGCCTGCCGGATTTTCCCAACCGCGACCCAGCCGATGAACTGATTGTGGCCACCGCCCGCGTCCACCGCTTGACGCTATTGACGACCGACATGCAACTGAAACGTTACCGCCACGCGCAGATTCGCCACTTCACGCCTGTTTTGGAAAAGGGCGGTTGAAGAGGCGCTCTGACGGATTTACGGTTCGTAATTTAGCCAAGGGCCGAGCCCTTTCTCCACCGCGGGCAGATCCATTCCCTTGCGGCGATGATAGTCGAGCACCTGGTCCCGGTCCAGTTTGCCAACCGCGAAATATTTTGACTGCGGCGACGAGAAATAAAGGCCGCACACGCTGCTGCCCGGCCACATTGCGGCGCTTTCGGTCAGGCGAACTCCAGCGTTCTTTTCCGCGTCGAGCAATTTCCAGAGCGTCCATTTCTCCGTGTGGTCCGGGCAGGCGGGATAACCCGCCGCCGGGCGAATGCCCCGGTATTGCTCGTCAAGCAGTTGCTCGACGGACAGGTTTTCGTTCCGGCCGTAACCCCATTCGGCCCGGACGCGCCGGTGCAAAAATTCGGCGAACGCCTCGGCCAAACGGTCCGCCAAGGCTTCGGTCATGATGGCGTTATAGTCGTCGTGGTCGGCCTTGAATCGTTTGACCAGTTCGTCCACGCCGAAGCCGGCGGTGACGGCGAATGCGCCGATGTAATCCTCCGCAATGGATTTGCCGGCCACGAAATCCGCCAGGCACCAATTGGGCTGACCATCCTGTTTCTCAATTTGCTGCCGGAGAAAGTGGAACGTGGCCAGGACACGGCTACGCGACGGGTCGGTGTACAGCTCGACGTCGTCCCCGATGGAGTTGGCGGGAAAAAAGCCATAGACAGCCCGAGCCGCGAGAAGTTTCTTATTGACGATGCGCTCGAGCAGTATTTGCGCGTCGTTGAACAGTTCGCGGGCCTGCGCGCCGTGCTTTTCGTGCTGCAGAATCGAGGGGTAGCGGCCACGCAATTCCCAGGTGTGGAAAAACGGGGACCAATCGATGCAGGGAACCAGGTCCTCGAGCGACACAGCCAGCGCCCCGCCCTGCCCCGGCGTGGAACTGAGCACCCGCAAGCCGTTGAATTCCGGTCGGGCTATTTCGTCGGCTTTCCAGTCGAACCTTGGCCCACGCCGCCGGGCTTCCTCGAGGGGAAGCAGTTTGACCTCGTGCCCGGAATGTTGGCGGCGGAGTGCTTCCTGGTCCCGGCTGTTTTGTGCGACGAAAGCTGGCTTCAACGCGGGGTTAAGCAACTGGCCGGCCACGCCCACGGCCCGCGAAGCGTCGGTCACGTGGACCACAGTTTCCTTGTAACCGGGCGCGATTTTGACCGAGGTATGGGCTTTGCTCGTGGTCGCGCCCCCGATCAGAAGCGGCACGGAAAATCCCTGGCGCTGCATCTCGCGGGCCACATGCGCCATTTCGTCAAGGGACGGCGTAATGAGGCCGCTCAGGCCGATGAGGTCGGCCTGGCGTTCGCGGGCGGTTTGCAGGATTTTTTCGCAAGGCACCATGACGCCGAGGTCGATGACTTCGTAGTTGTTGCAGCCGAGCACGACGCCGACGATGTTTTTGCCGATGTCGTGGACGTCGCCTTTGACGGTGGCCATGACGATTTTGCCCTGGGCGCGGGCGTTGCCGCCGGCGCGCTTTTCGGCCTCCATGAAAGGAAGCAGCCAGGCCACGGCCTTTTTCATGACGCGGGCGCTTTTGACCACCTGGGGCAGGAACATTTTGCCCGAACCAAAGAGATCGCCCACCACGGCCATGCCGGCCATCAAGGGGCCTTCGATGACGGACAGAGGGCGGCCAATCTTGAGCCGCGCCTCCTCGCTGTCGGCTTCGATGAAATCGACGATGCCCTTGACCAGGGCGTGTTCGAGGCGCTGCTCGACGGTTCCTTTGCGCCATTCGTCCTGCACGGCCTCCGCTTTGTCTTCCTTCTTGACTGACTCGGCAAAACGGACCAGGCGTTCGGTGGCATCGGGGCGGCGGTTGAGCAGCACGTCCTCCACCAGTTCGAGAAGGTCTTTGGGGATTTCCTTATAAATGCCGAGCATTCCGGCGTTGACTATGCCCATGTCAAGACCGGCTTTGATGGCATGATACAAAAAGGCCGTATGCATGGCCTCACGCACCGCGTTGTTGCCGCGAAAGGAAAAGGAAATGTTGCTGATGCCGCCGCTGACCTTGACGCGCGGCAGGTTCTGTTTGATCCAGCGCGTGGCTTCGAGGAAGTCCACGGCGTAGTTGTTGTGCTCAGCCATGCCGGTGGCGACAGTAAGAATATTAGGATCAAAAATGATGTCCTCAGGCGGAAAGCCGACCTGTTCCGTCAGGATTTTGAAGGCGCGGGCGCAGATTTGCCGGCGGCGCTCCAGGGTATCGGCCTGGCCGCGTTCATCAAAAGCCATCACGACGACGGCCGCGCCATAGCGCCGCACCAGCCGGGCCTGATGGAGGAATTTTTCCTCGCCTTCCTTGAGGCTGATGGAGTTGACCAACGCCTTGCCTTGCACGCATTTCAAGCCGGCCTCGATGACAGACCATTTCGAGCTGTCAATCATAATCGGCACACGGGCGATGTCCGGCTCGGATGCGATGAGGTTGAGGAAATGCGTCATGGCCTTGACGCCATCGAGCATCCCTTCGTCCATGTTGACGTCGATGATCTGAGCGCCGCTGACAACCTGTTGTTTGGCTACGGCCAGGGCTTCCTCGAATTGGCCGGCCAGGATGAGTTTGGCGAATTTGGGCGAACCGGTGATGTTGGTGCGCTCGCCGATGTTGACGAAATTGGTGTCGGGCCGGACGGTCAGCGGCTCCAGGCCGCTCAGGCGCAACCAAGGCTCGACTTTGGGCGGCACTCGCGGCGCGGTTTTCCTGACCGCTTGGGCAACCGCTTTGATGTGCGCGGCTGTCGTGCCGCAGCAGCCGCCGACAATATTGAGCCAGCCAGAGGCGGCCCACTCGGCCAGTTGGGGCGCGAGGGTCTCAGGAGTCTCCGGGAAGCCGGTGGGCAGCATGGGATTGGGGAGGCCGGCGTTGGGATAGGCGCTGACGTAAATCGGCGCCAGCCCGGAAAGCTCCTGGATAAACGGCCTCATTTCCTTTGGCCCCAGCGCACAGTTGATCCCGATGCTTAGTAGTGGAAAATGCGAGACGGAATTCCAGTAGGCTTCCACGGTCTGCCCGGAGAGCGTCCGGCCGCTCCGATCGGTGATGGTGAAGGAAAGCATCACGGGCACGCGGCGGCGGGCGGACGAGGCCGCACGGGGCGCGGAGCCTGCGGCCACGGCGTCGATGCCCAATTCTTCAAACAGTTGGGCGATGGCAAAAAGGGCCGCCTTGGAATTAAGCGAGTCAAATACAGTTTCGATGAGCAGCAAGTCCGCGCCCCCTTCCAACAGGCCGCAGGCTTGTTCGTAATAGGCCTGCGCCAATTGGTCGTAAGTCACGCCGCGCGCGGCCGGATCGCTGACGCTGCCGGAAATGGAGGCCGTTTTGCTGGTCGGCCCGAGCGCGCCGGCGACAAAGCAAATCCGGCCCGGCTCGGCGGCCATGACGGCATCGGCGGCGGCCCGCGCATTCTTCGCGCCCGCCACATTCAATTCGAAGGCCAGGGATTCCATACCGTAATCGGCTAGTGAAATTGCGGTGGAATTGAAAGTGTTCGTCTCAATGATGTCCGCGCCAGCTTCGAGATACTGCCGGTGAATACCCTGAATCAGATGGGGCTGCGTCAGGTTGAGCAGGTCGTTGTTGCCCTTCACATCGCGCGTCCAATCCTTGAACCGCTCTCCGCGATAACCGGCCTCATCCAGACGATAGGTTTGAATCATGGTGCCCATGGCACCGTCCAACACCACAATGCGCTGCGGCAGGAGGCGCAATAACGCCTCCACTCGATCCCTGTTTTGATTGCCAGCCTTATCCATGATGAGACAATATTAGCCGTCCCCCACCCAACGCGCAAATTAAAAATCAATATATCTTGATGCGTAGATATGATAGTTGCAAAAGAAGGAAATTCGTGGCAATCGCAGTAGCATGGATTATGAATCATGGGATTACATATGAAGATGCGCGTGTCCTATTACGAAAGTCTTTCAATCCTGTGCCTGACGGTTTTGGTTGCGAGCCCGCTGGCTGGCAGGGCCGCTGCCGAAGACGCGGCGGGGCAGACACGCTGGGAGCGCCAGGCGCAGCAAAAGCAAAAATTAGCGCAAGGCGTGATCGGGCTAACTCACGAACCGATTGAGTTTCTGATGCGGCGGGGGGACCATTTTGACGATGAGCCGGAACATTACCAGCAATTATGCGACCCGGAGAACATCAAGCGGATGGCGGCGGCGGGCATGGGCTACGGGCGGCTCTTCTTTTACAAGGGATTCGGATTGGAATACGAGCGGACGAACATGGAAACGGCCAAAAAGGCCGCCGCTCTCATGCACCAGTTGGGAATGAAGGTGGATTTGTACGTGGGCGGGACGATGTTCCCCGAAACGCTGTATCACGAGTTGCCCGAAGCCAGGAACTGGGAGCAACGCGACCAGAACGACCAGTGGGTTTCGTACGGCACCCAAACTTTCCGCCATTATGCCTGCCCCAACGAGGCCGCCTACCGGGAGTATTTGCACAAGGTGCTGAAAATCGGCATCGAAGAACTGCACGCGGACCAGATTTCATTTGACAACATCATGCTGCAGCCCGAACCCAAGTCCTGCCGCTGTCCGCGCTGCATCCACGCGTTTCACGATTATCTGCGGCGAAAATATCCGACCCCGGAAGCGGTGCGGCGCCGGTTTGGGTTGCCGGACGTGGATTGGGTGCAGGTCAACGAATGGGAATCGCCCGCCCGGGCGGAGGGTTTGGCTTCGTTGAATGATCCCGTGTTGCAGGAGTGGGTGCGCTTCCGATGCGAGTCCCTGGCCAATTACGCCAACGCGCTCTATTACGACGTCAAAAGCCTGAACACCAACGTGTCGGTCTTGTTCAACATCAAGGGCGTTTACAGCTACAACCGCTACTGGGCCAACGCGGTCTATCATCCGCTCTTCGCCAATCACATTGACGTGCTCTCCTTCGACACCGGCGGCTATGACGCACGCCTCGACGCCGGAACCGGCGCTCTTGTCTCGCAAATCCGCTCCTACAAAGTGGCGAGGCGTTTGAAGGCCAGTTGCGAGGAAGGGTTGCGCGACGACCTGCGCGCCGCGCTGCACATGGCCTTCAATTACGAAACGCCCGTGGCGGGATACCCCGGCGCGCCCGCCTTTAGCAAGGTTTTCACGCCGTTCGTGGAATTTTACCGCGAATACCACGACCGCTATTTCATCGGGACGGAGGAAGTGGCGGACGTGGCGGTGCTGCGCAACTGGCCGTCAATGGCCTACAGCATCAACGCCACCAGCGTTCCCGCCACGCTGATGGAGCAGGCGCTCATTCAGCACAAAATTCCTTTTGACATCCTCTTCGACGAGGACCTCGGTCAGATCAGCCATTATCAGGCGGTGGTTCTGGCCGGGCAGGAATGCGTCGGCAATGCGCAGGCGGAGCAATTGCTGCAATACGTGCGCGACGGCGGCACGCTCGTGCTGACCGGCAACACCGCGACCTATAATGAATGGAGGGAACGCCGCCGGTCCAAAAACCCGTTGCTGCCGGCGCGCCGCGAAGGCAAGGGCCGCATTCTCTATATTCCTGAAATCATTCCCGCCGCGCGCGCCGCCAAAACATCCGCCGCGGAGGAGGACGCGGAACCGGGGGCGACGCTGCGCAGAACCACCCGCATGACGCCGGCGCAATGGGTGCTGCCGCGCAACCACGAAGACATCGCCAAAACCGTCGTGGACGGATTGCCCAATGGCTTGTCAATTCAGACGGGCGCGCCGTTGACGACCGTGATGAATTTGCTCACTCGCCCGGCCACCCGGCAAACCCTCGCGCATTTCATCAACTTTGACCGGGACAACAAGCTCGCGTCGTTCCAGGTGACGGTCCGCAAACAATTCAGAGGCCCGGTCAAAACCGTTGAATGTCTTTCGCCGGAATGGGATGATCCGTTGCCGGTGCCATTTCAGGAATCCGGAGACAATGTGGTCTTCAACGTTCCTGCGCTCCGTCTCTACGCCATGGTCGTCATCTCGCAGTAAGGGAATGTAAAGGCTTGTCTTTTCGCTGCGATGGGTAACATTATAATTGTCATGAACGCGATCGAAACAACCGGGGTTGTAGATGCGCAGCATCAGTTGAGGCTGGATAAGCCGCTGCCTATTGGCGGACAAATCCGGGTCAGGGTGATTGTGCTTGTGCCGGATGAAACGGACATCTCCGAGACTGCCTGGACGAAAGCCGCCGCGACCACGCCCGCGTTCGATTTCCTGAAGGATGCCGCCGAGGACATCTACAGCGCCGCCGATGGCAAACCCTTTCATGACCAAAGGTAGAATTGTCCTTGTCCCTTTTCCTTTCGATGACATGACGGCGAGCAAGGTGCGGCCCGCCGTATGTCTGACCGATCCCATTGGCCCTCATCGGCACGTTGTTGTGGCCTTTGTCAGTAGCCAAATTCCGGTGAACATTGCCGCCACGGATGTTGTGCTGGATCCACAACGCAAGGATTTCGGAGCAACCGGACTACGAGTCGCGTCGGTATTGCGGCTGCACCGTCTGGTCACCTTGACGACCTCCTTAATCCTCCGGGATATGGGCAAGTTGTCACCGGGTTGGCAGGATGAAGTCGATCAGAAACTGGCTCTGCTTTTCGGGCTCAGAAGCGCGTAATGCGGTTTCTAAAGAGTATCTACAGACCCTGACCGACCCTGGCTTCTCAGAACGAGGTGACGACGGTCTGTTTGCTGAGGGGCCTGCCAGGCTTAATCGTTTTCGAAGGTCCGAAAGACCATACAACAGCTTCTCCAGGCACGATCAAAGGGTCTTTCGGCTTCGGGTTCTCCAGTTGGTACATTCCATCCAAGGTGGCGTCATAACATTTCTGGTCCTGATTCAAATCCAGTGTGATGATATATGGGTTCCCCCAAGGATCGCGAAAAACATTGTCCGGCCCAATGCCCGGGGACTTAGTATCCGACGCGGCTTTTGCAGCGAAAAAGACCATACTGAGGAGTGAAACGTTCTCCGATACGTTACGCGGTCCTTTGGCGTTTTTCTTTGGCCAGACGGAGGGATAAGCCCACCCATTTTTCGGTCAGCTCTCGGAGCCGCTTGTAGTTGGCC
>JBEKDI010000159.1:0-7589 GCA_050014435.1 Verrucomicrobiota bacterium | reverse complement strand
CGTTCACCCGAAAGCGTTACCCTCAAGAAATTCCTCGCAACCAAAATCAGCCCCGCCCGCTGCGGCTACGCTGAAATCCTTGAACTGGAAAAGGCTGCATGAACGTTCCACTGTCCAGTAAGGTTAAGGTTGCCAGAATTAAGAGTGTATGAAGAAATCGATCCGGCATTGATGCCTAATTGCATCCAACCTTCCCCGTTCACTGTTCCGCCGTCCTGGACGAATGTTCCCTGGCCGCTATCCGTCCGGATATCCCAAACGCTCAGGGTGGCGTTACCATAGACATGAACAGCGCCAACGCCGCCACTGTTCAGCCCAAAGTAGAGGTCATTTCCATTGGGCATGATGGACACCACGGCGTTGCCGCCTACGTTAAGCGCTCCTGAACCGCTCTCACCTACAAAAATAGATCCAGTCCCAGCATTAGTTATTATGCCTCCCGTAATTGTGTAGTTGGCTACCGAACCTGAATTTAAACCGGCGCGGATGTTACCACCGGGGAAAGATATGTAACCACCATCCATGGTGAAAGTGCCATTTCCGAAGTCTGTACGTATGGCGAAATCGGTATTGCCGGTGGTTATTGCACCGCCGTGCATCAGATAGGTACCGCTGGAGCCAACGCCGTATCCAATGAATATCTCCGAAGCTGCCAGAAAATTGCTATCCCCCCCCGTAAATGAATTTGTGCCTCCGGTCTGGGTGAACGTACCGGACCCATATACCGCTATCGTTTCCCCTCCGACAACGTTCAGCGTGCCTGCGGTAAGGTTGAAGAAACCCTCGGACCCTTGCAAGTAACCGATGCCTAGAATTTGGTTTATCGTCTGGGTGCCGCCGTTTTGGTTGAATACACCAGTTCCCCCATAGCCAACGATGTCGATGAAATATTCTGTTTCTGGCGAGGTGAGAGTAATCGTCCCCGCAGACAAGGTATATGTGCCTTGGGAACCTTCACTTGCACCGACGTAAAGGTCCTGCCCAACGTTGTCGCCGCCGCTCTGGTTAAAAGCCCCACTACCGTTGTCTCCAACAATTTCCTCGCCATTATTGACGTTGAGGGAGCCGGCAGAAAGAATAAGTGAAGATCCGTCGTCAATCGTGAGTGAACCTGCACTGCTGCTCCCGCCAGTGATCTCTGGCGTGCCCCCATTGCCGACATGAACGTCATCAGCAGGGCCGGGGAGATTCAGAGGAAGGAAATCGGGAGGACAGCTCCCATCCGGGTTATCAAGTGCCAGCCAATCATCAAGAACTGTCCAATTATCAATGCCTCCAGCCCATTCGACAGTGTAGCCGGAAACAGGAAAGAAAACTTTAGCCTGAAACTCACCCTGCCCTAGCTGGTCGTAAGGTTCAGCGAACGGAACGTAAATCGATCCCGAGCCAACCAGATAATATGTCGTGCCTGCGCTCACTTCAAATGATGCCGTTCCAATAATGATATTAGTGCCAAGGGGATAATCATTATTATATACTAGTAAATCGGAATAAATTGGATCGATGTCAAGGGTAGATAAGTTTGTGACAACCGCCACTGAGGCACTGCCGCCGAGCCCCCAATACGTTACGCTCAAGATAATATTCGTTATCGTCGCAGTACCGGAGGCAGTGGGGACGAAACAGGCCTCTTGCGGAAAATTCGTATTATCCAATGTGGATATGCTGATGGTCGCATACGTGGATTGGGCTTGGGCTGTCGATGTGGCCATTAGCAGCAAAACTAAAAGGACGGGCCATGTTTTTTTCATATTATGGATGGGTTTTTATCTTTAACAGTTTGCTGCAAAAGTTCCAAGGCGGGACAATAACCGGCAGATGCCGGGCGATTCCGGCGTGGTCTTCGCACCGGCATGCGTGCCTGGCGATATCATAAACGTTGGCCTTTTAGGCCCCAAAGATTCAGGCTTCCTTTTCCAGAGGCCGTCATGGGTTGTTTCAGAGTCCGTTTTTACGGCTTGCACACTTAAATTGCAATGCAAATGTTGTTTATTGTTCTTGCAAAGGCGGAGCCATTGACAAAGTCGCTGCAAGTTGTTGTCAGTACGCCGCCGGTTGGCAACCGGCGACACAGCAGACTGGCAGTCTGCGCTACCGGCGTGGCGCCGATTGTCAGTCGGCTGTATCGCGGACAGGTAGTGCGCTGGGCTGCGAGTTTGTAAACAGCCCTGCTTGCAAAGGGGTTCTGCATAATCGCGCATGATCGTTTCCTGTTTGTGAAGTGGCCGGGAAATTGGTGGTGATTCATTTCGTTCACTTTATTCGTGGGCTGGGCCAGGTCTTTGCCTTTGAAGCAGACGAAGCATTTCGGCAGCGGAGGGGATTTTGAACCACAAGCCCAGGGCAAAATAAACAACCGTCGCGGCGATCATCGGCACAAATACCTCGCCCAACTTCAACGCCAGCGTGGTATAGCCCAAATGACCATCCCACAACAGGCGCCCGTTCCAAGACAGCAGCGCCGCGACGAGGCCGGCCACGGCCAAGCGGGGAAATTGCGAGATCGACTCCGCCATTTCCAGCGTCCGCAATTTCTTGCGCAACGCGAAGATCAGCAGTCCCAGGTTGCAGGCTGCGCTCAGACTGTTGGCCAGCCCCAGAGCGCCAGGACCCAAGTGCAATCCAAACAGAAAAATTGCCGTGAAAAGAAGATTCACGGCCAGGCAAAAAATGCTGATGCGCATGGGTGTCTTGATGTCGCTCACGGCGTAAAAAGCCCGCGCATAAATGTTCACCAGCGAAAAGGAGATCAGCCCCGGCACCAGACAGACCAGGGCATAACTGACCTGCTGCGTCGCGCCCGCATTAAACTTTCCACGCTCAAACAATAAACGAACCATCGGCTCGGCCAGCGTGAGCAGCAGAACCGAAGCCAGGAGGTTGACGAAAATCAGGTGCCCGACGCCATGACGCAGGGTGGCGCGAAACTGGGTGAAGTTCTTCTCCACCGCCAGCCCGGCCAGCGTCGGCAACAGAAAAGTGGCCAGCGAAAGCCCAAAAACCCCCTGCGGCAATTCCATGAGACGCGTTGCCACTGCAAATTGCGCGACGACGCGCGCATTGTCGCCCCAAGCCAGGCTTTGCGTCAGCATCACGTTAATTTGGTAGGCCGAGACGCCGAGGATGCCCGGCACCATTTTGATGACGACTTCCCGCACGGTTGGATCGCGCCACGGCGGAACCCAACGAAAACGGAAACCTTCGCTCCTCAAAAGCGGCATTTGGAAGACGGCCTGCGCCACACCCGCCACCAGCACGCCGATGGCCAGCGCGAAAATTTGAGTTTCCAGCTTTTTCCCCATGTGCGGCGCGAGCAGCACGACCGACGCAATCATGACCACGTTCAAAATCGCCGGGCCAAGCGCCGGAATGAAGAAGTGCCCCCTGGCGTTGAGCATGCCGATAAACACCGCCCCCACGCAGGCCAGAATCATGTAGGGAAACATCAGGCGCAGCAAATGGAGCATCAGCCGTGTTTCGGGCTTCCACGACCCGCTGAGCAACAAGAGTGAGACGCCCCCCATGACCAGCAGCGTCAAAGCGCCGGATACCACCACCAATCCCGAAAGCACCGCATTGGCCGCCCGCCACATGCTGGCTTCCCCCTCGTTTTTCTCCCTGGCCTTGAACACCGGGATGAACGCCGCCGTCAACGCGCCTTCGCCCAGCAAGCGCCGGAACAGATTGGGCACCATGTAGGCAAAAATAAACGCTCCATAAACCGTGCCCGCTCCCATGAAGGCGGTATAGACCTGTTCCCGCACCAGCCCCAGCACACGACTGCTTAACGTGGCTGCGCCGATGCCCCCGGATGATTTCAACATCTGCGACATTGCTTCATTTCCTGAAAACCGCCGTAAGAAGAACCTGATTTCCCCATCTTTCCAATAAATAAAAGCAGGAGGACAGGAACCCGACGACTCCAGATCGACCTGAATCCGACGGGTTTTGGCTAATTTTGACCATGTATAACTAAGTTAAAACTAGGTTTGGCGGGATTGGGGCTGTTTATTCCGCAAGTTGTTTATGTTTATTGATTTGCATGAATTCGGGACCGCGAGCCTGCCCAGACAAAATCGCTTTGATTCGCTTTGAGTTACTTTGATTGAGCGTGAGTGCGCAGTGCTGGAACAACTGATCCCGCACCGTAGTCCCGCTCTCCTTTCCAAACGCGGTCTTTGACAAGTTTGCCGGGCCAGCGCCGCCATGTGACATGAAGATGGGGTGAAGAACAATTTGGCAACAGGCCAAACAAGGCGCGCGAGACGGGCACGCTCTTTTTTCGCTTCCGCCTGTTCCCATCCGCGCCGGCCGTTTTGGACTATTCACTAAAGCAATTATGAATCTAGCATATCATTTTGTCAATAGGTTTTTGAAAGAATTAAAAGTCCCGTCGCCGGGCGGCACACGGCTGGTTCATGAGGGGAACCTCCTCTCCCCAGCCCTTTCCTCCACAAGTTTGTGGAGGAGAGGGAGCAGACGCGGGAGATTTCCCTTTATGAGCTGGCCGCGTGGCCGGCGGCCTTCCCGTATTCGGCGGTGGACAAAGTGGGCGTGGGGGCGGCATGCTCCGGCATCGCGATGAAACTTAATCTGCGTAATGCCGCTGCAACCGTTTGATCTTATTTGTCCGGATACCGCCCGCTCGGAACCATTGAGTATTGTCGTTTCCGCCCGGATTTTCGGTGTTCCGCCCGGTCGGTATGTGCTGCGCGAGTTCTATTGCACTGAACTCGGCTGTGATTGCCGTCGCGTCCTCGTCCAGTTCTTCCGTACGGATGACGGATCAAGCTCACAAGTCCTGGCTGGTGTTAATTTCGGCTGGGAGAGGCCGCGGTTCTACCGGAAATGGAGCAGTGACCCCGAAATGTGGCGCGAAATGGCCGGCGCAACGCTCGAACGGTTCTGCGAGCAAGGCCCCAACGCTGAATCATTTTTGGACTTGTTCAAATACTCGATTCGGCAGGCAGCGTTTGTCGATGGCTTCCGGCGGCATTACGCTCTTGTCAAAGACATGCTGGAGCGCGGAAAATGGACGCCAACATCGTTTTGACTTAAGAACAAATAAGAACCCAAGTGAAACAATTCAAAGCCATTGCCGCGATGAGCCGGAATCGCGTGATCGGGCAGGGAGGCAAAATCCCCTGGCATTTGCCGGAGGATTTCAAGTGGTTCAAAAAAATGACCACCGGACAGGTCGTGGTGATGGGGCGCAAGACCTTCGAGTCCATCGGCAAAGCCCTGCCAAATCGCACCACCATCGTTTTGAGCCGCGGGGGTTGCGCGCATCCCGGCACGCGCACGGCGGCGGAGTTAAGCCAGATCGACTGGACAGACCCGGCCCTAGCCGGGCGGGAAGTGTTCATTTGCGGTGGCGCGCAGGTTTACGCGCAGACCCTGGCGCTTTGTTCGGATCTTTATTTGACGCTGGTCAAACGGGATGTGGAAGGGGACGTCTTTTTCCCGCCTTTTGAGCATCTTTTCCAGCCGGGTGAGGAGATCATGGACTGCGCGGAATTTAAGATTACCCACTATCGAAGAAAGTAAGGATGCTTTGTGCTTTTGAATCGCCTCGAGGGACGGAAGGTGATAAAGCTTTGACACATGAGCACCGCAGATCCGTCAGCGGCCACTTCTGAAGCAGGCGCGGAAGCGCGCGGCCCTGTCTTCGTCACGACGCAATGGTCGGTCGTGCTGGCTGGCATGCGGGGCACCAGTGCGCAGGCACAGGCCGCTTTGGAAAAGCTGTGCCAGACGTATTGGTATCCCATCTATTTGTTCATTCGCAGGCAAGGATACTCCGTGCATGACGCTCAGGATTTGACGCAGGAGTTCTTTGCACGGCTGCTGGAAAAGAATTGGATCGCGCACGCGGATCGATCACGTGGGCGTTTTCGATCCTTTCTTTTGCTTGTTTTGAAACGGTTTCTGGCCGTCCAATGGCGCCGTGCGAACGCGCAGAAGCGCGCCGGCAATCTCCATTGCCTGCCATTACTGTTGGACACTGCGGAAACGCGCTACACACGCGAGCCGGCCGACACCCGCACGCCCGAACAGGCTTACGAAAAACAATGGGCGCTCACGATCCTAGAAATGGTCCTAAGCCGATTGCGCTCCGAATACGAGCAGTATGGAAGAGGCCGTTTGTTCGACGCGCTCAAGCCGTGCCTGACAGGAAGCCGGGATTCTCAACCCTATGCCGCTTTGGCGGCGACGTTGGATATGTCCGAGGGCGCCGTAAAGGTGGCCGTGCATCGCCTTCGTGAACGGTATCGCGAACGGCTCAGGACAGAGATTGCTGGAACGGTGGCATCACCGGCGGATGTGGAACTTGAACTGCGGCATTTGTTTCGCGTTTTGAGCCGGGACTGACGGGAACTTTCGTCATCCGCCCTGTAACCTTCACCTGCATTTCGATAGTGAATACCTGTCGTATATTAATTGCTAGGCCACTTCAAAACAGAACGCGCGACGAATTATGAATACAACACGAAGCGTCAGAATCCTCCGCTCATTGTTCATCATCGGTTTTGCTTACCAAGCCTTGGAAAGCGTTCTCCCTGACACTCGACTGACCGGACAGGCATTGCATTCATGGTTGAATACAGGCGGAAGCGACCGTCTGATCAGCGACCTTGATTCAGCCCGTTTGTGTTTTCGTCTCGGTCTCGTGGGATGGGGCATTTACAACACCTTTTATTGCGTTGCCGTGTTTACACTCGCGGCGCTTGCCATTTTCCGTCCTCGTCGCTGGGTATTCATCAGCGGTTCTATTTTTGCCATCTGGCAGACCTTGTTTGAATATCTCTTTGCCGCATATCTTTTTGCCCCACCTGACAGCGAATATCACTTCTTGTTGATTCCTATGGTGCTTCTCTATATCGCCAGAGCACTGGCGCTTGTTGGGTTTGGAATCAAGTGGCCTAACGCAGAAGGGTGTATTGCTGCGGAGCGAAGCGGAGCCAGCAAATACACCCCTGGTTGAACAAGCCCGTCTTCCGAGGCTTGATATGAATAGACCTGAGCGCCCACTATGGCACTTGTGTTTGGCGCGCGGCAGTGGGCGGCTGAAGCTGGGTGTAGTTTTTGAGCCCGGGAGTTGGAGGGAAGGCGGACCGCTGAGGGTGGTTTTGAACGGTGAAAGGCTTTCGACCGTGCGGTGAAGGTGAATGGGTGTCGGAAGACAGGGACTTTGGTGCCCAACGGGGCGGTTGGCCGCCGCCAAGGGAAAAGGAGGTGCGTTGGCGTGAGGTTGTCGCTTTCAAACACGCGGGATTCATGCGGCGGTCAAGGTTAAGGGCGGCACTGGTGGAGCCGAGGGCGGGCCGCGTGTTTTGTGCCAAGGGTTCAGCGAGAAGAGCAGTTGCATGGCTTGGCCACATTGGGGACAGAGCGGGTTGGAACAAGCCGGGGCAGGAGTTGCTTGCGCAAGGGAGGCGCCGAAGTCCAAGGTCCTTCCAGAGTGCAGTCAAAGGGGTCGCACCATAGCTTTGGCCATTTTGTTGTATTCGTCAAAGGGGCCGCACCATAGTTTTGTCCGTTTTGTTGTATTCGTGTGCATTGGCGATGCACTGTGCCCCCCTTCGTTG
>JBEKDI010000158.1:0-7590 GCA_050014435.1 Verrucomicrobiota bacterium | reverse complement strand
TGGCCATCGCATCCGCCGTTTCACGAACGATCTTGTCATCAACTGCCCCGCCGAAGTGATTCCAACTGTTCCAACCCATCGGAGGCGTCCTGCCCAATCCGTTTTCCGGAACGGCGCCAATGACAGGCAGTGGCAGGATCGCCGGCGGCAGCGTCTCTGAGTCGGGAACCCGTGTCGCGGTGGCCTCCTCCTTCGACGATCCGCCATAAATCAGGGTGACGCGCAGAATGTCCCCCTCGGGACGAACCCGATACTCCGTGTTCCAATCGACGCTGAAAACAGCATTCGATCCTTCCACCTTCGGCTTGCGCAGGGGTAGATCAACCGAATTGTTGATGATCACCTTGCCGTCCAGATTCGTCCCTTGCTGATGAAGGACCAGATACGTTCGCAGACTGACGCCGCCCGGCCTCGCCAATTCAATCTTCCAGGCGCCATCAAGGCCGGCGGCGGGCGCATTCGCAGCCAGCAACCCGAGAAGCGCGACAAGGAGGATCTGGAATATCTTCCGAATATGATTCATGGGGGAAATTACCGTTTGCCATCGCCCCCTGTCCATCGCAATCCGGAACAGTTTCAAGCTGCACCCATTTCCCGGGGGAGGAGCCGGCAATCCCGGTGTCCAACCACGACCAAAAGAGTCCCATCCCTCCCATGTGTCCCATTGGTCCCATGAACCTCTGCGCGGAGAGCATCGGTCATTACAATTTCATCGTTAGGCATTTCCCCGCCACATCGAATTTTGATTCCCGGGGAACGCGGGCATCCCGCCGGACACATCGTAGGTGGGGACGACCTGCCGGTCGTCCGGGTGATTGTCCTGCTGGCCGAGCGTTCCCGCGACATGCTGACCGGACTGCCCTGTCGGGTATCGAGGCGTCGAACCTTGATAATCCCCTCGCCCCGCACAGCGGGGAGAGGGACAGGGAGAGGGGTTCGTTCCATCGATGTGCAGTCCTTCAGTCTCGAACCTTTCCGCGAGGGATGGAAGCATCTGGCAGGAACATGACTCTTGCAGATGGTATTCGTAGGGTTGTGGGAACCTAAGCACCGTCAATTCAATTGACCCGTTTATATTTACAACAAGCAGCGGAAAATCAAGCCCCTTGCCTTCCCAACCATGAACTTAAGTACTTCTTGGAATGCGAATGTTCGCACTGGTTCCTTGGATACAAATTCCACTCTGAGCCCATGAAAGCTGAATCTTCTCTGGCTTGGCGTCTTCATGTTTCGCCATTTCGGAGAGTGGCGGGCGAATGTAGCGCTCAAGAAAAACAGCCATTGTCTTGCCTGCTTTTGAATCCATGTGTATCCAAGCATCCGCACCGATGTAATGTTTGCCGCCGTTGCTATTGAACGCTGCAACAAGTTCGTCAAGTCGCGGCGAAGGCGTCGGGTCAAGAACGATGAGCACTGGTGTCAAACCAGAGGCACGGGCTTCGCGTGGGAAAGAGAGTTCTTCGGCAAAGCGGCCTTGGCCACTGGCCGCGATGGTAACGCGAAGTTTGAATTCGTAGGCGAGCTGGTTCTCCCCATCGTAGCAATCAATTTGACGGCCTTCGCCGGTTGGTTCGTTGCGTTCGTTTAGGCGTTTAACAGGAGAGTTCTTTGAACCCACCGCTTCACCACCAAGGCAACTCGCCAATACCGGCTCAAATAAATAGCCCGTCTCCTGTGCCGCACGATTGTCCACATCGAAAATCCACTTTCGCCAAATCAGCCAGGACGCGAGCAAGCCATGATCTACGCCACCGAACTCCAGCAGGCTGCGGGGGCCTACCTGGTTCATGGTCGGTTTCGGCTGGCCGGAGAGAATGCGCTGGTATTTAAGGCGCCGCTTGTGGAGCGTGGCGAGGTTTTCAAAGTAGAGGCGAAAGTCAGCTTCATGCGCGACGCAGGCAGCCAAAGAAGCTACAAGCGCAGCAGCGGATGGACAGTTTGCCTGCGCGGATTGAAACCACGCAATCGGAAGCCGGTAATAGTCCGCGTTTGGCGGCGGCGACGAAACTGAGGGCAGTTTTGAGATTGAATTAGAAATTCCGAGATCATTGCAACATTGCGTCAACAAACAAAATAATTCGTTCTCTGAGAGCGTGACTCGGTCATCTCCACTACCAAGGATACGTGCAGCACTAAACGATTTCTTGATTTCTACGGGCGTGGGCATCGTCATTGATTTGCCCGTTCGAGCAACGCGAGTTGTTCATTCTTCCCTTTCACTAGTTCGGACAGCAATGATTCAGTCTGTGACAAAGCCGGGCTCATTCCTTCTGAACGGGTGAGGGAGAAACGCAGCGATGGATAAAGAGTTCCGCCATATTTCGAACCAAAACCATACTTCTCCGCAATATGTTCGCCAATCGCCCGCGCAAGCATTGGCGGGATAGCATTGCCAATTTGTTGGATGCGACTCGCCGCGCCACCCGCGAACTCGAACCAATCGGGGAACGTCTGCAATCGGGCGCATTCGCGCAACGTGAGAAGCCGGTCTTGTGCAGGATGCACAAATTCTCGCGTTGCCGCGCTAGTGATGGTAAGGCTCGGCTCGTTGCCAAAGAGCCGTTTCAAGCCAGAAGGTGCTCCACCGCGCTTCTCCACGGGCGTCCCGTCCATCACACGACGGAAAGCGCGCCGCCTGAATGATTCATGTTGAAGATGCACCGGCAGGTCTTTCATCGTCTGGCCAGCGCGCAAATTTTGCACCCGTTCAAGCTGGATCTTCGACGGGATTGGTGAGTAATGATTGGTCACAGTCTGTGCTTCGCCGCGAAGATAGGCTTGCAACTCATTTTGGGGCTGCTTGCGGAAAGCAACTGCTTCATCGGGGTTTTCGGCAACCGGAGGCAAGTCGCCGACGGCGGTTGAAAAGGTAATTTCCCCTTTGCGAAAGATGTTCCCGGAAAACCGCGTGACCGGTTCGGGGAAAATGAAGTCGTGTCCCAGCCGATTGCCGACGATGAGCACGCGTTTCCGTCTCTGCGGCACGCCGTAGCCCTGCGCGTAAATTTTCTCTACATTGACAGAGTAGCCCGCTTCTAAAAACGCTGCTACCGCTTCGTGAATATACGACCCGCCAGCAGTTGTCAACAAGCCCTCGACGTTCTCCATCAAAAACCATTTCGGACGTACGCCTTTGAGTAGTCGCACGTAATGTCTCAACAGCAAATTGCGGGGGTCTTCGCCTGCCTTCACACCCGCACTGCTAAATCCTTGGCAGGGCGGTCCGCCAAGCAGGATGTCAAGTTCGCCCGGCCCAAGTTGGGCGCGTTGCAGCAGCATGTCAGCGCTAAATTCCCTGATATCCGCCGCCTCACACGGTGTGTCGGTGAAGTTGCGTTGGTAAGAGGCCACCGCATCCGCATCAATATCCATCGCAAACCGAATTTCGTAACTTGCCTGCTGGAATCCGAGAGAACAACCGCCTGCACCCGAAAACAGGCTTATTGCTGTCGGATTGCACTGGCCTTCTGAAGCCTGTCTGTCGAATTGGTCAATCACTGCAACAAACATCGTAGGCTACTAAATTATTCGGGCAACTCCTTTTTATCAGCCCGATAAAAGGCGTTACCTGATGGCGCAAATTAGTGCCCCATCGCCAGCCCTTCTCCAACCCGAAAACGGGTAAAAACCGGGCCAGGCGGCTTTTGCGATCCCCGGCAAGGCGGCTTTGGCTGATCTGCCCTCTTGCCCTTCGGGGCCGTGTAGCGTTGAGCCTCCGGCTCAACCGGGAAGGCGGGTTTGGTTGATGCGCCCCCTTGCCCCGTCAGCTTGCTCCAGCCATACTTGCCCAATATGAACTTAAAAGTGACAGAAGTTATTTTTGCCTGCCTCCTGTTTGCCGTCGCCGTCACCGCCTGCCGGACCTCAAACCAAGAAACGTGTTGTGCGGCTGATACCGGTGGTTCGTCCACCCCGGACAATCAACTCACCGCCAGGGAAAAAGCAGCGGGGTGGCGGTTGTTGTTTGACGGCAAATCGGCTGACTTATGGCGCAGTGCGCGGTCGGATGGGTTTCCGTCCAACGTCTGGCAGATCAAAGACGGCCTGCTGACAGTGTTGGGCCAGGGCGGAGGGGAGGCCAGGGTGGGTGGCGACATCATAACTCGTGAGCGGTTTTCCAACTTTGAATTGCAGGTGGATTTTATGCGCACCCCCGGTTGCAACAGCGGCATCAAAATATTTGTCCAGCCGAACCTTGACCCGGTCACCGGGCAGGGGGCCAGGGCTTCCAAGGGTTCGGCCATCGGCTTGGAATACCAAATCCTCGATGACGAGCGCCATCCCGACGCGAAATTAGGCATCAACGGGGACCGCAAGCTCGGCGCGCTTTATGATTTGGTTCCGGCCGGCCCGGACAAGCATCCGAACCCCATGGGCGAATGGAACCATGCCCTGATTATTTCCCATGGCCGCCATGTCGAGCACTGGCTCAACGGGCGCAAAATCGTCGAGTACGATCGCGGTTCGTCGGCGTTTCGCGCGGCGGTGGCCGCAAGCAAGTTCAGGAACATTCCCGGATTCGGCGAATGGCCGGACGGCCATATTTTATTGCAGGAACACGGCAGCGAGGTCTCCTTTAAAAACATCAAAATACTGCAAATACATACTTGACAAAAAGCCCCTCCGACACTCGTTTTCATCAATATTTATAGGGGTTTCGTGGTTGCAAAAATTGACCCCGCCGCGGGGTGTACACTTTTCGCCCCTTGCGCCATAATTGGAAGAAACGTCTCAATTATGAAGGCCGAATACGCAAAGATTTCGCGCGGGTGCATGGGGGAGGGGTCTTTGAAATCCTAATCCCAAACTTAATCCCATCATCGTTTTAAGGGCCTAAAAATCGCACTTAATCGCACTTGCTCGCACTTAATCCGGGTTAATCGCACCATTTTAAAACATTTTTTTATCCGAAAAGAACTGTAAGAAGTGAAAAACGAATATTTGCCATTTTTCGATTGCAACCCGCTGTCAGTCAATCCATTCCACTCAAAATGGGTGGAAAGAGTTTTGCGGCTTTTACGTAAAAATTTCGCCTGGGTGTATGGGGGGAGGGGGTCTTGGTCTGGTGATGGCCAAACTTGCCCCCACAAGCCGATTTGCGCCCAAGGGTGGCTTCCGAAGTCTATTTTCATTGCTCATTGCGCGGGAACGCGCATAGAATCTCCGTGGATCGCATGAGAAGACTAAAAAATGCCGTTGGGTTCGCTCGCGCAAGCGGTTCGTCCCGGCACACGTCTCATTGAGCTTCACAAATTCCTTTCGTTTTGATCTGTCGCATCGGCAAGTCTGGCTGATTGGCCTGCTCTTGGTGACGGCAACTTTTCTGGCTTACCAGCCTGTCTGGCACGCTGGGTTTATCTGGGATGACGATGCTGTGATCACCAAAAATCCCGTCCTCAAAAGTGCGGATGGCTTGTGGCGGCCCTGGTTCACGGCATGCACCGTGGATTACTACCCGATGACATTCAGCCTGTGGTGGTTGGAATGGCGCCTCTGGGCGGACAATCCGATGGGCTACCATTTGGTCAATGTTCTCCTGCATGCCGTGAGCGCCATACTGCTCTGGCGCGTCTTCCTGCGGCTGAACCTTCCCGGAGCGCTGCTGGCCGCCGCCCTCTTCGCTCTGCATCCGGTCAATGTCGAATCAGTGGCCTGGATCTCAGAGGGCAAGAACACGCTGGCGATGTTTTTTTATGCGGGGACGATTCTGGCCTGGCTGAAATTCGAGGACGGGGGCGGGTGGCGTTCGTATGGGGTAGCCCTGGTCGCTTTTGGGCTGGCGCTGTTCAGCAAAACCGCCACGGCGCCGTTGCCCCTAATTTTATTGGGCATCGCCTGGTGGCGGCGCGGGCGGGTGGGCTGGAATGATCTCGTGCGCGTCATTCCTTTTTTTGTGATGGCGGCAGCCGTGTCCGCAGTCACGGTCTGGTTCCATCTTCATAGGGCGATGGGGGGCGAAGTTGTGCGGACGGATGGATTCTGGTCGCGATTGGCCGGGGCCGTCTGGGCCGTCTGGTTTTATCTCTACAAAGCGGTGTTGCCGATGAACCTGATCTTTGTCTATCCGCGCTGGCAGATCGACCCCCGAAACGCGTTGACTTACCTCCCGCTGATGTTGCTGGTTGCGGCGTTCGTCTTATGCTGGCGCTGGCGGAGGGGTTGGGGACGGATGTTGTTCTTCGGGCTGGCCTATTTTGTCGTCATGCTTCTGCCCGTTCTTGGATTTATCAACATCTATTTCATGCGCTACTCGCTAGTGGCCGATCACTGGCAGTATTTTGCCATCCTTGGCCCTATCGCCTTGGCGGCGGCTGTGCTCCGGCGGCCGCTTGTGGCCCTGCCGCTCCTGCTCGCATTGGCCATGCTGACCTGGCTTCAATGCCGGATTTATTCAGACAATGAATTGCTCTGGAGGTCAACCCTGGCGCGCAACCCCGGCTGCACCATGGCGCAAAACAATTTGAGTCGGGCGTTTGTGGACAAAGGCCAGATTGATGAGGCCATGTCGCTTTGCCAATCAGTGCTGGCCATCCGCCCCAATGATGCCACGGCCCAATTCAATTTGGGCGATTGTTTGCAGCACAAGGGGCGGCTGGATGAAGCCATTGCTCATTTTCAAAAGGCGCGGGAATTGCAACCGTCCTTGTCGGGCATCCCTTACGCCATCGGACAGGCGTATTTGAACAAGGGCCTAATGGATGACGCCATTCAATACTTTCAAAAGGCCATCGAATTGCAACCGGACTATCCGGTCGCTTTTTGCAACTTGGGCTACGCCCTGCTCCAGAAGGGGCGGCGGACGGAGGCCCAGGCCGCTTATGAGAAGGCGCTCGCCCTGGACCCGCGCTACGCCCTGGCCCACAATGATCTCGGAAACATTCTTCTGCAAGCGGGGCGGATGGACGAGGCCATGGAGCATTTCCAACGGGCGGCGGAAATCCAGCCGGATTTCGCCGAGGCCCACTTCAACATGGCGGAAGTCCTCCTGGCGCGGGGCCGTCCGGCCGGCGCTATCAGTCAATACGAAAAGGCGCTCGAAATCCGCCCTGACCTGGCCGAGGCCGATTACAAGCTCGGCAACATTTTCGCCCAACAAGGCCGCGAAGCCGAAGCGGTCTCTCATTACACCACCGCGTTGAAGACCAAGCCGGACTACACGCCGGCCTGCAACAATCTGGCCTGGCTGCTGGCGGCCGGCTCCGACCCCTCGCTGCGCGACGGGCCCAAGGCCATCCAGTGGGCGCAACGGGCCGATCAACTGGCCGGGGCTACGAACCCCGTTTACCTGGGGACGTTGGCGGCGGCCTATGCGGAAGCGGGGAAATTTGACCTGGCAGTCAAGACGATTGAAAGGGCGCTGCCCTTGGCGGCGGCCAATTCTACCCTTTCCAGCGCGCTCGAAAAACAAAAGGCTCTTTACCAAGCCCGAACGCCGTCGCGTCAACCGCCGCGGCATAGAGGTATCTGAACCGAATGGCGCTTAGATAAGACCACGGTTTCTCAGAGTGTTTTTGTTATAGTAGCGGCAGCGGTGAGGAACCTCTTTGAATGTGTGCCGGGGTTTATTGAGTAGTTGATAGGCTTTTGGAC
>JBEKDI010000157.1:0-8714 GCA_050014435.1 Verrucomicrobiota bacterium | reverse complement strand
TCCAGCATTTCATTATCCGAAAGCTTCCGGCTCCGAGCTAAAATGATGCCTTGGGCCGTGTGAAAAAGACTGGATTCCACAATGCCCTCAAACTTGCCGTCGCCACGAATCCACTTTTCTTGAGGGTTCACCACATGCTTGAGTTTTAATTTGAATGAAGTGCGATGATAAACGTTGTTGCCGATGTATTTTTCGTTGGTGAGCACCTGATGAATAGTGGCACGGTTCCACGCGCGCCCAAAGTCAGTGAGCACTCCCTGGGCATTCAGCACCCTGGCGATTTCCGATTCGCTTTTTCCTTCATTAACAAACGCCTGATAAATCCACCGAACAATTTTAATTTCCTCCTCTGGCCCCGGAATCAAGATCACCCGGTCGGTTTGAAGGCTTTTGTGTTCCCCCATTTTGAGCACGGCTTTTTGCTGGCCGCTCTGGTCAATCAGTACGCGTCGAAGGCCGAATCCGGCAGTGCCGCCCTGTTTGAACCCCATTTGGATCAACCGGCAGGCACCTTGGAATACTTTGGATGAAAGCTCGCGGCTGTATTCACCAGCCATCGTCCGCTTCATGGTTTTCATGACCGAGGACATCGGGCTGCCGTCATTTTCAAATTGCTCCGCGCAATAATGGACCGAAACCCCGGCCCGGCGGCAGATGTATTCGTAATAGGCGCTTTCGTCCGCGTCCTGGAACCGTCCCCATCGGCTGACATCATAGACCAAAATGGCGGAAAAATTGATTCCCCCGGATTGGACATCCTTGATCATTTGGGCCAGCGAATCGCGCCCCTGTATGTTCAAACCGCTTTTTCCCTCATCCGAGTAAATTTTGACAATCTCAAAGCCACGGCGCTTGGCATATTCCCTGATGACGTCCATCTGGTTGCTGGTCGAGTACTGCTGGTGCTCCGTGGACATTCTCACGTATGCCACCGCGTTTCTGGGAGGAAGTTTTGCATTGGCCGCACTCATGGAAAATAAGGCTCCTTTCCGCCTTCGGTCGTCGGGAAATCCGGGCCGTTATCCCGTTCAAGATGCGTGGCGCAATAATGGACCGAAACCCCGGCCAGGCGGCAGATGTATTCATAGAAGGCGCTTTCATCAGCATTCTGAAACCGTCCCCATCGGCTGACATCGTACAGGAGGACAAATGAGAAATTGATTTGCCCGTTCTGAACATCCCGAATCAACTGAGTCAAAGATTCGCGGTCTTGGACATTCAGCCTGCTCTTGCCTTCATCAAAATATTCTTTGACGATCTGCATTCCATAGCGTTTGGCATATTCCCGGATGGCACACACCTGGTTGCTGATCGAGTCCTGCTGCGGCTTCGTCGCTGTTCTCACGTAACTGGCGGCACGGTTGGACGGCAAGTTCTTTTGGTTTGTCCTCATACAAAATAAAGCTCGTTGCCACGAGTGCCGACGGCAAAATCGCGACTTCTTCGCTGCCTGATTTTAACGCTGACGCCCTCAAGGGTGCGTCGTTTATCGCTTAAAGCTGATTCAAGAATCGTTTTCATTGACGCGGACAGATTTCCATGCGTTGGCTTTCAGGGAAATACATAAGTTGTGTGGAGCCGCGTCAGTTTGCCGACGGTCCATTGGAACACGGAGAATGGCAGCGATAACGACCGAACAGCGTGACGCCGAATCGGCCCACAAGCGCCACTGTGATTTTTTCAATGTCACCGAAAGTTGCGGCCATGAGCTGCCACCATCCAGCAGCGTCTAAGTGAGGCGGTGAGCGCGAGACCACGGACCTGATAACGCGATCAATCCGTGGAAGCCAATTTGAAAATCGGTTCCAATACTGTTTCAGAAGCGGGAGCCACGAAAGTGCGTTGGTGCTGAGGGTTCCGCCGAAAAAGTCGTTTATTGTGATATTCAAAACCAGCCGGTACGGTTGTACGAACGAAGGAAGGACACTGACCGTTTTGCCGCAGCGACAACATCGAAACCGCCGCACTAAAATGCGCAGGACACGGCTTTTCGGATTGGTAACATTGCGGGAATAATAGCCCAGTGCCTTTAGGGCAATCGTCGCACCACAATGAGGGCACTTACATGGCGGCTCGACACGCTGATGGAAGCTTGTGGCCACGTAATGATCGACACTCATTGGCACTGCGCGAATGATTTGCATGTCAGGCAAATCAATCCTGTGCAGCAAGTTTTTGTGCCAAGCGTTGCGGGTCGCGGCAAACAAGGAAACCCCATTTGCCGAGACGCCCCCAATGATTGACGGCTGAAAGCCAGCGACGGGCGGCCTGGTGCTTGGCGTCGGTGTCGGCGTGAGGCTGGCCTTTTATTTCCAGAATAAGCGTGACGCCGGTGGCGAGTTTGACGAGGAAATCCGGTTCGTAAACCTGCGGGTTGCCATAGACTTCATACGGGATGTTAAATTCAAGGCGGTCGTTGCGGGCGTAGCAGATGACCACTCCTTCCTTGGCGAGCTTTTCAAGTTGAAAGACGGCTGCTTGTTCCCATGAATTGGTGTCGCACGCGACAAGATTTAGATGGCTGGCTTGTGTTATTTGGACCGGCTTGACGGTTTTGAAGTGGACGCTTGCCGTGCTGCCAATCGGTTTATATCGGTTAAGTCGCGGCAGCAGTGGTGTTTCCCCTTTGGCATCGTCCGGCGTGATGGCCGCAACCAGCAGCGAAATGATCCGTTGCGCGTAGGTCTGCAATCCGATTTCGCATGGATGGCACCCGCAAAACTCGATGCGGGTGGCGATGTACTGCTGCACGATTTTGAGAACCTGCGGGAATAGTGTGCCCCGGCCCTGGCGTTTCAATGCCTCTTTTCCCGCGTGCGCCGCTTCGGTGAGTTCCCGTACGATTTCCCGCGCGATTTCAAACGCAATGGTTTGCGGGTGAATCGAAGCGTAGTATTCATGCCGGTTTACCTCGGAGAATCCGAAACCGCCGTGCGCGCTTGGATGTCCGATTTGATAACCGACCTGCGGGCGAACAAAGGCGGCGGTTGGCGTGGTCCACGGGTCAAGCCCGGTGCGCTCGACCTGGCTGACGTCACAATGAATCAAGTTGCGCTTTAGGTCAACCACATATCCTTCAACAATCGGGAAACGGATTTCAAATTGCTTCCGCTCCGGCATCGCGATGATTTCATGTTTGGGGCGATCTTCTGGCGGGGCGCCTCCGCCCGGCTGGCGGCCTTTGAACGGTATCAGGGAAAACGGCACGCCGAAAATGTCAACGTATTCGGCTGTGAGCAAACCGGTCTTTGGGTCGGGCGTGTAATCCATCCGGCGCAAGCCCCGGCCAACAACCTGCTCGCAAAGCAACTGGCTGTGAAAGGCGCGCAAACCGAGAATGTGCGTGACGTTGTTGGCGTCCCATCCTTCGCTGAGCATGTTGACGCTGACAACGCAACGGATGCGCTCGCCCGGTTCCCCTACCTTGCCGACGGATGAAACGATTTTTCGCAGTTCTTCCGCCGCTTCTTTCCTGGTCGCTTTGGGGTCTTCGTTTTCGGCGGCTTTGAGCAGTTCTGAATCAATGCGCAGCGTAACTTCTGCGCCTTTTTGATTCCAGAGTTGGGGGAAACCATTAAGTCCGGCGCTGTAAGCTTTCTGCGGCTTGGCTTTTTTCTTGCGCTTCGAGGAATCGTCATCGTCTTCGTCTTCCGATGCGTCGGCTTCAATGGTTTCCTCGCCGGAAATCATACGGTGGAAGTACTCTGCCAGGTCGGTGTTATCGCAGACGATGATCATAATGGGCGGTGTTCGTTCCTGGCCGGGTGTGGAATTTTGCAACACCTCGAACCGCTCTTTCCATTCGCCTGCGAGCGTGAGCAAGGCATCCTCCGCTTTGCGATAAGCGACTTCGGGTTTGATCTTGCCTCCGGTGAATTTTTCGCCCGCTTTGAGGTCGCGGGTGATATATTCCCACAGTTTGAAATACTTCGGGTCGGGTCGGCCTGTGTTGTCAATGACCGGCAGGCGGAGAATTTTGGTGATGCCGCTTTCAATGGCGTCAACCAGGCTGAAATCGCTGACAATCCAAGGGAAGGGCGAGCCTTCGGGATAGCCGCTGCCGTGGATATAAAAGGGCGTGGCCGACATATCCACGCAAAGCGAAATCCCGCACGCGGCATTGATCTTGTCCAGTCCCGATACCCACACGGTTGCTTCTTCGCGGTCGGTCTTTTCCTCTGCGGTGAGTTTTTCATCTGCGCCAACTGGTGCGGGCCGGTAAGCGTGATGGCCTTCATCATTCAAAACCATCAACGGCTCGGTGTCCCATAAATCGCCAAGCCGATTTTGCGCAAACGCTTCGGGCGTTTCTGCGCCGAGTTTTCCAACGGTGACGCCGCCGACTTTGATGACTTCGGACTCCGGGGCGAACCAGTGCCAGTTTGTGACAAATACTTTTCCCTTGGCCAGTTCGCCGCGCAAGGTTGAGGGGACCACATCGAACTTTTCGTAGTAATTGTCAGGATCGCCGGGGCGCAAAACGCAGAGGCGTTCCTTAATGGTGAGATTGGGGCAGACAACCAGTGCCCGCCGTGGGAAGCGGGGATCGCCTGGCTTCGTGCCGCGATTGCAGAAAGCCCATGAAATCAGCATCGCCATGAGGACGGTTTTGCCACTGCCGGTGGCCATTTTGCAGGCGTGGCGCGGGATGGGCTTTAATCCATACTCGTTTGGGATGTCGGCCAGCTTGGGATGCTGGGCGATTTTCGTTATCCATTCGTGCGGCCGGGGATTCTGGCCTTCGCAAAGCGTGCGGTATTCCTCAAGGGTGAGCTTGGGCGTCCATCGGGTTCTTTTTCCCTGCGCCAGAATTTCCCGCAAATAGATGATCGTCTCGGCAGCTTCAATCTGGCAAAAAAACAGTCGCCGTGATCGGTCTTCGCGCCACCAATGGCGAAGCAATTGTTTCGTTGTTTCGGATGCGTTTTCCCAACCGGATGCGCGCCAGCGTTTTACGTCGTCTCGCAACGCGTTCACCAGCGGCAGGTCGTCGCGTTCCTCCTCCGCCAGCAATGACATTTGGGCGCTGCCGGTGCGTTCCGTCTTGAACCAATAACTTGCCGGCCGTCGGTTGGGTGTTTTGCTTGGAATGCCTGTCTGCGTATCGTAAAGCCAGTGCTGCTCCGGTTCTTTGTAGGGCGAGCAGAGAATCGGATTCTCGACCGGCTGAATCGGAATTTGTTCTTCCTTGCTCATGGCATTTCGACCACGCGCATTCCTTCATTGCCGCGCGGGTCAATGACCTTGACCGCAACGCGCCATTTTTCGCCCTTCTTTAACCGGGCAGGTTTTGGGAAAGGCAGGCTCTTTAGGCCACTGAGAGCGGAAAAGGCATCTTCGGAAATTATGCCGCGGTCGCCCAGTGCCCTGGCCAGCTTGTCCCATTTGCTCTTGTCCGGGAAAAATGCCTGGCAAATGCAGAATGTGCGCCCGTCGTAATCGCTGTCCAGCCACCATGCGGCAATGCGTTCCTTGTCCGTTGGGAAAAGAGTGTTGCTGACGGGATCGTAAACATCCATGCCTTCGACTTCAATCTGGTACGTTCCGTCGGATTGTTTTTCCGGGCCTTTGATTCGCGGGGCGCTGAACACGGTGAAAAGCTGGCTGCCGGGCTGCGTTTTTAGCAGGTCGCCCATTGCCACGTCGGGGCGAATCAGCGCCATGTGCAACCTGACTTTGGGGTGGCTGCCTCCTTCGATGGCGTCCTGGGCGGCTGCGTCGAAGCCAAAGGCGGCAAAAACAACATCGTCGTAGCCTTTGCGGTTTGCGTCGCGGATAACATCTTCCACCTGATAGGCGGTGATGTTGCCGACATCGGGGCCGATGGTGACGGCAACGCGGCGCTGTTTCTGGTCGCCGTTCAACCATTCGCCTTCGGCATGAATCATGGATGCTCCTGTCATCGGTTCGAGGCGTGCAAATTTCATATTGCGGGCGGGCGTCTGTGGCGTGGCCGGGAAATCCACGCCGCTGGCTTTTAGCAGGCGGATCACCTTGTCGAGGTGTGCCTCTACGTTCTGAACGTCTGCGGCGGCAGTAGCAGGCGCGCTGGCGTCGGCTGCGGGAATGAAGGTTTCCAAGGGGTCTGGGGCGCCTCCTATTGGCG
Organism: Verrucomicrobiota bacterium; assembly: GCA_050014435.1. Taxonomy (GTDB): domain Bacteria; phylum Verrucomicrobiota; class Verrucomicrobiia; order Limisphaerales; family Palsa-1400; genus DASRLE01. The sequence continues at coordinate 2,608 of JBEKDI010000157.1, read as the reverse complement.
TGTCCGGCCCTTCTTCCACGGAAATGACTCCTTCAACGGTGAATGGCCCGCTGACCCGGACAATGCCAGGGACTTCCTCCGGCTTGTCCACGAGTTCTTCCATTTCAGCGTTGGCGGCAATGCACTGATTTACCTCGTTCATTTTGGCGCCCCATGCCTTCCGGTATTCCTCCAAGGCTTCCTGCAATGTCTTGGGCCAGTCGGGATCTGTGTCGAACGGGACTTGCCACTCCTCCCATTGCTGAATACGGATTGGGGATTGCGGATTGCCTGGGAGCAACCAACGGCGGCGGTCGGCCTCGGTGATGGTTTTCTTTCCTTCGTCTCTCGCCTTGCGTCTGAGTTTGTCCGCCAGCCGCGCGGATTGGTCTGGATTTACTTTTTTGAGCGCGGCGTTCAATTGCTTGAGACGCTCAGCCAGAATTGGCTCGTGTTTGCTGAAGATAGGGTCCAGCGATGTGTTGCGGGCAATGCTTTTGAGCGTGATATGGGAGACGGTTTTGCAACTGAAAGTTTTTGGCTGCGTGTCGGCATTTTTCAACCACGTGCCTTTTGGGTTGCGGTCCAGGTCTTCGGCGCTGAGGTCTCGGAGTTTGTAATAGGGGAAGCGCGCGGTGAGAAGTCGTTGTTTGGCCAGGGCCAGTGCGACTCGGCTGGTATCAACGGTGATCCAACGGCGTCCCCAATGCTCCGCGACAAAGGCTGTCGTGCCGCTGCCGCATGTCGGGTCTAAGACCAAGTCGCCGGGGTCGGTTGTCATTAGCAAACAGCGTTCAATTATTTTTGAAGCTGTCTGCACAACGTAAATTTTGTCTTCGCCACCCCCGGTTGCTGTGTCCGTCCAAATATCGGTTACCGGAAGAAACGGGAAATCGTCCAGGCACCTGATGAAATTTAGAGAATCCCCTGACTCAAAGATTCGCCCAACTTTTGCGAGCTTCTGTATGCTTTCGGGGCTTGTGCTCCAGTAGCGGCTTTTTGCCCCATATTCTTTTCCTTCGAGTTTGATCACCTCCTTGCCGCGCGAGTATTCGTGACTCGACGTTAGCAAAACAGGGCGAAACAACGTTGCTCCTTCACGCTTGATGCTCCCCGGGCTACGCCTTTCACCCTCAGTGAGATTTCTTTGATGGCCTGTTTTTTCCTCTACCCACTTGTATTGATCGAGAAGTTGGTCTGTCAACTCTCTTTCGCTCTGAAGGGGATGGAATTTAATTCGTTGCTTATCCTTCGCGAACCAAAGCAAGAAATCTGCAACCGAGGGCAGGACATCTGAACTTCGTGCAGAGGTTTTCTTGACGGTTATCTGAGCTACGAAGTTCTCCGCTTTGAATACCTCATCCATCAAGCAGCGCACGCGATGGAGATTTTCGTCACTGATTTGTACGAAGATTGAGCCGGTATCCGCAAGAAGTTCCTTTGCCATTGCGAGCCGGTCGCGGAGGTAGGCGAGATAAGAATGGATGCCAAGCGTCCAGGTGTCGCGGTAGGCTTTGACCATTTCGGGCTCGCGGGTGAGGTCCTGCTCGCGGTCTTTCACGTCGCGCTGGCCAAGCTGGGGCTGAAAGTTGGAACTGAATTTAATTCCGTAAGGCGGGTCGAAATAAATCATCTGCACCTTGCCGGCCAAGTCTTCGCGGCGCGCCAGGCTGGCCATCACTTGCAGCGAGTCGCCCAAAATGAGGCGGTTGGACCAGTCCACGTCGTATTTGTAAAACTGGACGGCCTCGGCATACGACTGCTGCGGGTCGGCAAACAAGTCGCGCTGCACGTCCTGCCGCGCAAGCACACGCAAGATTGCCTGGGTGGAAACGCGCTCGTGAATGTGCAAGGCCACCGGCTCGATGTCGGTCAACGCGCGCTTGCGCGAAACCTCGAGATATTCGGGCAAGCGGTCGGCCTCGGCTGCGTCCGGGGCCGAGCGAAGCGTTGGCGGGAGGTGCGGATTATATTCGTATCGGAGTTTGGGCGCCTCTTGAAGCGTGCCCTGGGCAGCAAGCCCCGCGGGCGGAATGTTTTTCCGTTTGCTTGGATATTTGTATGACGCCACCGGATTACCGGGCGGGGACTGCGCGGTTTTGTTGCGGGCCATTTGATTCCTTGTTTTGCGACATTGCGTGGGGCGCAACCATGAACCACGGGTAGCCTCCAAAATAGAAGGGGCGCGAACTCAACGCACCCTGGTCCGAGGTACCGCGAAGCACCTGTTACAGAAAGCACGCCAAGCCGCGCCCGGGTGGGCGCGTGCTCGGTCGGTTTCTGTAACGGGCGTGGAAAATTCGCGGTTTTCGGACCAGCCCGTAGCCGAAGCTACGCTAAATTTGTTTTGTAAACGTTATTCGATAATTTTTCTCAGTTCGTTTTCGGACGCCGTGGACTTTACTCAGAACAATGCTCCACGGCAAGCATGGACGAATGCGACGATCTGGCTTCGACCACAGGGGAAAGTGAAGATGGAGACGATGACGAAGCCCGTGCGCAACTCCAATGAGGCTTGAATTCTCTTGTCATCCCGCCGAACCTGCGGGCTGACAATCATGGATTTGCAGGAACTCAATCGCTTGGTGGCGAAGGGCGAATCTGATCGTTTGGAATTTCGGCGGGAGTG
>JBEKDI010000156.1:0-8460 GCA_050014435.1 Verrucomicrobiota bacterium | reverse complement strand
GTGCTGCGAAAAAACGAGAAACGAAGTCAAAATCGATCACATCGTTTTTATTGCGTAAAGCGCTCATGTTCAAACGCTTTCAACAGAAGCCGCCACTCTCAACCGGATGACAGTGATCCCGGCTTTAGCCCGGTGAGATGGCTGGGCTGCGACATTTTTAACCGTTTCCAACGGTTTTCCCGACCTTTCGTCTTCGACCGTTAAAGTCTTACTGCATGGTTACCGATAAGGATCTCCGCTTCAGCCAAGAAGCCAGCGTCCCATGCTGTAGTAGAACGTCAGAGTGAAAATGTCCGTCAGGGCCAGGGTGATCGGCCCCGCGGCGATTTTGGGATCCAGTTTCAAGGCGTGGAGCAGCGAAGGAATGCTCAGTCCCATCAGGCAAGCCATGCAAAGGGACAGGAAGATACTGCCGCCGATGGCCAAAGGCGCCAGCCCCGGTCCCCGCCAAATTACCACCAACCCCGCCACGATGGCGCCGCAAGCCAGGCCCAGCAAACCCGCCGTGGCCAGCTCCCGCCGCAGCATCCGGAAAAACCAGTCCCGGGTCAGCCGGCCGTTCAACAGGCCCTGGATGGTCAGCGTCACCGACTGCATGCTGACGCTCTCGCCCAAGCCTGTCACCAGCGAGAGGAAGAACACGAGGATTAGGCTGTGCGCCAGCGTGGCTTCGTAAAGCTTGCCGAGAAGGGCGGCAACCGTCCCGCTGCCGAGCGTCGCCAGCAACCACGGGAACCTGAAGCGCAGGGCCTGACCGGGCGTGGCTTCCTTCATCTGGGTAAGATGCAAACCAATGGACTCGAAGACCGCGTCATACTTGGACCGGACGTCCGTTTCATCGTCCGCCAGCGCCATTTCATCTGTCAACAATCCGGCCTCGACGATGCCGATGACCCGGCGTTCTGCATCAACCACCGGAAAGGCCAGGTATTTGTAGAGGATGAACATCTCGCAGGCATCCATGACCGTGGCCGAGACCGGCAGGGCGATGACGTGCGGCAACATGATTTGCGACAGCACGGTGTCGAGCGGGCATGTGAGCAGCCGCTTGGTGGGCAGGACTCCGACCAGACGATTGGCGGCATCCGCAACGTAGAAGTAGATGATGCCGCTGGTAATGCCGCTATTACGAATTTCCTGGAGCGCCTGTTGCGCCGTGCAGTTCTGGCGCAGCAAGTTAAAGCCCGTGTGAGCGCGGGACATGACGGGCTGGGCAAGATGCTGGCTATCGGGCGTCATTGCACAGGGTTTTTATCGATGTCGCCATAGCGCCACATGAAAACCAGAGTAGCGGAGCAGGCGGCCCAAATCAATTTTTGTCAGCGCCTATCCTCTAACTTTTTGAGGTTCCCCATTCTCCCAACGGGAGAAAATCCTTCAGCCTGGGGTTGGCCCGATTCCAGAGGACCTACCCCAGGTCAGGGTCCATCATCTACCGCTACCCGGAACGGGTTGAATCCTCTTTCCTTTCGCCCATCTCTAATCACAGCCCAAACCCCGAAAATCCTCGAAAAACCATAAAGTCTTTTCCACCAATTTGAGCGGAATATATTGGCTGGCAACGGGTTGCAATGGGAAAAAGCTTTTTCACTTTTTCACGGTTTCCCTGGTCGGAATATTCACGACGGATGCAGATGGCCGCGTTGGCTTCCCTTCGTTTACTTCGCGTCCTTCGTGGTTCAAAAGCCTGCAAGATGTATTGGCCGGGGCTGCAATCCTGTGGGTCCAGGGGCTTTCATCCTGTCACAACCCTTCGGGTCTTGGCGTCTGGCGTGAAGATTCTGCACCATGGTCATGGCTACCCAAGCCTTTGATGCGCTGCCTTCCATCAAAATATCATATTTTTGATAATTCTTTAAAAAATCTATTGACTAAACAATGTTATAACTGTAGTGTTTTCCTAATGAAATGGAATAATGGATAATGGACAATTGACAATGAATAATTTCGGAGAGCAGACATTATGAAAAGCAAGCGCCGGGACGGAAGTGGCGTGTGGCTGGTGATGGCAATGGAAAAGCCGTTATCGCCTTGGATATTGGCGATAAACGGGTACGAAAACATGAGAATTCTCACTTTTCTCGGATACTGGGCTTTTGGCCATTTTTCGGTTTGAACCTGCTGCCTTGCAAACCATTCCAACTGAAGCAGACCAATGGATTTCTCGGATTTCCCGAGAATTTCTCGGGGGGTGGTATACCGGGGGGGGGTCAAAAAATCCAAATCTTAATCCCAATGAGGCTGCGCTGGTGAAATGAAATCAATCTGTGAAAATCTGTGTGATTCTGTGGCCTCCCTTCGTTTCGTGCCCTTCGTGGTGATTCAGAACTTTCGCCAGTCCGCCATGGTTTTAACGTTGTCCATTATCAATTTGCTTGGCATGTGGCAAGCCGCCGCCCTTTTCGCATTCCTGCCCAGTTTTTCTCGAGAATGCTCGAATCTAACATATTGCGGTTCAACGGCATCGCTTTCGTGTCAACCGAATAGAGGAAAATATTTAAAAATGCCAAAAATGCCCAAATCCGTGCATTGCAGAGAGCAGTCTGTGACGCCTCTGGGCCGGCCTGTGTCGGCTGTTGTGACGGGTTCCGCCAATCCTAATTCCTTGACTCACAGTACTTGTGACGGTGTGTCGGCTGAAAACCCTTGGACGCCTCGCCCCCTGGCGATTGGGTGTCAACTTGCTCCTGTTCTTAATCCTGCCAAAAATCTGGGGCCATACTTGCCCTCAGAAGCCGATTTGCGCCTCTGGCAATGGCCGCTTGCAATTTGGCCCGCCATTTGCTAACTGTCACCGCGTGTTATGCCATCATTTGTTTATGTAGCCCGGGATTCGGCCACCGGCCGGGAAATTCGCAGCAGCGTCGATGCTGCCACGGAATCCAATGCCGTGGCGGCGCTCTTGAATCGCAACCTGATGGTGGTTTCGATCCAGGAAAAAATCGCGAAAAAAGGCCAGACCAGCGGCGGCAGGGTGCCCCTGTCCGATCTGGTCATGTTCACCCGGCAACTGGCGACCATGATTGATGCCGGATTGGCCATGGTGCAGTCCCTCCAGGCCCTGGCCGAACAGACGGAGAATAAAGTGACGCGCGATGTCATCAAGGACATCACGACCCGCGTGGAAGGCGGCGACAGCTTTTCGGACGCCTTGCAGAAGCACCCGAAAGTTTTCAATAAACTCTATTTCTCGATGGTGAGCGCGGGGGAAAAAGGCGGTTTGCTGGCGGAAATCCTGGCGCGCCTGGCCACTTACCTCGAGAACACCGCCCGCCTGCGCAAGAAAGTCAAATCCGCCATGATGTATCCGACCGTGGTGACGATTGTGGCCATTGGCATCACCATTTTTCTGCTGGTCAAGGTGGTGCCGGTTTTCGGCGACATATACAGCCAGTTGGGCGGCCACCTGCCCGGGCCGACGCAGTTTCTGATCAAGATCAGCAATGCATTGCAGCATTATTTCATTTTGTTCATCCTGGCCGTCGGGCTGATTGTGGGCGGCTGGCTTTACTACATCAAAACGCCCGCTGGACGCGCTTTTTGGGACGCCAAACGGATCAAGCTGCCTATTTTTGGGTCAATCGCCCACAAGATTTGCCTGGCGCGCTTTGCCCGGACGATGGCGTCGCTGGTACGCAGCGGCGTGCCCATCCTGGAAGTGCTGGGCATCGTGCAGAACACCGTCGGCAACGTCGTCATGGAGGTGGCCATTAAAAACGCCGCCATCGACATCGAGCGGGGCGAGGGCATTTCCAACGCCTTGAGCAAGCATCCGGTCTTTCCAACCATGATCATCCGCATGATGACGGCGGGCGAACAAACGGGCAAAATTGACGCGATGCTGGAGCGGGTGGCGGATTTTCTGGATGAAGAAATCGAGAACACGCTCAACGGGCTGACCTCCTTGATCGAACCGCTGTTGATCGTCTTTCTGGGCGTGGTGGTGGGCGGCATCGTGATTTGCATGTTCCTGCCGATATTCAAACTGAGCGACCTGGTGTCGGGCAACAAGACTTGAGAACTGACGCAACACCGTTTTGGGGCAGGCTTGCTGTCGCCGGGGGTTTTCAATACCATTGAGGCATGGCAAAAGTGTTGTTGATCGATGATGAAGTGACCATGGTGCAGATGGTCGCCGAACTCCTGCGCAACGAAGGGCACGAAGTTTTTCCCTTCAGCACGTTCGCCGCCGCCGTGGAAACGCTCGAGACGCAGAAGCCGGAATTGGTCATCACCGATCTTTACCTGGACAAAACCCGCACGCACGGGCTGGAGATTTTGCAAAAGGCGCGCGCCCTCACCCCCCCTTCCACCGTCATCGTCATCACGGCCTATGCCACCATCGAGACGGCAGTGGATGCGATGAAGAAAGGGGCGTTTGATTATTTGGAGAAGCCCTTCAAGGTGGAGGACCTGCGTTTGTGCGTGCAGCGGGCGCTCTCCTACAACGAGGCCATTTCCGAGAACGTCTATCTGCGCAAGCAACTGAAGAAGAAATACCAGTTCAACCAGCTCATCGGCACCTCGCCGCAGATGCACGAAGTTTTCAAGATGATCGAGCGCGTGGCCGACACCGACAGCACCATCTTGATCCTGGGCGAAAGCGGCACGGGCAAGGAGCTGGTCGCCAAAGCGCTGCACTTCAACAGCCGCCGCCAGTTTGCCCCCTTCATTCCCATCAATTGCAGCGCCCTGCCCGAGAACCTGCTGGAGTCCGAGTTGTTCGGCCATTGCAAAGGCGCTTTCACCGGCGCGATCAACGACAAAAAAGGGCTGTTTCAGGAGGCCGACGGCGGCACGATTTTCCTCGATGAAATCGGCTCCATGCCGCCGGTTTTGCAAAGCCGCCTCCTGCGCGTCTTGCAGGACAAGGAAGTGCGGCGCGTCGGCGATAACGTCCCGGTCACCGTCAACGTCCGTGTGCTGGCCGCGACCAACGAGCCGCTGGAAAAGAAACTCAAGGACGGCACCTTCCGCGAGGACCTTTACTACCGCCTCAACGTCATTCCGATCATGCTGCCCAACCTGCGCGAGCGGCGCGAAGACGTGCCGGTGCTGACCATGCATTTCCTGCGCGGCAAGGTCAATTCGCGCACCGGCAAGCTCTTTCAAATCACCCGCAAAAGCCTGGAGGTCCTGACGGCGCACGACTGGCCCGGCAACGTTCGCGAACTGGAAAACGCCATCGAGCGCGGCTGCGCCTTGTGCGAAGATGGCATCATCCGCGTGGCCGATTTGCCCCCCGCCATCCATCGCGACACCGCCAGCGACGGCGCGGAGGAATTGGTGGAAATGCCCCCGGACGAGACGGCGGCCAGCGCGGCGCCCGCCGTGCCCAAGACCGGTTACACCCCCGGCGGCCTCAACCAGCCCGTCGGCATACTGCGGGATTTCCTGCGCGAACAGGAGTTGACCTACGTCAACCGCGCCCTGGCCCAAACGGGCGGCGACAAGGAAAAGGCCGCCGAATTGCTCGGCGTCAGCGTGGCCACGATCTACCGCAAACTGGCCGAGGAAGAAATGGGCGCCGCCCCGCACTAGGAGCGTGATTTGAAAATGCGGCCTTTCCACTGCCTTTCTGCAAATGGCTCGGCTGGAGCCTCGCCCTGCCGAGCCGGGGCGCACGCCGCTAGGTTTCTGTCAATAATTCGGATATTTTTGCCGCGATGCCGGCCGGGTTTTTCAAAAGCGCTTCGCCCACTAGTATCGCTCCGGCCCCGGCCCGTTGCACCCGTATCACGTCGGCCCGGGTGTGAATGCCGCTCTCCGCGACCAGCAGCGCGCCATTCGGGATTTTCGCGGCCAATCGTTCCGTCGTGCCCAGGTCCACCTTGAAGGTGTCCAAATCCCGATTGTTGACGCCGATGAGGCGCGCGCCGGCGCCCAGGGCGCGGTCCAATTCGGCCTCGTCATGGATCTCCACCAGCGCGGCCAGCCCGGCCCCGGTGGCCAGGTCGTGCAAATGTTTCAATGCGCTGCCGTCCAAAATCCTCACGATCAACAAAATCGCGTCGGCCCCCATCTCCGCCGCCTCCAGCACCTGCCGTTCGTCAATAATAAAGTCTTTGCGCAACAGCGGCAGCCTGACCGCCGCCCGAACCTGCCGCAAATGGTCTGCCGAACCCTGGAAAAATTTCTCGTCGGTCAACACTGAAATGCATGACGCGCCCGCCGCCTCATACTCCCGCGCGATCCGCGCCGGGTCGAAATCGGGCCGGATGATTCCGGCGGAAGGCGAGGCTTTTTTGATTTCGGCGATCAAGGCTGGCCGCCCGTGGCGCGGCGATTGCAAGGCGGCAAAAAAATCGCGCCGACCTGGGAGCAGGGCCATCGCCTGTTGCAGGTCGGCGACGGACACGCGGATGGGAGGCAGCAGGGCAATCTCCCGCCTCTTCTGCGCCACGATGGTGTCAAGAATATTCATAGGCGCGGGGGTCAATCTTCGTCCTTCACACCTGCCATGCGCTTGATGGGGCAGCCGGCGCGCAGCCAGGCGTTGACGAAGGGATCAAGCTCGCCGTCCATCACCGCCTGCACGTTGCTGGTCTCGGCGCCGGTGCGCAGGTCCTTCACCATGCGGTAAGGCTGGAAGACGTAGCTCCGAATCTGGAACCCCCAGCCGATGGCGCCTTTTTCGCCATAGAACTGTTCCAAGGCGGTCTTCTGTTCGTCCAGCCTTTTGGCGTAGATTTTTGAAATCAACATGCGCATGGCGGTGGCGCGGTTTTGATGCTGCGACCGCTGGCTTTGCGACGCGGCCACGATGCCGGTGGGCAAATGCGTGATGCGGACCGCCGTTTCCACTTTGTTGACGTTCTGCCCCCCTTTGCCGCCGGAACGGTAGGTGTCCACTTGCAATTCGACCGGCGGCAGGACGATGTCCGAGCTGGTTTCCTCGATTTCGGCAATGACATCCACGCTGGCGAAACTTGTGTGGCGGCGTTTGTTGGAGTCAAAGGGAGAAATGCGCACCAGCCGGTGAACGCCCCGTTCCGCCTTGCAAAAGCCGTAAGCGAATTCGCCCTGCACAAGCATGGTGGCGCTTTTTAACCCGGCGGATTCGCCGGGCAGGGCGTCGGTGACCTCGGCCTCCCAGCCGCGGTTTTCGCACCAGCGCTGGTACATGCGCAGGAGCATCTGCGCCCAATCGCACGCCTCCGTCCCGCCCGCGCCGGCGTTGATGCTCAGGATGCAATTGTTCCGGTCATGCGGGCCGGTCAGGAAAACCTTCAATTCCAGGCTGTCGAGATCCTTGCAAAACTGGGACAACTCGCGGCCCAATTCCGTTTCGTGGCGGGTCTGTTCGGCGGGTGGCTCCTCCTGGGCCAGCTCGAGCATCACCTTGAAGTCATCAATTTGGCGCTCGGCCTTGAGGACCGGCTCGGTTTTCTTGCGCAGGGTATTGGCCTCGTCGATGAGGCCCTGGGCTTTCTCGCGATTGTCCCAGAAATTCTCGCGGGCCATCAAGGCATCCAGCTCTGCCAGCCGTTTCTGCACGCCTGGCAAGTCAAAGAAACCTCCGCAAATGGGCGACTTTATCCGCGGCAACCGGCAACTGCTCTTTGATGGTCTCGAACATAGATGATTAGCATACAGGACAACCCCCCAATGTCCAAACCGCAAATAGACGTCCCTCACTCCGATGTGAAATATCAAATCTCCAATTCCAAATTCAGAGGCCCATCGCCCCGCGCACGCGGGCAGAGGGCAATCGAGAAAACGACCTCATTCTGTCATTTTTCTCGGACCCCTTCACATTTCACCACGATTAATATGCATCGTGACACCGGTTTAGATTAAAGGCAGATTCCCCATATGGCTGACATCCTTTCAAAGGCCAAACGTTCGCAGGTGATGGCGACAATCCGATCATCCGGAAACCAGAACACGGAGCTGAAGTTGTTGGCCGTGTTCAAAGCGCACAGCATCACCGGCTGGCGGCGCAAACAACTCATTTTTGGGAAACCCGATTTCGCTTTTCGCAAACAAGAAGTCGCAGTGTTCGTGGACGGCTGCTTCTGGCATAGCTGCCGCTGGCACTGCCGGATGCCCAAATCGCGTCGTAAATTTTGGACATCTAAAATATCACGTAACAAAGATCGTGATCGCAAAGTAAACAAATTGCTGCGCCGCCAGGGCTGGCGGGTCGTTCGTATCTGGGAACATGCCTTGAACAATCCAAGGCGGCTCATTGAACGAATCCAGTCAGCGCTTGCAACCGTTCCGGATTACAGATAATCATTCTTACGTGGACAGCATTGAACTATTTGCAGGCGGAGGCGGGCTTGCGCTTGGTTTGCACCAAGCGGGTTTTGAGCCGGTCGCGGTAGTTGAAAGGGTGAGGTGGACCCCTAATTTTAGACCACTGGTTAAGATCGACTTTTGCTGGTTTGCTGTAGATGAGAAAGAGCAGACTTATGAAAGCAAAACGGAAACGACACAGTGCGGCCTTCAAGGCCA
>JBEKDI010000155.1:0-13548 GCA_050014435.1 Verrucomicrobiota bacterium | reverse complement strand
CTCGGACAGATAGCATGTATTGGGATGTGACCGAGCTGTTCCTGATAACCGCCGTGGCAGGTGCTGTATTCGGTTCTGTGCGCCGATCACAAAAAAACTGCCTTTTTTAACGGGCTGCTAGGTCAGCATTGTCGAAGTCAGCAGGTCAACTGGAAGAACACTTAGCAGAGTTCCGAGCATTCATGCACCAAGTGGAACTCGGCAGGATACCTGTCACACAGGGTTTCAAAGGTACGTGGCAATCGTATATCAAGCAAGACGACGCTTGGATTGAGGTGGAATACTCCGGTCGTTTGGGAGCAGTAGTTGATTTCCAGAAACATAAAAATCAAGACCCGTTCCCTTTAATATATGGATTGCGTTTTTCTACGAATGGTTATCTTATTTGGGCGAGCACTACCGAAGATGGGTTTAAATTTGATGAACACGGCAGAGTCCAGGAATATTGGCGCAATCGAAAGTGAACGGCGAATGGGCGAAGCGGTCGATCCGCACATATGTCAAAAATACCATAGCATCGCACGTCCAAGGGACCAAGCCAACGGTCAGGCTATGCATTGGCGGCGGTAAAGTTCCGCCACGAAATGGGGGCGCTGGCGGTTGACTGAAGGCAGTTCGCGCGCCGGAACAAGGCCTCGGCGCAGCAGGTTTTGCTCGTTCTCACGGTCAAGGATAATTATCTTCATGGTCAGGTCCTGGTTCCGTCGCAACAGCACGCCGATTTCGGGATGCCGGGCGCGCTCCTCCGGGCTGCATTGCCGCCATTTCACACGCTGTTGCCGCAGGGCATCCAGGGACCGGGTCAGGGCGGGCAGCAGCCTCTGCCGCAGTTGATGCGATTCGAACAGCGATGGGTTGTCCGGACGGCGCAGGACCTCGCCCTCGCGTTCCAACCCCTCCTGAAGTTCCTGGCATAGGGCGAGGCGGGACTTGAGTTCGTCGCTGATTTCCTGTGGCAAATTCATTGTTGGGCGGAGTTCGTTGCGTTGGCTGCGTTTGTCAACTGGGTGAGCACGAATGTCTGCTGCGTTGCTTTGGCCTTTTGCATCCAATCGAGATAGTCCTTGCGCCATTTGGCCATCTCCAACAGGGAAAGGAGGCTTGGCGTCGTCGTGGCGTCGGTCAATTCCTTCTGGCGGTCCAGGATGCGTTGATAGGTCTGCGTGGCCTTTTGCCATTGCTGAAGCTGCTCGTAAACCAGGGCGGTTTGATACCAGGCAGGCAATTGCCAGGCGGGGGATTTGTCCAGGTCGGCCAGACTGACATAAATTTGCAGCGCACTCAGGTAATCACCCTCCTTGTAGAGTTGGTTGGCAATCTCATTGCCGGCGCGTTGCTGCCAATAAGTCCACAACTCGGGATTCTTGCTGACGTTCTCCTGCTGGGATTGAAGAAGGAGAAGGACCTGCTTCATGGCGTCGTTGTTGCGCCCCAGCTTCTTCAGCGAGGAGGCGAGGAAAAAACGGATCTCAGGCACCTCCGCGGCATTGGTGTAGAGGTTGAGAAAAATTTGGGCCTGGCTGACTGTGTCCATCGTGTTGGTCGAATAGGACAACGACCGGACGAGTTTGTAATGAGTTTGGATTTGATCCAACTCGGGATTGCCTGTCTTGAGCAGGCGGAAGAAGAAATCGGCGGCCTCGTCGTATTTTCCCTCCTGGTAATAGGTGTCCGCAATCTCGATCTGCGCTTGCAACACCAGCTTCTTGTAATAATCCATGTTCTCCAATTTCAATTTCAGGGCCGAGGACATGACGGCATAGAACTTGGAAATGGCCAGGTTGTTGACGCCCATCTGCCGATAGATCAGCCCCTGGCGCAACAAAACCTCCGGCGCGCTGGGGTCGTCATAATAATTATGCAGATACTGGCCAAAAATCTGTTCGGCAAGGACGAGTTTATTGTCGTCCTGCGCCACCAGCGCCAGTTCGAAGAGGGCCAGGCGCTTGAGTTCCGACGGCGGATCCGACTTCAAAAGGCCGGTGAGCGTTTGCGCGGCCACCGTTGTGCTCTTTTGCCGCCGTTGTTCCCTGCCTAAATCGAGTTGAATCTGCATCTTTTGCAAATTGTCTGGCACGGTGCTCGCTTTGATCTGAACGGTCCCGGGCGTGGGGAGCTGACCCAATCCGGGCGCAGGCATCGAATCCGTCGGGGAAGACACGGAGGGCGCATCGCCAGGCGCAAGGTCGTCGGCCTGCAGCCGGCAGCAACTTGCCCCGCAGAGAAGAAGGAATGACAAGCCCAACCTATGCAAAAAAAGATGCCTCATGGACCCGTTTCGTAAATGGCCCTGCTGGGAGGCTCTTCCGTGGCCTTAGGCGGGGTGGGTTCCGGCGGGGCCTCGGCTGGCGCGACACCATTCGTGGGTTTGGAGAAATACTTCAGCAACATCTGGGGAGAAACCACAACCTCGGGAGGACCGGATTCTACCAGCGGCGCCACCTGAGGGGCGGCCTTCGGGATTTGCGCGGGCGTTGCCAGGACCACGCCTGTCGGCGGCGCTTTTTCGGCTTTGGGGGCGAGGGGGGTGGGAGCCAGCCCAACGATGGGAGGCAGCACCGGCGTGGCGCGCGGCCGGAGCGCTGCGGAAAAGCGCAAAGGGGCCGGCCCCACCGTCGGCAGCCAGCCCGGGCAAGTCGAAGCTCCCGTCGCCCCGCTCAGCGCGGCGAACAGGACGAAGGACAATCCAAGCCAGTTGCGGAACAGGCATTCACTCATGGGTCTGATTCCAAAGTTTCTCAAAACAACTATCCGCAGGGGTATCGGCGCTTTGGCCCGTCAACTTTAATCGCGCCGGACGCTCAATTCCCGACGGGATTTTGCGATGAATTCAAATCCTGGCCAGCCACACCTGCCTGGAATGGCGCGGCTTCTGGCATCATTGCATTGCCACGGGCTTGATAACGCGGGTAGTTATTGACCTGGTTCAATCGCTGCCAACGAACAGTGATTATGTGCCCTAACAATAGACCAGCAGGGACTGTGAAATTGGGTTGATGCGGTTGTGATTAATCAGTTTGTCAATATAGGGGCCGGTCAACCGCTGCCCGTCGGGGATCAGCAATATTCCGCTGACGGTGTAAATGCCTTGGGCAAGCACCATGCCGGGGCGCAGATCTGAGAGCAGGACTTCCCGCTGTTTCCCCGGCACCACCGCCTTGGGCAACGTACTCAGGAAAGCTCTCACCGCCTCTGGATCAAAGTCTGTATTGGAGCCTTGACTGATCGTGTCCGTTGCAGGCTGGCCGTTGGGATCACATTCCGCATAGGCCACTGCCACCGCCAGTAAACGCGCCAGCCACGGAATGTTGTCTCCGCTAAGGCGGTCTGGATAACCGCTGCCGTCAAAACGCTCATGGTGCCCCCGGATGGTGGGGCCGACTTCCTTCAAGTGATGGGCAAAGCCGGCCAATTCAGCGCCCAGAACGGGATGATGCTCGATCAAAGCGCGCTCCGCCAGGCTCAGGGCCGAGGGCGATTCCTCCCAGCGCTTGATCAGGCGCCGCGGCACTCCCACCAAGCCGATATCGTGAATCCACGCGCTGATTTCCAGCGTCTGCCGCTCTTCCGCCGGCAGATTGATCCCCTTGGCCATGGTGGAGCAAAGGGCAAAAACCCGGCGGGCCTGGCTGCCCAGCGTAGGATAAAATGTCTGCATCGTTTCCACGCAGAGTTCCACGGATTGGCGGAAGTTTTCCTCCTGGGCCGCGGTCAATATCTCGAGTTGCTTGTTTTGCCCCGCCACCTTGGCCACTTCCGCCTCCAGGGCCTGGTTGATTCGGGTCAACTCCTGGTTCATCGCCAGCGTCTCGGCGCGCAGGCGGGCGTTGCTGCAAATCAAGCCATGGCGCTGCACGGCGTTCTTCACCGTCGCCAGTAATTCCTCGCGCAGCCACGGCTTGACCACAAATCGGTAAATCTCCCCCTTGTTGATGGCATCGATCACCGTGCCCAGGCTCAACACTCCCGTGATAAGGATGCGCGTGGCATCGGGCTGGATTTGCTTGACCTGCGCCAGGAATTCCAACCCGGTGACCATCGGCATGTGCTGATCGCTGATCACCACGGAAAACTGCTGCTCCTGCAACACGCTGGCAGCATGCACCGCATGCGGCGACGTCACCACCTGATAGCCTTCCCGTGACAAAATCTCCCGCAAGGTCGTCAGGACAAGCTCTTCGTCGTCAACGATCAGGATCGGGTGAGCCGCATCATTCAAAACATTTTGATCCGCTGGCATGGTCATGATGGGCGTTCAATCACCCGGTTCCTCTCCTCTTGGCGGCGGAGGGTCCTGAATCAGCTCCGGGCGATGCACATCAACCGAAAGCGGTCTCTGCAGCCGCCTTGATATCAAGAATAAGATTGCCATGCCATGAGGGGGTGCGGGCGGACATACGAACGCTGAATTTTCCGCAAATTCAGGTCCGCTTGGTTGAGTAACTCCCGCCGTGCTTTCGCCTGGCTCAACTTCGCGGCCAGCGCCGCTCCGTTGCGCGTGAGCAATGCAAGAATCCGTTTCGCCTCGGCGCGATAAGGCCGGGGGGCAAACTTGCCGGCGGCGCCGGCATTCTCTGCGGCGCAGGCCCGCATGACCTCGGTGAATGACTTTCGCAGGGCGGCCTTCCGCGCCTGAATTTCGCGCAGGGCGGGCCACGCGGCCGCTTGAATCGCCTCACCCTCAGCCCGGGTCAATTGCAGCCACTTTTCCAATATCCCGGCCAGTTCCTTGCGCGCGCTCATGACAGAATCAATTCAGGCGGAATTCTGCTCCCGCCGGGGCGGAAGCCAGCTCCCCGTCACTGCCCTCCCCGCGGCGCAGCATCTCCGCCCAGCTCTCCCGCAGCTCGCGCAAGTGGCCGATGACTTCTTCAATCGGCGGTTTCTTCTTCTTGAGGTTCGCCTCCTGCAGACGGCGGTAAAAGTAGTCGTAGAGGCGCCGGAAATTCTCGGCGATCTCCCCCCCTTTGCCCATATCCAGCCTGGCGTTCATGTCGAGGAGGATGGCCTGGGCGCGCTGCACATTGTTATTGATGGTCTGGTTGAACTCCAGGGGATCGGAGTAATTGAAACCCGTCAGCCCTCTTTCCAGGAAACTGATGGCGCCATCATAAAGCATCAGAACCAAGTGAGCCGGCGAGGCTGTTTGGGTGCTTACTTTGCGATACGATTGCCACGGTTCATTGCGTTGTGTCATGGGATTATTTTTGGGTTATTCCGGGTCTGATTGCAATTGGCTGGCCAAAAAGCCGGAAAGCTGTTTAACAGCATCCGCCGAGGGGTAATTGCCGCTCCTGATCAAGTTAAGGCCGCGGGCCACGGCTTCCGGGCGTGTGTCAGAAGTGTTTTTCAATGCCATCTGCAGGGCGGTTGAGCTGGCAAAAGAGTCGCTCTCCGCCGCCGGTTCTGCCCCTGCTGCGGCGCGCGCCGGCGGAGGCAGGCCGTTGACGGCCCTCGTAATCATGTTGGCATCAATTTTCATAACTTTTCACTTTTTTTCGCCATTCCCCTTTCGACCAATGTTCCCCATTCCTTATCGGCCATCGCTTCAAATCACTTTAGCTCCGTTGCCCGGCCGGCCACAACCCTTCCGGGCAAAGTGTCGAAAAGAGCGGCCAGCGTGTACTGGCCAAACCGGGTTGGCGAAGTCAGGATGCTCGAGGCGTCCCCAGCGGGCGTCTCATTGTGGAGATGTTGTCCATAATAATCCCTGGCTGCATTGGCCACGGCTGAATCACCTGCGTCCAGCACCTCATCGGCGCACCACAAGATTTTGTCCTTCATCTCCTGCATGGAAAGTGAACCGGTCGGAAGGTTTGCCACCAGGCTGAACTTCCATCCCACCGCGATGGGCTGATAGGGCTGATACCGAGTCAATTGGCAGAACAATATCGCATCACACCCGGTGGCATCCGCAACGTGCGCAAAAAACTCCGGCGGCAAAGGCTCGTCTGTTCGCCAGCCTTTCCGTCCCGTCCATTGCCTCAATTGCTCGCGCGAAACCGGAACCACTTCAAACCGTTTGCACTTCCCCAGCTCCGCGCCAAGCAGCGGCCCGAGGCTCTCCACGCCGTCGTTCAAAAACGGCGTTGGATCGGTTGCAACGAGCGGCAACACGGCGACACGCCGGATTCGAGCCGGAAGCGCATTGGTCTGGCGATAGACGTTGGTGGGCCGATAGCGAGGCCCCATGTCCTGGACCGTATTCGGAAGCGGCGGAAAGATATGGCATCCGCCAGACAGAACGGCCGCGATAACAGGGCAAAGCACCCACAGCTTTAAACTGCGCTCTTTTCGCAACAGTTTAAACCAGATTGTTTTCATGAAGTGGAACACGCTAGGATGTGGATGAGCTGGACGAAGCCTGCGTGGGCGCGGATTGATCGCTGGCGCTTGAGCTGTTAAAATAGTCGTTAAGATATTGCTTGTCAGTGTTGATGCTTTCGATGGCGGTTTCCATGGCGGCAAACTCGTTGTCCAGCGTTGTTTGGTCTTTGGCGATCTTGGCCTGGAGAGTGCTGATGCTGGTGGCCATGGCAGTGGCCTCGTTGCCCATGCTCGTTTCATCGGTGGCCAGCACGCCGCTCGAGCCGGTCACGCCGCCCAGATAGGACTCCACTGTCGTGGCCAGCCCGGTCTTGGCATTGCTGAATAAATTCTGAATCGCGCTCAGGTTGTTGGTCAGCGCACTGTTCAGGGTCGCAGTGTCGGAGATCGAAAGTATATTGTTCGATCCGCTGGACGTGATGCCCAGATCGTTCAGGTTCTCCACTCCCGTAGTCCCTCCCGGTGGCGTGGCATCAACCATCTGCCGCAACGAAAACGCTATATTCTCGACATCCATGTCACCGGTGAGCAGTCCGGGCGTGACGGTGCCGGTGGAACTGGTGGAGGAGGTCGTCTGGCTGCTGATGTAATTCTGCACGGCATTGTAGTCCGTCACAAAAGAACTAATGGCCGACGAAATGGTGGTGGTATCGCTGGCGACTGAAATGGTGGTGGTGCCTTGTCCCAGCGCAGTGATGGACAATCCGGTGAGGCCGGCGGCCCCGGCATCAATGGTGTTGGACAGGCTGGTCAATGTGGGTCCGCCGTTAATGTTGTATGTAAGATTGGTCCCCGCGCTCAAAGTTCCGGCGGACAGCCCGGTCGCCGCTAAAAAATTCCCAGTGCCGTTCTGTAATGAGACACCCGTGTCGCCCAGTGTTGTATTGGTAAGTTTGATGCAATTGTCGAGCGAGTCATAAGCGGCGGTGACTCCCGCGCCGGAATCGTTAATCTGCTGCAAGACATCATTCAAGGTGTCAGTCGTGGCATCGTAAGTGATCTTCACGCCATTGATAAAAAATGAGCCGCTCCCTGAGCTGCCATTCTGAATCTGTTGGGCGGTGTTTGCATCCTCCAGAGTATTGGTCAGGCTCACGCCGCCCAAGGCGGCGGGACTGGTTACGGTGTAGGCGCCGGCATTATCCAACTCGGAGGAATTATAGAGCTGAGCCGCTTGTAAAAAATTGCTGGTGTCCGTGTCGCTGCCCAAGGTGATGGGGCCGCTGCTGGACAGCGTGATCGTATCGGTCGATGTGTCGTAGCTGCCGGTGACGGCGCCTGCCGCGCCGTTCGGGCCGTTCGAGGTCTGAGTTTGAATCGCGTTAAAGACGTCCCCCAGCGTCTCGCCAGTTGTAACCGTGATGGCCTGGCCATTGACCGTGAAAGTACCTGCGGTAACGGGAGTGGCAAAACCGGCGCTGCTCACGTCGAGATTGGAAACATCGTCGGTGGGGCTTATCGGCGCACTGGCGGTGGCCCCCACCCACGTCGAATCAGTTGCCATCGTATCGACCTTGAAAGTGTAATCGCCCAAGGCGGCGCCTGATGCGGCAGTGGCGCTGGCCACAGTTGGGTCGGAAATCGCGGTCGTCCTCGTTTCAAAAAAGCTCGGTTTGCTCAGGGTGGTGACGTCCTTGTTCAGGGTCGTCAAATCAGTCCCAATGGTTTGATAGGCGGCTTTCTTGCTTTGGTCCGTCGTCTCCTCCGTCGTCATCTGCGTCTCGGGGGCGGCCTCCTCCGTCAGCATTTCGCTGACGATGGATGTCCAGTCAATGCCCGATGCCAAGCCGGACATCGCCAGCTCGCTGGCGGCTGAAGAACTACTTGTGCTGCTTGTCGCTGACATAAACCGATTCTCTTTCTGCCACTGCATATCAAACTGCATGACCGCGAATCCACCCGGAATCGCGGAACTCGGGCGGCGCCAACGCCGCCCGAAGTTGGTTTATCGAATCAATGCTTCATCCCGCTATAAATTCTGGATGAGTTTCAGCACGTTTTGCGGGTTCTGATTCGCCTGTCTGGCTGTTGGCAGACGTCAGGTTGGTGGACAGCACACTCAGCGCTTCGCTGGTGTACTGCAGGCGCTCCTCATTCGCGCCCACACCCGCACGGTCCGTGCCCAACTGGGAGATCGCCGCCGACACATCCTGCAAGGCCGTGATCGCGGTGACGCTGGAGGTGAGGGTGGCATTAGCCGCTGTGGAGTAGAGCCCTTTGCCGAGGTCAACCCCGGTCATCGAGTAGGAATCGCCGTCGCCATCGGTGGTCACCGACAGGGTGGCGTTGCTGAACAGGCTCACGCCGTTGAACATCTTCGCCGCCGTGTCCGAGATGTAAGAGCCCAAGGCGGTAAATTCCGAGTTGTAGTCTGCCAACTGGGAACTCGAGATGGTGCCGTCCTGTGCTTCAACAGCCAGGGAGGCCATTTCATCGAGGGCCGCGCCAACCTGTTGCAGATAGCCATCCTGGGTTTGCAGGAACGACTGGGCGTTGCCTATGTTCTCATTGGCCGCATTCGTCTGGCCGATTTGCGCACTAAGGCTGATGGATTCCGCCAAACCGGCGGGATTATCAGATGCGTTCACCAATTGTGAACCTGTCGAGAGCCGCGCCAGTGAAGCATTGAGCGCGGTGTTTGACTGATTGAGGTCATTGGCGGCGTTGAGCGCCGCGATATTCGTATTGATTACCATAAACCAACTCTTTTCGTCGAGTCACCCCTTGCGGGGAGTTTCTACTGTATGGCCGTCCTTGCCATCTGGTGAATTTGTTACGGGCTTCACCAATTCTCCCTACTGGCTCTTTGTGGCTGCCAATCGCCATTCAACGAGCTATCGGCCAGTTCGTCGGAATACTTTAGTCATATCTAGCAATGCCGTGTTGCGGTCTGGTCTGCAAAAACGCGCACAGCCACTTCGATTTGCCTGATGACTTCCGTCCAATCACCAGGCTTGGGTTGGCGAAACAAAGTCATTGTGGGATACCACGGAGAATCTTGCCGCCCGGTCATCCACCGCCAGTCCGCGTCGAAAGGCAGCAGTGTCCAGACCGGTTTGCCAAGGGCTCCAGCCAGATGCGCTACGGATGTATCCACCGCGATGACGAGGTCCAACTCCGCAATGGCTTGAGTGGTATCGCCAAAGCTGGCAAAACGACGGCCCAAATCCGCAATTCGACCCGCAAACGCCGGCATCGCCAGTTCGTCAGCGCCGCCGCCGACCTGCAGACTATGCCAGCAGATGCCGGGGAGATGCAGTAGAGGTCCGAAGAAGTCCAGGCGCATGGAACGGTACCTTCCAGCCCGATTCGCTTGATTCCCGCTCCAAACCAACCCCACTTTCAGCCCCGGCGATTGGTTCACCCATCGGGGTGACGACCCATCCCGCGAGGGCGCGCGCAGGTAAGGGATGTCCCGCGGTATGTTCTCCAGAACAGTGCCAAAAATTAAAGGCAGGCTCAACAATGACGCGTAGGTGTCGAATTGCGGCAGGTTATGGCGGCCGGTTACCACCTCGCTGACCCCGCGCAGCGTTTGCATGACCGGGCGCAACGATTCGGGGCAGCCCAGAATCACCTCGGCGCCCCGGTCGGCCACCAGACTGGCATAGCGGGAGAACTGGATGATATCACCAAATCCTTGCTCGCACTCCAATAAAATGCGGCGTCCCCCCAGATGCTTCCCGTCCCAAGGCGCCTGCTCGAAGGGGACGGGACGGGTTGGATGGTCTTTGAGCTTTTTGCGCCACTCGTATTCTTTCCAGCCATTTTCAAATTGACCGAGCGAAAGCAGAATGGTGCTCAATTCAAAGCGCGCCACGACATTGTCCGGCTCAAGATCAATGACGCGTTCAAAGCTGTCCATCGCCGCTTCGTGATCGCCCGTCTGGCGCAATGCCATTCCCTCGCCCATGATCGCATCCACATATCCGGGGGACAAATTGATCGCGCGCTTGAATGCCTCGACCGCCTCGGCAGGCCGCTTGAGGGATTGAAGGACAAGTCCCAGGTTGTAATGAGCATCAGCATCCGACGGCGAAATCTGGATTTCGCGCTGGCAACAGGCGGCTGATTCCTCCAACCGGCCCATCTCGCGGAGCACCGCACCCATAAGCAGATTGACCTTGGGCATCCCGGGAGCAAGCTGCACGGCCTTTTGCAGGCAAGCGTGCGATTCCGTGTAACGCTTGAACTGAAAGAACAGGCTTCCCAACTGTCCGTGGGCTTCCACACAAACCGGATCCTCTTCCAGCACCCCGGCATAGTCCTTGGCGGCCTGCAACGGACGCCCTTCTGCGAGATGCCGACGCGCGCACTCGAGAAGCCGACGACCATGTCCGACAAAAGGGCGTGGGGATGCCAGTGTGCTATTCATGGATAGCCTTCAAGTGTTTGAGCGATAAGGTGTTGGCTCGACAACGGTTGGGTGAGGTGGAACGAGCGAAGGCTTCAAATGCGGGATTGTCCGACGGGCAAAATCTGCCCGGAATAGCGGCTGATTGAATCAGCAAAGGCATCCGACAGGCAAAACCTGCCAAGCAAAGCCCCCGTTCGGAACGTTCTGAGACCATCACACCGAGAAACGCAGAAAACGTGCCAAGCATTTCCAGGCAGCAATCGGGTTCTTACCACAGGCCTCCGACAAACTCTCAAAGGGGCGCCTCCTAAAAACGGAACTCGGGCGGCGCGAACGCCGCCCGAGCTGGTTTACCGAATCAATGACTCAATCCCTACAGGTTCTGGATTAGCTTCAACACGTTTTGCGGGTTCTGATTCGCCTGTGACTGGCTGTTGGCAGACGTCAGGTTGGTGGACAGCACACTCAGCGCTTCGCTGGTGTACTGCAGGCGCTCCTCATTCGCGCCCACACCCGCACGGTCCGTGCCCAACTGGGAGATCGCCGCCGTCACATCTGTCAGGGCAGTGGCCGCGGTGGCGCTGGAGGTGATGGTAGCATTAGCCGCTGTGGAATAGAGGTTCTTGCCAAGAGCAACACCGTCCACATTGTAGGAGTCGCCGGAGCCATCGGTGGTCACCGACAAGGCGCTCGCACTGAACAGGCTGACGCCGTTGAACAACTTCGACGCTGTGTCCGTGATGTAGGATCCCAGGGCGGTGAATTCCGCGTTGTAGTCTGCCAACTGGGAACTCGAGATGGTGCCGTCCTGCGCTGACACAGCCAGGGAGGCCATTTGATCGAGGGCCGCGCCGACCTGTTGCAAGTACCCATCCTGGGTTTGCAGGAACGACATGGCGTTGCCCACATTGTTGTTGGCCGCGGTGGTCTGGCCGATTTGAGCGTTCAAGCTGATGGATTCCGCCAACCCGGCGGGATTATCAGACGCATTCACCAATTGCGAGCCTGTGGAAAGCCGCGCCAGTGAAGCATTGAGCGAACTGTTTGATTGATTGAGGTCGTTGGCGGCATTAAGTGCCGCGATGTTTGTATTAATTACCATAACTAACTCTTTTCCTTGAGTCACTCCCTTGCGGGAGTTTTTACTGCACGGCAATCCTTGCCATGTGGTGAATTTCTTTTAAGGGCTTCACCAGTGTTCCCTATTGGCTCTTTGTGGCTGCCAATCGCCATCGTTACTTGAGCAATCGGCAGGGGTGAGCGGGACTTAACTGATTCGGGTGATATTTATTTTTTGTAATCCGCTTAAGTCGTTCCCGCGGAATGCCGATTAGCGACGATGTTGCGCGCTGGGCCGGGGACGATGCGGCGAATTGTCCGCGTGCCGGCGCGGTGCCCTCAAAGGTTGGTCAGGTCTTGCTTGGCGCCTTCGGCAATGGTTCGAGCAACGCGGCCGCCGGCTCGTAACCTTGCGCCGCGGCCGCCTCAAAACAAGCCCGCGCACCCGCGGCATTCCCAAACGCCCGGTAATAAACGCCAAGATTATAATTCGCCAGAAACGTGCCGGAGCCGCGCACGCTTCTGCCCGCCACGCAGGCTTCCCCCTCTCCCGCCGCTTCGCCAAGCGCGAGGCACCGCCGGAAACTCTGTTCAATCTTCGGCAGTTCGGAAACGTACTTTGCCGGATTGCTCCGAATCAGGTTCATGAAAAACAAACCGCGCGCGAGAAAAAAATCCGCGAATCCGCCGAGATCCTTTTCCGCCTCTGCGATCACCTCAATGCCCTCCTCGAACTTCTTCAACTCAATGATGGTGTAAAGAAAATCCACGGTGATATTGGGCGCCGCCGGGTCGCCGGGCTTCACGCGCTCGAAAGCCGTTTGCAGGCAGCCGAACGCCTTCTCCGGCTGGCCCATGGCATTGTGTTCGACAGCTAGTTGAAAAAGATAATACACATTGCCCGGTTCCCGCTCCAATTCCGCCTCGAGCAACTTCAGGTTGCGGTCCGATTTACGGGTTTCAAGATAACCGTCGTGCCGCAGGTCGCCGCGCAGACGGGCCCGCGGCAGGGTCGAAATCAGTTGCTCATGAATGTGCCCCGCAAAATGCGCGCCCCGGGGAAACAATCGTGAAATAAAACACTGCGAGCGCAATAATTGATCGTGCCGCCGGAAATCGCTCACGATCTTTAACATGCCCACCGCCGGCTTGCCGTGCACAAATGCCGGAATCTCCCCTGCCAGCGTCTCGTCGGCCCATTCGTCCGCGTCCAAAACCAGAATCCAATCGCCCGCAGCCTGACGGAGCGCAAAATTTCTGGCCGCCGCAAAATCGCCCACCCACTCGAAACTCGAAATTTTCGCCCCAAATTCCCGGGCGATTTTGATCGTATCATCCGTCGAGCCCGTGTCGGCAACGACAATTTCATCCACGATGGCCCGGACGCTTTGCAGGCAGCGCGCCAGACACCGCGATTCGTTCTTGACGATCATCGCCAGCGACAGCTTCGGATATGGAACAGCCACCGGGCAATAATCTATGAACACGCATAAAATGCAACGCGGACATTTCCAGCCCACGATGGGCCTTTTGCGCCGGGCCCCCGGGTTCCTTGCATATCCACATTTCGCCTATCATAGACTTTTGCCGTTCAGGACCTGAAATCAGGAAACGGACGTCAATTCTGTCACCGGGCGGATCAACCAGCCGCTTGTGGGCAATCCAAAAGCCGGCCACTCCGTCGATGCAAGCAAGAGTTTCTCAATCTTTTCCCGTCTGCGGGCTTCCGTTCGCGGCCTGCCCTTGTCCGGCGGCATAAACTCTGGTGGATGCGAGCGAAACCAATGAGACGATACCGCTTAAGA
>JBEKDI010000154.1:0-8926 GCA_050014435.1 Verrucomicrobiota bacterium | reverse complement strand
AGATTTGAAGAATTGAAAAGCCTCTTGCCTGAGTCAAGAAACCTGTGATATGAATAAAGAACCTTGGAGTGGCCGGTTTTGAAGTGCCCGCAAGTGGCCGGTTTTCAACCGCCCGGTGACATTTCAACAATGTGACGATTGCAACCGACGATGGCACGGCCCAGATTGACCATATTCTTGTCGCCGATACCGGGATCTTTGTAATCGAAACCAAACACTATTCAGGCTGGATTTTTGGCCGTCCGAACGACCGCTATTGGACCCAGACCATTTTCAAGAAAAAATCCAGATTCCTCAATCCTCTTCGCCAGAATTACGGCCATGTAAAAGCCCTCCAAGCCTTGTTCACGTTGCCTGGAAGCGCCTTCATTCCGATTGTCGTCTTTACCGGGACAGCGGAGTTCAAAACAGAAGTTGGGCAGGCGGTGCTGAAGCTCCATCAACTGTTGTCAGAGCTTTCATCGGACCGGCCTGTAGTTTTCGATGAAAAGAAAATGACGTATATCGTTGGACGAATTGAAATGAAGCGCCTGGGACGGTCAATTGAAACCGATGAATATCACCAGGAATCTGTTCGGCGACGAGTTCGGGAAAGAATGGTGGCAGGGGTGTAGAAGGCGTCCAGTCAATTGCCGGAACCCTTGGCCTCTCTCCCGAAACATCTCGAATACCAACATATCCTTGCTTTCCCCATCGTAATCAGGCACTTCAATCCAATGGCTAAAATAATTAAAAAGAAAAGAACACCCAATGCAGCGTTCATGAAACCGGTCACCCCGGACGAGAAGCTCGCCCTGGTTGTTGGTGCCAAACCGCTCCCGCGCACCGAACTGACCAAAAAGCTCTGGGCCTACATCCGCAAAAACGGGCTGCAGGACAAAAAAGTCAGGACCCAAATCAATGCCGATGACGCGCTGAAAGCCGTTTTCAACGGCAAGAAGAGCGTGAGCATGTTCGAGATGACGAAGCTGGTGTCCGGGCATGTGAAGAAATGACGGCAGGTTGGCTGGATGGCCGTGGCCACTGGAATCAGTCCCCAGGCGGGGACTACTGCTCCCGGGATCTTGAAAACCAGCCATTTCGACCCGGCCAGAGGCCGTGGGGTTATCCTCAGGAGCAAAAGGGAGCTTGGCTCACTTTTCCTTTTTGAAAAACAAAAACCAACAGGCCACTGGCAGAACAACCCCCACACACGCGGCAACAAGATGAATTCCTCCTGTCGTCAAAGTGGTTTGTTGTTGAAGGAATCCAAGAGCGCCGTACAAAAATGAAATTATCCCAGCGAACAGGGTGACAGACCACAGGAACTTTTTTTGGAAAATAGATTCCACCTTCTCAAGCAAAGACTCTTTGGTCTCGTCGATTTTACCCGTCAGAGCTTGTACGCCTGAAGAAACGAGTTCAAATTTGCCCTGCAGTTGCATTAGCTCGGACCCGATATAATTAAATGGGTGACCAGCCTCACGCAGTTGCTTTTTGGGGTCAAGTTTCTCAGCAGAGGATGACACGGTTTTGCTCTCAGGAATGTCAACTGGCAAACGTCGCGCCGAGGACAGGATCCCCTCTGTATTTTGATATTTATGCTCTGGCTTGTCCCCATAGTTAATATCGGGAACTTCATCACCCTCCAACAGAAAGAACGTCAATTTGAACAACGGTTCTCCAGACTGCATCTTGAAGTCCTTAATGGAACTGTTTCGGAATCCCCAATTCAAATTTCCACTAAATCCCGCATCAACTTTCGTCGAAGCTTGCATGATGCCTTCGCGGATCATGGTCGTTGTAGGGGTGATCAACGCCATCAGCATGCAATTTGGGAACCGCTTCTGAACGGTCTGCTTCGAAAAATCCAAATGTTCCAAGCTGGCAATGATAGCCGATTCTCCTGGGCCGACTTTGACGAAGTGCCCTTCGGGAATCGTTTTCTCCTCTCCAGTGGAGATAAATTTTATTTGGCGGCCCAAGCGCAGTTCTATTCCGTTGGGGTTTATCAACCGCTCGTCGGCACCCTGAATGACAGAACCAATGAGGCTCTTGACTTCACGATCTGAAAGAATCTTGGCCATTGAATTTTGTTTATGAAACACCTGGAGCGACAAAATATCAAGATTAGAAGCTCTATGCAGTCATCGAGGGAGCCCCACTCGAACCCGATTGGACTGTGATTTGAGCTAAATGACTCCCCGACTGCGTAGCGCAGCGCCCAGCGCCGTTCCCATTTTTGGGCTCAAGCCTTGCGCACCAATGCTGTTCGTCACGTTGTTAAACCCGATGGAACCGACGGGCGAACCGTTTTCGAGCAAGCTCCAACTTTTGCCAAAAGGGGTTTGTGAAATAAAATCAGGCCGCAAGGAATAGGCTTTTCCCGCCGAGTTGAGGTCGAGCCCAAAAGGGGTGCTTTTGAAGGAGAATGGTTGGGACCCGAACCGGTCGGACATGGTTCCATCGGTGAAGGGGCCAAACGTGTGTGCATTGGCAGCGGCTCCACTCTTCAAAGCGAGTGCGGTCGTAATGGTAATTGGATCCATGCTCAATCCTTTTTGCTCAACGCGGATTCGATTTTCCCCGGCAATGCCTCCAAGGCATATCCATTCGTGCCAATCAGGTCAGTGATGGTCAATATGCGGTTTGCAACGAAGTCGCATTTCAATGCAAACATGACCCTGAGATTTGGGACCACAACGTCTTCGTTCGTGCGTGACCACTCAGCCCAGCCATGACGCAGCAGAATTGAGGTTGCGATAAAGACCTTAACCCGGTGAACCCGGGCCAATTGACCTTGGAACTGCGCCTGTGGGGCTGCGAGAAATGCCGTGGCCCAGGAAATCGCGCCGACGCTTCTGCCGACCATTCTGACCCACCAGCCCGCATCCTCGCCGGCTATGCCCTCTTTCGAGTCCGTATATGAGGCTTTGACTGCGGCCCAAATCTCATTGATTTCTTTGGATTGAAAATCGTGTATCAGTTCGCCTTGCAGAGCTTCAAGCAGGTCGTATCTTCGCTGCACATCATCCAGAATCGTGGAGGTGGCCCTTAGAGTGGCCATGATTTCCTCGGAGATTTGAATCACGTCGGAATAATTCAGTCGCGAGGCATATATACCCCCGCGACAGCGAGGGTAGGAGGATCGGTGAATTCGCTTGTGTTTCATATTAAGAACCCGCGCTGGGCCGAGTACTGGCGGCAGCAGGCTTACGCCGTCATGCTGATCATTCGCACATCGGATGGTGAAATCCGCTGGATGGACATAAGCGCTTATCTTAAACGTGCTGGAGAGAAGGCGGTAAGGCAGATCGTTTTTGAGGGCGAGATGTTGGACGTGATGAGCGTACGGCGCTGGCGCGAGCGCATGCTGGCTTAATGGGTCCAGCAGTTGGCAAACAAAAGAGGTCTACTGGAAGATGAAGAACCCCGTATTGGATCGCACTTAACCTGTTCCACCACAAAAGGTTAACCCGGTTGAGTCATCTTGTAACGAACCGCCCCTCCCCCGTCCGTTACAAGATTTCGCTCTGGCGGATGACCCCGGTTTTATCGGGCTGATCGCGATGATTGCGGGCCATACGTTACAAGATGGGCGGCCTGGAGGTATTTTTACGGCGTCTGCGGATTGAGCACGTCCACTTCCATCGCGCTAACGACAATATTCGGTTATTTCTGATATCACTCTTTCACCATCGCGCCCCCTTCAAGACCCGCCCCCAATTATACCGCCATGTTCGTGCTCCTACACCCACAGCGTTCGAAAATTTACACTGGACAACAGGAGCTAGGTTCCAGAACCTTACTACTCGACGGGAATGAGTTCCTATGAAATAAGCGATAAAGGTGAACATTATGCAAGTCGAAATTGCGCCTGTGCTCCGATTAGAGCAAAAATCTGAGTGTGGCGCTGCTGATCGTGACTTCGGCCTTAACTTGCTGGAGGCATGGCACGCGGAAGGCTTTGGCGTTCTTCGGGATCATGGTGTCGATGAACAATTGGTTATCAATTCAATAGAGAGCTTCCAGATGTTGTGCTCACTGAATGACAAGTTAAAGCAAGATATTACCCGCCCCGACATCTGCTACATGCGAGGATTATTTGCAACACAGCCGAATAATCCGGTGCATTCAAGCGACAATGGGATCGTTTTCTGCCGACAAGAGGCATGGCATACAGGTCGAGCGGCAAATCGTTTTCCTGAGATCCCTTTGGAATTCGGTTCATTTCAATTGCGCCTTTTTCAGTTATTCGAACGACTGGGCCTCTTCGTGTTAAACTCCGTTGCCGAAGCTGTAGGTGATCGTAAATATCTGCGTTCTCTCGTGTATAACGAATGCGGAAAGCCGTGTGGTCAC
The DNA here is from genome assembly GCA_050014435.1 of Verrucomicrobiota bacterium. Classification (GTDB taxonomy): domain Bacteria; phylum Verrucomicrobiota; class Verrucomicrobiia; order Limisphaerales; family Palsa-1400; genus DASRLE01. The sequence goes on along the minus strand of JBEKDI010000154.1, from coordinate 4,585 downwards.
CATGTACTCCGCTTTATCCACTACCCGCACCTGCCGGATAGCTTGAACGGGAATGCCACTCGTTCCGGCACAATAATTGACCGTCCAGGCAAGGCCCAATTGAAGGAACTAGAGATAATGGGCGAACTGGTTGTGCGCGCGCGGGCTGCCGGAGTCAAGGTGCGCGTGGAAGCGCCGATCGGCCATGTGGCACTCGAAGACATCCCTGAGATCGTGGCCTCAGCACGTCATCTTTGTAAGAACGCTCCAATTGGGGCGCTTGGCCCGCTACCGACCGATGTTGGATTAGGTTACGACGATATCAGTTCAGCCATTGGTGCTGCAGTCGCTGTCGCGCATGGATTGGATTTCGTCTCTGCAATCTCGCGGCGAGAGCATATTGGCATTCCTGCACTAAATGACACCGTTGACGGGGTCATTGCCGCGAGAATAGCTGCACATGCGGGCGACTTAACTCGGCTTGGCCGGAGAACAGAGTTTTGGGACCGCGCTATGTCAACAGCTCGCTCGAAGCTTTGTTGGGAAGGACAAATCGAATCGAGCGTGAATCCCGAACGAGCGCGGAAGCTTTTCGAGGAGCGGAACAACTCTTGCGTTTTGTGTGGGAAATACTGTCCGCTGAGATTAGAAATCCCAGCCACCCTCCCCTCAGTTGCAGATGGTTAACGAGTAAACCCACTTGGTTGGAACTCCATATAACTTTTGGATATCTGGCTTAATTGTCGATCGCTCTGATCGGGTACCTTACCAGACGACATCGCCACCAGCACCCGGCGTTTGGTAAGCAAGGGACACGACATTCTGGGCATGGTGCCCGGCATGAACCTTGAAAGATTATTGCATGAAAAAATGTGTCCTCAATCCGGAGCGACTCCGGAAAGTCCCGCCCCAGTTCAGTTGGATCGATCACCGACTGGTGCAGGAAAATTACTTCCTCCGGTGTGATCACTCGGCCTGGACCCTCTACCTGTTCCTGACCAGCGTGGCCGACGCCGACGGACTGAGCTACTACTCCGACGCCTCGTTGATGCGGCGCTTGAAAATGGATCAGGTGGTTCTTTCGGCCAGTCGCCAGCAACTGCTCCAAGCCGGGCTGATTGCGTATGAAAAACCTCTCTACCAAATTCTGAGCCTGGAGCCCGTTGGCGCGGCCCGGTCGGGCCCAGTCAGCGTGGGGGAGATTTTGCGCAAGGCGATGGGAGGTCTGGCATGATTGATTATCAAACCTATTGCCAGATTCGGCATTTGCTCACCGAAAAGAAGCTGGGCCTGCGACAGATCGCCCGCGATCTCAAACTGGGTTTGAACACGGTGCGCAAGTGGGCCCGGCGGGAGACTTTTAAACCAGCCGCCATTCCCCAGCGCCCCAGCAAACTCGATCCGTTCAAGGGCGACATCGTTCGCCTGTTGGAACAACATGCTTATTCGGCCCAGCAAATTTTCCAGCAACTCAAGGAACGCGGCTTCCAGGGACGCTACACCATTATCAAGGATTTCGTGCGCCAGGTACGCCCCAAACCTCGGCCGGCTTTCCTGACGCTTCATTTTGCCCCCGGAGAGTGCGCCCAAGTGGACTGGGGTTGCGCCGGTTCGGTTCCGGTGGGATCCACCCAGCGCCGCCTTTCCTTTTTCATCATGGTGCTGGCCTTCAGCCGCAAAATGTATCTGGAGTTCACGCTGGCCGAAACGATGGAACATTTTCTGTCATGCCACCAGCGCGCCTTCGAGTATTTTAACGGTGTGGTGCGGCAGGTATGGGTCGATAACTGTAAGGTCGCTGTCTTGAGCCGGGCAGCCGGCTTGATCACCTTCAACCCTCGTTACCTGGATTTTGCCAACCATCACGGTTTCCAAATCCGGGCCTGTGGCCCATCCCAGCCCCAGGAAAAAGGACGCGTCGAGAATGGTGTGGGGTATGTAAAGAAGAACTTCCTCCACGGCCTGCAACTGTCGGATTTTCAAACCGTCAATCCGGCGGCGCGCTATTGGCTGGATACTGTGGCCAATGTCCGGGTTCACGGGCAGACCCAAAAAACGCCCCAAGAACTCTTCACCGAGGAAAAGCTCAACCCCCTGCATCCGTTGTCTTACGAGGCGGCCGTCGTGGGCCCCATCCGGGCCAACAGCCAGTTCCGCATCATCGTCGATGGCAACCGTTATTCGGTGCCCTGCCACTACGCGTCGAGCCAGCTCACCTTGAAACGGTTCGCCGACCGGCTCCTGATTTATGACCGGGAGAAGCTGGTGGCCGAGCATGTGCGCCGTTACGACCGCAACCAGGATTACGAGTTGCCCGACCATGTGGCGCCATTGCTGTTGCACCGGAAAAGGGCGCGCGAGCAAAAGCTCTTCCTGCGGTTTTTGGCCCTGTGCCCAAAAGCCAATGATTACTATCAACAACTGGAGCAGCGGCGCCTCAATCCCAAACATCACGTCCAGAAGATCGTAGCCTTGAGCGAGCTGTATGGCATCGAAACAGTGGCCCGCGCCATGGAAGATGCCTTCACCTATCAGGCTTTTTCCTGCGAATACATCGCCAATATTTTACAGCAGCGCCAGCATCCGCCGGCAGAACCCGGCGCCTTGCACCTGACCCGACAACAAGACCTGCTGGAGCTGGATCTGCCCGCTCCAGACCTCTCCATTTACGACTCCAAAAACCATCCAGACTTCCTAACGCCTCTATGAAAGACGACCAAATCGAAACTTACCTGCTTTACCTCAAACTCTCCTATTTTCAGGAGCACTACCAAGCCCTGGCCCAGGAGGCGGCGGAGAAAAACTGGCCACCACTGGACTTTTTAAGCCGCCTAGTCGAGGGCGAGGCGCTCCGGCGGAAGGATCGGGCGACCCAGCGTCGCATCCAGGCGGCGCGCTTCCCTGTGATTAAATCCCTCGAACAGTTCAACTGGACCTGGCCCAAAAAGATCAATCGCCCCCATGTGCAAAATCTTTTCCGCCTCTCCTTTCTCAAGGACAAGGCCAACGTCATTTTCATGGGCGGCGCAGGACTCGGCAAAACCCACTTGGGGACCGCGCTGGCCTATGAGTGCTGTCTGGCTGGTCACACGGTGCTGTTCACCACCGCCATCGACATCGTCAACACCCTGGCGGCGGCCCAATCCACCCACCGTCTCAAAGCCGAACTCAAGAAATACATCAACCCAGACCTGGTTTTAATCGACGAGCTTGGATATTTGCCGATCGACAAAATCGGCGCCGATTTGCTCTTCCAAGTCTTCAGCCAGCGGTATGAGACCGGTTTGACCATCGTCACGACCAACCAGCCCTATAAAAACTGGCCCAAAATTTTCAACAACGACAGCACCCTGACCAGTGCCGTGCTGGACCGGCTTTTGCACCACGCCGAAACGGTGATCGTCGAAGGCCGTAGTTACCGCATGAAGGATCAGATCGAAACTCCCTAACGATGACGTCAGCGACGCGCCGGCAACGGCTCCGGATTGAAACGAAGGTGCAATCGGCGTGTCCGCTGAAGCAAAAGCCGACCTTTTCATTTGGGCGTGGTCTTTATCTCCACTAACTTCTTGACCGTTGAAACCTCACTCAGTGAACTCACCGAAAAACGAATCCCTCGGCCTTCGGCATATGGCTTTGCTTCTGAAAACATCTTCTTGATCGCAGCGGGAAGCGAACTGACCATCGCAAGACCGTAGGCCCGCTCACCAAGAACAATCGCTATCCGAACCTTCCCCTTCTCGGGCGTCAGATAAAGCAGCGTTCTCTTTTTGTGCTGAAGCAGGCACATGCGACCAAACTCGGTTTTGGATGGCTTCCACTCCGCGTCGAGTGGTGAAATCGTGTCTTCAACAGCATGGACGATCTCGGACCATAAAACGCCAGCAGAACCGAGAACGGCCTTCAGTTCTGGGTCCGTTGGGGGATTTACCTTGGCGAGCATCTGCTTTGAATCAGCGTTCGGGCTTTTTGGCGTGCAGAATAATCTCGTTCCCATCAGGATCAGATATGATGCAGCCGCGACAGGTCGGAATATCAAATGGCTTCTCCGGCAGCACCGACTTGGCCTTTAGATGTCCAAGCACCGCATCAAGGTCCACGACTTCGAGCGCCACCGTCGCTCCGTGGGCACCTGCCTTGTGTTTCTCATCGGCGGGAGTAATGGCAAAGCAGTCGTCACCAACCTCATATTCAATCCATCGCCCACCCCAATAACTCGTGCCTTTGAGTCCGAGCGCCCCTTCATAAAACGCCTGGGAAGCTTTCACGTCTCGCACAGGATACATTACATAAGCGATATTCTTGAACAGGCTTACTGGTTGAGCATTCATTTGATTTGATGCGTTTAGTTCACGTTTCATTATACAACGGCTGTTCCATATATTGAAATCAGCCTCTGACCGAATCCAAAAAGCCGCCAGCCGCTCATAATCAAGAAACTTGCCGTCAATATACCGCCGCTGGGTCGTCTATTGAAACACAAAAACCCAGTCCCTCCTGAGAGTGCCCATGAGATCCATCTGAATTTTCAAACCGGCGCCAACACTTAAAACCCCGATCCATTGTCAACCGCCCAGATTGCATCCGGTCCTCGCCGCCGCCCACA
>JBEKDI010000153.1:0-8931 GCA_050014435.1 Verrucomicrobiota bacterium | reverse complement strand
GCGCGGACGCCGCGCCGTATTTCCGTATTTTCAATCCCGTGAGTCAGGGCGAGAAATTCGATCCGAACGGTGATTACGTCCGCCACTGGTGTCCCGAACTCGCGAAGCTGCCGGACGAATGGTTGCATCGTCCTTGGGAAGCGCCGGTGGAAATTTTCGCGCGAGCCGGCATGCAACCCGGCCGCGATTATCCCGAACGCATCATCAGCCACGCGATCGCGCGCGAGGTGGCGCTGGAAGCCTTTGCCAGAATAAAGTTTCCCTCCGCCTGACCAACCCCAAGCTGCCGCCGCTGCCCGGTTGCACATTATTACTGACTTGAAACAGGAAGGGTGGACCAAGGACCAGCCATGTCCACGGGACGAGCAGCATTACCAGCGAATGGGGGTTATTCTAACGCTTTAATCCAAAAGTTTCTCCCAGCAGACGGTCCAACTGTCCCACCGCATACAGGGGCAACGAGAGTAGTTGCACCGTTGTTCCCTCTTCCCCCGGCAACTTGATCTCCTCCAGCGCCGGCGACCCGGTGTGAAACCGTACCGCTCGATTCCGCTGTTTTTCCCGCAGAAATTGAAACGTCGAGCGCAACGTGCCGCTTTTTCCCGCCTTCACTTCAACCGGCAGAATCACCTGGTTCCGGCTGATGACAAAGTCCACTTCGGCATTGGCGTTGCGTGCCTCCCGTGCCCAATAAAACAACTGCGGGTCTTCAAACGCCGGCGCCGCGCACAACAACTGCTGCCCCACAAACTGCTCCGCCAGCGCGCCTTCGTTCACCGTAATCAATTCCTCCGCTCCCACCAGGTCCAGTCCGCAAAGCCGGTTCACAAGGCCGATGTCCAGGAACAGCGCTTTAAAATGCCGCTCGTCCCGCCCCGCGCCCAACGGCAGGCCGTTGGCTGAAGTATGCACCACCGGATGGACCACCCGGCTCAACGCCAGCAATTCCAGCGCGCGCCGCACGTCTGCCGACCGTTCCTCCCGGCTGATGTTCACGAACTTGATCTTCCGTCCGACATTCTCCGCAATGTGACGGTAGGTTTTGCGCATCAACTCCTGTAACCGTCGCGGGCCATATTTCCCGAAGTCCGCTTGCACGGTTTCCACCAAAGCCGTCTGGATGCGTTGCACCTCCAGCAAATCCTTCCGCTCCGCGTAAGCCCCCACAGCCTCCGGCATCCCGCCCACAAAAAAGTAGCGCCGCACCAATTCCAACAGTTTTTTCGCCACAGCCTCGGAGGGCGGTTGCGCGAGGCTCCACGTTTTGAGGTAATCCGCCAGCGCCTCGCCCTCGGTCGCGGCCACGAATTCCTCGAAGGACATGGGTTGCAAATGCAGGAATTCGATCCGCCCCACCGGCATGGAATACTCGAACTCGCGCATCGTAAAATCCAGCAGTGACCCGGCGGAGATGACGTGCAGTTCCGGCATCAGTTCATGAAAGTAGCGCAACAACGCCAGGGCAGGTGGACACGCCTGAATCTCATCAAGGAACAAAAGCGCCTTGCCGGGCGTCACACTCCGCCCTCGCAATACACCAAGTTCATCAAGCACCCGTTTTGGATCTGACTGGGAAAAGAGACTGTGCAAATCCCGCTCGCGCTCCAGATCCGCCGTCACCACCGAATCGAAATGCTCCGTTCCCCAGTGCTCCACCAAATACGTCTTCCCGACCTGTCGTGCGCCGCGTAAGACCAGCGGCTTGCGGCCGGGACGATCCCGCCATTCTGACAACGATGATTCCGCTTTTCTTTTCAAATTGGGTTGGATTTAAGCACATTCTCAGACAAAAGACAATTGGATTTCGTCGTTTTCGGCCAGTTCTACCGAGTTCTACTGGGTTCTACCGGAAAACAGATAGAACTTTGTAGAACCGGCGGCAGGAGTTGTCCTACCTGACATACCCTTCAGCCGCTCGCAAAGCTTTGTTCACATCCCCGGCGCGCAGGCAGTCCAACGGACTTTCCCCTCCGAGGTAACCGTGATTTGCAAGGAAAAACAGCATCCGACCGATATCATCCAATAGGTTTCCAGCATTTAGCGCGATAAAAACCTCTTCCAAGCCGTCCAGCAACTCGCCATCTTTGAATTGCCACACTGGAAAACGCACCGCGTCCTGTCGTTCATCGTGCCAGCCAATCAGTTTTCCCTTGCGATACCGCGCCGAAATTGCTGCCTTGGAGATACCAAGCTCCCGAGATGCCTCCTCCGCCGATAGACTGTCACCTTCTGCTTCCATCAGCTTACGACAGCCGACGATTCCCCGAGCCCTGGCATCAGCCAGACGATTGTCAGCCCTGGCGACGGGGGAATTCAATGTTGCGTGCCTGTGTTTTCGCATTCTCACACTAAAGGTACATCTGGCAACACTTGCTCCCAAGTTTGATAACGCATCTGCTTTAACCACGGATCAGTGGCCACACTGACACGCGCAACTGAGCCGTCCCAATCCAAAATACCCAACGAACCTGAGAGGTCTTCGTTTCTTGATTTTCCAAACGACACGTCTTTCAAGATGAATGACTTCGTCCTGCTGCCTGCGAGTGAGAATTCATGACGGCCTCTGATTGGATGAACGTGCCCGAACAGGTGGATGCTGGGCTGGCAAGCCTTGATGACGCGTATGATCAGTTTCGATCCCATGTCGGGATATGCTTCGGCCGGGGCATCATGCGTCAATAATACATCGAATTCGTCCTTTCCGAGAGATTCAAGGTGCCCCGTACTGGCCGGGTTGATCTTGTAAGCGGCGTGGGGTTTGGTGTTTTCAATCCCCCAGATTCCAGCAACCCGCACGCAATTGCCGTCCCGTCCTTGGATTCGAACAATCGCCCCATCTCGGATGCAATGGAGCCGTCGGTAGCAATCCACCGCAAAAGTTTTTTGCGCGGTAGCCATTCGCTTGGCATTTAAAAACTCGTAATCCTCATGGTTCCCGGGAACGAAGTAAATTGGGCATCGAACATCAGAAAATTCGCCAAATTCCTGTGTAAATAGACGCTCGATGGCGGATTGAGATTTAACGAAGTATCTGGAGAACCCGGCTTCTTCAGGATCGATTCCCATCCAGCGACGTGTCGCGTGGTCGACTCTGGTAATGTCGGGAAAGCAACCTAAATCCCCCGCGATGAGAGATCCATCCAAGTAGGTTTTATGCGCCATCTGCCACCTGCGAATCAGATGTAGCACAATTCGCAATCTACCGTGGACGTCCGAAAATAGGGCACATTTCATATTTCACTTCGCTGTTTGGGAGTCGATCTGCTCCACCAAACAATTTCATTCCATCCGCCATGTTCCAAAAGATCGCCGTCTTGCCAACTGACCCCGCCGGCTACGCCAGGCCAACCCTACTGGCAGTCTCAAAGTATTCATGTCGTCGCCCGGCTCTCCACTTTCCAGCTCGTAAAGCATCTGTATTATCTGCCCGTTCGTTTTTCCTCGGAGCCGCCGTGCGAACGCGGCGGGTGCGCTTTCCCCGGGGCGTCGAATTTTGCGAACATCGATGAGTTTAGCCAATCTGCGCGTCAGGGCGGGTGGCAGTTCATTTCTGATTTTCTTGTGCTTACTCATCGGTGGCATCATACAATCGGAAACGGGACAACATCACAATTCCACCACCATCCCGGGGTCAAAGCCCTTGCACGGTTGGCCAGGATAGCCAAATTGATTTGACAGTACTCGGGTCGACTCTTTTTTTGACAGCACACGCCTTGACTGAATGCGATAATCTACGTTGAAGTGCGTGTGACCGTGGATCCACAGTGGAACGCCAGATTGCTGGACTAAAGAATCCGTGTTGGAAATGAACGCTGGGCTCAACGGGCTGTTTGCGTGATACGGGGCTTCCGACCGTTGGCTTGGCGCGTGATGCGTGACGACGATGGTGCGTTCGGGATCGCATTTTGCCAGTTGGTCTGCAAGCCAAGCAACCGATTCCCTGTTCATCCTTGCCGTGTCACGGGCGCGCAAGGCGCGTTTTTCATTGCTGTTAGTGATGATCCTGTAATCGTTCATTCTCTCCTCGGCCACTCGCATCGCAGCCTCCGGATCGGTAGCAATAGAGAAATCTGTCCACAAAGTGCAGCCAAGAAACGTGTAGCCGTTGATCTCGACGGCGCTGTTCTCAAGCAAATGAAGGTGGGTGCCAGCCGTTCCACGCTGGATCGTGCCGGTTAACGCCGGTAAAGAATTGTGATAAAATTCGTGGTTTCCCATTAAATAGATGATGGGTGTTGTTGGGAATTGCTGAAGCGCCCAAGCCGCTCCTTTGGTGCCCACATGCATGTCGCCGGCTAATATGACGACGTCGGCGTTCGTCGCGGGAATCTCGACCGGGCCAAATTCCAAGTGAAGGTCACAAAGGATGTGCAGTCGCATAATTTGTATTTTTGTGTTGAAGTATTATTCGTGTTCGGCTCGATGCATTGGCGTTTCCGCCGCCTAATTTAGCAAGCGGGCTAGGAAATACACGGTGCCAAATAAAATCGCCCACCCTCCCACCCCCATCGCATATGCTTTCCACGTCCAACTCGCCCCCCATCGGCGCCAGTACTCCATTGAGTCCACAGCCCAGTAGCGAAACAGGTGGGGATCATATTTGGCAATGATGCGAACCAGAAGAATGAAGGGAAGAAGGATAATAACTTTTACGCAGCCGGAACCTCTCATATGACAACCTCCGATCCCCAGGGAAACGCCCTCACGGTGGTTTCCGATGGCAGGCACGGACTTGAATCTTCAAATTCAAAATCCAGAACGGCATAATGAAGGACCGTTTCGGCTTGGCCCACGTTTATACACCTCGTGCCACCCAGCAGCGCATGCCACAGACCGCTCCCCAGCGGTGTTTCGTGGTCATGCCCGCTGACCGTCACAATTGGGGAATACCGCTCCACTGCCGCCGTCCAACTCGGATTGTACACGCGTGGATTTGCAATAGGCAGCCCCATCGGACATTCGTGCATCAGCCAAAGAGTCCTTGCCGATGGACCGCACTGGCGCATTAGTCCCGGCAGCCACGTATGAGTGTCAAGCGGCAGCGGTTTGCGATGTTGAGCGGCGTAAAGCATCATTGTGTCGCCGCCGGCAGACAAATGTTCACACCATGTCTCTTCAGATCCAGTGGCGCACGGAAATCCGACGATTCGCAATGGGCCAACAGTATAAGGGGTCCCGTAAAGGCCAATCAGTCTGCGACGTTCGTGGGGCCACGCGTAAGCAAACGTTGACCAGTTAGTGTCTTCGTGATTTCCCCGCGTAAATAGAATATGCTCGATGGGAAGATCCGCCAGAATCTGAGCACATTCTTCGGCCGAAAGCCGCCGTTTGCCTGATCGTGAAAAGGCCTCCAACGCATCGCCGACAATGGCCACAACATCGGGGCTGTGCTTTCTTACAGCCTCGTTAAGGTCTCCGTAGAGCAGCCGCGATTGGTGTAAATCGGTCGCGGTGAGGACACGAACGCAAATTGGGAGCGCATCATTCATGATTTCTTCCGTGACCTACCGCGAGCGTTCAGTTGCTTGTGTGCATTTGTGACCACATCGGGGGCATATATCCTGCTTGGCCAGATCAAGCCGATGAATTTCCCGTCCCGACGCACATGAATGGCCTGGCAACCCGCATGGCACCTAAATGTCAGGTCGTCCAACAGGCCAACACTATTGTCGTATAGCACTGTAGGAACGGTAGCACCATGGCTAAACCACACAAATTGCAGCATGTGCTTATCCCTTTCACGCCAGCGTGCCCAGCCCTCGTTGAATCGGTCCCTCTCAAGCTCGCTGTTTACCGGCGTCAACGGGATAAGCATATTGCAGCAATCCTGATTTCTGGCGAAACACTGGGCGGACAGCCCGGCCGCGTGTCGAGGATGGCTGTTGTACGAACTCCTCCCTACCTTTCGCGCGTTTCAGCGTGCGCAAATGGCGGGGCGGGTGCCCGCAGAGTTCGATGACGGCGCCCGACATGTGCATATTGTGCCACTTTGGATTTAGCCACACATCCACGGCATAAGCGGGTTGCCCTTGCCACCAGCCGGTGCTGCAGGTCAGTTGCACCCGCGTGGACCGCCCTTGCGCGATTTCTACCGGGAGAAAAACATCTTGGTCTTCTCGGCGAATTCGGGTCCACCATACTGCATCGCGGAGCACAGGTATCATCGCCGTCAACTTCCGCTGGCAGCCGAGCTGTGGGCGATTTTCATACAAAACGTAAAAATTCTCGCCGGCGGTCCGAGCTGCTGCGGTGAGCTTATCCGCGTCCAGAGTCAAGTCGAGGTCTACTTGCTTCAGGATTCTGCCACGGCGCCAAAGAATCTGCGCATTGAAGACCACAAAATGTTTGGGATAACGCTTACAGTATCCGGTTTTCGAGTGGGCGATCAGACGTCCATTATCAAAACCGTGTTCCCGGAGTATGGTGATTATTTGGTTGCGATGCATTTTTCGATGCGTAATTCTCGATCCATGTTGTCATTGTTTTGGTCCGTTACTCAGACCCATGCGGGCGTCCGTCTCAGCCGGCGGCCAAATTAAATAGAATCTTCATTCAAGTCTGATAATACTGCCTCATTACCCACCGGTTGGGGGATTTATCCAACCGGGTTGGATATTCCACTACTGCCATGCCCAAAATTTCCAATATAATTAAATTTTTGAGAATTAGATGGACTCGACTTTAACCATGATCCATCGCTCGTGCTCCCCGGTGGATGCAACAGTGACCACGTGGACTGGGTACCGATTCCTCCCCCGAATGTCGATGGGTTCAGGAATCTTGCCGTCGGCAACAACCACATGGTGCTCTTTGGCCAGCCGCAGTATTTCGACATGGAACCCTGGCCCGGCCGACCAAAGTGAATTCAGGAGAACGAGGGGCGCATCTGAGGAAAGAATCCGCGGCCAGACTTGGGCCATCAAATCCCTGACCCTGGCCGGGGGCAATGGTTCCTTGAAATACAGTACTCCTTCCAGCGGCACCCAGTTCTTGGGTTCATGCAAATCAAGCCCGCAGACCGACGCGCGAGACCCCTTGATTCGTGGGAAGCTATGTCCGAGGGCGGTCAGCACAAAAGTCCGCTGGAACTCCGTTCCCCCGCGAATCAGCGTGAGCCCACTGGCCAGCCGTAGCAGATTTTCGAGGTTTGAAATACCCAGCGGATCATGGGTCAGCCGTGGGGAACCCAGCGAGGGCAACTCGCGGCAGAACACGTTGAGCAAATCGACCCGCTTGCCCTCGGGAAGCCGTTCGAGCAGGCTCAGAAACGCGATGACATGTGTATGTCGGTATGCCGTAAACCAGTAGTGGACTTTGTTGGTTTTCACTCCGAGAATTTGAGCTATCCGGTCGAACGTAGGCTCATCAAACCCGCACACATCGGCAAGGTTCATTCGAATGCGCTGGAATAGCTGGGGGCCACTAAACGGAAAAGCTGGGGCGCTGATGATATCCGGGGGATTCGATTTGCAGGCATTTTTAGACATGCTTTGTGTTTGACAGTTATCTGATCGCCTCCGCAACAAAGTCTGCGAAGCAACCCGCGCTTGGATTCGCTGGGAACAGAATCCATGTTCGTTCGTCGACATGCGGTGGGGGCGTTCAAGCAACTGCAAGCAGTTCCTGGCGAAGTTCCGGTCTCTTGTCCGAGAACGGTATCTCCAAGAGGCCGCGTCTGCACCGCAAGAAACGTCCGCTTTAGTCTCTTGGCCAAGACGTGGTCCGGAATGACCCCAAGCAGGGCATCTTCCCGCGCAGTCCATGGTTTGGAATAGGAGGCCTTCCACGCGGGAATTCCCAACGAGTTGCGCCGCGCCCGCACAGCATCTTCGCTTCGATGGATTTTTTTGGCGATTTGCTCGTCGCGAGCAGTACCCAGAAGTTTGTCTTCCTTGGCAGTCCACAGTCGTAGTTGGGGGTTGATGTGCCGTCCGGTTCGCGCCATGCGCTCACGCACGAGGAGCGACGTTGATGGCCGCACCAACGGATGGGCCGCCTCATGCGGAGCTTTTTCGCGCTTAAGGATAGCGGTGGGATGCTTGGCCCGCAGGGTGGCCCGCTGTCGCGCCGGCGAATTGAATCCGGCGCGGACCTGGTTGCGAAGTCGCTGGGTACCGGGATTAAACTCTGGCACGCCAAGGGTGTGGCGCCAGTTTTGGACCCCATCCCGGCAGACACCCCGGTGAAAACAAATGGCCTCCACAGATTCCATTTTCACCGCGCGGACCAGATCCCCGCAGAGAATGATGGAGCTTGTTCGATAACGCCGCGGCCATGGAATCGGGCCGTCGGACCAGGACGGCGAAACCTTCAGATAACCGCGCATCTCGCAAAAGAGCGGATTATTGCGTGGGACTTTGGGAGCCGCATAGGGCCCGAATTGAAGACGGAAACGCTCAGGGGCATTCATATTTCCGCACTTGATTTGACTGATTTGTTCCGTGTCACGCTTCGTCCCGAATCTTCGCTCATGCTTATCTGGCGTCGATCACGCTATCGCGGTCCAAACTGAGGCGGCGTCGGCAAATGGGCAATACCTTTGTGGCCTCGCAGATTCTCCAGGCGCTGCCTGGAGAATTTCAATCTGTTCGCGATTTTTGTCAGACCTTTTCACGACAGCTTTCGACCTGCAGCAGTTCTGGTAAATCGCTTCTCTGGTCATTTTCCTATGCTTTCGGCCTCGCTGCGGCTTTTGCTGTTGCCGAGGCCTCTGCGCGAACCAATCGAATTTCCTGATCGTGGGCTTTGGCAAGCGTTTCGGACAACTTCCGCTGCATGTCAGCCAGTTCGGCCGCATGTTCCGATTGCACCTTCGCCAACTTTTCGAGCGCCCTCGCTGCCTGAGCATTTGCGTCGCTCAGCGCGCCCTGTGCCCGACTGAGATCGCTTTCGAGTTTCGCTCGAATCTGAAGCGCTTCCGTTTCTGCCGCA
>JBEKDI010000152.1:0-9061 GCA_050014435.1 Verrucomicrobiota bacterium | reverse complement strand
ATTTTCCCACCAGCGACGGGCGGGAACTGGTCTTTTGCCGCTACACGCAGCCGGAGAAAGATCACAAAATGCTGCTGGCGCAATTGGGCTGGGAACTGCCGCCACAATCGCCGCCGCGCATTACACAGAAAGGACAATTGCTGCCCGAATAACCTTGGTGCAGACCTTTTGCATCGCTGCCCTGATTTGCAACAACTTGTGATTCGCCAACCCCTCCAGTTGCGAAAGTAGGGCTAGCTTGTCTCCCGCCCCATCATTTCGCACCCAATGCCGACGCAACTGCATTCTTGATCGCTTCCCCGCGAAGATTCTGTGCGATAATTCTCCCGGCCGGTCCGATCAAAAAAATTGACGGTATTCCAACAACAGCATAGTCCTTTGTCACCGTGTCTTTCGACCATTCACCGAGATACCCTTGCAGCCATTGAATGTCCCGGTCCTGCACGAATTTTTTAGGCGCGCTGGTCTTGTAGTCGAGACTCAGGCTGATCATGACAAAGTGCGGGTCTTTTCAAAAAGCGTTGTAAGTCGCTTTCATGTTGGGCGTTTCCGCGACACACGGACCGCACCACGTCGCCCAGAAATCAAGGAGAACGTATTTGCCCTTAAAATCGGACAGGTGCAACGGATGGTTGTCCAGGGTCCTGGTGGTGAAACCCGGCGCGGGATCGCCTATATTCAAATGTTTGATCGCTTTAACCGCAACCGATCCCACTTCGAACGGCGCTTCCGGCTCGTTGGTGGGTGCCGGCGGCACAACAAGTTCCTGCGCCTCAACCTGCGCTACCGTCGATCCATCCTGCCAGAGGTTGCCGGTCAGCTTGTATTGTCCGGGGGCGACGACGTCCGCACTGAAAGTGCCATCGGCCTTTACGAGAAGGATACTGCGTTTGCTCATGGCCGCGGAAAATTTCCGTCCGGCATCGGTTGTCATCCAGTCCTGATACCACTTTTGAGCTTTATCCGCGTCCAGACCTTGCGGCACTTCGGGGTGTGTCACATCCGGTTGCAGCATCAGGTTAAACCTGCTCAAGTCCACATCGCCGGCCAGGTCCGCATTCCGGCTCAAGCGGCCCTTCACCGGGCGGCCCTGTAAATTGATTTGCAGGATGTTTGTCCCGCCCGGCTGGACCTCCACGGATTGTACTTCTTGATAAGTCCAGGCATTGGCTGTCATCGGCTGTTTCACTTCGATGCGGACAATTCCTGGCGGGGCATATGGAAAAACAAAATTCCCCTCTGTATCCGTCGCCGCTGGCTGCCGCGACGACCAATTGCGTTGAGCAGAAGCATCGCCCGCGAAGAAAAACAAATCCTCTAAGCCCGCCGGACGGCCGTTCTTCAACAACGTGCCTTCAATGCGGCCCCAACGCTGCAGCGTCAGCACAGGACTGTTGGTAATATCCGATTTTTGCAGAACGGCAAAACCTGCGTCCGATGCCGCCACCAATGTGTATTCTCCGTCCTGCGGTGGCAGTTCAAAGCGCCCCTCGGCATCTGTTTCAAAACTATCGGCCTCGTTGTTTTGATCCCTTATGTGCGAGCCACTGAATTGGAGGAAATCCCTGTTGTCGGCCAGAAGCACCTCCACACCGATGGCGGGTTTGCCGTCCGCGGTTTTGACCAACCCGATGGTCCGCGGAGTTTTTTTGAGCTTTACGTCCCACGTTACCACCCCTTCATCCGGCCTGATGGAACGCGATATCACCGGCGCATAGCCCGGAGCGGAAATTTGGAAAACATAGTCAAGCGGCGTC
Source organism: Verrucomicrobiota bacterium (assembly GCA_050014435.1). Classification (GTDB taxonomy): domain Bacteria; phylum Verrucomicrobiota; class Verrucomicrobiia; order Limisphaerales; family Palsa-1400; genus DASRLE01. Next base: position 7,304 of record JBEKDI010000152.1, on the reverse strand, counting down.
GGGCTGATGTTGATGGGCCAATCGAACTGGATATGGAAATGGCCTGCCGTGCATGTTTTTGCCTGGTATTTTACAAAACGCCCGCCACCGTTTTCCGACCAGCCCGGCGTTATGGTGAAAGCTGATATTGGCGCGCCGGTGTCCGCATCCGTTACCGTGCCTTTGACGGTGAGCGGGCTGCCAAGCGTGAAGCTCGTTTCATTGGAGGTATCTGTCCGGACCCGCACCCACTCCAGGGCCATGTAGCCGCTCTTGGTAATGTTCAAAGAAACCGGTTTATCCGGCGCGGAATCCCAAGTGAATTCGCCCTTGGCATCGGTTTGAGTCGTCCACTCAATCGTTCTGCCGTTGAAACTTCCATTCCGGTCAGCGAGTCCCTCATGTGAAACCGCCGCCCCCGCCACCGGTTCCCCGCCAGTGTTTTTTACCCGGCCATGAATGACGTTGCCCGGTTTCAGTTTCACATCCAGAGCCTTGTTGGTTGCGGTTACGGAAACGGTCAGGAATGCCGGCGCGAAGCCGGGTGCGCTGATCGTTAGATTTTGATCGCCTGGCGCGAGGTTGTTCAAATTGAATCTGCCGTTGGTGTCTGTCTCTGCCGTCATTGCGCCGCGCATGCAGCGGTCAAAGCCGGCGAATACTTTCGCATCCGCCAACGGTTTGCCTGATTGATCGCGCACGGTGCCGATGATTTTTTGTCCTCTCGATAATTTCAATTCAGCCTTGCCGCTGAAAAAATCCGCGGCGCTGACGTGATAGCCTGGAATTCCAAATGGGACCGGCCCTTCCGCATAAAAATGCGCTTGGGGGAAATCGCGATGTTTCACAATGACACTAAGGACCTGAAAGCCCTCCGGTATGCCTCCAATGCACCAATGGCCGCTCTCATCGGTTTGTGCGGATGTGTCATCCGAGGAGACTGTTTCCCTTTCCCCGCCTGAAGCTACGGAGCCGACATATTGCAAGCGAACTTCGGCTCCAACCACCGGCCGGCCGTTTTCATCAAGCACGATGCCGCCAATCTTCTTAATGGCTGGAGAAAGCTTGAAAGTATAGACATCAGGAACCTGATTCAACTCCCATTGCACCCTCCTGCTCCCATAAGCTTCCTTGTCAACCACGATCGAGATGGACTTCGTGTTCGTGGAAGAATAACGCACAACCCCTTCGCCGCTGGCGGATGTATGAACAGGGGTCGCCCAATCACAGCGTTTGTCCGAACAAAACATCGAGATTACCTCAGCCCCTTCAATTGGCTTGCCGGTCTCTTTGTCCTGCACATGAATGACCAGAGAGTCATGAAACGTTTGCGGTTCAATCCAGGCGAGCGGCGGCGTGGTCGAGCGTGCCGGATCACGCTGGGCCACGGTCGCGGCCACCAGCACGTAGGAGCCTTGGCTCCGGGTGGAAATCACGTCCATGCTGTCCACGATTTTTTGCGGGTGGGGATTTTTGAAGGTGGTCTTGAAGAGCCGAAGCGAACCCATCGGCGTGTTGGTCCCGGTGGAGCGCCAGCAGATTTTTGTATTCGGATCCGCAACTTGTTCCTTTTCCTCGGTGATTTGCAGAAACCAGTCGCGCACCTGTCCACCATACAGGATTTGGTATTCGTATTTTGAACCGTCCGCGTAATTCAGGCGAATGCGTGCCACCGCAGACCCATCCGTGTCGAGCCAGGCGCAGTAATGGATCAAATGCAACTCGTCAAATTTGCGGCCGATGCGAATTCCCTCCAACCTTTCCGGGTAATTGGTCCCCTCGCGGCTGGCATAAGACCGCCCGAACAGGATGGCCTGGCCGTCAATCTCGAACGGCAAACCGTCAAATTGTTTTCGGCCCGTGAGATTGGTAAACATGGCGGTCATGCCATTCAAAGTTGCGAGCGGTTCTAGAAAACGGCTGAGATCCAGGATCAGCGGGTCCCCGGCATTGGCCGCGGGCGAATCCATCGAAACTCCGCCCCCGCCATCAGCCTGCGCATCAGTCAAGCCTCCCGTGGCAACTGCCGCCAGAAGTATTAACGCCAGCCCGGACCGGGAAAGGATGTTTGAAAGTGTGGACATGCAAGTAGAATGCGTCGATGGCAGACCGCTTCAAGAGAAAAGCCCGGGCCTTAAAGGTCAAGCGCCTTCGGGAAAGGCCTTGAATGGCGTTACCACTCCTTCGCCGCGCAAGCATTTAAATGCTGTTTTGCCGGACAATGCACCCTTCTCAAAAATTCTTTCAAAAATCCATTGACTATACAATCTGCTAACTGTATAGTTCGTTTAGTGAATGCCGCATTGAGGCCATGTCGAATGGGAAGATGTGAACGGAAAGGCTGATATCATGCCAAACGAAGCCACGGAGCGGAACGCTGCAATGAGCCGCCACGGAGCGCAAACGGTGCAGGCATTGAAATCCGGTTTCGCGAATTTTGCGCCTCATCGAGGCCATTCCTTTGACGGCGATTCTCGCCGGCCCGGCCTCTGCCGGTCAAACTTAACGCATGTGAATGCATTCCCGGACAGGGAACTACAATGTCATGAAACACGAAAATTGGGTTTTGGACCGTTTTTGCAAGATTTCAACCGGAACAGTCTGGCATCCAATGAGTTCTGACGGAAATGCGTCCCCTCTGTTTCGCGTTGATTCGTGGCAATTCGTGCTAAATCGTGCCAAAAATAATAATCCTTCCACCACTACAAAACGCATGAGCCGCGTTGCAAAAACTGTCCGGATGCCGGAACAAGTCCAGGCTGTGGTCGAATTGGAACTGCCGCGCCGTCTTGTCCCCGCCAATGTTGGTTTCGGCGAGGACGGAAGCTCCTGCGGCAAGAGGGAGTCATACCGGTATTAATTTAGTTAACTCAAATCAAAGTAGTGCCCCAACGGCAATAAATGTATGCAAACTACCAGACATAAATGCTTTACAACACAATCAGGGCTAGGGCAACTCATATGAACTCAAAGTGAATCAAAGTGATTTTATGTACACGCTTCCAGTGGCTTTATCGTCGGCGGAATCATCCAATAAATGAACCAGGAACCAACTCAAAGTCCGGCGCAGGACGTGGCGGGGTTATCTGCCAACCCTGTCGTTTTTGCGCGGGTACCGGCGCGCATGGTTCACGGCGGACTTGCTGGCAGGTATTAGGAAATCACCATTTTAATTGGTAATTCCCAATGGAACATGGTATTCTTTATCCCATGAAAGAAGCAACAGTTCAAATCGACGGAGCCGGACGTGTGGTCCTTCCGAAGCCGCTGCGCGACCGCTTTCGGCTGAGGGGCGGGGACATGCTCGCAATCGAGGTGCGGGGGGACGCCATCGAAATGCGCCCCACCCAGGCAACCGGAGAGCTAAAGAGAGTTAATGGAGTCCTGGTCTTCACAGCACATGGTCCGCTTGGAAGCGCAGGGAACCTTGCCGCGCAATCGCGCGACGAGCGAATTGACGACCTCATGCGCGACGTGAAAGAACGGCGATGAAAGTCTTTTGCGACACGAACGTCCTCGTGGCGGCGTTTCTAACAAATCATCCTCAACACAACGCGGCGCGGCCCGTTTTGGAGCGCATCGAAGCACGCACAGATGAAGGTTGGGCTGCAACGCACAGCCTTGCCGAGAGCTACGCTGTCCTGACGCGCCTTCCCGGGGCAAGCCAGGTGCCCCCAAGCGTGACATGGCAGCTTATCTTTGAAAACATCATAAAGAACTTTTCCCTGATCGCGCTTTCTGCAAAGGAATACTCAAAAACAATCGAGGATGCGGCCTCAAGCGGCATCCAAGGTGGAAGAATATATGACGCGCTGCTCCTCGCGGCCGCAGTCAAAAGCGGCGTGGATCGCATCTACACCTTCAACGTGACCCACTTTCAAAGCATGGCGGACGTTGAACTGCAGAAGCGGATCGTTGCTCCCTAAAATTGAGCCAGGCATCAACACAGAGTCCGGCGCAGGACGTGGCGGGTTATCTGCCAACCCTGTCGTTTTTGCGCGGGTACCGCCGCGCATGGTTTACGGCGGACCTGCTGGCGGGCATCAGCGTCTGCCTGGTCATGATCCCCACCGTGATTGCCTACGCCGGTTTGATGGGCCTGCCGGCCCAATATGGCCTTTACGCGGCACTGGTTCCGCTGGCGGTCTATCCGTTCTTTGGCGGCTCGCGCCAGGTGATTGTCGGACCGGACATCGCCCTCTGTTTGCTCATCGTCAGCGCGGTCAGGCCACTGGCCGGGGGCGACCCCAGCCGCGCCGTGGTCCTGGCCGGCGCGGTGGCCGTCTTGAGCGGCTTGATGCTCCTCCTGGGCGCGCGCGCCCGGCTCGGCGCGGTGGCCGATTTCTTTTCCAAACCAGTGCTGGTCGGCTACATGACGGGCGCGGCCCTGATCCTCGTGGCGTCGCAACTGGATAAATTCCTTGGCGTGTCGCTGCAAAAAAATGACTTCGTCCCGCGCCTCGTCGAACTCTGCGGCAAGCTGGACAAAATGAATCCCGTCACGGCGGTCTTCGGCTGCAGCTTGCTGGCGCTGTTGCTGGGCCTGCGCCGGTTCGCCCCAAAAATCCCCTCCGCCCTTGTCGTGTGCGTAGTGGCGGGGATCGCCTCCGTCAGCCTGGGACTGGAACAACGTGGCGTGGCTGTTGTCGGCCTGCTGCCGGCCGGATTGCCGGCTTTCACCCTGCCGCAGTTCGACTGGCGGGACTTGCAGTCGCTGCTGCCGGCCGCCATCGGCATCGCCTTGCTCAGTTACACTGAAGTCATTCTGCTGGGGCGGGCCTTCGGGGCGAAAAACGGCTACGAAGTCAACGCCAACCAGGAACTCGTCGCGCTCGGCGCGTCGGATCTATTAACCGGATTCTTCCAGGGTTTCGCGGGCACGGGCAGCCAGGCGCGCACCGCCGTCAACGATGCGGTCGGCGGCAAAACCCAGGTGGCCAGCCTGGTGGCGGCGGCCATGCTGGCGCTCTTCCTCTTGTTTCTCACCCCTGTGGTGGCGCACCTGCCGATCGTCGCCCTGGCTGCCATACTCGTTTATGGCGGTTTCACCCTGGTCGAATTCGACGTCATGATCCGCATCTACCGATCCTATCCGCGCTCCGCCGTGGTGGCGGGGCTGACGACGCTGGGGGTGCTCGTGGCCGGGGTAATTCCGGGCATTCTGATCGGGGTGGTGCTTTCGCTCTTTGGCCTGATCAGCCGCATCTCCAATCCGCCCGACGCGGTCCTGCGCGAAATGCCGGGGCACGGCTTCCACGACTTGGGCGACACCCCGGGCGGGCAAACCCTGCCCGGCTTGCTGGCCTACCGCTTTTACGCCCCGCTGCTGTTTTCCAACGCGGGCCACTTCGCCGCCCGCGCGCGACTACTTATACTTGACTCAAAAACGCCGGTCGTCTGGTTCCTGCTCGACGCCCAGGCCATCACCGACATCGACGTCACCGCCTTGGAAACGCTGGAAGACCTGCATCGGGAGTTGAAGCAGCAGGGCATCGCGCTGAAAATCGCCCACGCCAACCCTCCCCTTCGCGCCACTCTGGAACGGACCGGTCTGGCCCGCGAATTGGGTGAAAACAGCTTTTTCGCATCGGTCCACGAATGCGTGACCGCCTTCCAATCTAAGCCCCATCTTAATCCTAATCCTAATCTTAATCTTAATCCGCCCCCATGACCCCGCCCATTTTCAACATGGCCTTTTGGAACGATTGGCGTTTAAATCCCGGACGATGAAAATTGTTTTGGCATATTCGGGCGGACTGGACACCTCGGTCCTGCTTTCATGGATCAAGGAAAATTACGATGCGGAAGTGATCGCCTTTTGCGCCGACATCGGTCAGGAGGAGGAACTGCGCGGCCTCGAAAAAAAGGCGCTTAAAACCGGGGCCTCCAAAATCTATATCGACGATCTGCGCGAGGAGTTCGCGCGCGATTTCATTTATCCAATGATGCAGGCTGGCGCGATCTATGAGAACCAGTACCTGCTCGGCACCAGCATCGCCCGCCCCCTCATCGCCAAGCGCATGATCGACATCGCCCGCCGCGAGAAGGCCGGCGCCATCGCCCACGGCGCGACCGGCAAGGGAAATGACCAGGTGAGATTCGAATTGACAGCGGCCGCTCTCGCGCCGGGCTTGCAAGTCATCGCGCCGTGGCGGGACCCTTCATTTCGCGCGCAGTTCCCGGGAAGGGCGGAGATGATCCAATATTGCGGGGAAAAAGGCATCCCGGTGCAAGCCTCTGCCAAGAAACCCTATTCGATGGACCGCAACCTCCTGCACATCTCATTCGAGGCCGGCATTTTGGAAGACCCCTGGCTGGACGCATCCGCGCCGGCGCACAAGGCCATGTACAAACTGAGCGTTGCCCCGGAGGATGCCCCCGACAAACCCGAATACGTCACGCTGGATTTCGCCAGGGGCGAATGCGTTGCGGTGAACGGGAAAAAACTTTCGCCCTTGGGCGTGATGCAAACGCTAAACAAACTCGGCGGCAAACACGGCGTGGGCCGGGTGGATTTGGTGGAAAACCGTTTTGTCGGAATGAAATCGCGCGGCGTGTATGAAACGCCCGGCGGCGCGATCCTGCATTTTGCCCATCGGCAGGTGGAAACCATCACCATGGACCGGGAAGTCATGCACCTGCGCGATTCGTTGATCCCCAAGTATGCCGAACTCGTCTATTACGGCTTCTGGTTTTCGCCGGAGCGCTACGCCCTGCAGGCGCTGGTCACAGAGAGTCAAAAGAACGTGCGCGGCACCGCGCGGGTGAAGCTTTACAAAGGCAACATCATCAATGCCGGGCGGAAATCGCCGGTCAGTCTCTACAATCCGCATATCGCCACCATGGAAGCCGATCCCACCCAAGCCTACAACCAGGACGACGCGACCGGCTTCATCCGCCTAAATGCGCTGAGACTGAAAGTGGCCGCGCGTGTGAATCGAAAAATCCGATGATTAGGAACACAGAGATCGCAACCGGGAGCACGGCGTTCTTCTTCCTCGCCCCGCGACAAAGGAGCGGGGAGAGGATTGAGGAGAGGGGCTTCCACTCTTTTGAGTCATGAGCACCATCGCCAACGCTCGCCATCTGCGCCGTGAACAAACCGGGGAAGAGAAGGAACTTTGGCGGGTGTTGCGGGCCGGACGCTTTGCTGGATTCAAATTCCGACGCCAGCATCCAGTGGGTATTTACTTGCTTGATGTTTATTCTGGACAGTGGAACGTTCATGCAGCCTTTTCCAGTTCAAGGATTTCAGCGTAGCCGCAGCGGGCGGGGCTGATTTTGGTTGCGAGGAATTTCTTGAGGGTAACGCTTTCGGGTGAACG
>JBEKDI010000151.1:0-9762 GCA_050014435.1 Verrucomicrobiota bacterium | reverse complement strand
GGCGGCGGTGGAGGCGTTAACGGTGATTTTCAGCGTAAGGAATGGAAACGGTTACGTTTGTTCCGCGTTTATTACACCCGGCAATTGTCAATTGTCCGCCGAGGCTCCCAGCGCGCTCCTGCATTCCCAGAAGACCAAGTGATCCCACCAATTTCTCTTGAGGAACACCTTTTCCATTGTCCTCAATCTGGAGTACCAGGTTGCCCCTATCAACCTTCATTCTTACCAGCACTTGGGTCGCGTTAGCATGGCGAGCAATGTTGGTTATGGATTCCTGGAAAATGCGAAACAGCATGGTGGCGGCGTGATCCGACAATGGCATTTCATGCTCTGGCAGATCCAGCCGATAATCCCATCGGGATCCTTCTGCGAAAACTGCTATCTCCGTTTTAAGCGCCAGTAGCAGGCCGGCATTCAGCGCAGCCGGTCTAAGAGATGTCGCCATCTTGACCAGGGCAATGTGAACTTCATTCAAAAAATTCTTGGCGCTTGCAAGTTTCGCCATCACCACTTCTTTAGCTTTCGAATCAGGCAAAGAGCCGGCGTTATGGTTGGCAGATGAAATGTCAAACTTGAGTGCTGTGATCAGCTGTCCTGCATGATCGTGAATCTCCAGGGAGAATTGTTTGCGTTCATCCTCTCTGAGCGTGTTCAGCCTGGTATAAAGCTCTCTTAACTCTGCCCTGGATTGCTGCAACGAACGCTCTCCGCGCTTTCGCTCTGTGATATCTCGCACAATCGCCATTATTGCGGAGGTGTCTCCCAACGGAAAAGCATTCATTACTATGTCTGCGTCAAACTGGCTCCCATCAGGGCGTTGATGAACCCACTCAAAGTGTTGAGGCGTACCGGCCAGAGAAGCCTCCACATACTGCCGGCTTATTTCATCGGACAACCGACCATTCGGCTGCTTTGAAGGAGAGAGATTAAGGGGCAAGTGCTCCAGAAATTGTTGCTTCGTGCATCCGTACAATGCAAGCGCATGCGGGTTAAAATCAATGACCTTGCCGCAAGAAATTATGAAGATTGCGTCCTGGGCGAGTTCAAACAATGTCCGGTAGCGCAACTTACTCAACCTCAGCTGTTCTCCGGCTTTCTGCCGCTCCACGACATTGGATAAAGCTTCCAGATCCTTTGGCATCGGCTTGCGTTCTGTAATGTCTTCGTAAGCGATCACTGCACGACGAGGGCCGGATCCCGGGAAAGGTGTAACTCTGCCATGAAAACACAGTTTTGCGGTAGCGCCGTGACAGGGATGCTCCATTTCATACATTGGCAACTCGCCGGACAGTACTTTTTGAATTCCATCAGCAAATTGACGGCCAAATTCAGCGCCAACGCCTTGTGCAGCAGCACAAACTGCGAGGTAGTTTACCCCTTCGTTAACGCGCTCAGGAGAGGGGCTGTTTTCGGATGCAAAATCCTTCCATGCTCGATTTACGGCCAGAATCGTTCCAGTCTCGTCAACGACGGCGATGCGCGTAGAAAGGCTGTCGAGAATGGCTTGTTGAAAGCGCGCCGATTCCAAGAGCAGATTTGTCGTTCGGCGCTGCTCGGTAATATCGCGTACCGCAGCTACGCGAACCTGCTGCCCTCGATAATTAGCAATGCGCGCGTTGATCTCCACCAAAATCTTTGAGCCGTCCTTTCGAATGGCGTAACATTCATACGGATCGGTTCGCAACTCGCGTATGCCTCGAGCTGCAGCTGCTCTCGATTCAGGAGCTATGAAGTCCACTGCGGGGCAGCCGATAAGCTCGGAACCGTTCCGGCCCAGCATCTCCGCCAATTGATTGTTTGCTTCGATAATCACCCCGTCCAACGTCAGGGTGCGGGACTCCGGCGTTTTGCCCAGGTCACTTGATCGCGGCTGCCACACCGAGAATCTGTTTGCCGATCGAATCCCTCAACTCTTTAGGCACGACGTCCTTTTGTTCAAGGGTCTTCCAGGCGGCAACGGTGCGCTCGGCTGTCTCGACCACGATCCGCCACAGCGGACTTGCCGGAATCCGCGCCGTGTCCGCAAAGCGCCGCATCTGGCCGGGGGTGATTTCGGAGAGGCTGCGACTGCCGCCGAAGCTCAGTGCCAGTGTGTCGTTCGGAATGTAAGGGAGCGTTGCGACAAAATCGTAGCCCGGCGAGAGCTGGGGCGTTCGCCGGTCTGGGTAGAGGAGCGACCAGTTTTTCAAGTGCATGTCAGCGTTGCCAATCAGCACCGAGAAAACGAGACGGCGGACGAACTCCCAGACGGCGTCGTCACCTGCTTCGGCCCAGAGGACGGAGGCGATATTCGCATAACTGTGGAATTTGTACTTGTTGTCGGGAAACTGTCCGAAGACCTGCGCAAAATCTTCCATATGAACGGACTCCCCGCCCGGCAGACGGTCGAACCGCCGAACGGCGAGAGCCTTGCCCCCGGGCGCGCGCGCCTCTTCCGGGAGGCCCTTGATGTCCGCCATCGATACGAGGCGGTTCTCGGGCACGGCAATGCCGACGCGGCGCGCCAGCTCGAGCATGGCGAATTCGTTCTCGGGGACAGCCGGGAAACGGTGGGATGGCAGCTTGACGATCCATGATCCACCCATGCCACCCGCGGGAATAGTCAGTCCGCCAGAGGCTTCCCTGACCGCAGAGAACTTCAACTGCACACCAGCCAAGGAAAAGCGCAGCACCCCTTCGCGGGGATGAGCGTTGTCCTGATGATCATCTTTTTCGTGCTGGGGCTGTCCGACTTGCTGGCCCTCGCTGTCAAGCGGTGTGACCACGAGCGCGCCAGGAAGATCCGCGCCCAGGACGGCCAGCAGGAAGAATTCTCGTTCCGTATTCACTGCCGCAAGTTTCGCGAGGTATTCACGCAGGTTTCCCTCCGGCAGCAAGTTCGAGAAGAACGGCGGCACGTGGCGGGTCACGGGGCGCAGAGTTGTCACAAGCCCGCCGGTGCGGCCCTTGAAAGAGAGGCTCAGGGTCGGGCGCTGCGGATCGTCGATGTAGTCCTGCTCGAATGCAAAGATCTGGCGGTCGCCCGCGAGGCGAGTGATGACGCCGATTTGGCGACCGTGCAGCTGGACAGAAAGCGCATTCAGTTTTTTTGGGTCAAACTTCATCGTGCGGCTCCTCGGTTGTATCCTCGCCAGGGTCGTCGGCATAGAGGGAGCGCTCTTCGCCCTCGCCGGATTGGTCTCTGAGATGATCGCGAATCAGGGACTGCACCACAGGGACGAGGGCGCGCGGGACCATGAGGAGATCGTGGTCGAGAATGCGGACCAGTTCCAGAATCGTGTCGTAGCGCGGCACGATCTTCCCGGACTCGATGCCGGAGATGTGCCTCTGGGTAAGACCGATGCGACGGACCAGGTCTCGCTGGGTCCAGCCGCGCTTCTTGCGCGCCTCCTTCAAAGAGAGGCGCATCTCAACCGGGAGGCCATTCAGGCGAAGCGCTTTGATGTCTTGTTTTGTATTATTATACATTATTGATACCATATAGTATATCTTGACGAATTGCAAGTGATAGCTTAAATCACATCCAACTGGCCGTCTGATATAACTAACGGTATCAAAAATTGGGTAAGGCTCTCCGTACCGCCCAAGACGGGTACGCGCGCAAAAGACTGGCGGAATGCCGTGGACTTGCATCACACTCCCCTTTACAGGATCGCACTGTTTAGTAGCTCAAGACGACGTGAGCGACTCTTAAGCGTCACCGTGCGTCGTTTTTGTCGCTTTTCAGGTTGACATTCTGTCAGCTTTAGGACTCAATGTCGATCATGTTCGCAACTCTGGAACCGCTCGCGAAGATCCGGGATCAACTGGGTTTGACCCAAGATCAGTTCGCAAAAAAGCTCGGGATCTCGCGCCAGCATCTGTCAAAGCTCGAGAACTCGCCGAAGCCATTGTCTCGGAAAATGGCTCGCAGTTTAGCGGAGGTCTCAAGGCAGGCAGGTCTTCCCCAGTTAGGATCGCTTAACGGAACTCGGGCGATTCCAGTCCGCTCTTGGGCTCAGGCCGGAACCGGTGCCGATTTTGGAGAACTTCCCCTCGATTGGGAAAAGCGAGTTGCAACAGATTGTCCAGATGAGCAAGCCTTTGCTGTGGAGATACAAGGCGACTCGATGGAGCCCAAGTTTTTCCCAGGAGATATTGCCGTGTTGATGCCAACCCGGCAGCCGCGAAACGGCAGTTTGGTTGTCGCGCGCTTGGAGCGCGAAGGAGTCGTGTTCAAAGTTTTCACCGCGCGAGACCAATTGCCGGTGAGAATTTGTTGTTTTACGAGTTACAATTCTGTGTTTCAGCCCATTGAAGTTCCGGAAAGAAATGTGATTTGGAATTATCCCGTGTATCAAATTGTCCGTCAGGTCTGGCGCTGAATTTGAATGGAACTTTCAACTTTAATCGAAACGCTCGGCTATAGCACTTCTGGAAATTTTTTCCAGCGAGGCACGGCAGCGTTTGATCGTGCGCCGGACATCGGGCACATCCTCCGCACGGCCGCGCGGCGTCGGGCCTGTCGGCTTGAAGGTGTCTATTCGCTTCGTCCGTTCAATGGTGAAGGTTCGCTCGTTCCGGTCGTCTATGTCTGCGAGGCTGAAAATTTCGCAGCGGCAGACGAAATTCATAAACTTGTCTGGAATCAAGACATCGTCCCATTCCTTCTCGTTCGCACACCCGCTGGCTTGCGACTCTATTCTGGATTCAATTGCAACGAGACAGATACTGATGCACGCGAAGGCATCCTTGAACCGCTGATTCAGTTTAATGAAATCGCCGACAGGCTTGCAGAATTTCGCGCGTACTCGATTGACTCCGGCGCGCTCTGGCGAAGTCGCGGCGGCGATGTTCAACCAGAAAAGCGCGTTTATTGGAGCCTGCTGGCGAATCTCAAGCTGCTTGCGAAGAAGTTCCGAGACCAGTTCGGACGTGACAATGTCAGGGGCGTTATCCATCCACTCATAGGCAAATACGTTTACCTTCACTACCTCAAAGATCGCGGGTTCCTCTCACCGCGGCGGCTGGAGGAGTGGCAGATTGGGCGTGACACTGTCTTTGGTCGTAGCGCCACTGTCGCCGGGCTGCGTTCCGTTTGCGAAAAGCTTGACGGCTTCCTCAACGGTCGCGTCTTCCCGCTGAAGTTTCGCGGTGCAAGCGCGCCGACGGAAGAACAAATCCAGCGCATCGCAGGCGCCTTCGCTGGAGACACTTTTGAGGGCCAATGGCAATTCCATCTGCCTTTCACCGCGTTCAAATTCGATTTCATCCCTATTGAGACGCTCTCAATGATCTACGAGCAATTCCTTCACCTTCCCGATAAGCCTGACAACGATGAAGACGACGAGCACAGCGAAGGCCGCAAGGCAGGCGCGTACTACACGCCTATTCCGGTCGTAAATTACATGCTCGCAGGACTGGATAAGCGTCGCAGGCTCCAGCGGGGCGTCCGGGTTTTTGATCCTAGTTGCGGATCCGGAGCGTTTCTCGTCCAGTGCTATCGCCGACTTATCGAGCGCGAGTTCATCCATAGGAAAAGGAAGCCCGCTCCGCACGAACTCGCCACGCTGCTCAAGCGCCACATCTTTGGCGTGGATATGGATGAGGATGCGTGCAGTGTCGCCGAGTTTAGTCTCTACCTCACACTACTCGACTACGTTGAACCTGCGGACCTTATCGATCACCCGCGCTTTAGACTACCCACTATTCGTAAGGCAAACATCTTTTGCTCCGACTTCTTTGCGTTTCAGCCATTTAAGACGAAGTTCCATTGGATAGCAGGGAACCCACCGTGGACTAAGCCTAAGGGCGAGCAGGCAGAAAACAACGAAGTGGAAGTACGGTCCAAACGAGTGTTGGTGTGGATGAAGAAACACGCTGCGACAATGCCTGTTGGCAAGAACGCTGTCGCGCAGGCCTTCGCGTGGCGATGTCGAGAATTCATGGCTAGTGATGGTGTGTGCGCACTGCTCATCCCAGCAATGACGCTCTTTGAAGATCCTTCGGTGGAATTTCGCCGCAAGTTTTTCCGCGCGCACCGGCTTTACGCGGTAACGAATTTTTCGAACCTTGCGGAAGTTCTTTTCGCAGGTCGCTCCCGTGTTCCCGCCGCTGCGATACTGTTCGGCCTGCGGAAGAAGAATGCCCAGCCCGATGACTTGGAAATGACGACTGTTTTCTCACCGCTCGTTGCCAATCAGGAATCCACCCGTCCGCTTTCGTCAGGGGTCCGCAACGAAACGTGGAGCATCACCGTCAATGGTGACGAGGTGCGCGAAATGCCGTTGTGCGAAATCGCCTCTGGACGCGGGCTTCCGTGGAAATTGGCAACCTGGGGCTCGGCGTTAGATGCTTCGCTTTTGGCGCGGATGAGGAGGAAGTGGCCGTCGTTGGAAGAGTGCGAAGCTAAGTGGAAACCCAAGCTGGCCAGATTTGTCGCAAATCCTAAGGTTCCCACGCAGAAATTTGGTGTAACTCAGGGTCTTGAGCTTCGCGTCAAGAACAGTAACGACGCCGGGGAAGAAGTGGACGGAGCGCAAAAGAAGCCGAAACTCGACGAGGTTTCAGAGGTCCGTGGAAAGCACAAGCTCGACGTTAAATTACTGGATCGAGTCCGTAGGCTCTTTCGGTTCTCGAATGACGAGTTGGTTGCTGTATTGGGCGGCGAAGATAATGGGCCGGATGAAGCTTGGTGCCGTGAAGGCCGGGGACCGCTCCCGTTGGCGGTGTGCCGCCCGCCTCATGTCATTGTCAGCGCCGCGCGGAATTTTGCGGTTTATAGCGACCGATTCATCGTCGTTCCTCCCCGCCAAATTGGTATCGTGAGCGCAGACAACAACCGGCCGCTGCTCAAAGCCCTCGCGCTCTATCTGAGTTCGGATTTTGCATTCTATCATGCGTTCCTCACTTCGACGCAGTTTGGCGTTCAGCGCGGGCGAGGCACCCTCGACTCCCTTCGTCAAATCCCAATCCCGCTGCTCAAGCTCGCATCAGATGAACTCGCTGGCTGGGAAGCATTGCACGACCAGCTCACCCGTACAAAGCCACGCCTGCTGCCCGACCCAAATCAGCCTGACGCCGAACTTGACGAATCGTCTGCGGATGACGGGCAGGATGCGAAGGTGGAGGAATTGAACCGCCGCGTGTCCGATGCGCTTGATCTGGATGAAGCCGAGCGTGCGCTAGTGCATGACCTTGTGCAGGTGCGCGTCGCGCTAAACGACGGCAAAATCGGCCAAGCAGCAATGCGCGCCGCAGGCGCGGATGAACTGCAAACATACGGCGAATGGCTCCAGCGCGAATTGGATGCGAACGGGAATGGAAACACGCAATATTGCGTGATCATTCTCCACGACGCGGAGTCCGGTTTCATCGCCGTCGAGCCAGCGAACGGCAATGCGACCATACGTGTGCTCGCTGCCAATTCTGCAACCGCCCGCACACTCGCTGCCACGCGCGAACGGCTCCGCGAAGAGCGCGCACAATGGGTCTATTTTGACCGCGCCTTGCGACTTCATCGCGGCGAAAGGACATATCTTTTTAAACCCATTCACCGGATGCACTGGACCCCGACCCGCGCGATGCTCGACGCAGCGGACATTGTGATCGGCAACACGCGTGACGAGGGAGCGCAGAACCATGACAAATAATGCCGCGTTCAATCTGTTCGTCGAGCGAGCGCACGAACTGTTGCAAGCAGGATATGAGATAATGGATGCCAAAGCGTGCAATGTCTGGGCAGAGCCTGAAATATCGGGCGAACTCGCGTGGAAAATTGAGGAGTTGCTCTGCACTCGCCAGCAGCCGTGGATGCGGTATTGGACGGCAGTGGATAATTGGCCTGAAAACGAGTCGGACAAGCAGGGTTACAAAAGACGACTTGGCAAGCGTCGCAAACTGCCCGACATCAAACTCAAATACGCGGGACAAAGAGAAACGCTGTATTTCCGGTTTGAGGCAAAAAAGCTTGCGGGAACCGGCGACTATACTGATCTCATCAGCCACACTGATGGGTTGGGCCGTTTTCTTAGCAGAGTTTATGGTCGTCATGATCAAGCAGGCGGTTTGCTCGGATACGTCCAAACCGAATCGCCCGAAGTTCATGCGGAGCGTGTGAGAATCGCTCTGTCAACCGATCCCAACAAGTATCAGGTAAGTGCCGAAGGAGATTGGACTGTCGTCACTTGGAAAAACGGTCCTAAATGTTGCTTCCGAGCAGTTCATTCCCGAAAGGGAGGATCGCTGATTGTCATTTTCTATTCTTTTTTGCTTTTTCGGGCTTTATAGCGAATCGAGATGTTCAGATTGCTACGCCATGGTCTATTGACCGAAGTTGGATTGAAGCGGCATTACAAGACTCCGGAGCCGCTCAAGTTGCTGCGGACCGCCCCGAAGCGTTAAAGGCACAATTCAAGGCGCGTTTGCTTTTTGGCCGATCAGCAGCACGGGCTTGACGGTAGTGCCACGCTTCGAGTCGGCGATGGCACGGTTGATCTTGGTAAAATTGTAGAACTTCACCAGGCGGTCGAAGGGGAACGGCCCATCCTGGTACAGCTTGATCAGTTTCGGAATGAACTTCTGGGGTAGGGCGTCGCCTTGGATGACGCTGAGGACTTGGCGCTCTCTCGGCAGCCGGCCCGGGGCGCTAGCTCCGCTGAGCAGCGCCGCTTTTCCGCCTGGATTCAGCAGTTCAGCCGCGAGGTGCTCCATGTCGCGATCTGCTGTGCTCTCCACGATGTAATCAACGCTGCGGCCCGTTGCTGCCTTGATGCTCGCGGCGAGGTCATTTCGCCGGTTGTTGATGGAATGAGTCGCACCTAAATCGAGGGCGAGTTTTAGGTGAAAATCGTTACTGTCCACCGCGATGATCGTTTTGGCTTTGACGATGCGGGCAGCCATCACCGCCGCCAGACCAACCGAACCAACGCCAAAAACGGCGATGCTTGATCCGGCGCGAACCGCCAGCGAAATCATTACTGTGCCAGCACCCGTCTGCAGGCCGCAACCCAGCGGAGCCAGCAATTCCAGTGGAAGCGACTTGGGCACTTTTACCAGATTGCGCACGGTCGCCAGGGTGTGGGTGGCAAACGATGATTGGCCAAAAAAGTGACCACGCACTCCGCCGCACAGCGCGTTGGTCCCATCCAAGCGAGCGAAGCCAAAGTTCGCCTCCCAGAACCGTTGGCAGCCCGCTGGGTGACCACTCCTGCAAGGCTGGCAGCATCCACAGGATTGATAAGAAAGCACCACATGGTCGCCGGGCTTGAATCCCTTCACCGCCGTGCCAATTCGTTCCACCACCCCGGAGCCTTCGTGGCCCAGCACGACGGGACCAGAACCGCCGCTTTCGCAGAAATCAATGTCCGTATGGCAAATCCCGCTGGCCACCAGGCGCACCAGCACCTCGTCATCGCGCGGACCTTCCATTTCCAGGCGCTCGATCTTTAGTGGGCGGCCCGGGGTCCGCAACACGGCGGCTTGAATGGAGATAATGGGCATGTCGAGTATTTCGAGTTCAGTCCTATTAGTTTAAAGGAGCGCCAGTTGTTGTCCATTCGGCTCTCCTCGTCATGGAGAAGATCGCAGTTACGGACGCTCGGTATGAGACCCGCGTTACAACGCTTGGCCAAATCAATAATATACGACGCCTTGGGACGGGACAGACCCGCTGTTCTCAAGCGGTCAACAGAAAACTTTGCGACCTGGCCGGGAATGGGAAATGCGTCTTCCGGGAATAGCCTTTTGAACCGTTCGAGAATTGTGCCGGCAGCCTTCCTGTTC
>JBEKDI010000150.1:0-9837 GCA_050014435.1 Verrucomicrobiota bacterium | reverse complement strand
AGCGTGAACGTGTTTGAGCAAGTGCCTCTGGCTGAATTGGTTGCGAAAACCGCATCTCAAAATGAAACAGCCAATTCTCATAACCAATTGATCTTCAACATGTTTTAACCGGATGACAGTGGCGGTGTTAATGAGAGCTGCATGTGTGGCCCCGAACATTTCGATGCGTTTGCCCTGACTCAAGCCGCGATCTCTATTGTTGTATCACCACGTTCACATTTGTATTCCCGGTGATCCCGCCGGGCAATGTGAAGCAAGTGTTGGTGTTCGTCGCCATGATCGGTCCGCCTGCGATGGACCAAGCTTGAGGCGCGGCCAGGCTGGTATTGGTCAGCACGTTGTAAGAAACGCCGGGAATCGACTGCCAGCACACGACGAAATTGGTTCCGGTAATGTCCAGGGTTGAAGAGGTGATCGTGAATGGCACGAATGGGTTTGTGACCGTCACGCTCCCGCTGAAGCCCGCCAAGGTGTAATTGCCTGCCGACGTGCCGCCCAGCAAAAGCGTCCCGGCGGAGGTGATCGTTTCCGTGCCGACACTCGCGCCGGCCAGCGTAGCGCTGCCGGAGGCCGGGTAAACGTTGTCACCGGCGACCGCATTCGCCACCGATAAAATCCCGGCCGCCGCGATCGCTGTCCCGTCATAGGCCCGGGTTCCCGTCAAAACCACCGGCAGCGAATTCACCGTCACCGTGAAGGGATAGTTGGCGCTGCCGCAGCCTGTGGAACTGTTGTTGAGCGTCAGGGTGCCGTTGTAAGTATTGACGCCGGCGGCGATCGGCACCGTCAGATGGATCGGGCTGGCGGGCAAGGTGGTCAAACCCACATTCGCAAAGCCCGCCGTTTGGGCCGCGGAACCGTAGGTGATGCTGTATTCGTTAGGACTGCCCGACGTCGCGGTGTAGGGCAGGTTCGCGCTCGTCGAACTGTGGTAAGTCAAGCTCGGGCTGGCTCCCAAAGTGATCGTTGGCAAGGCGTGGATTGTGACGACCACTTGCGCCGTGGCTGCGCCGCAGGGTGAAAGCTGGCCGGTCGTGGTCAGCGTCAGCGTCGCCGTGCCCGCTGTGATATCGGCCCCTGATGGATTGTAGGTGGCGTTCAACGTGTTTGTGCCCGGCGAAAATGTGCCCGAGCCGGAAGTCGTCCAGTAGCCGCCGGTGGCGCCGCCGCCCACCACACCGTTCAAGCCCGCCGTGCTACTACCCGCGCAAATGCTCTGGTTGCCGCCCGCGCTGGCCGTGGCCGCCGGGTTGACCGTCACCGTCACGCTGGCCTGCGCGGTGTTTTCCGAGGAATCGGTGACCGTGACCGTGTAAGTCGTTGTGCTGGCGGGCGAAGCCGTGGGATTAGCCACCGTCGAACTGCTCAATGCCGTGGTGGGACTCCAGCCATAAGTGTAACCACCCGCGCCTCCGCTGGCCGTCGGGCTGCCGCCGATGCTTGTGTTTCCGCCCGCGCATATCGTCTCGGGGTTGCCCGCGCTGGCCGCCAGCGTAGTCTCAGGAAACGAGAAAACCGTCGCTGAGTAAGGCGCGAAGGAATAGGTGATGTTGGTTCCGCTGACGGATATGCTGCTTGCGGCAACGCCCGTCGAGCCCGTGCCCAATTCCACGGCGTCGTCCTGGGGGATCCCATAGGAATAGACCGTGGCGCTCGAGCCGGGGCTGAAGCCGGCCAGAGACACTTGCCCCGTCAGAGTATTGCTGGGGTCTTTATTAATGACAAGCACAGTCAGGTTCCCGTTCTGCCGCCGGACCGAATAAGACGAGAGCAGCGCATAAGTGCTGGAGGCGGCAACCACCGTGTCGCCCGTCTGCACGAAATCCTCCATGAGTTCCGTCGTGTAATAGGTCGGGTAAAGGTTGGGGTCCGTATAGCCGGCGGAATCCACCACCCCGTAATCGCCATATTCGCGCCAGCCATAAAGACTGGAGCTCAAGTTGCCGTCCGTTTCCGTGCCATTGCGCAAATCCCACCAGAAAAGGCCGTTGAACTCCGTTTGCGCCAGGGCGGCAAGGCTGTCGATCTTGTACAGGCCGTTGACCAAGCTGACCGATTGTTTGCCAGGCTCGGATGAAACGGAATTGTTTTCCGTGCAGACCAGCTCGATGTTCGTTCCAATGTTGGTGCCCAGGTAATCGGTGATTTGCGTGCGCAGATCCGACGCATAGTAAGCCCAGCCCGTCGGCGGCTCCGAGGATTGCAGCAGCCCAGAGTCGGTCTCCCCGCCCGGATTATAAGGATAATTATGGAAAATGGCAAAGTCCGGCATATTGCCAAAGATTTTCAAATACGTCAGCAAGACCGGCGTCCAACCATAGTGCGTCGCTCTCGTGACCGGGTTGGTCACCAGATGGTCGTTATTATTGACATAACTGTCCTCGCCGTTCTCGACCACGACCCCGACTTTGGACGTCGAATCAACCGCGTGGATCAACGAGATAAATCCCTGGGCCCGCGACGCATAGGTGTAAGGATCATGAGGCACATTATTGGTGTCGGTCTCCCAGGAGGCGCCGTAAACCTCGTTGCCAATCTCCCAATACTTGAAACCCAGCGGCGTCGGATGCGAGAGGCGCAGATAATTTTTCCCGTCATCCGTATGCAGCGGCGCGGCCGCGCGCAAGGAGGCCCAGTATCCAGCCGTTTGCCAGCTGTAACCGTACCCGTCCGTGCCCAAAGACACCGTGCTGTTTGTCGCGGCATTGCAGTATGCCACCCACGCGCCCGCTTCGTTCGTGGTGCCAGTGCCATAGTTCATGGTCATCATGGCCTTCCCGTTGATGTTGGTCATGATCTGAATGAAACTTTCCACCGTCGCTGTCGATGCCACATAACCTCCGCCGTTCAACCCGTTGGTAATCCAATGAAAATTGTCGGAATCGGATCCGCCCGGGTAACGCAACGCCTGCACACCCATGTTGGTCAGCAAAATGATCGTGCCCGCTGTGTCGAGTTCGCTATCCCAGACCGCCGTATTCAAACCGAACCAGCGCGCGTCAGCCGTGCGGATAGATTGGCCGGCGTTCACCCTGATGGGCGTCAGCGGTGGCGCCGTGTAGCTGGTGAGCTGGACGTTATCCAGATAGAATGTCGGCTCGGATGTGCCGGCGGAATCCTGAATGACGAAACCGGAGAAATTTGTTACGTTCGCCACACCCAGGGCCGACAACGGCACCCAGTACTGCTGCCATGTATTGGCCAACGGCGCGGTTAAAGCATAGGTGGTTCCCTGGGCCGTGCCACTGGCGCCCAGCAGGCCATACATCTGGAGACGTTGTCCGCCACTCGCGCCGCCGTTGATCAAGAAAGTGATGCTGGTGTAAGCGGTATCCGTGATGGGAGAATGAAAGAACTGAAGGCCGCCGTAGGCGCCGGTGATGGTCGCACCGAGGGAATCCACGCAGCCAGTATAGACTGGCGAAGTGTTGGCGTTGTTCACCGTGGTGTTATAACTGCCACTATCCGACCAACTGTTGACCAGCGCATTGGAATAAATCCACTCGGTGCTGATGATGCTCACCACCACTTCCGCCGAGGAGGCGCTGCAAGGCGAAAGCTGGCCAGTCGTGGTCAGTGTCAGCGCCACCGTCCCCGCCGTGATATCGGCCGCTGACGGAGCATAGGTCGCGTTCAACGTGGTCGTGCTCGGCGAAAATGCGCCTGAGCCGGAAGTTGTCCAGACTCCGCCCGTGGCGCCGCCGCCCACCACGCCGCCCAATCCCGCCGTATTGTTGCCCGCGGTGATCGTCTGGTTGCCGCCTGTGCTGACCGTAGGAGCTTCATTGGGGCTGACTGTCACCGTCACGCTGGACTGAGCGGTATTCTCCGAGGCATCAGTGACCGTGACCGTGTAAGTCGTTGTGCTGGTCGGCGAAGCCGTGGGATTGGCCACCGTCGAACTGCTCAGCCCCGTGGGGGGACTCCAACTATAGGTGTAGCCACCCGCGCCGCCGCTGGCTGTGGGATTGCCGCCGATCGTCGTGCTGCCGCCCTCGCAATTTGTCACATTGCTGCCTGCGCTCGCCGCCAACGCCACAGCGGCGTTGAGCACGATGTTATCCAGGTAAAAGGTGGGTTCGCTTGAATCGTTGGAGTCCTGGATGGCGAAGCCGGTGAAGTTCGCCGCATTTGCCACGCCCAGGGACGACAATGACACTGTGTAGTTTGACCAGGTGTTGGCCGCGATTGTGCCCAAACTAACGCGTGGGCTCTGCACCACCGAGGCAAGAATGCCATAAAGTTGGAGATGCTGTCCCCCGGTTGCGCCGCCGTTGAGCCAAAAACTGATGCTGGTGTAACTTGAATCCGACATGGAAGCGTGGCTCGGCATAAAGGCGCCATAGGGGCTGGTGATGGTTACGCTGATCGAATCCGAGCTGCCGGTATAGACCGGCGAAGTGTTGTTGAGAACGATAGTACTGTTATAACTACTGTTCCCCCAGCCGTTGACCAGCGCATTGGAATAAATGTACATTTGCGCCCGGGCCTCGCTCCCGGCCAGCAGAAACAAAAACAGGCACGCGCAGAGTCGGATGAATTTGCGCATGGGGTTGGAGCAGGGGGGTTGGCAGGAGGTTTTCATGGTTCACCTTTCAATTCTTTGCGTCGATTGCCCAAGTCGCGTCAGGCTTAACTTGCTATAGTGGAAAGTATCACATAATCCCGTTCTTTTGCAATCGTAAAGGACGTGATTACAACGCTATAAGACGTGCTGAACATTGGCGCCAGCAGGATAAGCCCCCTTGCGGGACAGCCCCGCGTTCATCCGAAATGATCCGCCCGGCCCGCGCGCCTGCCGTTGGTTACAAGGCGGCGGCGACCAAATCCCCAACTTGCGCCGTGGTGAACCCCATCTTGCCCGCCGCCAGGCTCTTGATCTTTTCGCGGGTCACTTTGACCACGGCGGTTTCGATGGCTTGGGCGGCGGGGTGTTCCCCCAAAAAATCGAGCATCATCTGCCCGGCGCAAATCGCCGCCAAAGGATTGATCACCCCCTGGCCCGTATATTTGGGCGCGCTCCCGCCAATCGGCTCGAACATGCTGGCCCCTTCCGGATTGATGTTGCCTCCCGCCGCGATGCCCATCCCTCCTTGCAGCATGGCACCCAAATCCGTGATGATGTCCCCAAACATGTTGTCGGTCACGATGACGTCGAACCATTCCGGATTTTTGACAAACCACATGGTCGTGGCGTCCACGTGGGCGTAATCGCGCTTCACGCCGGGGAAGTCCTTTTGGCCGGTTTCGTGGAACGCGCGTTCCCACAGATCGAAGGCGTAGGTCAGGACATTGGTCTTGCCGCACAAGGTCAGTTGGGCGGTCTTGCCCGCCGCCACGTCCTCCGGCTTCAATCCCTTCCACGGTTTGCCCCCGCGTCGCTTTTGCGCCAACTCGAAGGCAAATCGCGCGCACCGCTCCACACCGCGCCGGGTGTTGACGCTTTCCTGGATGGCGATTTCGTGCGGCGTGCCTTTGAAAACAAATCCGCCCGAACCGGTGTAAAGCCCTTCGTTGTTTTCGCGCACGACGACGAAGTCAATGTCCTCCGGTTTCTTGTCCTTCAGCGGGCAAAAGCGCTCGTCGTAGAGCTTGACTGGCCGCAAATTGATGTATTGCTCCAGCTCGAAGCGCAGGCGCAGCAGGATGCCTTTCTCCAAAATCCCCGGCTTGACCTCGGGATGGCCAATCGCTCCCAGCAGAATCGCCGGGAATCGGCGCAGTTCCCCCACCACGCTGTCGGGCAGCGCCTCCTTGGTGCGCAGGTAACGCGCGCCTCCAAGGTCGTAGGAGGTGTAATTCAGTTTCAGGCCAAACCGGGAGCTGGCGGCGTCGAGCACCTTGATGGCTTCGTATATGACCTCGGGGCCCGTGCCGTCACCCGCAATGACTGCGATATCGTAACTTTTCATCTTTCCCGCTCTCAGGGCGGGAGGGCGATGCTAATCATTTCGCGCCCCCTGGCAATCAAAATCCCAGCTTCTTCAGCGCCACTTTGAACGTTTCCTCTTCCATCGCGTCCTCGATGGGCCGCCAAATCCATTCCCCTTCGCCGCTTCCCGCGCCTTGCGCTGGATCAACCTCGCTTTCCGCGCGGAAGAGAAAACGAAAATCGTGGTGCAGATGCTTCGGTTCGTTCTTTTTGGGATTGGCCGGGATTTCGTGCGTGTCGATATCGAAGGGCAGGTCCGGGTCGGCATGAAATGCCAGGTGGCGGCACATCGGAATGTTTGTTTCCTCCAGCACCTCCCGCAACGCGGCGGCCCGCACGCTGGAGTCGGCTTCTTCAACGTGGCCCCCCGGTGGAAGATGGCGGCCGAGGATTTTATGCCGGACCAGGGCCAGTCTTTTGCCGTCGGGAGAGAGCACGAATCCGGTGGCTGCAATGTGGCCGGCAAAATTCTTGCGGTGAAAGAGCTGTTTGGGGTCGGTGGTTGCTCGCAGGAAATCCTGTAGGAAGCGCATCCGCTCCTTTTCATCCGGGAAAACCTCCAGATACCTGGCCAGCACAATTCTCATCGCAGGGTCGCCTCGGACGCGCGGCAGCGCGTCCCTACCGCATGTCCCTGGTAGGGACGACCTGCCGGTCGTCCGGGCGTTCGCAAAAAACTTCATGAGCCACTTGTGCTATCTTCGCCCTGATATGACTTCGCGGTCAAGCAGCGGACCGCCTACAGGCAGAGATTCGGGCAGGGGGGCGAATTCCGCGATTTGCCCCAAGTGGTTCATGGCCGGTGAGTTAGACTGGCTGCGGACACGGAAATTAACTCAGTTAACACAAGCGGGCCTGGATACAAGCTTCATAATCTGCAAATGGTTCTTAATAAGCGACTTGCACGAAACCGGTCCAAAAATCAAACCGGGAAAATCACTTTGATTCGGTGTGATTTGCTTTGATTCACCATGAGATGCCTTGATGCACACGGGCCGGCACAGACTGCGCGAGCCGAAGGAGGCCGGAGCGGGCCGGCTTTCCCTGGCTTTGTTCAATTTGCCATGGCAAATATTCACTAGCGCAACATTACATTTAACATATCATGACGTCAATAGATTTCTAAAGAATTAAAAATATAATGGGGCGCATACCGGTTTTTGGAAACCAGTCAATGCTGACGGAGGCCCCAGACTCACCCATCATTCGGGGCCATAATTGGGGTGGCGTTGGCCGCATTTCAACCCACTGAAAGGGTCGATGAATTACCAAAATGGACCGAACTATGGGCCCCTTCCCAATGGAATGCTGTCATACATCCGAAACAAGGTCGCGCACACGGCATTTGAGAGCCTTGGCGATTCTAACCAGGGCATCCAGGGAGATGTTTTCCTGTCCGCGTTCGACTTCCCCGACGTATTTGTAACTTAGGTCCGCTTTTTCCGCCAATCGCTCCTGGCTCAAGCAAGCCTGCTTGCGATAACTGCGGATGTTCTGTCCAACGATTCGACGATACGCGTGCGCCACAATTCATATACGAAAACAGGAAGCGGCTGCCGCAAAAACCCGATATATGTGCTAATTTTGTGCTTGCATTAATTTTGGGAAAGCCCATTATCCGGCAAATATGAAGCCAATATTGGGGATTGCGGTGGCAATCATTCTTTCATTCAGCTTCTCCTTGCGCGCCCAGATGGAAACGGCATCGCCAGCGCCGGCCGGTGCCGCCCCGGAAACCGTTGCCGCGCTGCTCGCGGCTGCTGGCGCGGGTTCGGTATCGCCCCTCCCGCCTGATGCGATACCGCAACGCGGCACGTTTTTTTCACTCGATTATCCGCCCATGCCGACCGATTGGGCAGCAGGGTGCCCCGTTTACGCCCTGGGTCAGGGCCGCTTTTTGATCGATGATTCCTCATGGGAAGGGACAGGGCGGCAGGGCGATGCCGAAATGGCAAGTTCCATGGATGACAGCGGCTTGCCTCCTCTGCCGGACGGTTCCGGCAACGGCACGAATCTATCCGGCGGACAAATCTTCTCGTATGTTGTTCCGACAAATGGGCTGTGGATGCAAATCAACAGGATCACGAACGGCATTGTCTCGCTGACGCTAAACAACGCGACGGATATGGTTTATGAGATTTGGAGCGCCGAATCGTTGACCAATTCATTGACGAACTGGACCATTGAACAGGAAGTCTGGCCGGTCACCGACCAGACTTCAACGCCTTTCACTGTGGAAATGCAAGATCGCACGAACAATCTTTTCTTCGGGGCGCGGGATTGGACGGGCATCACTTCCGATGGGAATCTAACAACTCCGGAGTGGTGGCTGTGGGAATATTTCGGGGAGGTGGAATTATCCGAAACAAATATGGACTCATCAGGCAACAACACGCTTCTGTTCGATTACCAAAATTCCATAGACCCCAATGTCATCTATTTTTCGGTCAACGTAATCAACCCGGACTTCAACACCAGCAATGCGACAGTCCAAATTACGGTTTCGGGTGGTGTGCCCTCCTACATGGCTGCGCTGGTGGACAGCACGAACTTCGCGTTGGCCAATTGGACGTCTTTCAATTCAAACTTGACGTTTAACCTGGGCAGTGTGGAAGGTTGGCATACCGTTTCAGTGGGGCTGAAAGGCTTGCCGCAGGATGCGCAACAGACTTGGAACCAAATTCAGCTCAAGCTTGTACTTTCCCCTCCAGTTCTAGTCGTCACCAATCCCATCGTCGGCGTAGTCACTCAGCCCTTTATCCAACTCCAGGGCTACTGTTTGGAGAATCTCGCCAGCATGAGCTACGACCTCAGCAATGCGACCTGCTTCGAGACAAACCAACAAGCCTTTGTCACAACCCGCCAATTTGACACGAACAATTTCGAATATACGACAAACGGCTTTCAATGCTTCAACATTCCAATGGCCAATGGAACAAACACCGTCACGCTTCACGCCACGGATTCGGCGGGGAATGTCACGGCCACCAATTTGGTCTTCGTTCTGGATCCGACCGCCAACACTAACCCACCCGCAATTAGCCTTTCGTGGCCGCAAAACAACGCCTCCATCAGCGGAACCAAATTTCCTGCTCTCGGCGTTGTCAACGACCCATTCGCCTCCGTCAACGCGCAGATCGTTAATGGAGGCAGCACGAGCAGCCTCACCAGCTTGGTGGAGCAGAACGGCTCATTCTGGATCGAGAACCTGCCCCTTGGCAGTGGCACAAATTACTTAACCATTACGGCCATCAACACCGCCGGTTACGGCAGCGTCACGAACATCGTAGTAGTCCAAAGCCTCCTCACCTTGACCATAGGCTCGGTAACTTTTAACGACCCCATCTCCCCAACAGCCACGGTGACATGCACTTTGGCGGGAAGCAGCGATAATGTGTCGGTCAATGGCGTTTCGGCTAACAACAATGGCGATGGCACATGGACGGCCTATTACGTTCCGGTAGGCGACTCCGGTACCGCGACCGTTACGGCGGAGGCCACCGCAAGCGGATTCGGCAGTGCGGGTTATACTGCGGATGCCTCTGCCAACGGTTCTTCCGGCGGAGCAGACGCTCAAACCACGGAAGACATTGTAAGGGGCCCTCAGACTGCGCTTGTCGAATACAGATGGAATAATCCTCTACAACAAGTCTCTTCTGCCTCCTCCTTATTTTCTGAACAATTGACTCAATCATTCAATTGGGACTACGGATCATCAGGAAACTCCTCCTGGTGCGAATGCACCTCCGACTATCCGCCCCCGTATACATCGTATTGCTATAGCTACTGGACAGTGGAACGTTCATGCAGCCTTTTCCAGTTCAAGGATTTCAGCGTAGCCGCAGCGGGCGGGGCTGATTTTGGTTGCGAGGAATTTCTTGAGGGTAACGCTTTCGGGTGAACGA
>JBEKDI010000149.1:0-10143 GCA_050014435.1 Verrucomicrobiota bacterium | reverse complement strand
TCAACGGGGCCGCGCCCGCGCGGGCGCGGAATGTTCGCTCAAGAACGCCACTGAAAAATCAGAGTCAAATCCGCTTCAACGGGGCCGCGCCCGCGCGGGCGCGGAATGCCCTCTCTTGTAACCCTTTCCGGCACAGGCTCGCAATAATTGAATTGCGATTGCCTGCGTCCTTTGCACTGCCCTTCTCTTACTGCTTTTGACCACTCTCACATTATTTGTTCCATATCAAGCGTTTACGTCATGCGAGCGCCAGCGCGGTTTTCTGCGCCACCTCGCCTCTCGCGGGTTCAATTATCAAAGAACACCAAAACCTCAAACGACATAACACGGCGCGTCCAGCTTCACATAGGGCAATCCCAACGCCGTAATTACCCGATCCCCTCGCCCCTCCGCTGGCCCCAGCCCGACAAAAATCACTTGATCTTCGTCGTGATTGATAATTTCGGTCAAAGCCGATTCCAGTTCAACCTTCTCCGACGGGTTCAGATCGCACTCGAACACCGAAAATTGCAGGTGGTCGCCAAAATTGCTGCAGGTTTTAAACACCTTTCGCAGCCGTTTGTCATCAGCAATATCGTAACACACCAAATACGTCGTTCTCATGGGTCACCTCGTCAATAATGGAATGTACTCAGCGATTTCGCCGGTCAGGGTTTTTGCCAGGAGACGTGCCTGCAATTCAAGCGCCCGGCGATAGCTGACTTTGTAATCGAACAATGGATGGGTGATCAACGAACTCATGCGCTGCTCATACATCTGGAAAAAGCGTCTCCGCCCAGGGGCGGTGAGATTCACCGCCTGGCCGGCCCGCACAAAATCCTTCTCCGTGACGACGCGATTATTGATGCAACTCAACACTGTGGACTCCGCCACCAATGGCCGCATTTCTTCCATCAAGTCCAACCCCAATGCCGGCCGCCCAAAACGCGGCTGGTGGTAAAACCCAATGTAAGGATCAAAACCGACTGCCAGGGCGGCGAGCGTGCAATCTTTGGCCAACATGCTGTAAGCCAGGGAAAGCATCGCATTGACGGGATCGGTCGGCGGACGGCGGTTGCGATTGGTAAAGTTGAAGTTGAATGCGAGCTGTTTGGCATCTTTGCCTGGCATTTCGAGGCCGGGCAGGTCGTCTTCAACCTTGACCATGCCACTGAACTGTTGGAAATACTGACTTGCGGCGGCTCCCTCGATGCCGAGAAGTTCTTCGATTGAAGCCGCTGCCAGCGCATCCTCGGATGCCCGCTTGAGTTTCAGGATGATTGGCTCCGGTGGCTCCAGATGGTTGCGCATGAGCAAGGTGCGATGATTGCGGATTTTCCCATGCACAAATTGTCTGGCCAGTGAAAGGCACGTCGCCTCATCTCGTGCCAATCGAAATTGCTCCATCCGTAGAAACACGTTCTTCAGGGCGTGGCCGCGCGTGATACCGTAAAACCAGCCGCCCATTGAAAAGTATGTGACCGGGATTTCCTGTTCGCAAAGCGACTGAATCGCCTGAGTCGAGATTTGGATGTTTCCGAACAGCGCAACGTGCGAAAGATCCCGCATTCGCACTTCCTCGATGACCCTGTCCTTTTCTTTGACCGTCAACACCTCGTCCTTGCATCCAACACGATAACCCTGAGTGTTCAGATAAAGCGGACGGGTATCGTCTCGCGCGGCAATCAATCTTCGGGGCGGCTCACCTGCTGCCGCCGATTTATCGTCGGGAGTCGTATCAAGAGGCAAAGGAGCTTGTGCCAGCATCCGTGTTTCGTCTGGCAGACAAACCGGCGCGAGTGAACAGCGTACGCATTTCGGCGAATGAACCAGCGGCGCGGGAATCGGCCCGGTAATAACCCGTTTGGCTTCGGCGACGTTTTGTAGAATCCAGCTTTCCAGTTCGGGAGTGATGGGCAGGCGAACGCGCTGCTTCGTAGTGCGATAATAGATAATACCTTCATTGCAGGCATAACCGTTGTCGCGCAGGATCAACGCCTGCAATCCGAGCTGCATTTTGTCCGTGTCCCACAATTCGTTGGCTTCTTCCCCCTCTTTGGGCGCGCCTGCCTTGTAGTCAACCGGGCAAACTTCCAACGCGGTGAGTAAATCGTCCTTACCTGTTTTGGATTCAACAAGGTCCATCTTTGCCACGACACCCAACCGCTCTGAACCCATTTGCACCGAGCGTGAATGAATCGTTTCGGGTTCGGCGTCTTTTGTTTCAGCCTCTTTGCTCGTGGATTCAGCCACTGCCGCTGTTCCCTCTTCTGCCTTTGGCTTGTCGGCACCGGACTTCCGCTTGGCTTTCGGCAAAGCTCCGGTCCCCGAATCAACGCGCTGATGAATCGCATCACCACGCAATGTGTCCGCGCTCTCGACGAAAACGCCCTCGACGAATTCATAATAGAACAGTCGCTGGCAATAAACGAACTCATTCAACATCCGCGCGGGAATCTGTTGCGGCTCAGTCTTATGACGAGACGGCAAGGGCGGAGACTGTTGGACCGCAGGTGGTGGCGTTTCGACCGCAGCCCGTGCAACTTTGGCCAGTTGCGAGTCAACGGCCTCAACCCGCAACACAATTTTCACCAGTTTCGGCTCGGTGGTTTGTTGACGCGCCTCGCGTTCGCCACTCAATCTCGCCCCGCCTGCACCAGGCGAAAGCCCCCTCGGCGTCAGTGACGATTCCATTTCACTCAAACGATTTTCGGACGAAGCTGATGGGTCTTGGTCGTTCATATTTTTGATTGATTGCGGCCGGACTCTTCGGAGTCGCCTTGGGTGGGTTGCGCGGCCCCCCCATCCATAATCGGCAGAAACAGGCCAAGACCGAAGTGGCAGGAGTGGCCGAGGGCTGGAACTGGAAGCGCGACGGGTTCGACAAATTCGATCTCGAAGAACATGCCGACCCGGCGTTCCTTTCCTATCGCTCCGCCGCTGCCGGGGCGATGAACAGGGATGCTTGCGGTGTCATTCAGGATCGGGTCTTCGCTCTCGGGTGTCCTCACAATATCCCACTGCGCCTGGCCGTCGTACAGATTACGGCCCGGTAGGGAGACGCGGCGGATTTCCCCGGCAGTCGTGATTCCTGCGCCTTTGAGACATTCGATCAATTGATATTCCGGTTGATCCTTTACTTTGAGTGTGCGCTTGCCGCTGTTGCCTCGGTAAAAATAGCGCGGCGGCACGAATGGGCTGACGCTTCGCCAAACACACGACGCTGTCTTGCCAGTAGAAAAGGGCGCATCGGATGGCGGTTCCTTCGACATCGCGGTCAATACCGGGCGCACAGGATATTTCCCGCCACCCCAATCGAGCCGGTTGATGCGGAGAAGGATTTCGACCTCTGCCTGCGTGAAGCCGTACGGGCACCACACATGCAGTTCGCTCAAAAAGCCCTCGGCGTCATTTCGCGCACTCATCGGGAGATAAAAGGCGTGTTGATGGTCGCCTTTGGCATCGTCGGGACAGTCTTTCGCGTGGCCCAAAAGAGCGAAGCTGGAAGTGCCATCTCCATGCACCCTGCAAAGATGGTGATTGGCTGCGGCGCGGAATTTCTCGCTGAGAGGCACAATGAATTTCGGTAGCAAAGGGACACGGCATTGCAGTGAAAAGCAGAGATAATGAGCCACCTTCGGCCCTTTGGAAGGCGCGGGTTTGTTTGTTGACTTTGCTGTGCGGGGAGTTCTCACCACCCACTTTTCCGGCCACCCAGCGGGCATCTGATAGGACACCAGGAGCGCCCCGTCGGCCTTCATGTCGCTCGACAGGAGTGCATCCACAAGATGTGCGGGTGCGTTGGGTGCATTTGGGGCGAGGTTCGCCGCTCGGCGCGACCATAGGTCTGTGAAACGAAAGTCGCGCGGGTCCGGGCAAAATACATCGCGGCACGAGGCCGAGATTTTCCGGACAGTATTGACTCCATCGTTGGAGAAAGATGGGCGGCACCAACCGACATCCCCTGAACGCAGTTCATCGGAGCAGACTTCAGCATGGCACAGGGATTCCGCGCGCCCGAAGTAGGACAGCTCAGCCAGCAGGGTTGCGAGCATCTGGCGGGTGACGGGTTGCATTTCCAAATTCGACCAGCGGAAAAGCACCGCACTATGGATAGCGACGAAATGGTTTTCGTGGCGGGTGTTTTTGTAGGAAGCATCGGCTTTTTCTTCCGTGCCGGCCGCTCCGAAGTTTGGCTGCCAATGAACCGTGTGGCCGAAGCTGACCTTTCCAAATCCGATTTCCGGCAATTCCTTGCCGAGGGCCTCAATGAGAGCGATGCAATCAGCGTCCGGGACTTGGCCTGGATGTGCCCGAAACCACGCGGAAACAAGCGCGCGAAGCAGCCGCCACGGACTTGGCGGCCACTCGGCCTCTCGCAGCCGGGTCGGATTGACACCCCAAGGATGCGCGTAGTAACGCCCCCACGGGAAGGTGAGTTTGATGGTGACCATAGCGTAGCGCCCTAGAACTGGAGAACTCGTGGTGAGCGAGCCTTATAATCTTCCTCGGTTCCGGGTAAAGCTGCGGCAATCTCAGTGGCAAGCGCACTCGCAGCGATTGTCGCATACGGAAAGTCATAGATTGAGGGCGCAGTACCACCCTCGCATTGGATTTTTATCTTCGCGAGTTCCTGCATTTCGCCTCGTTTAAGACGGAGCTTGCACTCCGTGCGCAGACTCAATTCCACGCTCAGGAGTTCGAGGAAGGCAGCCACCTTCCACAATGCGATGGCGAGCAGCAGTTGGGTGCGTGTCTCTTGGTGTTGTCCTGGTGCCCCACTTACGCCGGGGGTGTCGAGACGCAGCGATGTCAGCAAGCCAACGTCGATGGAAAACCGGGCTTCTATCTTTTTCGCGGTGATTCGAGCCTTCTGAAATATCGCTTGGCCAGCGTCGCCCGTGCCAATCGGATCGAATTTAATTCCAGGCACAGTAAGCCGGTCACAATTCAGACCGACAATGCTTCCTGTGATCGCTCGTGGTGATCGCAATCCCACAAAAGTCAGCTTGTTCTTCACCGAAATCTGAAAGCCGTGAATTAACGCAAATGGATCGTATTCCATCGCCAAGCGGTAAATCTCTGGAACATTCGCCGCCGGGCATGTGTCTCCAGAAGGCATCCCTAACCGAGCCTTCACCAATTCGACCATTTCCTTATTCTCAGGAGGTGGAGCTTGGAACGCCGACATATTGCTTGCAATCCCCACCCCACTGAGACGCCCTTTCGCTCCCATGATGTATTCCGAAGCAAAGCGATGACCGTCTATGGTCGAACTCGTCTTGAATATCCCGTTAGCTGCGCCGGTATCGGTGAGAATAATATATGGCAGCCCCTTGAACGCCTCCTTAAGTGTTCCCGTGTATTTGTCGGCTAGGCAAACCGCTTCTAACCAATTGGCCATCGAAGGCTCCGATTCGATCAGGCAAATGAGGCCGTCCTTCTCCGCCGGGTCTGGATAGAGGACAGGGCCTACATCCGGGAAGCCGGTTGGTTGGATACGCGGATCGCCGTTGGATGGCTCCAACTCCGCAGTAATGAAGATTCGGCGGCAGCCCGCCGGAATGGAGATGCCGCCGAATGTGAGCAGCGCAGATGATGTGTTTGTTATCATGTTCGTCGTATATGATTTGTGATTTTGGATGTATTGAAAGGTTTAATCGGATTGCGGGAGAGAGACGGCGCGGTAGAGCGCGTTGCGGTCGCGCCAATGCAGCGGGATACAGACGGCAGCGGCGAGCCGCGCTGCATCGGTGGAGAAGGAAAGCGCCACAGACTGCAAGCTAATGATGTCGCGCCCAGAAAGCCGTTTCTTCTCCGCCTCGGCTTTTGTGCCGTACGGATTCGTGAAGCCCCAGATGCCAATCCATCGGAGGGCTTCCGTCACCGCGAGCGGCAGCGTGGATGCTGAACGCTGGCAAAGCAGGGAAATCGGTTGCTGGCTCCGGCGTTTCTTCCGGTCACCCTCTTCCCTGGGTTCACACTCCAGTTCGAGCACACCCCGGAGTGCCGCATACTCGGGAGGAATCGCGAGGGATTCCCATTCGCCGTCGGAGGTTGCTGGTTCTTCGACTTTGATGAGCCTCCATTCGATGAAACTTAGCGCCTCGGTCCATCGGGCAATAAGGTGGTCGTCCAACTCCCCGCGTAGGAAAGCGAGCACGTCGCCCAATGGCGCACCATAAGCGGAAACAAGCGCGGGCCGGTCATCCGTTAGGGAATCCATGTAGCGCCGCTCGAGCACCGCCGCAAGGTCATGGCAAAGATCCGCACCAGACCAGACGGCTTGGTGGGAGCGGTCGCCTTTCGTCGCCAAATACCAGCCCGTCGGCCCCAGGTTGAGCGGAAGGATCGAACCGAACGTTGGAAGCGTTTTTGAATACTTCCCATCTTGCTGCCGCAGGAGGCCGACCATTGATGCAACGGCGCGCGCGATGCGGAACTCCGGTTGATCAAATTTGGCGAAGAGTACGTTCCAATCCTCCATCGGCAGTGGGCGGAAGAAGTGGGCACGCTTGCCGGGCAGAGTATCGCGGAAGGATTCAGAAATTGCCATCTGGCGGCAGGCACGGAAGACTGTTGCGAGTAGCTCGAGGCAATTGTGGGGCGTTGCCTCATGAACCGCGGTCTCCATTGCGGCGTTGATTTCCGCGCGAACGGGATGAGGGCTTCGGGCCGCTGCTTTGTTGCCTTTCCACGCGATTTCAAACTGATCGAGAAAGTGGCTCTCATCAAGTGGATGGAGCGCCCGATTGAGACACGTAGCATCTTCGCGGAAAGCAGACTCGACATAGCTCCCGGTCGTTACCCACGGAACACGGCTAATCATCATCTTAAATCGGAACTCCTGCCATCCAGCGAAACCCGCATCCACGCCCTGACTGTGGAGCGCACGCATAAACTCCGCGCTGAATCGGGCATCCTTTCCGGGGAGTCGCGCCTGAGCATCGCTGATGAAGCTGGAAAGCTCGGCGAACGTGACTGGTCTGCTCCAGAGGGGGAACCAGAGAGCGCGGGCAGTCCCTTTCACCTCGTTCCCGTCATCGACCAATTCATCACCTGCATCGAAGACGAAAGGAAACGCAGCAAACCGCTTTGAGTTGGCCGCAAGTGTCCGGCCTACACTGCCACGCATGGCAAAGCCCCCCTCGACCGCCAAAACGTAGTCCAGCGCGTTGAAGGGATAATTCTCGGTGACCCAGCCTGAGCCGATGTTGTAAGCTTTGATTGCATCTGGGAAAAATGGCGTCCCTTTGCCTTTAGACGACGACTCGCCGCCGTTCCGGGATTCAAAAGGCAATAGCTCCGCCAAAGGTTTTTCCGCTGTTTTGACCTTCTCTTTAAGTTTCAGAAGCTGCGCGGCGGTTCCCGAATGGGAACGGACTTTTTCAGCAGCTTTTTCGTATCCTGTACGGTGCTTGTGAAAGACCAAAAGATACTCCCAGTGTGTTCTCCACAGATGCGCCCGTCCTGCAATTCCCTTCGCAAGGAACAGCGGGTGTTCTGAGTTCGTGTTGACGAACGGTGCCACGACTGCATCCATCGCTTCTCGCACGCTGGCGGTGGCCGCGTCGCGGTATGACTCCAATGCTTCGGAACCAATAAGCTTGTGGCGGTTCGCTGGCTTTTTGCGCTCTTCCGCAGATACGACCTGCTTGGATAGTTGGTTGGCCGTGAGCCACTCAAGATTCACGCCCAATTTCTTGGCACCAGCCGAATCGCATCCTGATTCCTTGTTCCACGCCGCGAACACACCGGTGGGCCGGTAGTGCAGCGCGAAGAACTCGACCAACTTCTCCTTTGTCGGATACTTGGGCGAGCGCAGGCAGAAACAAGCGTGGTCCAAATCCCACCAGCCTTCAGCGTCGGGATCACGGTTCGCTTCATTGGCGCACAGCGAGAGCACTCGCAGCAGCCCGATGGCTTTGAGGTAGTGACCGAGAATGTCGTGGCGGCAGCCATAGAGGTAGAGTGGTTCCATGA
Source organism: Verrucomicrobiota bacterium (assembly GCA_050014435.1). Classification (GTDB taxonomy): domain Bacteria; phylum Verrucomicrobiota; class Verrucomicrobiia; order Limisphaerales; family Palsa-1400; genus DASRLE01. The sequence goes on along the minus strand of JBEKDI010000149.1, from coordinate 2,181 downwards.
CGTTTAGGCGTTCGGCTTTTTCGAGGCGGCTTTTGAAGCGCGAACATCCGCGGCGCGGAACAAGGCTTCAAAGTATGCGAGCCGGAAGGGGCCGTAATGTTCGAGAAGGCGCAAGACACCCCGGGTATAGCTTTCATTGCCCGCCGTATCGCGCCCCATGCGGCGGCAATCCGTGGAGAGCGAAGCGCAGCCGAGGCTTTTTCCATCAATGATGACCGCAGGGATGTCGCTGCCATGCACGACTCCGCGAACGGTGTCGCTGTCTTTGGTGTCCTTCGGGAATCGCGGGATTTCGTCCCGCAGAACCTTACGGACCCGCCCGTGGTGCATCATGATCAGATACTCAGCGAGCAAGCTGGAAAGCGGAAGGTCTGTTCCGAAACGAGCTTGCTCGCTCTGACGGAACGCAAGCGCGGAAGCGATTTCATGTGCGATCCTGGGCCGGAACGAGCGGCGCAAACAGTTCACCTCACGCTTGAGTTCCTTGCCAGAGAAACGCGGCGAGCCGTCCTTGTTGCGAAGGGTTGGGCTATCCGACAGAGAGAACTTTGCAAATGGAATGTGTTCTTCTTTGCCCGTGATGCCCGCTGCTTTCAGAGCTGCCACGACGGCTTGCTGCCAACCCGGGTGGTTCTTCCCGACATCGTGCCAAGGCACCGCCGCAATGAATGCTTCGTGTTCGGCTGCATATGCACCTTCCGCAATTGTTGTTTTCCAGATCCTCGCCAATTCCGCCGCAACCTCCGCGGTGTGGACGGCGATGTTCCGCCATCCGTTCGCAAGGCAAGACAGCAATTCCTCATCGGAGGGTTCATCGGCGGCCTGGTAGTGGGATAGGTGTTTGTTATCCGTCGCTTCGCCCGTCCAACCCGCGTCCACATCGTAGCCGCCTGCGGACAGCGGTAGGAGAATGGTCATGCCGGGAGCGATTCCAGAATCGCGAACGCTAATCCAGCCGCTCTCTTTCCCACGCCAAAGCCAGCCCTGATCGAGAATATTTCGCGCGTCGCGCGCTTTCCGAAATGGAACGGAGCAAAGTTCATCGCGCTGGAAGTCGGGAACGAAATCCGGCTTGCCGTCGTTCTCCGGCCACGCATCACGCCAGAGAACTTGCAGATCGGTGTCTTCGTCGAGGCCGCGAACGAAGGGCGACACGTCTGTGAATCCGAGGGAGAGATTTGCGTCGGTGTCGAAGAAATCGAGCAATTCATGGCGCTGGAGCGAATACGGGCACCGTGGGATGGATGCGACGATGTCGTCTTGAATCTGTTCAAGGTTAGCTGGCGCTGCGGTTCCGTTCAGTTTTCTTAGCGACTCCCACGCTGCTTCGCACGCCGGGAGTTCGTAGGGCAGGCAACGTCGGGCGTTCTTCTTCTCGCGCTCTTCGCGTGCTTCCTTGGTTTCGGGAACAGGTGCTGCCTGAACTCCGACACCAATGATGATCGCCACCGGCTTCCATCCGTCGTGCGAAAATTCGCCGGATCGGTTCAGACGACCGAGCCGTTGGACAAGCGACGCGAGAGGCGCGACCTCAGACCAGAGGATGGCACTGGATAGATCAACTCCCGCCTCAATGACCTGAGTTGCGACCACGAATTGCCCTTTCGGAAAAACGGCGAGATCCGTGGATTTGAGTCGCTTCATTTGTTCCTCACGCTCTGGCCGGCGGAAACGAGAATGTAAGAGCAGCAAATCACAGCCCATTGGCTTCCCGCTCGCGAGGGCAGCATGGACACTGACAGCCCTATCCACCGTGTTGCAAATGATGAGCGTTCGAGCGGGAAGTTTAGGATCACTCGCGAGGCTGGCGAGCATTTGATCGTGGCGTGCAAGAATCGCAGCGATGATCAATGCAGATGGATTCGATTCGCCGAAGTTTGAAACCGGGTCGCGTTCCAGCACTTTTGTTGCAAAACGACGCTGATGAACTGGACCGGAGGTCGCAGTCTTTTCGGCAGGGATGAGGTCGAAGACGAACTCGGGTGGCCGAGTTGCGTCACGCCACTCCCGAGTCTTGAGATGATCCACGCTGGCCGTCGCAGATATATACCAAGTCACGGAGCCGATTTCGGGAATTGAACCGTAGCCTTGTGGAACGGATTCCGACGCATTCGATATTCTAAACGCCTCAAGCTGGCAGGCCGTGTTCAGCCCCGGCCCCATCAACTGAGTCTCATCCAT
>JBEKDI010000148.1:0-10193 GCA_050014435.1 Verrucomicrobiota bacterium | reverse complement strand
TCTATTCGTTGATACACCGTGCCGCCATCGACCACGCATTGCGAGGGCTGGCCCTGCGCGCCGAGGTCCATTAACAGCAATGCTGCCGCTGCAGCCCAAATCATTTGCCCGGCCCGCGCCAAGCGGATCGGCGAGGAAATCATGCTCAACCACCTTATAAATTTCAAAAGGTAGCGTTGAAACATTGAATTTCAAGGGTTTTGTTGAAGTCTGGCATCAAACTAATGCAAGAAATAGCCAGTGGTTGGGGCCATCATCAGCCGCTGGTAAAACAACGCCATCGTCTCAGAGGACTGCGCCCACGTCCATTCGCCCGGACCACAGGCGTCGCCCCAGCCGTTGGAAATGGGCACGGGGGCGCCGAAAGCTTGCACCCAATTCGTGCTGTTGGCAAAGCCGGTGAAAGGATACCAGTTGCAGCTCCACACCGTATTGCGCCAGTTCTCGAAAAGGCCGTAGGAAAAGAGGCTTGGGGTAAGAGAGAGGTCTTCATAGGTGCCATCGGCCATCATCGCATAACAGGGGACATCGTCGGTGACAAAACCACGAGCGTCGGCCGTGAGAAAGACCATCTGAGGGTTATACTGTTTGACTTGGGCGCGCAGGCTTTTGACCAGCTTCATGCAGGCCACGTCGCAGTAGGCCGGGGCCGGCGTGAGCGTGATCGCGCCCTGGCGGATGTAGAACATTTCGTCCCAGACAAAACCATCCACCAGATCCCCATATGTAGCCAGCAAGGCATTCAAATAATTGGTGTAAAAGTTGGCGACCTCTGGATTGGCCGGATTCATCGCAAAGGTCGTCCAGAAGGTGTCTGGTCCGGACCAACCGGCGATCGTATCTCCGGAAGTATCGTAATAAACCCAGTCCGGATCATACCACCATCCGCCGCTGTCGGAGAGCAAGCCGTCGGCGAAATAGAGCAAGACACGGAAGCCGTTGGTCCTGGCATATTGCAGGCGGAAGCGCATATCGTTGGTGCTCATGGGAATTTGCAAGGTAGGTCCGAAGGCCACCCAGTTGCTGAGCATGACATTATTGGTGATGTCGAAAGAGTAGTGGCCCAGGCCATCGTACCAGCCATGCATGCAAAGCACCACTCGAGCCTTCTGCGCCGGGGTGAGCCAACCTGCCAGATGGGCGATATCATTGGTCCAGCCATGACCGGAGTCGCTGAGAAAATCATAGCCGTTCATCGCAATTTGTTTGCACCAAGCGGGGCCGGCGGGGACGTCAGGCAGCATCTCGGCGTAGAAATCGTTCAGGCCATCCTCAAATGCGCCTGGAGACCCTGTGTTGGTTGTGAGGACAAACCCGAATTGGCGCGTTTCGGTGGCGCCCAGCGGGACCTGGCTGGTGTGGTAGGTGTAACGCACCCGGCCCTGGACACTTCCATTGGTCAGGCTGGCCTCGAACAGTGAGGAATAATAAGGGTCCGCCAGAATTCCGAAGCGGGCGGTGGGGCTGGTGAAGCTCATCACTGGCAGCGCCAGTTGAGTGGCCGCCACTGCGGAATACCCCAGCGGGTATTGCCATTGATTGAGTGCGGAGGACAAGTTGGTCTGCAAGACTGAGCCATCGGATAGCGGGGCAAATGCCTGCACCGTCGCGCCGCTCTGCTGCCACGCAAAGGGACGCTGAATCTCGATGTCGCCGTTCCAAGCGCCCGTGGCCGCCAGCGTCATCGTCTCCAACAGCACCGTCTTCTGCAATTGCGAGTTCAGGGTCAAGGCGCGGGTCACCTGGATCTGTGCGCCGCCAGGAGCGGTGGCCTGATATTGCAAAGCCAGGCTGCCGGCACTGGCGCTCAGGACAGTCGGGGAAATCAACGGCACACAAGTTCCCGAACCGGAAAAATAAAGAGCCAGGGAGGACTGGGAATCGTTGGTATCAAGCCAAACCGCCCCCTGGGGCGCGTTCAATTGCGGCCCCTGCCCGGTGGCGAGCGACAATTGTCCTGGCGGAGCGCCGCCCGGCAACTGGAAGAAGCGGGCAGGAGGCGGCGTGGCCGCGCTGGTTGCGAGCGTCAAGATGCCATTGCTTCCCGCGGTGAGATTTGTCAGCAAAGTCCAGGGGCCAAGCAAGTTGGTGGCCGTTTCGACTGAGTATGTGTAATAGGGGACGCCCAGGAAATCGACGTGAAAGAAGTCGCCGGGCAGGAGGGCTGGCGCTCCAACCGGGTTCACGAACAAGGCATTGCTTGACACAACGCTGACCGAAACGCTGGCGCCGGAGGTCGCGCCCTGGGTGTCGCTGATCGTATAGGTGAAGGAGTCCATGCCCAGGAAGTTGGGCAGCGGCGTATAAATGATCTGGTCCCTCTCCCACACGACAGGCGCGCCGTTGGCGCTGTCTGTCACCGCCACAATGGACAGATCTTCGCCGTACGGGTCGCTGGCCAGGGCGAGCAGGCTTGCCGTGGGCACGGCCACTGGCTGGTTTTGCAACGTTCCCACCTCGATGTTCACAGCCGTGGGGGAGGGATTGACCAACAAAGCGGCCGGCGGGCTGGTGGAAGTGCCGGCCGGATTGCTGACTTGCACCGTATAAGATCCGCTGTCGTTCGTGCCCACGCCGGCAAAACTCAATTCGGAATTGGTGGCCTGCGGGATGGGGACGGAGTTCAAGCACCATTGGTAGCTCAGCGGCGGGGAGCCTTGCGCCGCCGCGGTGAAAGCACATGAACTGCCCGCGAAGACGGATTGCCCCGGCGGATTGATCACGACGGCCGGGGAATAAATAATGTCGGGCAAGCGGCTGATTTGCGCCGGAGTCAGCGCGCAGTTGAAAATGGCCACACCACTTAACGCGCCGCCGAACACCCGCGCCGGGCTGCCGTAGGGGTCGTCCCCAATCAGGGTGCTGCCGCTAAACTTCTGATTGACATTCGTATAGACGTTGGTCGCGCTCTGCGGCCCATTGGCCGTGTCGAGATACAAAACTGCGTTGGTCGGAGTCACCACCAGCGCCACAAATGACCATTGATTGGCCGGCGGCGACAAGCCGGAAACCCAATTGTATGTGGCAGGGTCGCCGTTCCAGGTGTAGCCCAGAAAAACTCCGGTCGCATCGAAGTTCAAACCCGCAGTTGTCACCCCGTCCCGGCAGAACATCAAAGCGGCAAAGGGGGGCTGGACGCTGGCAGAGGGATTGATCCAGCAGGTGATCGTCACCGTATTGGTGTCCAGGTTCAAGGGGGGCACGGCGACATAGCAGCCCGCCGTATTGCCTGTCAACTCCATGGCGGTGTTTGTGCTTTCAAAGCCGGGGAAATTCGCGCCCGGCTGGGGGCCGTCGATTCCCAGAGTGACGGCATTTCCATAAACCCCGTTGTAGCCGCCCAAATAATCGGCAGCCACCAGAGTGCCGCCGGCCGGGTTGCCGGTTTCGTTCAACAGCCAGTAAGCCACCGGGCCGGCCGCCAGAATGGCGTCCTCAACAGCCGAGCCGGTTGACGGCAACAGATTCAGCGCCGCCCCGCTGCTGGTTGCTGCTCCGGAGACATTGGTCACCACCACCTGGTAAGAAGCCACATTCGCGGCTGAGACGCCGATGATGGTCAGGGTTGGCGTTGTTGAACCGGAAATGTTGCCACCGTCCGACAGGTTCACATTGTTGGATTGCCATTGGTAATACAGCGGGGGCGGACCTGAGGCTTCGACCGAAAACTGCGCGATTTGCCCCGAATAGACATCCTCGGGAGCGGGCTGGCTCGTAATCGTTGGACCGAAGCTCGCCCCGCTGTAGAGCTGCTGGACCTGGGCCGGAGTCATTGCGTAGTTGAAAACGGCTACTTCATCTATCGTTCCGTTGAACGTGCGGGCGGACGCGTAAGGATCCACCCCTATGTACGTCGGCCCGGCAAAAGTCTGGACATCGTTCGAGATTGCAAGGGTTGCGCTGGCTATGCTGTTAGTATTATAGAGGGACAAGGTCGCATTGGTCGGAGTCACCACCAGCGCCACGAGCGACCATTGGTTGGCGGGCGGCAGCAACCCCGATTCCCAAGTAAAAGAGGCGAAGGCCTGGTTCCAGGTGAATCCCAACTGGGCGCCGGCGCCGTCATAAGACAGGCCGGAAACCGTGGAGCCGCTTCGGCAATAGATCAACCCCGCGTAGGCGGCCTGGGGGGAGGCGGCGGGGTTTATCCAGCACGTCAGGGTTACGGTGTTGGTGTTCAGGTTCAACGCCGGCAGCGCCACGCAGGAATTTGTAGTATTGGCAGCCAGCGATACCGCCGTGTTCGAACTCTCAAAAATGTTGAGGCCGTTGGTCGGACGCGGCCCGGCCACGCCATTAATGCTCGCGACGCCATAAATGCCGTTGTAACCGCCCCAGTAATCATAAGCCACGGCCGTCCCGCTTGAGGGATTGTTGGTTTCGTTCAACCGCCAGTAGGCCACCGGATTGGCCTGCATGACGGCGTTTTCATAAGTCGCGGCGTTAGTGGCGTAAGGCGTCACCAGGCTCAACATCGCCACACTGCTCGTCACCGCGCCAAACGCGTTGCTCACCACCACCTGATAGGTGGCGGCATCCGCCGCCGGAACGTTAGTGAGGGTCAGGGTTGCCGTCGTCGAACCGGAAATGTTGAGCCTATCGGAGAGATTCAAATTGTTGCTTTGCCATTGGTAAAACAGCGGCGGAGCGCCCGACGCTCCGACCGCAAACATCGCCGTCTGTCCCGTGTACAACTCCTCGGACGCAGGCTGGTTGGTTATGCCGGGCGAACCGGCTCCAAAGGCATACGGTGAGGCGCTGATTGCAACCGAGTTGATCCCCTCGCCTTTGGCGCTCACCGCGCTGACCACATAGTAATAGGGCGTCAAAAAGTTCACGCTGGTGTCGGTATAACCGAGCACGGCGATGTTGGAGGCCAACACCGTCCAAGGCCCATTGGTTGTGGTGGCGCGCTTTACGTTGTAACCGGTTGCTCCCGGCGCCACGTCCCAGCTCAACGCCACCGGGCCGTTGCTGCCAACCCCCATGGCCACAACTCCAGTAGGCGCTGCGGGCGGCGGCAGCGCCGCCACGGCCGTGATGGTCACGCTGCCCGAAGTCAAACCGGGTGAAGTCGCGGTCAGGATGATCGCCCCTGGCTGATTGCTTGATTGAACGACCACCTCGGCCAGACCGTTGAACAGCGCCCGCTGACTGCCCTTGTCCGCTTCCAACGAACTGGGATCGCCGTTGCCCACTCCGATGATGGCGCCGCCAGTTATGGAAAAGTAGATTTCGTTGTTTGCCGTCGGCACCACCAGTCCCTGCGAATCGAGCGCCTGCACGGTCACGACCGAGACATCGCACCCATCGTCCAGAACGGCGCGGCGGTCCGGCTTCAGGGCAACGCCGGCAGGTGTTCCAGTCGTTTGCACAGTGTTTGTGAACATGGAGACGCCATTGTTATAGCCGATGGCCTGAAGAGTGCCGGGCACGTAAGGAACGTTCCAAGCCGCATGGCTTTGCACAGTGAGGTTTTGCTCGCCTTGACTCACGCCATTAAGGAACAATTCCGCCGACTGGCAATTGCCGTAAGCCCAAACACTCATGATTTCCCCCGGAATCGACCAGTTCCAATGGGGCAAAAGATGCAGCACGGGCTTGGGACTCCAGTTGGCTTGATAGTAGTAGAAGCTGTCCTTGGGAAAACCGCAGGTATCCATCTGCCCAAATTGCGAGCTAATGCAGGGCCAATTATAGGGTGTCGGTTCGCCGCGATAATCAAAACCCGTCCAATTGAATGCGCCGCAAGACCACGGCTGGGAAGCGTAAAATGGCCACCAAGTCTCCGCCGTCTCGCCCCAGGTGACCGGATCAGGCAGGCCGGCGGGGGTGATGATGTCGTAGGCCGAAAGGTAGCCGTCATCTGGATCGTTGTAGTAAATGCCGCGTGTCGTGACCGTGCTGCCGACTTCGGTGCCAATGACGTTCGAGGCCGGATAGGAGGCGTGGTAGGAAGCCAGGCTGCTCAGGTTGTAGTTAAAGCCCGTCACATCCAGAACCTGGCTGAATCCGGCTCCCCACCCGCTGTTCATGCCCGCTGTGCAGAGGCGGGTAGAGTCCATCGAATGCACCAGATTGACCATGGTGCTCATGATTCCCGCTCCGATGCTGGCACCCTCAATCTCATTTTCTTCATTGCCCATTGACCAGCAAAAGACGCTGGGATGATTGCGGTCGCGTTGAATCTGGCGTTGAACCTGTCCCAGAGTTTCGGCATCCGTTCCCACCCGGCGGTTTTCGTCCAGCACCAGCATCCCCAGTTGATCGCAGGCATCAAGCAATTCGGGTGTCGGGGCGTTATGCGACGTGCGGCACGCGTTGACGCCCATCTCTTTCAGTCGTTCGATGCGAAAATATTGCAGCCGATCCGGCAGCGCCGATCCCACCCCGGCATGGTCCTGATGATTGCACATTCCCTGGATCTCAACAGGCTGGCCATTGAGGAACACACCATTAGTCGGATCAAACTTCACTGTCCGCACGCCGAAGGGCGTGGTGTAAGTGTCTGCCAGCGCATTCAGATTGCTGACCGCGGAAACCAGATTGTAAAGATAGGGAGTTTGCAACGACCACAGATTCGCGTTGGTCAGATTGAATGTTTCGGTAACCAATTCGTTGGTTTCACCCGGAATACTGATGGCTGAGGTAGTCATCGCCACGATGTTGCTGCCGGCATCCAAAATTGTTGAAGTCAAGGTGCCTTCCGCCGCCCGGGCGCCCTCATTGGTGATCACAGTTTGAATGCAGATGCCGGCATTGACGCCGCTCAGGTTCGTGGTGGCCACAAACGTCCCCCAATGGGCCACATGCACCGGATTGGCGCTCAGCAGCCAGACGTGACGGTAAATGCCGGCGCCCTCATAAAACCACCCTTCAAACCGGGTTGCATCCACCCGCACCACCAGGACATTCGAGCCGCCGGGGTTGGCGTATGGAGTCACGTCATAAGAGAAGCTCTCATAACCACTCGCGTTTCGGCCCAGAATGTGACCGTTGAACCAGACCATGGAATTGCGGTAAACGCCGTCAAATTCAAGCCAGAAGGCCTGGCCCGCCTGGCCGCCCGGAATGGTGAAAGTGCGGCGATACCAGCCGATGTTGTAAGTGGCGACACTGGAATAGCCCACAGCCTTGTAGCCATGGCCCTCGTCGGCGGTCTGGTCGAAGGGCAGTTCCACCGCCCAATCATGCGGCAAATTGAGCTGGCGCCAGCCGCTGTCATTGTAATTGGTCTGAACAAAGGAAACGTTTTCTCCGGCGTGGGTCGCGACAGGATCGGGGCGCACTGTTTCCAGGTAGCTCTCTGAGTTTGGTCCCGTGATCTCGTCGTTATCCAGCCTTTCCAGATCCGGGATTTCGGGGTAAACGCTCACGTTGGTCGTGATGTCAGGCGGATCTCCCAGTTGAAATGTCCATCCGGAATCGATCTGAAGCCGTTGCCTAGCCTGGCCTGCAGCCGGCAATGTCAGAACGAATAATGCCAGGGCGCTCCACCAAACTGCCGGATTGAGGCGTGGCCGCTTCCCTCCTCCGCGGGTCAGGCGAGGCGATGCGGGAGAATCAAAACGTTCCCTATCATGTGACGGAATGGACTTTTGTTTCTTCGGTTTTTTTAAGAACAGGGTCATTTCGGCCGCTCAAGGGTACCAGTACCAAACAATTTACCGCCTCATTCTGAGAATGCAAGGGATCAAGCAATTGCCCGACCAGCGTCGGCGAAACCTTGGTATCAGTACCATAGACGGGAGGCCAGTGTTTTGGCAGCCAAGCCGTGCCGAAGATGCGGTCGAACAGCGGGAATATAGCTGCGAAATTGCGATCGCGATGTTCGTCGTTCGTGTGGTGCCAATGGTGGAAAGCAGGAGAGGAAATCAGCCATTCCAACGGGCCTAGACGCCAGCGGATATTGGCGTGGATAAAATAGGCCCAGATCGTGCCAAGGATTGTCACCACCGCTACCAGCGGATCAAGGCGCGCTCCCGTGGTCTGGGCCAGTCCCAGCAGATAAACCGGCGCCAGACCGCACAACCGGGTGAAGACCGCATCGAATGGGTGCATGCGGACATTGACCAGCCAATCGAGGTGTTCAGCGCTGTGGTGAACGGCGTGGAAACGCCAGAGCAGCGGGTAGGCGTGGAAGGCACGATGCGCCCAATAGGCGCCGAAATCATTGACCAGCAATGCCACCGGCAATTTCAACCAAATCGGCCAGACCGCCACGGCCGAATAGAGACCACCCGGATCAAGTCCGCGTAGCGCCCGGGCCAGCAAAACCAGCGGCAACGCAAGTATTGCCGCCGTGAATATGCTGTTGATGAAATACCACCCAAGATCCACCCCCACTTGTTTGCGCCATATCTTGGCGGGATGCAGTGCGAACAACCGCTCCAGTGGGACAAATATGCATACCAACAGGACCAGCCAGAGCGTCATCCGCACCACGTCAACGGCAAATCGCGTCGCATGGTGGGTCAGTTGATCAGTCACGGCTTCCTGCTGGCTCGAATCTCAAATCCCATTTCAATGCTGGCGCAGCAACCGCGGCGCGACCAACAGCGCCATCAAGCTCACACCGCAGAGCAATGCCGTCGAGGCGGTGTCTGGCGCGCTGGGGGGGGTACCTAGGGTCATTGAAACATCGGCCAGCAAAGTAACAGGCGGCCCCGCCGTGGAAGGAGTTCCATAGGCCGCGAACGCTAGCACTTCAGTGGCGTTGGTGGGGACAAAGTCAAACGTTTCCGACTGCCAGCCCGTAAAGCCCTCATTCGAGTTGTTTAGAACCGGCGTTTCGTCGGTGACACCTCCCAAGCTCACATACCAGGCCTCGGTGTTGGCGCCGGTGTAGCCATATTGCTGCGCGCCCGCATACCAGAACGAAACGGCGTAGGCATCTCCTACCGTCAGGCCGGTGATCGTCTGCGAAATGACGCTGGGATACGGGGGCGGCGAACTGGGATAAACACCGCTGCCCGTTACAAAATTGCCTCCGTTCTCGAAATAGCTGGTCAAGGCAGAAGGCGCCGTATTGAGGCCATTATTTACCGCGCCGCCATTGGCGCCCGGACCATAAAGGTAAACATATTGCCCCAGGTTATTGTAAGCTCCTGCTACAGAGGCATTACCGGCGGCATAGGTCGTGGTTGCGGGTGTGACTCCGGATTGGTACAAGAAAGAGTAGCCTATGGACGACGTACCCGTTCCGGTTGCTGTCCAGTCGGTCGCCTGAATATCATAACCCAACTGGCCATTCGGGGTGGTGTTCCCAAGTTCGTCCGTGTACGCCGTGAAGCTGCCATTCTGTACCAGATTCGCAGCATGTGCTGTTTGCATCGCCATTATGACGATCGCCCCGCACAACATCGCTTTGCTCGTGTGTCTCATCATAGATTTCATGTGTTTTTTTCTGATTTTTTTAACGCAGTTCTATCCACTATTGCGGCCCATTTAGCAGTTTTCGCGCCACATTGTAAGCAAAGATTGCTTCTAGATCAGCAAGAAATGTAAAACATTCATGGGGAGCAAGGTGCAAAGATAACATTTTGAAAAATAATTTCCAATATTAGCGCGCCTACCCGCGTTTTGTAAGGTTTCCCGACGTCAGGGCTGGCGCGCCAACGCCATGTATAAACCTAAGTCGTTGGGAGTAAATAACTTATGCGACTTTTTCTAAAATGGCGGTTTTCTTTACAGTTTGGCCTCGCTTTATTCGCTGTTCGTCTTTTATCTCTTCCGGGAATAAAGACCATTCATGGAGGCGGGCATCTTCCCATTTTATCCCCGCCGCCGCGCAATTTAAAGTTGGACATGCCCAAGCGCAGAAATCGCATTATTAGAAACATTTATAACCATCCGGTGCGCGGATAAGTTGACAAACTTGAAGTTTGCTGTTACTTCTAATCGCATCTGTGGCATAGCGGGGTCTGTAGAAAACCCTGAATCCGTGATCAAAAAGCTTTCTGACGATGATTTGCAAGTGAGCCTGGAAGCGTTGGTATACATCGCGCGTCTTTCAAGAATTCTCGTCATTCCCGCTTTATAACAAAAACCATGAAATATTTGACTAACCAATTGGCGCGGGCCGGGCAAATGATTTGGGCTGCAGCGGCAGCATTGCTGTTAATGGACCTCGGCGCGCAGGGCCAGCCCTCGCAATGCGTGGTCGATGGCGGCACGGTGTATCAACGAATAGA
>JBEKDI010000147.1:0-10272 GCA_050014435.1 Verrucomicrobiota bacterium | reverse complement strand
TTCGCGAGTAGGAAGTGAGTAGGTTTCGGTTATGCAGGGTTGGCTTGACTTCCCAGCAGAACCAGGTATTTTACCTGCGGTTTGCGATGGTTTTCAGCCCAATTCCGACCCTCGCCTCCAACCTAAAACATTAGGGTTTTAAGGCTTTTTGTGAGGTTTTTGGGGTCGACTGTGAGCGAAAACATGAGCAGGAAGTTGCTTTGAAACAATTCCTACGCGCTCCCATCGAGTGATGTCAGTGTTCCGCATGATTTCAGCCATCTTCATCATAGGTCCACAACTGTTCTGGCTGTTAAATTTTGTGCAGGTTGGATCAAACGGCGCAAAGACAATAATGCCCCTTACTCAATTCACCAGCAAAAGCAATTGCTCGGAATATTTTTGTTACGCGCGACATGCTGAGCAATGACCATACCAAGACGATGAGAGGAAAGTTCACTCCGCGCCTGCCTTTGTAGCGAACCGATATCCCGGAAACATATGCCGATGTTGGCACAAATGCTGCGACGAATGTTTCCATGGAGAAGTTGTCGGATGATTGCCCACCCAGTTGTCCTGGTGGCGAAGCGATGGGGTTTGATCCGCTTGGCGGCACCGCGGCCCCGTCAGGATGCCGGGTCGTCGATGAATTGAGCCTGCTTTTTGGCATCTCCTACACGTTGGAGAGCAGCCTGGAATTGAAGGAAGTAATCCGTCCGGTGCTGCTTAAGATGGCCGAAGTGCTTGGCATGAAACGCGGCGCCATCACGATTCTTGAGTGTGACCGCGGCGAGGTCACCATCAGCGAAGCCGTCGGCTTGCCCGTGGGACACGAGAAGGAATATCTGGAGGCTTGCCGGGAGTTGATCCGCCAAGTCACCAGCAGCGGGCAAGCCTTGGTGGTGCGGGACATGACAAAGGGGCCCGGCTTAAACGAATGGCGGTTGGAGGAAAACCGATCCGATGTGAAAGTGGCTTTTATCTGCGTCCCCATTAAGTTCGGCGCCGAGGTTGTGGGCGCGCTCAGTGTGGAACGGGTTCTTGACGGTCGCGCCCGTTTATCTTCAGACCGCCGTTTGCTTTCACTGATCGCCAATGTCATTGCGCAGACGGTGCATTCTCACCGCTACACCCATGAGAAGCTCTCCGTGCTGCAGCGGGAAAACGAGCGGCTGCAGGAGCAGATCGAGACCAATTTTCGACCGAAAAACATTCTCGGCAATTCCAATGCCATGCGGTCAGTCTTTCTGCACATCGAGCAGGTGGCCGGCAGTGCAACCACTGTGCTCATCCGGGGCGAGTCTGGTGTAGGCAAGGAACTGGTGGCCCGCGCGCTGCACGAGCAAAGCCCGCGCAAGGGCAAGGCGTTTGTGAAATTCAACTGCGCCGCGCTGCCGGAATCCATCATCGAAAGCGAATTATTTGGCCACGAAAAGGGCGCGTTTACCGGCGCAGTTGCCATGCGCAAAGGGCGCTTCGAGATTGCCAACGGCGGAACGATTTTCCTCGATGAAATAGGCGACATTCCGCTGTCCACCCAGATCAAGCTGTTGCGCGTGTTGCAGGAGAAGGAATTCGAGCGCGTCGGGAGCCAGACGCCCATGAAGTGCGACGTCCGCATCATCGCCGCAACGAGCAGGAACCTGGAGGAAATGATCGAGCAGGAAAAGCTCCGCGTAGACCTGTACTATCGGCTCAACGTTTTCCCAATCTATGTGCAGCCGTTGCGCGAACGGAAATCAGACCTGCTGCTGCTGGCCGATCATTTTGTAGAAAAGTTCAGCAAGATCAGCGGGAAGAAAGTCCGGCGCATATCCACCGCTGCGATTGATTTGCTGGTCAGCTACCATTGGCCCGGCAACGTGCGCGAGTTGGAGAATTGCATAGAACGAGCGGTTCTGCTGTGTCCCGGGCAGTCGATTGAAGCGCATCATCTGCCGCCAACGCTGCAGAAGAAGGATCCATCAGAGAAAGGCTCCACCGGCACGCTCGATTCCGCCGTGGCCGCGCTGGAATACGAGATGATTGTGGCCGAACTTAAGGCGTGCGATGGCAACATGGCTGGCGCTGCCCGCAATCTGGGCCTGACCGAGCGCCAGATCGGGCTGCGGGTGAAACGCTTCGGCATTGATTTCAAACGCTTTCGTCGCAGCGAGGAACTCGCCGCTGCGAAAGGGACATCTGCGTAGCTTTTCAGCGCCAAAATTGCATTCAGGTAGGATTTTTCCAGCAAAATTCTTCCTTTGAAAAATTCAAATTACGGCAAACCCCTTGATTTACAGGGATTTTGACCGCCTCGCTGAAGAATAGAACGGCTTGGCATCATAGTTGCGGTAGAACCTGCATTCGGCGGTGCATTTATTTGCCGCGATTTGATACGATAATATCAATGAACGACAGAATTATATCATCCAACCTGGTGCTGGCGCGACGGCTGGCGCGCGAATGGTCACAAGCAGACTTGGCGAAGCGGGCGGGTATTTCTCGCGCGGCGGTCAGCGCCATAGAGGGCCAACGCCTCTCGCCGTCGGTCGCGACGGCCCTGGCATTGGCGGCAGTGCTAGAATGTTCGGTTGAGGAATTGTTTAACCGCGGAATGACTCCTGTTTCGAGCGCGCCCGACTGGGCGTGGTTGCCGCGCGCGGCAACGTGCCGTTACTGGGAGGCAAACGTAAACTCGCGGTGGCGGCTGTATCCCGTTGAGGCGGGAAGCCTGAACTCAACGCCGCATGACGGCGTTTGGAGCGGCGGGGTTCTGCGCGAGAGCACGCCGGCGGCGGCAGAAACGACGCTGGTGATGGCGTGTTGTGATCCGGCAGCCGGTTTGCTGGCGGGGGAATACGCGCGGGCTTCCGGTTTTCGGATGCTGGTATTTCCGCGCGGTGGACGCACCGCTCTGGATTTGCTGCGGCAACGACTGGTTCATGTTGCGGGACTGCACTATTCCACCGATGAACAGCCGGAACGCAATGCCGAGACTGCGCGTGCGGGGCTTGGCTGTGATGGCCGGTTGTTCCGCCTGGCCCGATGGGAAACCGGCCTCGCGCTGGCGGCGGATGACCGTTCGCGTTCGGCGGAAGGCGTGGCGCGGCGTCCATTGCGCTGGGCGGCGCGGGAATCCGGTTCGGCGGCGCGCGAATGCCTGGACGAACTGCTGGGCAGCCGGCGATTTACGGGACGAGAGGTCAATGGACACGCGGCGGTGGCGGAGGCGGTGCGCGCCGGCTGGGCGGAAGCGGGCGTTTGTGTGCGCTACAGCGCGGATGAGGCTGGGTTGAACTTTCTGCCGATGCGCACGGAGGCTCTGGATTTGTGTATTCCCGCCGCGTTCCAACACGACCCGCGCATTCAAGCGCTGGTGGGGCTGTTGCGCAGCCGCGCCTGCCGCCGCCTGATCAGTGAACTGCCCGGTTACGACGCGCAGGAAACAGGAGAAATTTCAACATTATGATTTCATCACAAAACACCTCCAATTCAACCAAACTGAAAATATAACCTGCAATGAAACATTACATGACACTCAGCCCGGCATTGAAACTAACCCTCATCCTCACAGCGGCGCTTCCCGCATCGCTCTCAGCCCAATCCACCACGCTCAGTCAAGTGGTCGCACAGAATACTTATGTCTCTTCAGGTCAACCCACCACGAGTTTTAATGGTTTTGGAGGCATGGAGATTGCAGTGCCGACAACCGCCCAACCCCGCACGGAAGAAACGCTAATCCAGTTTAACACCGCGGCGCTTCAGTCAGACTTTAATGCCGATTACGGCGCTGGCAACTGGGCGGTAACCGCGGTAACATTGACCCTGTTCTCGAATTTTGCGACTGCCGGCCAGCAGCCTGGCAACAGCAGTTTTAACCAGATTGCCGCCGGCAATTTTGAATTGGACTGGTTGAGCGACAACAATTGGAGCGCGTCGGCAATCACTTGGAACACGCTTCCCACAGTATTGCCCGGAACAGGCAACAACACCCTGGATTCGCTCGGCGATTTTAACTATCTGGCAAGCGGCACCAGCCCTAACACTTGGACTCTTGGTCTGGATCCGAATCTGGTCAGTGAAATTGGCAGCGGCGGTCTGGTCAGCATTTTTGGCCAGCCGACGGCGGGCAGCACTGTTGGCTATTTGTTCAACACGCTCAATAACAATCCGGCAGTTTTAAACATCACGGTTGCTGAGGTGCCGGAGCCAACCACAACGGCGTTGGTTGTTTCCGGCTTGGCCGGGCTTGCCGCCGTTCGTCGCCGGATAAATCAAAAATGATTTGGCCGCGAAACATTGTTGCCGCTGTCATCCTGTGCCTCGGCCAAGCAGCCGGGGCGCAGGTGACAAACAGTTCAATGAGCACGGCCGATGCTTTTCTCTGCACCGGTTCGCCCAGCAACCCGGAGTTGAACGGCGCGGATTTAAGCGGCCTGAACTTCGGCGCGGCAGGCACACTCGTCGTCGCGCCCGCGTCGTCGCCGAAAGGCGAATTTCAGAGCGTGGTCAAGTTCAACCTCTCGAACGGCGTGGCTATGTTCAACTCCGCTTACGGCTCGAATAATTGGTTTGTCAGCGGCATTTCATTGCAATTGACCAGCAATTACGGCACGAGCGGGATGCAACCGAACAACGGAATCTTTCCCGTGATCAGCGGCGGCAATTTTGTCATCGAATGGTTGTCAGATGATGATTGGGTGGAAGGAACCGGAACGCCGAATCTGCCAACGACAGATGGAGTCGATTACGATTCGCTGCCTGAATTGCTAACCGGCCCGCAAGAAATCCTCTGCACGAACACCTATACGCCCCCGGGCAACAACGTGCCGGTCATCTACACGCTGCCGCTGGCCACGAATCTCGTGGCAGACATCCTTGGCGGCGGCGATGTGACGCTTCTTTTTTTCGCGGCAGACAATCAAATTGATTATTTGTTCAACTCTTATAATTACGGGCGGGGGAATCAACCGCTGCTCAACGTCGTCGCCACGCCGTTCCTGAAGATTCTTTCCGGCGCGTTCACCAACAGCCTTTTTCGCCTGATTGGATTAAGCAGCAACAATTCGATTTGTCAGATCCAGGCCAGCACCAATCTTTCGACGACCAACTGGCAGACGATTGGGACGGTCACCGCCGGCACGAACGGCGCCATCCAGTTTTACGATTCCGGTGTCACCAATCAACCGCAGCGCTATTACCGGTTTTGCCAATGAGCGCCCGGCCAGCCCAGTGCTTTCGGTCCGCCAGTGCGTTCACGCTGATTGAATTGCTCGTGACGATCGCCATCATCGCCATTCTGGCGGCGTTGCTGCTGCCTGCGCTGGGGCCGGCGCGGGACAAGGCTCGGGCCGCTCAATGCACCGCCAATCTGGGCCAATGGGGACTCGCCCTGCGGATGTATGCCGACGACAACAATGATTTTCTGCCGAGGCGAGGGCAGGGAGTACAGACGCTCGCGCTCATTACGCGGCCGGATGACTGGTTCAACGCATTGCCGCCCTACTTCAAATTGGCGCAGTTCCAGCAACTTATCGCCGAAGGAGAGAAGCCGGCGGCAGGCCAGCACAGCATTTTTATCTGCCCGGATGCCACTGATCCCGGCGGAACTTATTTTCTGTGTTACGGACAGAACATGAACCTATCGCCATGGAATCTGCCGTTGGCTACGAAGTATTCCGCTGTTGTCCTGCCGAATCTTGTCGTCGCTTTTGGCGAAAGCCCCGGCCCCTATGCCTCGACCTATCCCTCAACGCAGGCTTACAGCATCGTGGCGCGGCATATTCACCGGATCAATCTGCTGTTTCTGGGCGGGGAAGTGCATTCATTCACGGGACTTTACGCGGGTTGCGGCGTGGGTGATCCCGGACGCACCGACGTTCGCTGGCTCACCGGCACGCCCAGCGACGCTCAGGCGAATAACTATTGAAACATGAGACTTAAGATCATTTTCATGGTCGTGTTGGTGCTGGCGGTCACGCTGGCGTATCATCATTACGTCATCACAAAAGCTCCCGCCAACCCGCGCGTCGTGCGTTGTGCGGTCATTGGCGGCATGACCATGACGGGCTTGTGGCCGGAAATTGCAAAAATGTTCGAGGCCGAAACCGGTTATCATGTCGAAGTCGTGGCGACGGGCGAACGTCCGATTCTCGACAAGGCCATCCGCGCTGGACAGGTGGATTTGCTCACCATGCACTCCGGCGACATCACCACGGACATCATCGCGGATGGCATCGCCGTCAACATGCGACCCTGGACGCGCAATGAACTCGTCATCGTCGGCCCCACCAACGACCCGGCGGGGATTCGCGGGATGACCAACGGCGCCGCCGCCTTGCGCAAAATCGCCGCAGCCCGGGCGCGCTTTGTTGATTTTCAGGGCATTGGCAGCCGCGAAATGTCGCATACCCTCTGGCGACTGGCGGAGGTCGAACCCAAAGGTGAATGGGTGATCAAGGACGACACGGTTTCCAAATGGAACATCCTGCAATTCTGCCGCTCCAATAACGCCTGCGTAGTGGTGGGATACATTCCGGCCATGATGGGGAAGATGGATTCCGAAGGGATGGGAATTCTCGTCAAAGGCGATCCTGTCATGCGGCGTCCGTATATTGTCATGGAAGCCAACCCGGCCAAATTCCCGCAGGCTAATCACGCCGGGGCGCGCGTCTTGTCCGATTTTCTACTTTCCCCAAAAGTCCAGCATTTCCTGCTGGATTTTGGCCGTCGGACGGCTGAAAATCATCCGTTGTTTTTTCCCGTGAATGACAGTCCACCATAATAATATAAAGTTTGCGCGCCGGGCAGCAGCCGGTTAAACGAAAAGAGATATTATGAAACTCAGCGCCCGCAATATCCTCAAAGGCAGGATCAAAAGCATCAAGCGAGGCCCCATCAGCGGTCTCGTTGTTCTGGAAATCGCGCCCGGACAGGAAATTGTCGCGTCGATTACTGCGGACAGCGCGGCAGCCTTGAAGTTGAAAAAAGGGCAGACGGCGTATGCTGTCATTAAAGCCTCCAGCGTGATGATCGGTGTGGATGAATAGTGCCGCGCACGGGCACTGCAGCGTCTCATGACATCCGCCGAATGGCAGAATGAGCGTGCTCCTCAAAAATATTTCCATGGCGCTCGCGCCCTTCAGTCTTGAAGTGGATGTGGAAATCCACGGTTGCGTCACCGCCATCTTCGGTCCCTCCGGTTCAGGCAAGACATCGTTGCTCGAACTTGTGGCCGGATTGCGGCGCGCCAAGTCCGCCTTCATCCAACTGGACGGACAGGTGCTGACTGATGTTGCGCAAGGCTTGTTTGTTCCTGTCCGTCAACGTGGCGTCGGTTATGTCCCGCAGGACCTGGCTCTGTTCCCGCATTTGTCCGTGCTTCAGAACCTGCTTTACGGCCGCACGTCCGGCGGCGAAACCAACCGCGCGTTCACTTTCGAGCGCGTCGTAGACGTCCTGGAAATCCAACCCCTCCTTCAACGCGGCGTCATCAAGCTTTCGGGCGGCGAACAGCAGCGTGTTGCCTTGGCGCGGGCCTTGCTCGCCGCGCCGCGCCTGCTCTTGCTCGACGAACCGTTGGCCAGCCTCGACTTGAAACTGAAGATGCGCATCATCCCTTATCTGATTCGCATCCGTGACGAGTTCCGTATTCCCATGCTTTATGTGACGCACGACCGCTTCGAAACGCTCGCTCTTGCCGATGAGATGGTGGTTTTGGTCAGTGGTAGGATTCAACAAGTCGGTTCTGTGCAAGAGGTATTCAGCCGGCCGGCCAATCTCGTTGTGACCGGCTTGTTGGCGGTCGAAACCGTCGTGCCAGGGCGGATCGTGAAAATGGCCGGCGATCTTGTGACTGTGGCGGCTGGCACAACCCTGCTCACCGCCGCGGCGCAAAATCTCGCGGCGAACACGGGCGAAGTTCACGTTTGCATCCGCGCCGAGGACGTCCTCCTGCTTAAAGGAGCCGACAGTCCGAGCAGTGCGCGCAATCACTTGCCAGCCATCGTAAAGTCCGTCACCCGTGATGACCCTCTCATGCGTGTCGAATTGGATTGCGGTTTTATGCTCACGGCGCTGTTGACCAAACAAGCATGTGAGGAACTGGCCTTGCAGCCTGGCACTCCGGTTGTGGCGCTTATAAAGGCACCGCACATCCACCTGATTCAACGATGAACAATTCACCTGCGAATCCTTCATTGTTGGATCGCGCCTTGGGTGCCTTTCTGGGTCTGGCGGTCGGCGATGCCCTGGGTGCCACTGTTGAATTCATGACGGCGCAAGAAATAGCCGCGCAATTTAGAACCCACGATCAAATCATGGGCGGCGGTTGGCTCCGCCTGAAACCGGGGCAAATCACTGACGACACCGAAATGACACTCACACTTGGCACTGCCTTAATTGCCAGCGGCGGCTGGAATCTGCGCGCCATTGCCGACGCCTTTGTCGCCTGGTTGCGCCATGAGCCCGTTGACATCGGCAACACCTGTTGCCGCGGCATAAACCGATATTTTGCCAATGGAAGTTTCTGTGCCCCGCCTGCCGAAGGAGATGGTGGCAACGGAGCAGCCATGCGCAACCTCCCAACCGTTTTCGTCTCGCTGGAAAATGAAACAATCCTCACCCGACGGAGTATTGAGCAGGCGCACCTCACTCACAACCACCCGGAATCCGACGCCGCCACTGCTGCGATTGCTTGCATGACACGTCGGCTCTTGCTCGAAGGAAACCGGACTGCCTGCGATCAAATCGTCTGCGACCTGATCACGCAGCATTCCGCATTCAGTTTCAAGCCCTGGCCTGGCAACACGAGCGGCTACATTGTTGACACAGTTCAAACGGTTTTCGATGGCTTTTTCGATACCGGTAGTTTTGAAGAATGCCTGGTGCGTGTGGTCAACCGGGGCGGCGACGCCGACACCACCGGCGCGCTTGCCGGGCAGCTTGCCGGGGCTCTCTACGGCGTTCAAGACATCCCCGCCCGCTGGTTGAAGAAGCTCGATCCCGCCATCACTGCGGCAATTTACAAACTAACCCCGCAACTGCTCAACCTTTCCCCGTCCATTAAATAACGCTCGACAGACACCCAACTGTTTTATCTCATTCTTCCATGCGGCCTCCGGAAAATCTGTATCATCAGAACATCTCCGAAGACCCCTCGCGCTCGTCTTGCTCGCTCAACCGCTGCAATCTTTCACCGTGGATCATCGGTTCCGAAGAATTTCAGGCCAACCCGCTCCCCATCGAAATCGACGGCGCACGGACCACGGACGCCACGCTCTTTCGCCGCTTGGAAGAAATTGCCGATACTGAGGAACGCGGCCTCCTGTTTCATGACTACGTCAGTGTCAAATTCGGCCTCCACGAGAGAATCGAGCGTCACGGAAAACCTCAATCCGTTTACAGCTATGTGCATTTGCTCAGGGCCTGGGGCGCGGACAGTAATCGCCAGGCAGGTGCTGTTCTCAAAGCTTGGGTGGAAAGCCGCTTCGGCGTTCTGGCCACATACCATAACGGACGTCTGGCTGACAATCAGGCAGCACGCGATGCCTTTTTGATTGACCGGGTGCGGGGCGCAGCCAAATCCATCGGCGTCGTGATGCAGCTCGACCTCCTCTACACCTTCTGCCAGGACGAACTGCGGCGCCGCTTTCCGGGCAAACGTTGGAAAACCCTCTATCGTGGCACCCACGACCCCGAGGAATATACCATTCACCACCAGAGCAGCGGAGGAGGACACCCCTCCCCGCGAACCGCGCTGGTGCAGCTCAACAACCTGAGTTCATTCACGTCAGACCGGGAGGTGGCTTGGGAATTTGGCTCCAGCGCTTGGGAGGTGGAAGTGCCGCTCGCGAAAATCATCTTTTTCAGCGGACTGCTGCCCAAGTCACTCCTCTCTGGAGAATCCGAATATCTGGTTCTCGGTGGTTACTACAACGTACGCACCCTGCTTTGCTGACTTCCCCTGCGGTTCCGCGCGCCAAAGGTCACATCCATGTAGCTTCGCAGCCCGTTCCTACGCAAATGTAGTCTTTGCCGCGCGAGCCTCTATTTCCCTGAGCCGCTCCAGATTCGTTTAATTTAGCCCGCATCCCCAATGATTTTCCCTCATTCAGGCGCGTGAGTTGAAGGACGTTTCTCCGCTGGCATGGCGCCTGCTAAAGGAGCAGTCGTGCCGGTCGGAAGTTTGAGCCGGACTAAAAATTGAAATTGGAATTCTATTATGAGAAAAATTGCAATCTACGGAAAAGGCGGAATCGGAAAATCCACCACCACGCAGAACACGGTCGCCGGCCTGGCCGAGATGGGCAA
>JBEKDI010000146.1:0-10438 GCA_050014435.1 Verrucomicrobiota bacterium | reverse complement strand
GCCAACTACAAGCGGCTCCGAGAGCTGACCGAAAAATGGGTGGGCTTATCCCTCCGTCTGGCCAAAGAAAAACGCCAAAGGACCGCGTAACGTATCGGAGAACGTTTCACTCCTCAGTTCCAAGAACCGGTTGCGAATAATACAGATTTGCGACGGTTGCCCCCGCCGCCATGGCCAATAAACCCACCTAAGACGGGCTTGGCGGACGGCTCGATTGTTCTGACATCGGATGTGATATCAATTTTCCGCGACTCTACCTCATTTGCCAAATGGCACAAATGAGAAAAACCCCGATCCCGGCCGACAAGGACCACTGCAACCGGCTTGGTTAACAGATTGAAGCGCGGGGTTTGGTTGGCAATTTCCAGCTCATAATCTTAATCATAATCCTAATCTGCATCGATGGTTAAACTTGCCTCCAGAAGCTTATTTGCGCCCTGCACTCGTGCCAGCGGTCATATTTAGGTTCGCACCGCGTGCAAACTCGGGTAAAGTCGAACCTTCAGTGCGGATTCGCGTCCATTTTTATTCGTATTGCAAAGATCTCACGGGCTGCGCTTCGGCCTCCGAATGCGTCGAATCGGGCAGCCGCGTTGGGGATCTGTTGCAAGTGTTGTTTGCTCGCTTTCCCAAGCTGGCCGCCGCACAGAAATCCCTGCTCATCGCTGTCGGGGTGGATTATCAGGGCGCAGATCATGTCTTGCAGGAAGGTGACGAGGTATCGTTGTTTCCCCCTGTGCAGGGGGGCTGAACATGCGACGCGAATTGACTATCACGAGGGATAAGATCGATGAAGCCGCCCTGGTGCAACGCCGCGAATTGTCCGGCGATATGGGCGCGGTGATCTGCTTTCTGGGCGTTGTCCGCGGCGTGGAGGAAGGCCGGCCCATTGTCGCCATTGATTACGAGGCTTTCACCGCCATGGCGCGCCACCAGTTTGTCCTGATCTTTGACCAGGTGGAGAAACGCTGGCCGGTGGCTTCGGTTCGGCTGGTGCATCGCGTCGGGCGGGTGGCTGCCGGCGAACCATCGCTCTGGGTGGAAATCGTGGCCCCGCATCGGGAAGAAGCCTTTGCCGCCTGTCAGTTCATCATCGCGGAGATGAAGCGGCTCGTGCCGATCTGGAAGAAGCCGTGCCCGGCTTAAGGCTGTGGAAATAAATAAAGGTGGCAAGATGCCGCCGGGATTTTGCCGTCCAGCAAGGCGTGAACGAGGCGCATATCCGCAGTGATCTGCAACGAGCGAACAACGAAGCTGGGCGGCAAAAGAACAAGGCAGGTTGCCACCTTTATTTATTTCCACCGCCTAAGCCGTTCGCGCTTGCCTCGCGGCTGAACAGGCGCGAACATTTGCTGTCTTGCTTTATGGTGAGTCTTTTAGCGTGGAAAACCCTCCGCCGCCATCCCCGGCAGGGAGGCTGGTTGGGCTGTTTGGGCCGTGCATTGTGCGGCCTCATTCTTCTTTTGGCGGCGGCTGTGCCCGCCCGGGCCGAGGCGAAACTGGAAGTCTCCCTGGATCGCGGCCAGATCGGCCTCGGAGATACCGCCGTTCTTTCCATGAGTTTCGAAGATTGTTCACCGTCAGAAATGCCCAATCTGCCGCCAATTCCCAACCTCGAATTCGGCGGTCAGTCGTCGGAACAATCCTATTCCTTGGTCGGCGCCACCTTGACCCGCAAGACGGTTTACTCGCTCGAACTGCATCCCACCAGGGCCGGCGCTTTCACCATTCCCGCCATCGATGTCACGGTCGGCGACAAGCATTTGAGAAGCCGTCCGCTGACGTTGAGGGTGCTCAACGGAAATGTCCCGCAAGCCGGCGCAGGCCCAGGGTCGGATACGGCGTTCGTCAGGATTGTGGTGACTAACAATGTCATTTATCTCGGCCAGATCCTGCCGGTGGAGCTTCAATGTTATTGCCAGGACAACGTGGCCAACATCCAACTCCCGCAGTTCAGCAGCGATAATTTTATCATTGGCGATCTGCCCAATCCGCGCCAGCGGCCTTCCCGCGTCCGGTCGGGCAGTACGCTCTACAATCTCTTCAGCTTCCGTACCACGGCCACCGCCATCAAAACCGGCGTGTTTGCCCTCGGCCCGGCCACCTGGAGCCTGGCGGTGTACTCCGGCCAGCGCAATTTCTTCGGCTGGTCGGAATCTCATCAAGCGACCTTTACCAGTGATGCCCCTGAAATTCGCGTCCTGCCCGTGCCAACCAATGGCGCCCCGCCCGGTTTCAACGGCGCGCTGGGCGACTTCGCGCTGGCGCAATACGACGCGGGGCCGACGGCCGTCGGAGTCGGTGATCCCATCACATTGAAGATTCGCATAACTGGCCGCGGCGCTTTTGACACCGTGACGCTTCCCACCAACAATGAGGCGGAATGGCGCGAGTTTAAAACCTATCCCCCAACGGCCAAACTTGACGCTTCGGATCCGATGCAAATCGAAGGGTCGAAGTATTTCGAGCAGGTCATTACTCCCCAGAACGCGGAGGTCAGGGAGGTGCCTCCGTTTGTCTTCAGCTTCTTTGACCCGGCCCGGAATGACTTTCGCACCCTGACCCATCCGGGCATTCTGTTGACCGTCCATGCCACCGCCGCGACACCGCAACCGACTGTCATCTCGACAGGCCCGTCGGCGCCAGAACAGGAGCAAGGCGAGGGAATCGTCCATATCAAGCCGCTGGAGGGAAAAGTCGCGGCGGTTGGAGTGCCGCTCGTCCAGCGGCCACAATTTCTGGCCTTGCAGGCGGTGGCCCCTCTGGCCTGGCTTTGTGCGCTGGCACGGCGCAAATGCAGGGAGAAGCTGGCCAACAACCCGCGCTTGCGCCGTCAACGGCAGGTCGCCGCATTGGTGCGGCAGGGGCTGGCGGATTTGACCCGGTTCGCTGCCGCCAATGACGCGGAGAAATTCTATGCAACAGTCCTGCGCCTGTTGCAAGAGCGCTTGGGCGAGCGACTGGACCTGCCGGCCCCGGCCATCACCGAAGCGGTCCTGGAAGACCTGAAGGCTTTGCGGCCTGAAACGCCCGCTCTCCTGCTCGATTTGTTCCATGCCTGCAACCAGTATCGCTACACGCCGGAGCATACTTCGAAGGAGATGGCTTCTCTGATCCCAAAGGTGAAAACCGCCCTGCAAGATTTGCAGGCCATGCCCGCCGCCCCAACAAAGGCCGTTCTTCCCCAAGGCGCTGGCATTCTCCTGCTGCTTCTGGCGACGATAAACCTTCGGGCTGCTCCGGTGCCGGACGCCTTCATCCAGGCCAACAGGCTATTTGAAGAAGGCAACTACACCCAAGCTGTGGCCGCTTATGAGAAGGTTCTGCAGACGGGCGTTTCCCCGGCCCTTTATTTCAATCTCGGCAATGCCTGGTTCAAAGCCGGACATCTCGGGCAAGCCATCTGCGCCTGGCGCCGGGCCGAAGCCCTCGCGCCGCGCGATCCTGACATCAGGGCCAATCTGCAAATCGCCCGCAACCAGGCCGGCGACAACAACCCCGCCCTGCCTGGCAACCGTTGGACCCGCTGGATTGGACGGATGACGCTGAACGAATGGACCATGGCAGCTTCCGGCGCGGTAGCCCTGTTTTTTCTTGTCCTGACGGCGCGGGAAATATGGCCTGCGTTTGCCAAATCCAGCGCGGGCCTGACCGCCCTGCTCGGGTTCGTCTGTCTCTGTCTGGCCGCGTGCCTGGGCCTGGCTGTGGACCAGCGGGTGATTGAAAAATCCTCCGTCGTCCTTGTTCCGGAAGCCGTGGTGCGTCTGGGTCCTTTGCCGGAAGCGCAAAGCGCCTTCACCGTCCACGACGGCGCGGAGTTGCTTGTTCTAGCCAGCGACGGCGACTGGCTGCAAGTGACCGACTCCTCCAAACACACCGGCTGGCTGCCCCAAAAGGAAGTGGCCATTCTGCCATAGGCGCATGGAGAAAATAGCCTTGGGCAAATTACCCTGCCGGGATTATGTTCCGCTAGTATGCTAACGAGCCGTGTTCAGAGAGTTCCGGCGCCGGTCGGGTGCATCGTTCTCCTGGTGTTGATTTGGTGTGCGGTGCAGACCCAGGGCCAGGAAGCCAGGCCGGACGCGGCGCCTCCCGCCAATTGGGTCGTCCCCATCCCGTTTGATCCGCAGGCCAGGCTGGAACCGGTGGACCCGTCGGAGGACATGCGATGGATTTTGAAGGACTGCCAGATCAACGCCCAAAACAACGAAACTTTCAACCACGAGGTGCGCCAGATCCTCAGGCCATCCGGGCTCAACCAGGGCTCTCTGATTTCGATTGATTACGATCCCGGCTATCAACTGCTGACTTTTCATTGGGTGACGATCTGGCGCGGGACGACTCCCCTGAACCGCCTCGATCTAAATAGTGTGGAAGTGGGCCAGCGCGCCCCGGATGCCGAGAAGTTTCTTTTCAGCGCCAAAAAATCGGCTGTCCTCGTGCTGGACGACGTCCGGGCAGGGGACGTTATTGATTTTGCCTACAGCTTGCAGGGTGACAACCCCGTCTTCGCCAGCCGCTTTTGCGACCGGGTGCAATTGCAGGCCAATCATCCGATTGACCGATTGACCACGCGCCTGCTCTGGCCCCCGGGCCGAAATTTGTATGTCCAGAATCACGGAACTGGCCTCAAATACTCGGCTGTGCGCAAAGGCGCCGTGACGGAATTCACCTGGACCGTGGCCAACGTGCCGGGCTGGCGCGAAGAGCCGTCTTTGCCAACCTGGTTCCAGCCGTATCCCTGGGTGCAATTGAGTGAGTTCCAGAAGTGGTCAGACGTCAATCGCCTGGTATTGGATTTGTTCACCAACGCCGGGCCGCTGTCGCCGGAGCTGACGCGGCAGATCAATGAATGGAGAAGCCTGCCGGACGCGGAAGACCGCGCGCTGGCAGCGTTGCGTTTTGTGCAGGATGAGGTCCGCACCTTGGAGAACGACAGCGCAGGTTTTGGCTACAAGCCGGCCGCTCCACCCGCCGTCTTCGACCGCCGCTCCGGCGATTCCAAGGACAAGAGTTTTCTCCTGGTCACCCTGCTCCGTTCCTTGGGGATTGACGCCTGGCCCACTCTTGTCAACACCCGGCTTCGGCATGGCGTGGCGAATATGCACCCATCGCCGACGGTTTTTAATCATGTGGTCGTGCTGGTCAATCTGGGTGGCCAGAATTATTGGCTGGATGCCACCGCCCGTTATCAACGCGGTTCGCTGGCGTTCCGGTCCTGGCCCGATTATGGCTACGGTTTGGTGGTGCATCCAGGCGCCACGAGCCTGGCCGCCATTGGCCCCAGCCCGGTTTTACCAACAACAACAGTGACGGAATACCTCCACCTCGGAGTACTAAAGCTGGACACTGGAGTGCCTGTCGCCGTCGGATCCACCGTCACCAGCGGCCTGGTCAGTGAGTTGAAGTTGGTCACTGTTGCCCAAGGGGCGGACGCGGACCAGTTGCGGGAGAAATTCACCACCACAACGCGCGATGAAATCGAGAAGCATGACCTTCATGCCCTAACCAATTTTTATCCCGAAATCGACAAAACCGCGCCGCTGATCTATACCGACGACGAGCAGCGGAATCAGATTGAAGTGGATGAATTCTACAGCGTTCGAAACATCTGGCAGCCGGTGCCAAACCAGCTTCTTTCCCAATGCTGGGTTTATCCCTGGAATGTCAAGGCAGCGATGAAGCCGCCGGCTGACGCCGAGCGCACAATGCCGATGAACATGCCCTATCCGGTGCATGAAATCTTTCGCGCGATATTCACCGTGCCCGTCCTGGCCCTCATTGCCCCGGACGAGCAAACCATCCAAAACCCGGCCTTCTACTTCCATCGCACCGTGGCCATGACGCAGGTCAACATCTCATTGGAATATGAATATCGTTCCCTGACTGACGCGGTGTCGCCGGAGGCCTTTCCAACTTACCTGCGCCAACTGGATGCGGCAGCCCGGTTGACGGATTACGCCATCGTCTCCTATTAGCCTCGTTTACGCGGAGTCTTGACTGGTGTTCTGCCAGACCTCACAATACGTTCGATTTATGATTGAAATGAAAGTATCCAAATTGCCGGGGCTGGCTCTGCTGGCTGCCAGCGCCGCCTGCCTTAACTTTATTTGTAACACCAGTGCCGAGGATCTTGTGCCTCTCCAGTTGAAACTGCCCGCTCCCGCTTTTATCGGCACTCCTGCGGACAGCGCGGCGGGGCCGGACGTGGAAAAGCCCACCGGCAAGCCGCGCCCGCCCTTGATGGTGCCGCCGGGCCTGAGCAATGTCGCCTTGGGCAAGCCCGTCACGAGCAGCTCGACCAATACGCCGCCTGAGAAGTTGGCCAAAATCACCGACGGCGACAAGGAAGCCGAGGAATCCAGCATCATTCTGCTTAGAAAAGGCGTGCAATGGGTGCAAATTGACCTGGGCAGTCCGCAGGAGATTTATGCCGTCGTGGTCTGGCATGCCCACGACACGGCGAAGGTGTGCCATGGCATCGTGGTTCAGGTCGCCGACAACGCCGGCTTCACGCAGAATGTCCGCACCTTGTTCAACAACGACCGGCAGAACGGCGACGAACTGGGAGTTGGGACCGATCGCGAGTATTTCGAAACCTACGAAGGCAAATTGATCCCGGCCAACGGCGCCAATGCCCGTTACGTCAGGCTTTATTCACGGGGCAGCACCGAGAGCAAAATGAACGAATACACCGAGGTGGAGGTTTACGGCCGGCCGGCCAAATCGAAGTAAGCCTCACTCCTTGCTTAACTGCTTCCGGATGGCGCGCAGCTCCTGCCGCCGCTGCGGGGTCGTTTTGATCGGCTTCATCTTCAGGTTTTTGAGCTCATCCACAATCACTTGTGAAATGATGAGGCGCGCATTCTTCTTATCGTCGGCGGGAATGGCATACCAGGGCGCAAGGTCCGAGCTGGTGGCGCTCAGGCACGCCTCGTAGGCTCTGATATACTCCTTCCAGTATTCTCGTTCCTTCAAGTCGGCCATGCTGAATTTCCAGTTTTTCTCCGGTTCTTCGATCCGCCGCAGAAAGCGTTTGCGCTGTTCCTCCTTGGAAAGGTGCAGATAGAATTTGATGATGCGCGTCCCGTTGCGGTATAAATGCTTCTCCAGGTCGGCAATGGATGTGAATCGGTGTTTCCAGAAGTCCTCGTCCCGGCCCGATTCCTCCGGCAACCCCTGGGCTTCGAGTAGTTCCGGATGGACCCGCGTCACCAGCACCTCCTCGTAATAGGAACGATTGAAAATGCCGATGTGACCACGTTCCGGAAGGCTGCGCGTCGTGCGCCACAGAAAATCATGTTCCAGTTCCGCCGCGCTGGGCTGCTTGAAGCTGAAAACCTGGCAGCCTTGCGGGTTGACCCCTGACATGACGTGCTTGATGGCGCTGTCCTTCCCGGCCGCATCGGTTGCCTGGAAAATGAGCAGCAAGGCGTAACGGTTGAAGGCGTAGAACCGGTCCTGCATGGACTCAAGTTCCTCGATGTGCCGTTCGAGACGCTGTTTGTAATCCTCGTCCGAAGTGTAGAAAGGTCTCACTTGCGTCGGCCACTGCTTGAGCCTGACCTTCCGCCCAGGCGGCACCCTAAATTCCTCCGGATCAATTTTCAGATTCTTCGACACGAAGAGATTGGTAAGCCATCAGGCTTCCAAATGCAATGACTCACGCCAGAAACTCAATCATCATATCCGTGCGCCTTGGCGCGCCAGCCCGCCGCGAACACCAGCGCTCCCAGCCCTGCCACGATCAGCAGCCCCTCGAACACCGCGTCCCAGCCGGAATTCTGCGCCAGCCAGCCCAGCCCCCACCCCGATAGCACTGTGCTGGCGTAACCGAAGATGCTGGTCAGACCCACAGCCGTGGCCGCAGCGCGCTTGGTGGCGAGGTTGGCGGCCGCGACCGCCACGAGGCATTGCGGACCGTAAATGAAAAAGCCCGTGGAACAGAGCAGCACCAGGTTGAACCATTCGCTCTGCCCCGCCACCTTCCAAAATAGAAAAAGAGAAAGACCCGCCAGCGCCATGTAAACAAGCCCCACCCTCATGGCCCGGCCCCCAAAAAGCCGGTCGGTCATCCATCCCGCCGCCAGCGCCCCGATTCCGCCTACTAATTCAAATCCCGCCACCATATAGCCCGCGTGGGCAATCCGAACATGTTTCGTCTCCGTCAGCATGGTCGGCCCCCAGTTGAAAACCGCGTAGCGAATCGTGTAAACAAAAAAATTGGCCAGCGAGGCGAGCCAGACATATTTGCTTTTAAAAACCTGCCGCAGCACGAACGAGTTGAATTCCGCGCGGCTTTGCGCCCCGGACGCGCCTCGTGTTCCTTCCACTTCCGGCAACCCGACCGACGGCGGCGTGTCCGGAAGACAACGCCAAAGATACCACGCCCCCAGCAACACGATGCCGGCCGGGACAAAAAAGCACGAGCGCCACCCCCATTTCTCCACCAGATATCCGCACAATATCAAAATCAAACCGCCGCCTATTTGATGGGAGGTGTTCCAGATGGACATTTTGGTCGCCAGTTCCTTCGGTGAAAACCAATGGGTCGTCAACCGCGCGCAAGGCGGGTAACCCATGCCCTGAAACCAGCCGTTGAGCATCCAGATCATGCCCAACGCCAGAACCGTCGAGTTCATCCCAAAAAAAATGTTCAGCGCGGCGGACCCGGCCAGACCCGCGACCATCATGGCCCGCGCGTTGGCACGGTCGCCCAGAAAACCGTTGGCAAATTTCGACACCCCGTAAAGCAAGCCGTGCAACGTCAGAAACAGCCCCAGATTCTGCTTGTTGATGCCGAGAGTCTTGTTCATCGCCGGCATGGCCATGGCAAGGTTCTGGCGCACGAAATAGAAGAGCGCATAACCAATGATTGTTGACAGAAGCACGCGCCGCCGCCAGACGCGGAACTGGCCCCGGACTTCCTCCGGGTCGCTGAGCGTGACCGGGATCGGCGGGTCCGGCTTGAATAAAGCGGTTAATGTTTTGCCAGCAATGCCACAGCTTGGACATCGAGCGCGCCCCGGTCAACCGCAAACGCCGGCGGCCGGTGAGCCGGCGTGGCCGAGGACGAAACGCAAAGGGCAATCAGGAGGAAACCCGCTCCTTCCCCCATCGTCATCTGATCGCCACTCAAATTAGATGGAAAATAACTTCTCGTGTTGATTCCTCTTTATTATGTCTGGTCTATTGGCAAATTCGTAAAGTTGATATAGACTATTAACCGTCCTTAGCTCTATGGCGACTCCTGAAATCATATTGCAGTTTGGGGCGGCCGTGAGGAGGCTGCGCTATGGCTTGGATATTTCCCAGGCGACCCTGGCCAAACGCGCCGGCCTGCATCAGACCTACATCGCGGGCATCGAAAGCGGCGGCCGCAACGTCACCCTTAAAAGCATCGACAGGCTGGCCGCCGCCTTGCAGGTTTCTACCGCCAATCTCCTCCTGGCCGCCGGCGCGCCAGCCGGGCCACTCACCGGTTCCTACGTCGATATCTTGATGGTGGAAGACAACCCGGACGATGTGGCCATGACCTTGCATGCTTTCAAGCAGGCCCGCATCACCAATCCCGTCCGTGTCGTTCGCGATGGCAAAGAGGCCTTGGACTTCCTCTTCCCCGCGGAAAACTCCGCTGGTCGCAATTTACAAACCCATCCTCACTTGGTGCTCCTGGATTTGCATTTGCCCAAAATAAGTGGGATCGAAGTCCTCCACCGCATCAAATCGGACGAACGGACGCGCTCCATTCCGGTGGTGATCCTGACCGGCTCGCAGGACTCACAGATACTGGCCGAATGCCGGCGCTTGGGGGCGAAAAGTTGCATCACCAAACCGGTTGATTTTCAAAGATTGGGGCAGGCCACGCTGCCGTTGAATCTCAATTGGGCGCTGCTGAAACCGCCCGATACAATGGCTCGTGGCGCCCACCGGAGTTCGTTGCATGAGCATTAGCCTTTAACCATGGAGATGGCGCGGGTCGGGCACGGACGCTTCAGGCCCATCCGAAAGTGAGAAGACGCATAGTTATGAGCGCTGAACAACAATTAAGGGCCTCTCTGAAGGAGATAAGCGACCTAAAAACCGCATTGGACGAGCACGCCATCGTAGCCATCACCAATCCCCAGGGCAAAATCACCTACGCCAACGACAAGTTCTGCGCCATCTCCAAATATTCCCGCCAGGAATTGCTCGGCCAGGACCACCGCATCCTCAATTCCGGGCACCATCCCAAGGAGTTTTTCCGCGATCTCTGGGCCACCATTGAGCACGGCAAAGTCTGGAAAGGCGAAATCAAGAACAAGGCCAAGGACGGGACCGAATGGCGCTTAGATAAGACCACGGTTTCTCAGAGTGTTTTTGTTATAGTAGCGGCAGCGGTGAGGAACCTCTTTGAATGTGTGCCGGGGTTTATTGAGTAGTTGATAGGCTTTTGGAC
>JBEKDI010000145.1:0-12446 GCA_050014435.1 Verrucomicrobiota bacterium | reverse complement strand
GAATATCTCCTCAACAGCAAAATCATCGGGACGAAAATCCACACCTCCGTCTGGCTGACGCTGCTGGCTTTGTTGCTGGGCGAAAGGCTCATGGGGATCACCGGCATGGTGCTCGCGCCGGTCGTGCTGCATTACATCCGGATCGAAGCCTCGAAAATATCAGTCAATCATAACGCAGAAAAAGGGCGGCCGGAACCGGCCCTGGCTTTCCCGGCAGCGGAGCCGGGAATAGATTAACCAATAGAACGAAAGAAACGAAATGGACAAACAAACACATACAAGCAGTAGTGACATGGGCCAACTGGCCGAAGACGCGCAAGCATTGATGGCCGCCACAGCCGATGTGGCTGGAGAAAAGGTCGGGGAAGCCCGCAAACGACTCGCGGTTGCGCTAGCAAGCGTCAAGGACAAAGCCGTGCGAGGCGCCAAAACCATTGATGAGGCGGTGCATGAACATCCCTATCAAGCCATCGCCATCGGAGTCGGAGTCGGGGCGATCCTTGGCTATCTCCTGGCCCGGCGTTGCGGCAGCAATCGCGATTGATCCCATTATGGAAGAAACCACCGGCAGCATCCAGCAACTTTCCATGACGTGGAAACGTTTTGCGC
Organism: Verrucomicrobiota bacterium; assembly: GCA_050014435.1. Lineage (GTDB taxonomy): Bacteria > Verrucomicrobiota > Verrucomicrobiia > Limisphaerales > Palsa-1400 > DASRLE01. The sequence goes on along the minus strand of JBEKDI010000145.1, from coordinate 11,837 downwards.
GGCGGCTGTTGACCATCGGCGAAAACCGGCTCGAATTGTTGACGGTGGAGGTGCAGGAGGAGAGCGAGCGTCTCATGCAAGCTCTCCTTTTGGCCCTCGGCGTGGCGGCCTTCGGTCTGCTGGCCGGCATGACGCTCACGGCTGCCATCCTGGTTATGTTGTGGGCTTGGTCACCTGTGGCCGCACTTCTGACGTTGACCGGACTCTACGGTGCAGCGGGGTTTTGTCTTTGGCGGCGACTCACCGGATTGCTGCGTAACCACCAGACGCTTTCCGCCTCGCTCGATCAGCTTCGAAAGGACCGCGCATGTTTGGAAAAATCCTCGCATGACCCTGCTGGAATTGCGGAAACAGCTTTTGATTGCCGAAAGCGAACTCAATCGCGCTCAACTTGCCGAGGATATGTCCGCGCTGAGGGCGGATGTTTGCAGCCTCACCGCCCGCGCCAAATGGTTCGGGGCCATCGCCTCGTCAGCCGCGGTGCTGATAGCAGGTCTGGCGGCCACCAAGCGCGGCAAGCCCTCTAACGCCGGCGCGAAACCTTCCTGGCTTCAGATCATTCTCAAAGGCCTGGACCTGTTTTCCACCCTTTGGCGGGCGTTCCGCTCGCCGAGTCGCGATCGGGCGGGAATTTAATCGGTATAATCCGCGAGCATGCTTGAGGTTCAGCATCATATCCAAGATCGCACCACCGAAGACAAGGATGAGGACGGCGCCAGCGAGGACGAGCGCACCCAGGCAAGCCCCCGCGAGGGCCGTCAGCCTCCGCAACGACAGCCTTCTGCAATTCTTCACCGCTTGTTCAGGCATCCTGTCCTTTAGTTCGTTTTGTTTTTCCATGGTTGATCCAGAGACCGTGGTGGGGTTGCCCGGCATGGGACTTATGCGGGTTGTCCGAGCGCTTCGGCTTGGCCAGCGCAGAGGCAGGCGCCGAAAATGAAAACGCACCCGGAAAGATAAATCCACAGCAGCAACGCCATGATTCCGCCAAACGCTCCGTAAACCGCGTTCAATGTGGCGAAGCGTCCCAGATAGATCACGAAGAGACTCTCACACGCCCGCAAGAGAATCGTGGCGCACAGGGCAGCCGCCCAAACTTGGGCAAACCTCGTGGGCCGGCGCGGCGCCAGCCTGTAAAACAGGCTCAGACTGAAGAATAGCACCAACACCGGAATGAAAGAGGTTCCCAGGCCATACATCCAGGAACGGAAATGACGCGCTGGAAAGAGCCAACCCTCCGCCATCCTCATCAGCACCGGCGCCGCCATGCTCAGGAGGGCCGCACCCGCCGTGATGCCGAGCAGCACCAGGCTTTTCAGCGGCAGTCGCCACCAATTGTCAACCGCAGTACCCCAGGCGCGGTTGGTCGCGCAGATCAGGCTGGTGAAGCATTGGAGGGCGGGCCAGACCAGGAGGAGAAAGGCGACCGCGCCCGCCTGCTTGCGCGCTTCGATCACGCCAGTAATGGCGCCAAAAATTTGATGTTGCAGTTCGCCACTTATCGGGACGTAGCTTTCAATGCGGGCAACGACCGCTTTCCCGGCCTGCTCCCGGTCCATAAAAAAAGAGGCCATCGTGACAAGCAGGAGCATCAAAGGAAACAACGAGAAGAACGTATTGAAGGCGAACGCTCCCGCCCACTGTGCTCCGTCAATCCGGGAGAACTTCTTGAGGCTGAGACAAAGTATCGCCCAGACCCGGCGAGTTTCTTGGCCCAGCTTGCTTGGCCTGCTTAAGGACACCGTGAGCCGCGGTCGCATCTTGCTGGCTCCCATCATTGAGCGCTGCCTGGGTGATGGCTCATTCATGCTGGTTCTCCTTCAATCAGCCGCAATTTGGTTGTGGATTGTATTGCATAAAAAAGCACGATAAGCTGGAGAAGCTGACAGGTGCTATGCGGTGTTCTCCCCATTGGAGCCGTTGTGCCTCGATTTGCCAAAGGGTGTATGATTTTTCAAAAGGGCGGGGAAATGATGGGGCAAGTCGGGCTTTATGAAAATTCCTGGTCGGATAGCCTTTCCTTCCTGCGCCAAAACTTGTCCTTAATAGCGCCAGCAAATTGCCCTCTCCCCCGCGAGGAACAAGCGGGGGAGAGAGGTCTTTTACATCTCGCTGTTCAGAGCCTCCCGATGGAGACGGCTTTCGAAGAGCGGGATAAAGTCCAATTGGGCCTTGCGCGCCACGGCTTGCAGATACTCACGCGTGCTGGAGGACTGCGGATCCTGAGGTTCGTCGGCCCCGATCAATGCGGTGAGGGCGCCCTCGCGTGATGCCCGACGTGGCAGCCACGCGTCAATCCAGACGTAAAGGCCAAGCGGCAATTCATCCGCTGCATGGATCGAGATCACAATCAGATCGGCTACCAGGGCGGCACGAACAGCATCCGAGAGGATCTGGACATCGTCCAAGGAATGGACGTCGTACCATGTGTCTCGGACGTGTTCCACTCCGGCTAGTTGCGTTGCCAAGCGACACATTGGCACAGCCCAGCTTTGGGTCAGCGGGTCTTGATAAACTCCCACGATGCTTAAGGCATACTCCGATTCAGTCGGGTCAACGGTCACTTCGTCCGAAAGAAGATCAGTCGCATTCATACGATTCACATGCTGAAGCGCGATGATGACCAACAAGCGATGTGGGCGCTATGGGGTGTTCACCCCATATTCCGATGGAGTGCTGGGCGCGGGCTATGCTTCAAAGTGGGTTTCCATTCATCCTCAGACGATGGTCAACTGGACGCATCACCAGGAAACCCCGTCGCCATCTGGCGTTGTGCATCCATAATAGAATCAAATGGAAATCTGCCGCCCAATCTCGACCACGGCATCCGAAGGCAGCCGGAAATACTCACTCAGATGCGTGGAATTGCGTTGCATCATCACGAAACACGTCGCCATCCATTTCGGCAATCCTTTGCCATCGTCGCGGGAGAGAATCGTCTCGTGACCAACATAATAGGTGATATCAGAAAGATCGATGCCACAGCCACACGCATGGGCCTGTCCGAGCAGCGCCGGAATATCAGGCCGTTCCATAAATCCATACCGGGCGGCCGCACGCCAAAACTGAGGGGCAACTTCCGTCATCGCGAGGCGCTGGGCATCGTTGACCCAAGGGACAGGCTCCGTGTCTACCGTGAGCACGAACAGGCATTGGTGTAGCGCCCGGTTATGGCTGAGGTGCCACACCATTAAGGGAGGGACGTTCTGCTTGGTGCGGGTCAGAAATACCGCCGTTCCCGGCACTCGGGGAACTTGCCTTTGCGCAATATCCGCCATGAATGCGCCGATGGGAACGACCGCCTCCTGAAGTCGTGCGGACACTGCTTTGGCTCCGCGGTGCCAAATGAGCATGATGCCGTAGGCAAATGCCGCCAGGAGGAGAGGCACATATCCGCCGGAGACAATCTTCGAGGAATTGGCGGCAAAAAACGTTGCATCAACGACAATGAACGCGCCGGCGATTCCGCCAGCCCGGAAAACGCCCCATCCCCAGATTTCGCGCATGGCGATAAAGAGCAGCGCCGAAGTGGCCAGCATGGTGGCGGAAACGGCAATGCCGTAGGCCGCCGCGAGATTGTCCGATTTGCCGAATCCAAGCGTCAAACCACAGGTGACAATCATGAGTGTCCAATTGACGGCTCCCACATAAATTTGCCCGTAGCCCGTGGCCGAAGTCTGGGTGATTTTCAGTCGCGGCAGCCAGCCGAGCTGAATGGCCTGGCGTGTCATCGAGAATGCTCCGGTAATGATCGACTGGCTGGCGATGATCGTGGCGATGGTCGCGAGCACAACGAGCGGGATGAGCCAAGCCGACGGGCAGAGTCGGTAGAAAATATTGTCGGTTGTTGGCGCACCTTCCAGGACCAGGGCAGCCTGGCCCGCATAGTTCAGCACGAGACTCGGAAAGACCAGTGCCGACCAGGCAAGGCGGATGGGCCGCGCGCCGAAATGTCCCATGTCTGCGTAAAGCGCTTCCGCGCCCGTCACACAGAGGAAGACACCTCCGAGCACCAGAAATCCCGTCATCCCGCCCGAGTGCAGATAGGAGACTCCATAGATCGGGTTAATCGCTAGCAGCACCGATGGATGCCTTGCAATTCCCCAAATACCCAGGAGGGCAATCGTCACGAACCAAGTCAGCATGATCGGCCCGAATGCCCGGCCGATCCGCGCTGTGCCCTGGGACTGAATAAAAAACAGCGCGACGAGAATTACCACTGCGGAGGGAAGAACATAGGGTGAGAACAAGGGCGCGACGATGTTTAATCCTTCCACCGCCGACAGCACGGAAATGGCGGGGGTGACGGCCCCGTCGCCGTAAATCAGCGCGGCGCCCAGAAGGCCAAGTGCAACGATGATGGGGCGGGGCTTAAGTTTGACGCCGAGCAGCGACATGAGGGCGAGAATACCTCCCTCGCCGTCGTTGTTGATGCGCATGACAAATGAAACATATTTGACCGTTGTGACGATGATCAGGGTCCAGATGACCAGCGATAGCGTTCCGAGAATTACGGCTCGATCAGGTTTCCCGCCGGTGAGGGCAAGCACCGTTTTCAGGGTGTAGAGCGGACTCGTTCCTATATCGCCGAAAACCACGCCCAATGCAGAGAGGCTCAAGGCTTGAAGGCTTGAATTGAATTTAGGCCGGTTTCCAGTTTTAGGAATCATGTCAGACAGAGACTGGCTGGCACATCCCTGGCGAATCCCGCCCAGTCAATCACGCGGTCCTCGGCCAGTAGAACGATGATTCGTTTCATAGATTTTCAAGGTTGGTTCCAGCGGACCCCATCAACGCGCTCCCCGCGCGGTCGTGCCCAGTGGAATTTTCGCAGTGATGGTGGTGCCGTTGCCTGGAGTGGACTCGATTTCAAAACTGCCGTTGATCATTTCCAAGCGTTCCCTCATGCCGAGCAGCCCGAGGTGTTTGCTTCCCTTGCCATGCAGCACACGATCCACCTGAAAAGATTTGCCGTCATCTTTTATTCTCATGCAAATGCCTTCCGGCAGTTTCTGGATGATTACCTCCACCCGGCTGGCCTGGGCATGGCGGCCCACATTGGTGAGCGCTTCCTGGGCGACGCGAAAAAGCACCGTTCGTTTGGCCGTGTCCAATCGTTCCACCGCCGCAACTGCCGTCAAACTGGTGCGAACGCCTGTCCGTTTGGTAAAGCTTTTCATAAACGCATGCAGCGCGGGAATCAGTCCAAGATCATCCAGCAGCGCCGGGCGCAATTTGCGGGCGAACTGATGCACTTTTTCCACCGAATTTTCCACCATTTGTTGCGCGTGTGCGATCTTCTGTTGGAGCCCCTTGGGGCCGCCCGCGGCCTCCCGGGTCAAAGTCGCCAGCTCGACATTGATGCCCACGAGGGTTTGGGCGATTTCGTCATGCAGGTCGCGGCTGATGCGCATTCGTTCCTCCTCCTGCGCCTGTAAGACTTGATGAGACAGGTGCCGCAACTGCCCCTGCATGTGACGCGCCTGCTTCAGCAAACGGCTTTGGCTCTGTTCGCTTTTCTTGAGATTTTGCTCGACGGTCTGCCGTCGGACAATTTCCCGGTTCAACCCCAGGTTAGTGTTGGCCAGGTCCTCCAGGCGGCGTTGCGCCTCTTCCGCTTGCTTGCGGGCGGTAATGTCCCCGAACGCAACCCGGCACCATCTCGGCGTCCCCACGGTGCAGACTGCGGATGTGGCCCGAAAGCCGGCCACGAAAGTGCCTCCGTCCTTCCGCAGCAGCAGTGCCTCACACTCCTGGTCCCCGGGCCCGGCCATTACATTTTTCAGGAAGGCCATAAGGATCGAGTGACTTTTCTGGTCCACAAAGAGCAGCACGCTCCGGTTAATCAGCCGGGACCGTTCCATGCCCAGTAACGCGGCGCTCTTCAAGTTTGCTTCCAGGATCACGCCCGATTCATCAATGGAGAAATAGCCGACCGGGGCAAAATCGTAGAGATCGGTGAACTTCTCCAAAGATACCTCAAGTTCATCCCTCGTCTTCTGCAGCTCGGCGTTCTGCATTTCCAACTCGATTCGGTGGACCTCCAACTCATGGAGCATTCGCTGGGTGGAAAAGTCTGACTGCGTGACGCTGGGCTGCTTTCCCAAGCGAGCTTCGGCGCGGCGCCGCAGTTCGGCTGAATCGTCTGCGGTGGTCGTCTTTCTCTTCATGGCGCGGCCTTGCTGCCCATGACCCGGGAAAGAATCTCCTGCAGTGTTTCAATATTAAAGGGTTTCGCCAAGGCGCACTTAAACCCATGTCGTTCAGGTTCCTGAATGACTGGATCCTGTATGTATCCGCTCATGGCAACGGCCTTCACGGCGGGGTCAACCTTGAGCAACGCCTGGATTGTCTCCTGCCCGCCCATCCCTTCGCGAACCGTCAAATCCAGTATCACAACGTCAAAGTGACGACCAAGACTCTTCGCTTTTTTGTAAACATCGATGGCCATCTGCCCATCCTCCGCCAAGTCCACCTCATGGCCCAGCCCTGTCAGCATCAGCCCGAGAACTTTCCTCAACGCCTGCTCGTCGTCCATTACCAGCACTTTCCCGTGCCGCGGAACGCCAGGCGGGGCCGATGCTTTTTCTGCGCCGCTCAACTTCCGGGCTGCGGGGAGGTAGATGTCGAAGGTGGTCCCAACCCCCATTTCCGATTTCACCGCAATCGCTCCCCCGTGCTTTTGCACGACTGTATGGCAGATGGTCAGCCCCAGACCCATTCCCTTTTGATCCCCCCTCTGCTTGGTGGAGAAATAAGGATCAAAGATTTTCGACAACACATCCTTGGCCATGCCGACGCCCTCGTCTGCGATGCTCACTTGGACATATTCCCCCGCCGGCAAGGACAATTCTTCCTGATCTCCCAGCACCACATTCTCCGCCCGGACAAAGACTACTCCTCCCCGCGGCATCGCCTCGCGCGCATTCAGGACCATGCCGCGAATGACCTGTCCAATCTGCCCCGCGTCCACTTCCGCCATCCAGAGATCCTCCGCGAGGGAAAACTCGCACCGCACATTGGAACCGCTCAAGGCCGGCCGGACAGACTCCTGAATCAATCCGGAAAGGAGCATCGCCTTGCGAACAGGCGCGCCTCCCTTGGCAAAGGTGACAAGTTGAGCGGTCAAGCTGCTGGCCGACGAACAGGCCTCCATCGCCTCCTCGAGATAACGCGCCAGTTTCTGGTCGGAAAGATCGAGGCTCTGGGCCAGTTCAAGATTAAGAAGGATTACCGTGAGCAGATTGTTGAAATCATGGGCAATCCCGCCCGCCAGAATTCCCGTGGACTCCAGCTTGTTCAGAATGAGGCGATCCGCCTCGCCCCGTTTGCGTTCAGTGATGTCCGTCACCGCCACCCGGCACGCCTCTCCCGACTCAAAAGCAATGGCCTCCATCTCCACCTCCATCGGCGGGCGGCCTTCCATCTTGAGCGTCACGTCTCGGCCTTGCCGGACCTTGCTTGAAAATGTCTTCTGGAGAAAAGCATCGAAAGCGGGAAGGTCGGCCGCGGCAATGAAATGCCCGAATCGCCGATTCATCAACGCAGATCGTGCCATTCCCAGCAGGCTGGCGCAGGCCAGGTTGGCCTCGCAGATGACGCCTTGGCGGTCAAGGTTCAGGTAGCCTACTGGCGCAAAATCGTAAAGGTCGGTGTATTTCTCCAAAAGCGCTTCCATCGCTTCCCTGGCGTCCCGGAGTTCCTCGTTCTGCATCTCCAATTCAACCTGGTGGACCTCCAATTCGTGGATCTGCCGCTCGTTGTCGGCCTGGGTTGTGTTCGGGCAGGTCTTCTTCTGGCGGCCGCTCAGGCGCAGTTCCGCGCGACGGCGCAGTTCGGCAGGATCTTCTGCAAGCTTCGGCCTTTTTCGCTTGGCGGGACCTTTCATATTTCACCGAACGCCGGCAATTTTCCTGCACTGCCTGGGTTACGTTTTCGTGCGGCAGTTTTCGGCCGCACAGAGTCTTCTGGCTTCTCCGTGTTCCTGGATTGTTCCGCGAAGTTCTTTTCCAGAGCGGCGTGCTGCTCCCGCAACTGCGCTTCCAGCTTCTTGGCCGTGGTGATGTCCGCGAAGGTGATCACCACGCCGTCAATGCGGTCGTCCAGCGTCCGGTAAGGCATGATGCGCACCGTGAACCAGCGCCCGTCGCGCGTGTTGACCGGCTTTTCCGCAAAGCCCAGCTTCCGCAACACCTCGCGCGCGTCTGCCGCCAGTTCCGGGTAGAGCAGGTCGGAGGCGAGGTCGGTGATGGGCCGACCCACGTCCCCAGGGATGAGCTTGATGATTTTCGTCGCTTGCGTGGTGAATCGTCGCACGTTGAGATTATTATCCAAAAACAGGGTGGCGATATCCGTGCTGTTGAGCAGGTTCTTCATGTCGTTGTTGGACCGGGACAACTCGTCCACCTTGGCCTGCAACTCGTTGTTGACGGTCTGGAGCTCTTCGTTCAGCGATTGCATTTCCTCCTTGGAGGTGGTGAGTTCCTCGTTGGTGGACTGAAGTTCTTCATTGGTGGATTGCTGTTCCTCGTTGGTGGAGCGGAGTTCTTCCTGCGAGGTTTGCATTTCTTCGCGGATGGTCTGCGCCTCCAGGCGGGCCTGCTGGTACTTCCGTTCGAGTTCCGACAGCCTGGTGCTGCGGCCCGAAGTTTTTCCAGCTTTCCCAGGGCGGCTCGACCCACTTGTTTCCGGCGGCGCAGCCACGTCGGTGAATACGATCATCACCAACCCCCGCAGTGATTCCGGTTGCTCCAGTCGCTGGACTGTCACATCCACCAAGTGCTTCCCGGAGTTGGTCCCAACCTGGAGTCCATGAACCGACACGGCATCTTCCTGTTCAAGGGCTTTGTGGAAAGCGTTGCTGAGTTCGTAGCGCAGGCCTTCGCGGGCCATGGCAAAAATATTCCAGTTGGCTTTGCCCGAGGCAGGCTCCAGGTATTTGCCAATCCGGCCACTCACGTAGAGGATATCGCCCTTTTCATTCACGAGCACCGTCGGCAGGGAGTAATGTTCCAGAACCAACTGATCCGCCGCTGACTGGAGACTGAAATGCGATTTTGGCGCCGGCCCTGCCTCGGTCCCGTCTGGCAGTGGAGAAACAAAGGACGAAGGAAAATCGACCGGGTCCGACGGCCCAGCGGACTGCGTCCGCCGAAAAATCCGCAATTTGCTGTTGAGCGGTGTGAACAGCCCGGTGAATGTCCCGACCGTCTCCGCGCTGCCGAGCAACAGGATGCCGCCGGGTGTCAGGCTGTAGTGAAACAGCGGAATGAGTTTCTGCTGCATCTCTGGAGCCAGATAAATGAGCAGATTGCGGCAGCTCAAAAAATCCAGCTTGGTAAAGGGCGGGTCCATGATGATGCTCTGCGGAGCAAAGGTCACCATCCCCCGAATCTCAGCGGTTACCCGGCGACCGTGTTCATCCTTGGCAAAGAACCGGCTCATTTGCTTCGGCGCCACGTCCGCGCAAATATTTTCCGGAAAGATGCCCTGGCGGGCCTTGTTAATCGCATCCTTGTCCAGGTCGGTGGCAAAAACCTGCAACGAGATTCTCTTCCTGGGCTTGATCTTCTCCATCACTTCCTTGAACACCATGGCCAGGGAATAGGCCTCCTCCCCGGTGGAACAGCCGGGCACCCACGCCCGCAGCACTTGGCGCGGGATCGCGAAAGAAGCTCGTCACGCCGATCAGCAACTCCTTGAAAAGCAAATCCAGCTCTTGCGAATTCTCCTGCAGGTACCGAACATAGTCCGCTATCTTGTTAATCTGGTGGATGCCCATCCGACGTTCGATCCGGCGATTGAAAGTGTTTTTCTTGTAGAAGGAAAAGTCATGGCCGGTGTGGGTGCGCAGCAGGATGATCGCTTTTTCCAGGGCGCTCTGCGTCTTGTCTTCCAGCTTCTGTTCGGGGGAATGCACCAGGGGAGTGCGCTGCAGGTAGGCGAGTATCCTCTCTGGCAGATCGTCCACCCGGGCCACAATATCCGCCAGCCCCGCATCAATCGCGCTGCGGGGCATGCCGTCGAATTTGGCCGTCTTGGGTTCCTGCACCAGCACCACGCCCCCCTTCTCTTTGATGGCCCGCAGCCCCAGCGTTCCGTCGGAGCCCATGCCGGAGAGAATAACGCCGATGCTGTGTTCCTGCTGGTCTTGCGCCAGGGAGCGGAGGAAGAAATCAATCGGCAGCCGCAGTCCCCGCGGCGACGCGGGTTCGAGCAGGTGCAGGACCCCATGCAGGATGGACATGTCTTTGTTGGGCGGGATCACATAGACATGGTCCGGCTCGACCTTGGTACGATCCTTGACCTGGATCACTTTCATGCCGGTGGCGCGCTGCAGCAATTCGGGCATGATGCCTCGGCGCGTCGGATCCAAATGCTGGACGATGACAAAAGCCATGCCGCTGTGCTTCGGCACGCGGGACAGAAAATGCTCCAAAGCCTCCAATCCTCCGGCCGAGGCGCCGATGCCAACGACGGGAAACGAAACACTCGCAGGCGCGCCGGGGGTTTCCAGGGGAGCAACTGTGGCCGGCTTTCCCCGTCGGCGGATCGGTGAAGATTTCTTTTTCATGCGCTCACGTCCTGTGTATTTCTCCGGCGCCGCTTTCCTGCGCTGCCTCAATCCGGCGCGATAGGCGCGCGCAACCGGTCCCGACTTCGACGCCGATGCCTAAACATCTGGCGTAGTGGTTCAACTGGAAACTCTTTTCCATGATCCACGCGGGGGGTTATAATCGACTGGAATGATTCTCTCAAGCGAAAAGCCTCCAGCCACGCGATCCTCCCGGCCCTGATTATCGAAAGTTGTCCCGTGCCCAAGTCCGCGTGCCGATTTCACGCAGGAGGAACCAAGTTTGCAGTCTTGTCCAGGCCTGGCCATCAATCTGTGCGTAAGGTGAACACCCCATAGCGCCCACATCGTGTTTTTGGCATGGTTTCCCCAGCATGCGAAACGTATGAAAGCCAGTGAGCTTCTTTCGGACGAAATGACCGTTGCTCCGCGTGAATCGGGGTATGAATTGAACATTGTTGGAGTTTATCAAGACCCGCTGACCCAAAGCTGGGGCGTGCCCATGTGCCGCCTGGCAATGCAACTAGCCGGAGAGGATCTCGTCCGCAACACATGGTATGACGTTCATTCCTTGAGCGATCTCGGAATACTGCTGGCGGCCGTTCGTGCCGCCCTGGTGGCCGATGTGATTGTGGTCTCAGTTTATGCGGCGGATGAGTTGCCACTTGACCTTTACGTATGGATTAACGCCTGGCTGCCACGCCGGAACTCGCGCGAGGGGGCCTTCACCGCGTTGATCGGCGCCGACCAACCGCAAGATTCTCAATCTGTCCGCACCCATGATTATCTGCACGCCGTGGCGCGCAAGGCCCAATTGGACTTTATCCCGCTGTTGAAACCCGTCTCCATGCGGAAGTCTGAACAACGGGGGCACATGACCGCTGGGGGTGGGGATCTGTGCTGAGACGGGCATTGCCAGAAGAGACCTCAAGCCCTCAAATTTCGAGGAAAGGAACATTATGAGAAGTTTTTTTAATGGACTGCTCCTGGGCATCATTTTGGGCGCCGCAGGGTACTGGTTTATCCAACACAAAGCGCGGGAACATCCCGAGGCGGAACGACGCGCCGAGGCCGCCGCTGCCCAGGCCCAATCCTCCGCCGGCGAGGCGGGGCAGCATTTGTCGGATGCGTTGAAGGCCAAACTGGAAACGCTCGACCTGCGCTCCGGCCAAATCAAGGACGAACTGGCGCGGACCGGCAAAATCGTGCGGCGCAAGGCGCACGACCTGGGCGAACAGGTGGCCGATGCGGCGGCGGACGCGCG
>JBEKDI010000144.1:0-10510 GCA_050014435.1 Verrucomicrobiota bacterium | reverse complement strand
TCGTTCACCCGAAAGCGTTACCCTCAAGAAATTCCTCGCAACCAAAATCAGCCCCGCCCGCTGCGGCTACGCTGAAATCCTTGAACTGGAAAAGGCTGCATGAACGTTCCACTGTCCAGTTCTCATATCCTTTGATTTATTAATGAACTTCTTCGACGATGTTTTTTCCATCGCGCCGAAAGGGCGGACTTCGCCGACGCCGTCCCAGGCATACGACGGGCGCGACTCTCGGCAGGTGGCTTGACAGTGGGTAGCATTATGCTACCGTAACACCATGAGTCAACCAGTGAAGCTTTCGGATGTCCTGGTGCTGGATGCGCGTTTGACGGGCAAGATCGCGGAACGATCCATCGCCGGACAAATTGAGTTTTGGGCCAATTTGGGCCGCGCCATCGAACCATTGCTGAAAGGGGATCAAGCCCTGGCCCTCTGCAAAATGGCCGGCGCCCGCCCTCTCTCGGAGTGCCTGACGTCGGTCGATTCCTCCAAGGGCCGAAGACGGCTGGAAACCTATCTCAACACGCTGCCCTATCCGCATTACGAACCGGCCCCCAACAAGCGGGGGTTCCTGGTGCGCATCGATGAAGGCGGGAAGCGCACTGTCGGGCGTTTCGTCAACCGGCAGTTCCAGGCGGGTGCGCCCAGGAAAAAGTGATTTCGCTACTCGACAAACGTCCGGTGATCGTCGCTCTGGCCGGGTCAAACGGAGCCGGGAAGACCACATTTTATCATGCTCATCTTCAGCCCTGCGCGCTGCGTCTGGTCAATGCGGACATCCTGGCGAGGGAACTGGGCGTCGAAGTTTATGAGGCGGCGAAAATCGCAGGCGTGCTGAGGCAACGGCTGATGGATCAACGCGAAAGTTTTGTGTTCGAAACCGTCTTCTCCGATCCGGCGGGCGACAAACTGGCGTTTCTGAGAGACGCGATGCGGAGGGGCTATCAAGTGGTGCTCTGTTTTATCGGCATCGCCAGCCCTGAAACCTCCGATCAACGCGTCGCGATGCGGGTCTCGCAAGGAGGCCATGACGTGCCGCCGGCCAAATTGGTGACACGTTTCCCGCGAACGCTGGCGAATTTGAAAGCCGCGATCCCTGTTCTGCCCCATGTGATGATCTTCGATAACGATGATTTGAAACATCCTTTCAAACGCGTGGCGGTGTTTGAAAATGGGAAATCGATCTTCCTGGCCCACCCGCTGCCGGTTTGGCTGGTTCCGTTATTCCGGCATAAGCAGTAGCCTGTCCATTTCTCTTTTTCGAACGGCGCCCGGAGGACAGCCGCAAGACCGCTTCAAGGCAAGTTGAAATTCTGTTTGCGAACGGGGGGTTGCTGGGTCATAGTGGATTTCGGGACGAATTTAACTGTGCCGCCCCGCACCTATGCGCCTATGAAAAGACAAAATCCTGACGAGGCAAGCCCAAGTGGGCGCAAATCCACCAAGCCACGTGCCGCCGCCACCAAATCAGCTCTGGCAGCGGCGCCGGCGCCCGCCGCCAAAGCCAAGCCGGCCGCGAAAGCCGCCCGTCTGAAAATCCCCTCCATTTTGCTCGAAGGCGACGCCCCCGCGCCTCCAGCGGTTGGCGGTCCCGGCCAGCGGTATGCCCTTGGTCCCACGCCGCCCGGCCAGCATGTTCCGCCAGCAGAGAGCGAGTTGCCGGAAGCCTACGGCACCCAACAATTATTTTTGACAGCGCGCGATCCGCACTGGCTTTATGCCCATTGGGATTTGAGTCAGGCTCAACTCAAGAAATACAACGGCCTGTCCGCCGACGGCCATTTGGTTCTTCGCGTGTATCGCGGCACACTGGAAGCCACGCCCTTGACCGAAATCCACGTTCATCCGGAGTCGCGCAACTGGTTCGTGCCCGTGCCGGACGCGGGCGCAAAGTATTTGAGCGCCCTGGGCTATTACGATTCCGGCCGGCGCTGGGTTGGGCTGGCCTGTTCTGGGGCCACGCTGACACCGCCCGACAGCTTGTCTGAAGAGACGACCCTGCGTTTCGCCACCATTCCGTACGACGTTCCTCTGGCTCAATTGGTTTCGATCGTCAAAAGCGCCTTGCATGAACATCTGCCGTTGGTCGAGGCCCTGCAACAGTTGCGCGACCAAGGCTACAAAGGACTCCCCGCGCCGGAACAGATCAGCCGCAAATGGACTCCCGCCCAGGAAAAAGCCCTGGCCGAGGTCGTCTCGATGGACCAGGTGCGCCGCATTTGGGTTGGGTCGCTTGAAATTACTGAACTGGTCCGCCGCCAGTTGCAAATGGGGATTTCTTCCGCCCTCCTGGCGCCAAGCTCGCCCTTCGGGGCGCTGGGCAGCATCTCCAGCGCGTTCGGAGGCGTTCCCAAGCAACGCGGCTTCTGGTTCAACGTCAATGCGGAATTGATTATTTACGGGGCCACCGAACCCGACGCCACCGTGACTATCGGCGACCGGCAGATTAAACTCCGGCCTGACGGCACTTTCAGTTTTCGTTTTGCGCTGCCCGACGGCGAATATTCCCTGCCTGCGGCGGCCCGTTCCGCCGATGGCGAAGAAACGCGCCGTGCCCATCTCAAATTCAAGCGGAGCACTGCTTATCACGGGGAGGTGGGCGCGCATCCACAAGACAAACGGTTGCAACCGCCGGTGGTCGCCGCGGTGGCATGATTTGATGGCAGGCTTCGGCCTGCCTTTTTTTAGTACTCATGCAAGGTCATCTAGTCCTTCTCCTCCACGCGCATCTTCCCTTTGTGCGGCACCCGGAACACGAGAAGTTCCTCGAGGAAAACTGGCTTTTCGAGGCCATCACCGAAACCTACATCCCACTCATCCAGATGCTGGAAGGTTGGCAGGACGACGGCATGGCCGCGAGGCTGAGCCTTTCGATTTCCCCGCCGCTGTGCGCCATGCTGCTGGATCCCCTGTTGCAGGAAAGGTATGTCCGGCATCTCGACGGTCTGATCGCCCTGGCCGAAAATGAAATCCACCGCACCCACTGGGAGCCGGCCACGCGCGAACTGGCCTGGATGTACCACCACCGCTTCACTGGCCTGCGCCAAACCTGGTTTGACTACGGCCGCAATCTCGTCGGCGCTTTCCGCAAGTTTCAGGACGATGGCCTGCTCGAAATCGCCACCTCGGCCGCGACCCATGCGTTGCTGCCCCTATTGATCGATGATCCGCCTTGCTTGCGCGCTCAAATTATTGTGGCCCGCGATCATTATCGGGAATGCTTCGGCCGCGATCCGCGCGGCATGTGGCTCCCGGAATGCGCCTTCGCCGAAGGCATCGAGGAAGTTCTGCAACAGGCCAACATCCGCTGGTTCGTCACCGACACCCACGGCATTCTGCACGCGCACCCCCGTCCGCGTTACGGCGTCTATGCCCCCGTCTTCACCCCCAACGGCGTCGCCGCCTTCGGGCGCGACTTCGAGTCCGCCCGCCAGGTCTGGAGCAAGCAGCAAGGCTACCCGGGCGATGGCCGTTACCGCGATTTCTACCGGGACATCGGGTTCGATCTCGATTATGATTACGTCAAGAATTATTGTCCCGCGCCCGGGCTGCGCGGTTTCACCGGCATCAAATACCATCGCATCACCGGCGGCAATGGTGAAAAGCAACCCTACAACCGCGCCGAGGCGTTGCGCGCCGCCGACGAGCACGCATCTCATTTCCTGCAGTCCCGCGTGGACCAAATCAGCAAGCTGGGCCTGATCCTCGACCGGCCACCCGTGGTCCTTTCGCCTTACGACGCGGAGTTGTTCGGACACTGGTGGTATGAAGGCCCGGAATTCCTGAATTACTTCGTGCGCAAAGCCTTTTATGACCAGAAAGTCTTCACCCTGATTACGCCGGAGGACTATTTGCGCCGTTATCCCACCCTGCAAGTCGCCACTCCGTCCGCCTCAAGCTGGGGCGAGGAAGGGTATTGGCGGGTCTGGCTCAACGAAACCAACCAATGGATTTATCCCCATCTGCGCATTGCCCAATCCCGCATGACGGAACTGGCCGACCGCTATGCCAAGCCCGGGGCCTTGCAGGAACGCGCCCTGCAACAAGCTGGCCGCGAACTGCTCCTGGCCCAATCCAGCGACTGGCCTTTCATCCTCCGCACCGGCACCAGTCCTGACTACGCCAGCAAGCGCGTCAAAGACCATCTGCACCGTTTTCTCACCCTCTACCAGCAACTAACCGTCAGGAAAATCGACGACCCCTGGCTCCGCCAAATCGAGCAAATGGACAACATCTTCCCCAAGCTCGATTACCGCTTGTGGAAAACAATCGGCAATAAGCCCGAAAATGAGGGGTGAAGAACAAGCTTTTGGTAGTGCCTCCGAAAGGCTTGTAACCGACGGGCAGGATGCATCGTCTAAACGTTCAACTATGAGAATAACATCCTTCCGTCCGTGGTTGCTGGCCCTTAGCCTGGCGCTGGCCGTAAATGTTCACGCCGCTCCAGCCAACCTGCTGCAACAGGCTTATGGGGAACTGGCCTCGGCGGATCATGATTACAAAGGCCATCGCGTCGCTGCTATGAGGAAACTCCAAGCGGCTGGCAAAGCACTGGGCGTCACGTTGTACGGCAATACCAAACAACATGAAACACAGGGCATTTCGGACGAACATCTAAAAGCCGCCCAAAGTCTCTTGCAGCAGGCCGCCAGTGGCCTTTCTGGCAAGGCTCTCAAGCGTGTCCTGGCCGCTGAAAAGGACATTTCCATCGCCCTCAGCGTCAAATAAAAAGATGTTAGAGTGAAAAATGGAGCGGGCGAAGGGAATCGAACCCTCATGGCGATGAAACCTTTGCATTTTTTGCATTTTCCTAAGGAAATCGACAAATTGGAACATGCTTGACGTGGGTGAACGTTATACCTATACGTTATACCAATATGGCGAGTGTTCACAAATTACAGGGCAAGCCAAACTGGATCTGCTTTTATTATGACGATAAGGGCGTGAGACGGTGTAAATCCACCAAAACGGCAAATAAACGGGACGCTCAAGTAATCTGTGATGGATTCCAGAAAGCCGCCAACCTTGCCAAAGGTGGAAGGCTCACAGAGGAGAGGGCGCGGAAGTTGATCGAATCTGTCGTCTCCGAAATTGTGGAATCGACCGGGGGAGCATTGCAGCGATACACAATCAAGGAATATTTCAATTCTTGGATAAAGGCGCGGGAACTCACCACCTCCCCCGGCACTTTCACCCGTTATCAAGGCATCGTGAACGCTTTCCTGAGTTTCATGGGGGCGAGGAGGAATTTAAGTCTGGCCAGCATTCGCAGCGAGGACATCCAACGCTATCGGGACGACCTGGCTGACAAGGTCTCAACCGGCACGGTGAATACGCATCTGAAAGTCCTGCGCGTTGCACTTGGAAAAGCATGGAAGGCGAAGCACCTCGACAGCAACCCGGCTGAATATGTGGACAATCTCCAGAGAACCGATAAACACGAACGCCGAGCGTTCACTCGAGAGGAACTGCGAAAATTGCTAAAAGACGCAAGCGAGGATTGGCGGACCATGATTCTGGTAGGGCTTTATACTGGTTTCCGCTTGGGCGATGCCGCCACATTGACCTGGGCGAATATCGACTTGCAGCGTCAGGAGATCACTGCAACGACCCAAAAGACCGGCAGAACACAAATCCTTCCAATTGCCAAACCATTGTTGAAACACTTGGAGAGCCTCCCCACAAGTGATGACCCAACTACGCCGCTCTGCCCCAAGTTGTTCAACAAGAAAGCCAATTGGCTTTCAAATCAATTCTACGGCCTTATGGCTTCTGGCGGATTGGTCAAATCTCGAAGCCACCAAGCGGCTCCCCACGGAAAAGGACGCGGATCTCGACGAAATCAGTCTGACATCACATTCCACGCTTTACGCCACACCGCCACGAGCTTGCTCAAGAACGCCGGTGTTTCGGACGTTGTGGCCCGGGACATCATCGGCCACGAATCCGAGGCGGTCAGCCGCAATTACACGCACATCGACACAGAGACGAAGCGCCGGGCCATCGATGCGATGCCGGACGTGCTGCAGGATTGATTTGGGCAAACTTGGTGGTGGGTGCAGATTGATCGAAGTATTCAAACGGATTGGCCGGCTTTCGCTGCCAGCTGCCACCGGAACTTTGCAAGCAAGGGCCTGATATTCTGGTAGTGGTCGTCAAGACGCACGCCAATGTCCTCCAAGTAATCGATGATCTCAATCAAGTCCTGCTCCATATTCAAAATCCACTGGCTCATTTCCTCATCCGTCTTCGTGTTCTTCAGATTATCTAGTGATCTGGCTTTGGAGCGAATGCGGTCCCATTCTTGGTAATGAGCCTCCATGGACTGCTCAAGCGTCCTGATGAGGCGGTATAAAGACGGGTACACTTCTTTTTCGAGGTTGTCACCTTTGATCGTCTTGATCCCCTCTTTGGCACAGTGGGAAGCGACGACGTCGAGCAGCATTTTTCTGAGGTTGCCACCTTTGATCTTCTTAATCCCGCCTTTGACATCGAGGGAAGCGACGGCGTTCAGGAGATTCTTTTTGAGGTCGTCACTAGTGATCGTCTGGATCACTTCGCCATGAAACTTCACTTCAATCTTCTGGCTGTCGCCCCCAAGTTTGTAGCGATGTTCCGGCCGGTCATGGGGGTCCGTCCCCTTCCTGATGAAAAGCGATACCTCATCTGTTACCTTATCTGGATGGGGCCGATTACCTCGAACGCATATCTTCCATCCGGGCGATCGGCGCTCAAATCAAAATCAACACGGTGGTCTCGGCCCTTAATTGGCGGTCGGACTTTACCCAATTCATCAGCACGGCCAGGCCTGTTCGGTGGAAAATACTGCAAATCACCCCGGTCGCAGGTCAAAACGACGCCGCCATCAAACTGCTTGAGATTGGCCGATCCAAGTTCGATGCGTTTGTGGATCGGCACTCTTCACTAATTCAGTCAGGCACCATTGTTGTTCCAGAGCCGGTGGAAACGATCCGTGGTTCCTACGCTATGATCAGTCCGGATGGCCGATTCTTCGACAGTTCCGCAGGCCGCCATCACTACAGCAATCGGATTTTGGACGCTGGTCTTCTGAGCGCCTTCAACGAAGTCATGTTCGATGAAGCCAAATATAGCGGCAGGGACGGCAACTATGATCCCCTTACCGGAAGAACCCAATCCATGACCCATCAATTAGCAGCTTAACCATGACGCAAGAACCGTCATTGCTGATCAAGGAAAACAATATGACCAAGGCGAAAACAACAACGAAAATCGCCCAGGCAGGAACCGGCAACGCCTCGAAGGGGGCTGCACCGGTGCCGCCCGCCGCCCACAATTATCCGGCTGACCTGCCGTATCCCATCAATACGATTGCCGATACCGCCACTTTTTTAAAATGCTCCACAAAAAGCGTCCGTCGTCTCATCGACAAGAAGTTGCTTTCCGCCTCCAAAGGCTTGCGTCACATCCGAATCACCCGGGAGGCGATTTTGGCGTATCTGGCCAACACATCAAAATGATTTACGACCCGTGAAAGCATCACTTCCAAAATCCAATTTGATCTCGGTTCGCTGGCTGAGCCGGGATCCTCAACAACACAGCCAGCCGGTTTAACAAAAGGCCGGCAGTCGCAAATTAAAAACAAAGATAGAAATATGAATACAAAAATAAATACAGCATCAGACACCCCCAATGCCAACGACTCAGTCTTCGTGATCGAACAGTTGAAATATCAGGCGACGGTCGGCGGAAAGGCTGGCCGGTTCGTTGACATGGTTTGGGACACGGAGCCCATGAAAAACGGTGCCCCTCGCAAGGAGCTGGTTTTAGGCGTCGAGCTGGAAGAGCGGGATGACAGCGGTCAACCGTTTCAAGTTCGTCAGGCGTTTAACTTCCTCCCGCGTGGACGAGGCAAGACCGAATTCAAAAAGCAAATGGAGTCCTTCTTTGGCGCACCATTGACCCCGGCCCAGTTGGCCGGTTTCAGCAAGGCCTCGATCGTCGGGAAGCCGGTCATTGTCAATTACAAGACAGACCACCTGGGGCATGTCGTTTTCGACAAGTTCACGCCCGTGATGCCGACGCAGCCTCCGGCAGCGTAACATCAAGCCGGGGGAGGGCCACCACGGCTCTCCCCTGGCCCTTAACCCCATAAAACAGAAATTTAAAATTTTTACAAGCGATCCCCAGAAAACACGACCTCGCATGATTCGATTTACGCCATTTTTATTCACGGATCGACCTGCCACACCACCCGATTCCCACAGGCCACATAATCGCGCCTGTATCCTGTTCACTTTCAATGACTTACGCTGCGGTTTTTTGACCACCTTGTTTTTGGGTGTTTGGGGGCAGGTGGGGCCGGTCAGGTCCCCGTGGGGCCGGGTGAAAAAACCTGGTCCGGGCGGGGCGGCCGAGGCGAGGACACTCAATTTACGGCCGCTCCTTAAAACTCAGACGGCCGAAGAAGGGAACACATGAAGGATCGGGCGGGTGCGGTTCCATGGAGCCGCACCTGCCCACTTCTTTCGATTGAATCGTCAATATGAAAACAACAAACAAGGCATTCCCCAAATAATTTATGAATCAACCCAATGGAAAATCGTCGAGTGACGCCAAAAGGCGACTCGATTTCGACGAGGTGACGCTCGATAAAAACCCTGGAACGTACGAGAGAAATCTGATCGCGGCGCTTATCCATTCTCAAAAACTGTTCTTGGCCACCAACGGGAGGCTCTGCCCTTGGGACAGCATCCGGTCAACCCGACGCCCCGACTTTTCGGTTAATCATTACAACGTTCTGTACGAAGCAATCAGCAGCTTCTGGAGCCCGATGGGCACGACAGAGGTGATGAAGGAGCCGATACCGCAAAGCCAGTTGAAGGCGATCCTGATCGATTGGAATAATTCCGGCCGGGTCGCCACGGCCACCATCCAGAAAATTCTCGATGAAATCGACGAGGATCTATACAAAATGGATCTGACCGAGGGGATCATCGAGCATGGCATAATGGGCAAGGCCTTCAACCATTGGCTGAGCACCCGCTTGGCAAAACGGCTTGCGGCGGAGATTTCGGACAAGTCCAAGAAGACGGGTTTAAGGCTCGAGGACTGCCAAGCTGTGATCGACCACTACAGATCGGTGCAACTCGAGACAGAGAGCGGAATCGGGGCAGCCAGCCTGCCGCAAGACCGCAACATGTATGAGTTGTCGGCCTCAGTGGGAGATGTGGAGAAGGACCCGGATGAACTGTTGAAGTCTCGTTACCTGGGTCGCGGCGGAGGCCTTCTGCTTGTCGGCCCGACTGGCATCGGGAAGAGTACGATCGCCATGCAATGTTCAGTGCAATGGGCGCTTGGTAAAGCAGCCTTCGAGATCGAACCAAAAGACAATTTGAAGTCTTTGATCATTCAGGCCGAGAATGATGACGTGGACATGGTCGAAATGTTCAACGGCGTTTGTGAGGCTTTGGAGATAAAGGACACTGAGCGGGAAAATACGGGCAAGAATATCATTGTTGCCCGGGAAGATGCCACAGCCGGATCGGATTTTTTTCTCAAGGTCGTCCGGCCCATGGTCGAGAAGCACAAGCCGCAGCTTCTGTGGATTGATCCGGCCCTGGCGTTCTTGGGCGGCGAATCGAACAGCCAGAAGGATGTTGGGAATTTTCTCCGGACCCTGCTCAACCCTCTGATTCGGGAATTCAAGTGTGGTGCCATCGTGCTCCACCATACAAATAAGCCGCCATCCGGGAAGGACGTTTCCAGTTGGAGCAACAGTGACTTCGCCTATGCCGGTGGGGGATCAGCGGAATGGGCAAACTGGGCTCGCGCCGTGCTCGTGGTGAAGCCTATCAGGGGGAGTCCAATATTCGAGCTGATGGCCGCCAAACGCGGTGGCCGCATCGGCTGGAAGGCCCCGGATGGCCAGACCAAGGCATACAGCCGGTATATTGCCCATTCGAAGGTAAAGGGGCAGCTGTATTGGCGGGATGCAGACCCGGGTGAAATCCCAGGCGCTGGCGATCCCAAGGAAACGGACGAGCGTATTGTCTTGGATTTGGTGCCTACGGCAGAAGGGGAGACCATCGAGAAGAAACAACTGCTGAAAGACTGTGATGACAACAGCCTGAAGGACAAAAAGGCCCGGGCGGCCATCAAACGGTTAATTGCTGCCAAAAAGCTTCAGGAAGTGCTAATCCGCGGTAAGAGCGGACGCCCTGGAGCTTGCATCGCCCGGGTCCCTCAACAGCCACCGCCATCAGCAGCAGGAACACCGCCGGAAGAACCCGCCGGGAAGAAGGAATAACCTCTCCGGGGGTAGTTGTCGTCAGTGAAAACAACTGAAAACAACAACCCCCCAGCCGTTGGTGGTTATTGTTGTCGCCCTATATAGATATAGGGCGACAACACTGGAGTTTGGCCCTGATGGTTTCATTTGACACTGAGGAACAGGGCAGATTCCAAGGGGTGTTCGCATTTAATGCCGAACTGGTCGTGGTGGGTTGTTTGTGAGAAGCCGGTAAAATTGGTT
>JBEKDI010000143.1:0-10567 GCA_050014435.1 Verrucomicrobiota bacterium | reverse complement strand
CAGGACTGGCTGGTCGAGGCGCTCAACGCGGAAAATCTGACCATCGCGGCAGCCACAAAACATGCTTCGTTCAGCCTGCTGGACCGGCAACGAATCCAAACCTGGCAGCGGAAACTTTTCGCTGAAATCGAATCAGCCGCCAACCTGCTTCTGCCCTCAAAGTAATGTCCAAGCCCATCACACAGCCGCCGGACTTCGACGAGGAATTCACCAAGGCCGTTGCCGAGTGGCGCGATAAGCATCGGCTGCGAGAAGACGACGCGGTGACATTGCTTGTCGAATTGTTCCGCATCCACCAAAAGCATTGGGATGAACTGCGCCGCCGGGAAATTCCCGCGTTTTCCGAATTTCGGGCGGACATTGGCAAACTGGCGGACGCCGCACGGACATTTCAGGTCCAATCATCAGCCATGTTGGAGGCGCTTCGCGATCAGCCGTTGGGCAACTGTTCGGTTCGGGTAACCCGCACCGCCGCAATTTTTGCCGCGCTTGCCTGTCTTCTGGGCGGCTATCTCATCGGAAAGGCATGGCGATGAAACTCAACTTCATTCCGTTCGACCCGATAATTCTGCCGCCAGACATCATGCTCGCATTGCGGCATCCGCAATACTTCTTGGCGGCTAGTGGAATTCTTCTGGCCCTCATTGCAGTTTTGCTCTTGTTTATTCCGCGCAATCCCAATGCCTGTGTCGCGCGACTCGGCGGTCTGAAGTGGAAGCGAAATCAGTTTTGTCGCGGCTGGCTCATCACCGGTGACACCGGCTCTGGCAAGACCAGTTCCGGCATCAACCAACTGGCGCATCAGGTTTTTCAAAATGAACCGACCTGGGGCGGGTTGTGCGTTGACGAAAAGGGCGTTTATTGGGAAACGCTCGCGGCAATGGCGCGTCACTACGGCCGCGAACACGATTTGATTCATCTGCAAATCCGTTCAAACGTCACTGATTCGCAGTGGACGCCACCCAATCGCTACAACCTGACCGGCGACCGCAGTATTCCATTTTCCACCTACGCCAAATTCATCGTGGACACCGCCACAAGTCTTGGTCAGGGCGGGGACAAAGGTTTTTTCAAAAGCCAGGCTCAGACCCACATCGCGCACGCGCTCGAAATGCTCTTTGAATTGAGCCGCCCCGTGACTTTGCTCGATGCGTATGAATTGTTGTCCAATGGCGACTTGCTCGAAGAAGAAATGGAAAATCTCGAAAATCTCCTCGAAACGCCGCGCCGGGCCGCGATTCACGCACACTTTCTTGACCGTTTTCTCACCCAGCCTGCCGAGCAATTCGGCGGTGTCCGAGAAACCATTGGCAACTACCTGCAATACTTCCTGACCCCGGAAGTTGCCGAGGTGTTTTGCACCGGTGAAAGCACCTTCAATTTTTCGACGATTGACCGGGGCAAAATCATTCTCACTACGATGCCGCAAAAGTTTCAGACCGAACGGCGTTATGTGAACACATTTCTGAAGCTGCTTTACTACAATCATGCCTTGCGCCGCTTCGACAAAACCAAGGTGGACCGCGCGAAGGACAATTTGCTCATCCTCTGGGCCGACGAAGCGCAGCGGTTCATGACGGCCAGCGAAGACGGAACGAGCGATTACAATTGCGTGGACGTGATCCGCGAGGCTGGCGCCACAGTGGTTGCCGCCGCGCAAAGCACGACTTCGCTTGTTCCGCCGCTCGGAAACGACAAATCAAAAGTCCTGACCTTGAACCTTCGCAACCGGATGATTTTCCGCTCCGCCGACGAAGCCGATGCCGTCCAAGCCGCCGATTTCATCGGCAAAAAGCGGGTGGTAAAACGCTCGTGGGGTTACAGTGCCGGCAAACGCAATGTCAATTACAACGAAACCGAGGAACACAAAATCAAGCCGCACAAGCTCCGCAATCTCCGCGACCACGAGTGCGTGCTGGTCCACTGCGAACGGGGTTTTCGGCGGGTTACGCTCCCGCCGCTCGAAGCCGACGGAACAATTGCAAAATGGTTTTCGTGGTGGCGAAAAATGTTTTGAATCGGATGCCGCCGTGACCAACGTGCGCTCCGGTCGCCACCGGGGACTGCGCTGATTTCGCTGCGTCCGCCGCTGCCTCCCTGCGCGCACGCTCGTCACGGCTGGCTCGGCGCGCAGTTTGCGCGGTGCTTCCGTCTGGCAATTGGCACGCGACGTTACACTGCGGCTCTGCTCCGCACATTTTTCTCCGCGCCGCCTTCGTTCCACTCCCGCGCCCCAATTGCCAGACCGAAGCCAGAATCTAAGCACCATGTATATTGAGCCTCAAATTGAGCCTTCCATTTTCCTTGTCACAAAGACCGCACAGTTTTTGTGACGATCAAGAATGCAAGCAGCAGTTCAACTGAGTGACGGAGAAGAATCAAAAAAATTCCGGGCTTCTGGACATTGAAAGAATTGTTCCGCCGTGACCAACGCAATTTTTGCTTCGCTTCACAGGCTTGACGGTCGCCCCGTTTCCCCCGCGACCTCGCCTGTTCCGCTTCACAAAAACCGCGCTCGTCACGAGCGGGCATCCGCAATATGCCGCAATGGCGGCGGGCTTCCGTCTGCGGCTCGGCGGCGGGCGTTGCGCTCCGGCTGCGATGCGCTAGACGCTTCTCTCCGCCCTCCGCTCCACTTTCCCCGCTCGCCGACCGCAGACCGAAGCCTTGCATTAAGTGAAAAGTGGCCTTGTTTGGAAGCGACCGCACCCGCCACAAAGGATTGTCCACAGGCGATTAGCTTGTTACGCTTATGCAAAGACGACACAGAATGGCGACTGAAATCAATCTTCCGATTGGCGCGCGAATTCAGCTCCCAGGGCACTTCGATGCTCCGGTGATTCTGGAAGACGCACGGCCATTACCCAACGGCTACGAATGTCGCGTTCGCCTAGCCGACGGCACGCTTGAGGAAGCCGTCATTTCCAAAGAGGAAGCCGCCGCGCTCAGTGCTGATGAGCACACAGGCATTGCAAAAACGGCGCTAGCCGACGCAGAAAAACTTCGTCTGCTGATTGAGTCCGCGCGCATCCGGCTCGCTTTCGCTCACGACCGGCAATTCGCCGTCAGCCTTTCCGGCATCCGCACGCTACCGCACCAGATCGAAGCAGTTTACCAAAAAATGCTGCCACAGCCGCGCCTTCGCTTCCTGCTCGCCGACGACCCAGGTGCGGGCAAGACCATCATGCTCGATATGTTTGCCGGCGGCGGGGCGATTCCACTCGAAGCGTTGCGGCTCGGCTGCGAATCGTATGCGCTCGACCTCAATCCCGTCGCGCACATCATCCAGCTTTGCACGCTGGTTTATCCGCAGAAATTCGGGAAGCCCGATCCGAACGCGAAAGGTTTGGCGGAGGACGGCACTTGGGCCGGACTCGCGGCGGAAGTTGAACATTGGGGCAATTGGGTGTTGGAAAAAGTAAAGGCCGAGATTGGCGACTTGTATCCGCCGATTCCCGACCCGGCGGCTAGCGGCGATGAAATTGGCAGCGACCCGCAAGGGACGATGGGTTTTGCGGAAGACCCGCAGCAGAAGCTCAAAGCGAAGCGCGGCTTCCTGACGCCGGTGGCGTATCTCTGGACGCGGACGGTGCGATGCAAAAATCCGGGGTGCGGTGCGACCGTGCCGCTGTTGAAACAAACCTGGCTCTGCAAAAAGAAAGACCGCTGCGTGGCGATGCGCGTGGTTGCGCCAAAAGGTGAAAAGCGCGTCCGGTTTGAAATCGTCGAAGCGCACACCGAATCCGGTTTGGGCTTCGACCCGGAAGACTTTTCTAAAGGCGGCAATGCCACTTGTCCATTTTGCGGAACGGTTGCGGATGATAATTATGTGCAAGCCGAAGGCTGTGCCAAACAAACCGGCCATCAACTCATGACGGTCGTCTGCGTTCGGCCAGGTCGCCAAGGCAAGACCTATATCTCGGCTGACCAATACCCAGCGGCTGCGCCTAACAACGAGGAAATCGAGCGCAGAATCAATTCCGTTTGCAACGCCACTGGTCTTTCAGTTCCTACCGAGCCAATCGGTGAATT
Organism: Verrucomicrobiota bacterium; assembly: GCA_050014435.1. GTDB lineage: Bacteria > Verrucomicrobiota > Verrucomicrobiia > Limisphaerales > Palsa-1400 > DASRLE01. The sequence goes on along the minus strand of JBEKDI010000143.1, from coordinate 6,535 downwards.
GCGCCCGTCCCCAAATGCGCGTGGAATGTCTGCGGTTACGCGCCATGGACTCAAGACGTTCGGTTCTCTGTTTTCGCCCCGCCAAACGGCTTACTTGCTGACGTTGTGCGGTGTGGTTCACAAGGCACAACAAGAAATGCTGCATCTGGCTTATGAAGTCGAGCGCAGCAAGGCTGTGGCCTGCTATTTGGGAATTCTCGTAAATCGCCAAGCTGATTACGACTCAACTTTTGCTCGCTGGGTAGGTGCGGGCGAGTTCATGGCAAACACTTTTGGTCGCCAAGCTTTACCTATGCTCTGGGACTTCTGCGAGTTAGCACCGTTTGGTAACGCATCGGGTTCGCCGCAAGGCGCTCTCGAATGGATTCTTGGCGTCATTAACGCGCAATCTTCCATCACTTCTGCGGCAAATGTTTCTCGCGGGTCTGCTACGGATTTGCCTATGGAAGCGCAAACATTGGATGCGGTCATCACCGACCCGCCCTATTACGACAATGTTCCTTATGCCGACGTCTCCGATTTTTTCTATGTGTGGTTCAAGAGGACGATTGGCCATCTTCACGCGGAGCACTTCGCTACTGAGTTGACTCCAAAAAAAGCGGAGGCGACTGCACTTTCTTCACGCCACAACGGAAACATGGCAGCAGCCGAGAAGGAATATGAGGGACTCATGGCGCAGTCGTTCAGTGAAGCGCACAGAGTTTTGAAACCGGGCGGACAGATGACGGTTGTTTACGCACACAAGACAACACTCGGTTGGTCAACGCTGGTTGACGCACTGCGTCATGCCGGATTCACGGTCACAGAAGCATGGCCTCTGGATACCGAGAGGTCGGCCCGACTCGTGGCAATGGAGACTTCCGCACTAGCATCCAGCATCTTCCTGATTGCTCGCAAACGTGACGGCGCAAAGACCGGTTCTTACGAAGACGAAGTTCGCCCGGAGTTGGAGCAGATCGTCCGCGAGCGGGTCGAAACGCTTTGGAGCATGGGAATCACCGGTGCGGATTTAATCATCGCCGCCGTCGGCGCAGGTCTGCGCGCGTTCACGCGGTTCTTCCGCGTCGAGTATGCTAACGGCGAGGAAGTGCCGGCAGGAAAATTTCTTGGCGAGGTGGAAAGCGTGGTGCTGGAAACATTGTTGGAAAAGATTTTCGGCGTGGCCAGCAGCCGCGTGGCGGCGGTGGACGGGCCGAGCCGGTTTTACGTTTTGTGGCGTTACGCCTATCGCACGGCGGAACTGGACGCGGGCGAAGCCATCGTCTTCACCTACGGCCAGCCGGTGGAATTGGAAGGCGCGGACGGCCTCGCCAGCGGCACACTGGCGCTGGTGGAAAAGAAAAAGGGCAAGTATCGCCTGCGCGATTACACCGAGCGCGGCCCGCTGGAAAAACTCGGTCTGCCGGACGACGAAGGCAAACCCGCCCCGCTCGTGGACTCGCTGCATCGGCTGCTCTGGCTGATGGAAAACGAACCGCGCAAGCTGTCCGCATTTCTGGACGAGGCGCATCCCGACCGCGAACGGCTGCGGCTCGTGGCACAGGCGCTGGCCGGCGCAGGATTGTCCGGCGGCAGCGAAGATCAAACCGGCGTCGTGAACACGACGGCGGGCGAACAGGCCGCGCTTGGCAAGCTGCTCGCAAATTGGCGCGCGCTCGTGCCGGAAACTCTTTTCACACAAAAATAAAACTCCAATGAAAGGTCTCCGAGATTGCATCGTGTCGTTTATTGATCTGAACAACATCGGCGAACTTCTCAGCGAGAGGAGCAAAAAGGGTGTCCGTATCATGCACGGACTTCATCAGTTGGTCAGCAGGCAAGTGCATACTCTGACTGCGCACGAAGAAGTTTGTTTTTGGCAGGACTCGGTTCTGCTGTTGGCATTCGTTGACGAAAGAGCGGAAAGTTTTAGCCAGGTCATGGATGATGTGAAGCGCTTGAAGGAAACCATCGAAGGGCTGCATCCATGCCATGCAGTATGCGTCAAAGGTCAGGCATTTCCCGCGCCTGCCGCCCGTTCGCGTAAGACCAAGCCGCGCGCGATTTACCTCTCCGCGTCGAGTCTGGCATTTTCAAATTGCTTCAAGATCGAGCACGAACTCAAAAAACACCGAGCGGACTGGTATATTGATTCTCGCATCACCACCAAGGTCCGCACACGGAAGCCAGACCATTCAGTCCCGGTCAAACTTCTACCTAAGAATCTTCCCCGAACGATTCACGTTTTCCAAAATTCGTTTTTATGATTGCTCTCAAAACTTTTGCCTGGCCACAGCGAGGATCAAACCGGCGCGTCCCAGCCGAGCAGGCAGCGGCGGGCAAGCCGCTCGGAAATTGGCGTGCATCGGTTTCAAAAAGTTTGTTTAATGCTGCCGGCAAACCTTGATTGCATAATGAGCGCTCACGGATTACGACCTTGGACCGAACTGGTGAAACTGCATCCCGACGTGGAGGCAGGCAACCTGCCGGAAGCGGTATTCGCCATTGACCTCGGCGCAATCGCCGAACGCGACCCGGCTGTGCCAGTGGTGAACCGCGACCCGGAAGCGTTCTTTCGCGCCACCTATTTAACGGCGGATTTGCGAAAGTTGCTGGAGGAAGTGCTCGCATCGCTGGCGGGCAAGCCGGATTTCAATCGCGTGCTCAAGTTGCGCACGCCTTTCGGCGGTGGCAAATCGCACACGCTGGCGGCGCTGCTCTACGCAGCCAGAAACCGCGAAGCACTGAATGTTTTGCCGGAAGCAGCGGGCTTGCCCAACCCCGGCAAAGTGGCCGTGGCGGTGCTCGACGGTGAGAAGTTCGACGCGCGCGACGGCAAGACGCTGCCGGATGGCCGGAAGATTCAGACGATGTGGGGCTGGCTCGCCTGGCAACTCGGCGAGGACAAATTCAAGCTGGTCGAGAATCACGACAAAGACCGCGTGTCGCCCGGCGGCGATGTCATCAAACAGATTTTGGCTGGCGGGCCAAAGCTGATTCTGCTGGATGAAGTGCTGAAATATATGGAGCGGGCATCCGCCGTTGCGGTGCTGGATTCGACGTTGCAACGGCAGGCAAAGGACTTTTTCCAGAACCTTACGGTCGAGGTCGCGGGCAGCAAGAATGCCGCGATGGTATATTCGCTTCAGTGGAGTGCGCGTGAGTCGCTGGGCAACGTGGCGCTGTTGCAGGAAATTGACAAGCTGGCGTCGCGCGTGGACCAGTTGCGCGAGCCGGTGACGGGCGATGAAGTGCTTTACGTTTTGCAACGGCGTTTGCTCGGGGGCAAACCGGCGGAAAATACCGCGCAGGAAGTGGCGGAAGCTTACAGCAAGGTCGTCACGGGAATGCGCCAAGCCTACGCGGAATCATTGTCCGACCGGCAATTCGCCGAACAGGAAGGGTTGACGCTCCAACAGCGAATCAAAGCGGCCTATCCATTTCATCCCGCGCTGATTGATGTCATGCGGGAACGGTGGGCGTCGGTTGATCCGTTCCAACGCACGCGCGGTTCGTTGAGATTTTTGGCGTCGTGCCTTCACGCACTGAAGCAGGACGGCGGAGCGAGGGCGTTGCTAGGCCCGGCGGAAATTCCGCTCAAAAACGTCGAGGTGCGCGTCAAGATGTTGAAGGAACTCGGCGTGCAGAACGATTACGATGCCGTCATTTCCGCCGACATCGAAGGGCCGAGCGCACGCGCAAAACGAATTGACGAGCGATTGGCGCGGGAAACGCCCGCGATGGCGAACGTGAAACCGGCGACGCGGCTGGCGACGGCGATTTTGGTTTATTCGTTCGGCGGATTGCGCCGGGCGGGCGCGGGCGCGGAAGAAACTTTGCCATCCGGCGTCACGGAAACCGAATTGCTTTCGTCGTGCGTCGGCCCTGACTTGGACAGCATCACGGCCAATGCGGTTTTGTCCGAACTTCGTTCGACCTGCCTTTATCTACACTTTGACGGCGTTCGCTATTGCTTCAAGAAAGACCCGAATGTCACCAAGCTGATCGAGGACGCGGAACAGGAAGTCACGCGCGAAGACACCGCGAATCCGAAAGCCGGGCCGGTGCGCTCGGCCATCAAGGAATTGCTGAACAAAAAATTGGCCGGACAGCTTGCCGCGCTGGTGTGGCCCGAAACCGGCGGCGAGATTCCGAACGATGAAGCACGCTTTTTGGTCGCGTATCTGCCGCTGGAATTTGCGTTGGAGGCCAAGTCCGAACAAGAGAAGCGGGGGCTGGCGATGTTGAGCCAATACGGAGACAAGCCGCGCCGATACCGGAACGGTGTGGGGCTGGCGATTCCCGAAAAGAAACAAGTTGAGGCGCTTCGGCGGGCCGTTCGCTATTTGCTTGCGATTGACCGCGTGGAAAACCAGAAGACGAAACACCGCCTGAACAAAGACCAGTTGGATCAATTGCGCGAACGGCGGCGCACGGAGGAAGCGGCAGCGGAATCAGCATCTCGAAATCTTTACGCTTCGGTCTGGTTGTTGCGGATGGAGTCGGGTGCGCCCGCTCTCGACAAAGTGGAGATCGGGGGACGTCCCTTGCAGGCGACGGGAGTTCACGAGCGCATCATGGAATTGCTGATGAACGTAGGCACGCCAAAAGTTCACGCGACGGTCACGGTTGCAAAGGCGATGCAGCGCGTGAAACTCGGCGAACCTGTCGCAACCGGCGAGCCAGCGCGCCTCCTCGTGAAGGCGGGCGACATGCTGAATGCCTTTTACGAATTTCTTGAACCGCCGCGAATTCTTTCGGCGGATGTGTTGAAGAAGACCATTGCGAAGGGAGTCAGTGAAGGACAGTTCGCGTGGTTCAGTGGCCCAGCTCCACAACTTGGTGCTGACAACCGGGTGCAAGTCAGCCGCGAGAAAATTCTCTTTGGCCGTGCCATTGCTGATGACGAGGTGGACTTCGAGACGGGCTGGTTGATTGTGCCCGTTGCGTTGCCCGAAGCCGCTCCCGCGCCAACACAGCCAGGCCAGTTTCAAGAGCAACCGGGCGCAACACCACCCGCAACCACCGCATCAAGTCCCTCACCAGAAGCTGGAGCGCCATCCAACGCAACAGCGGAAAAGCGCACGACTGTTTCATTGCGGTTCACGGCCACGCGCGACCAGATTTACAAGGCATTTCCGGCCATTGCCAATCTTGCGGATAAGTCCGACGGCGGAAAAATCACTGTCCAGGTTGAGGGAACAAAGCAAGCCGGGTTTGATGTAGCGTGGCTGAGGAATGCCGTCGATGAGCCGCTCAACGAAGCTGACATTAACACAAAATGATTCGACCACGCACAGCCGCTGCTTCCCTTGCTCGCCGACCACAGACCGAAGGTTTTTACAAATCGTCTGTTCCTGTTCAAAAAACGTGTGGTTGGACCGTGTTTTTCTAACTTCATTGGATAGTCGAGTCGAATGCAGGTTTGGACCAAGAGCCATGTTTATTGATAACCTTGCGCCGATTCCGCTGTGACCAACGCGCGGCTTGCTGCGCTCCACGGGCTGACGGTCGGCCCTGTCTCCCTCTCGACCACGCCCGTTCCACTACGCAAACCGCGCGCTCGTCACAAGCGGGCATTGGCAGCTTGCCGCAACAGCAGCGGCGGGCTTCCGTCTGCGGCTCGGCGGCGGCGTTGCGCTCCGGCTGCGATGCGCTAAACGCTTCTCTCCACCCTCCGCTCCACATTCCCCGCTCGCCGACCGCAGACCGAAGCCGGAAAATCCGCATACGCGGAAAGGTGATGAATGCGCCAATCAGTAATTGGCCAGTTTCGGATTTTCCAATCACTGATCGTAAAATTGCGGGCCATTCGGCTTGTCGCCGGGTCAACGCGATGAAACCCCCTTTGATTGTATGGCGGCGTCGGTCGCGTCAAGGATCTACGGGTCGCTCGCTTAGACGTTCGCGCTTCCGTTCCTCCTTGACCCGCCCGCCGCCGCCGGGGAGTTTTGCCTCTAGGTTTTCATCGCGGGAAGTCTGTCTGCTCGAAAGAAGATTGGATTGCGTCACCACAATTCTACGCTGTTATTTCTTCGCGATTTGGGCTTAAATGGGTTCATTGCCGAACGAAACATTGCCCGGTTTGTGAAAACATCTGTTGAAAAAACCTTTCATCGGAATGGCGAACTGCGTGAAGTAGTGCCGTTGCGCAACGGTCGCAGGCATGGCGTTGTCCGCGTCTGGCACAAAAACGGGGTGATGGCGAACGAAGAACGCTATCAGAACGGTTTGCTGCACGGCGTCTGCCGCCAATGGAGTGAAGCCGGACGGTTGCTGGGCAAATATCGGATGGTTCATGGCACGGGTGTTCAGCGCACCTGGCATGAGAATGGCCGGCTACAATTGGAATTTTCCACCGTGAACGGCGATTTCTCCGGGCGTTATCGCTTGTGGTTGAACGATGGGAAGTTGATGTCAGAGGAAATCTACCTGAATGGGCGTCCCGTCACTGCCGAGGAATACCGCGCCGCCTGCGCCAAAGACAAATCACTGCCCAAGCTGACCGGCAAAGCCGGGAAACCGTTGCCGAACTCGGTCGCCACCGAAAAGCACA
>JBEKDI010000142.1:0-10968 GCA_050014435.1 Verrucomicrobiota bacterium | reverse complement strand
TCACCCGAAAGCGTTACCCTCAAGAAATTCCTCGCAACCAAAATCAGCCCCGCCCGCTGCGGCTACGCTGAAATCCTTGAACTGGAAAAGGCTGCATGAACGTTCCACTGTCCAGTTATGAGAGCGAATGCAACAATGCGAGTTTTTGGGTTCATACAATGACTCCTTCCTGAACATGATGCAGTATGGTTTGGTATGTGGTTTGAAACTGTGGCGTGGAGACGGACGCAAGGGTTTTGTTCTCAAATTTGATCTCCACGTCTTCAAGGATTTCCGTGTATCCATCGTTTGCGTTCGGCTGCCTTAATACAAGAATTCTGTCCGAAATCAGAACGGCTTCGCTCACGTTATGCGTTACAAAAATTACGGTCATCCCTAGGTCGCTTTGAAGTTTCGTGAGAGCGATATTCAAACGGAGTCGGTTAAATTCATCCAAATTGCCAAACGGTTCGTCCATCAAAACGATTGATGGCTTTGTCACGAGCGCCCTCGCAATAGCTACACGAGTTTGCATGCCGCCGCTCAGTTGGTCAATGTAAGAATCGCTAACGTTGGAAAGGCCGACAAGTTCCAATGCTTCTTCCACACGCTCCCTAATGACGGGCACTCCTTGCAATTCAAACGGCAAAGCAACGTTGTCAGCCACCGTGCGCCACGAAAGAAGACTCGGCGACTGGAAGACCACCGACATTGCGCCGGTTGCCCGAAACGATGCAGCGTCCAACCCAAAAATTGTGATCTTGCCTGAAAAAACCTTGATCAGGCCAGCGATCAAGAGCAATAATGTCGTCTTTCCACATCCTGACGGCCCCAATACAGAAACGATTCTGGATGGCCTTATGTCCAAATGCCGCATCCGCAGAAGATGGGTTTTGGGTGAATATGAAAAATCAAGTTCTGAAATGCAAACGGCCATCTCCGGGTTCCGAACGAGGTTTTTGACGTTTGAATCCGGGGTGTTCATCTCATATGTGTTTCCTTCTTGCACACTCAAATTGTGCGTTACCGTATCAATTCGCTCCACCGAAGGCAAGCCTTGCAATGAGCGGACAGCTCGGTCTGCGGAGTTGGCTTGGAGCTGGATTCAAGGCTCTTCCGGTTTCACCCCCGGCTTGCCCTTCTCTCATGGGCAGATTACGATTGGGGTTTGCGGGCTGAACACTGAAATCACCGGCCCCTGTTGGCGGTTATGGACATCCAATATAAAATTATCGGGGGGGATGGCGCGGAGTACGGGCCGGCGCCGTTGACGGAGTTGAAGAACTGGATACGAGACGGGCGCGTCGCCGCCATGACGAAGGTCTGGCGCAGTGATTTGTCGTTCTGGTCGCCCGCGGACCGTTATACGGAATTGCTCGAGGATCTGGCGCGCCAGAACACCTCCCGGGCCGCCGCCGCCGGCGCTTCGCTGCCGCCAGCCGGCTTTTGGATGCGGCTCGCGGCGCATATCATCGATCTGGTTCTGATCAGCTTTATTTTCGTCGCTGTCTGGAGTCCCCTCGCCGGCCCGCGACACTGGCAACTGCCCGTTGTGCCTCATCCGCTGACGCAGGCCTCGCTCGAACAGTATAACGAACAGCTTTGGTCGAGCAAAATCCTGGCCGTGTTTTATCCCGTTTTCCTGCTCTATGAAGTGCTGCTCAACGGCCGGTTCGGCGCCACGTTGGGCAAGATGGCCATCGGGGCGAGAATCACCAAGCCGGACGGTTCGCCGATTGGTTACGGGCGCGCCTTGCTGCGCTGGCTGGCGGCGCGGGTGAGCGACCTCTTTTTCTTTTCCGGCTATCTCCTGATCGCCCTGCGTCCCGACAAACGGGCCTTGCACGATTTGCTGGCGGGGACGAAAGTGGTCTATACCAAACGATGACCTGGACCGCCAACCGCCGCATGGCGCTGATCGCACTGGTTGTATTTGTGCTTGACCAGGCCGCGAAGCTCCTCGTTCTGCGCTTCCTCGGCCCCACCCAGGAACGGATCGTCATCCAGGGCTTTTTCAAGTTCGTCCATTGGGAAAACACCGGTGCGGCCTGGAGCTTGTTCCACGACCGCAACGATTCGCTGGCGGCGGTTTCCGTCCTGGCGCTGGTCGTCTTGTTCGCCTGGCGGCGTCATTTCTACATTCATTTGCCGCTGGGCCAGATTTCCCTGGGACTGATTTTTGGCGGCATCGCCGGCAATCTCTTTGACCGGCTGCACTATCATCAAGTGATTGATTTTCTCCGCTTTTATCTGATCCGGCGCAGCGGGGAGGAGATCGGCTTCCCCGCCTTCAACGTTGCCGACAGCGCGATTTGTCTCGGGGTCGGTCTGTTGATTTTGGTGTCCTGGAAACACGATTCCGACGGCGGCAAAGGCGCGCCCGAACGCAGTGAAGCCGTCCACGACGCCTCCCGCGCCGGGCACTGAGAAATGTCTCCCAAGCCCCCAACGATTTTCACCGTTGGCCAATCGCTTCCCCTCGGACGGCTGGACATCTTCCTGCGCGCCAAATTGCCCTCCGTCTCGCGCGTCGCCATCCAACGGCTCCTGGAGGAGGGCCGGATTCAGGTCAACGGCGGCCCGGCCAAGCCGTCCCATCATCCGCGCGCCGGAGAAACGATTTCTGTTTGCTGGCCCGAAGTCCGCGCCGACACGGCCCTGGCGGAGGACATTCCGCTGGACATACTGCACGAGGACGACGATCTGCTGGTGCTGAACAAGCCGGCCGGGCTGGTGGTTCATCCCGCCGCCGGACATGCGGAGCACACGCTGGTCAACGCGTTGCTGCACCATTGCGCCGGGCGGCTCAGCGGCATCGGCGGCGTGGCCCGCCCCGGCATTGTACATCGTCTTGACAAGGACACGAGCGGCTGCCTGGTGGTGGCCAAGAACGACGCCGCCCATCTGGCATTGTCCGAACAATTCGCCGGGCGGCAGGTGCTGAAAGTTTACCAGGCCATCGTTTGCGGCCGGATGCCGCGGGCCGAAGGTGAGATCATCACTTCCATTGCCCGTCACCCCGTCCAGCGCAAGCGCATGGCGGTCGTCGCCGGCGGCGGACGCCAGGCGCACACCAGCTATCGGGTGCTGCAACAATTGAAGGACGTGGCGTGGGTCGAGCTGCGCCTGCACACGGGGCGGACACATCAAATCCGCGTTCACCTGGAACATCTCGGCTGCCCCGTGCTGGGGGATTTGATCTACGGCAGACGCCAGAACCTGCGGCTCAAACAGGCCGGCGGCTACGTGGCGTCCCGGCAGTTCCTGCACGCCGCCAAACTCGGCCTTGTGCATCCGCGCACCCACCGGCGCATGACCTTTGCCGCCCCCTTGCCCGAAGATTTTGCTGTTGCCCTGGCCGCCTTTGGTATATAAGGGGGCGTTGTAAAATAAAAATTGGAACTCTGCGCCTGCGAGGCGGGCACTCCGTGGCCGAATATTGAGTGCGTTGATTGGGCAGTCATGGATTCCTTCAAACATTCTTGTCCCTTTTGCGGGCAGCATATCGAGTACACAGCGGGGTACTGTGGAAAGCAGATGATTTGTCCAATTTGCGGGAAAATAGTCAACTTCCCGGCCATCCCTCCCAGTGTTGGGGGAACGACCTTGCGCATCCGCCATGCGGAGGCGGCCAGCGAATCCAATTGGTTGGGTGGTCTCATCAGTTTCTTTGGCTTTCTTGCCCCTCTGCAGCGGTTCAAGCATTGGAGCGCGGTTCTGGTATGCCTGGTGCCATTTACGATTGTGGGCGCCCTGCTGGTTGGAGCTTCGGTGGTTAGAAAGCAGCTTGGCGACGCCCCGGCCCCGCCGGTTGCGCCGACCGTGCAGGTCGATTCGAATGCCTGGCAGAAGATGACCGACCTGGCCCGGGCCGATCAACTTGTGCAGCGACAACTAAACGCCGTGCGCCGGGCCAGCGATGCCGTTGCCACCGCGGAGCGAAAGCGCGCCGCGTTGCACGCTTACTGGCATCCGCGAAGAGCGCCGGACCAAGTCACTTACGCCAGTGTAATGGCTCAATATCAAGCCGACGATCAAGCCGTGGCAAACGCGCAGCAGGCGCTTGCCTCCGCGCGCAATTGTTTCTCCGCCGCCTTCTCGCAGTATCAAAAACTGGGTGGAACGATCGACTACAGCCGGCAACTGCCCTGACGGGCAAACTGCATGCATCCTGTTGATCTTCAACAAATCGGCTCGGAATTGGCCATCAAATGGGATGATGGCGTGGAAAGCTTCATTCCCGTCGAAAAACTCCGCCGGGCCTGCCCTTGCGCCGGCTGCATGGGCGAGCGCGACGTCATGGGCAACCTCCACAAAGGGCCGGACCAGCCGCTTTCCCCCCGATCATTCCAACTCCAGCGCATCGAGAAAGTGGGCGGGTATGCCATTCAGCCAATTTGGGCCGATGGCCATGCCACGGGCCTTTTTTCCTTCGACTACCTGCGCCGCCTGGCGGAGCAACAGGCTTGAAGGCGCTACGGATTCTCCTCAATCAGCTTTTCCAAGCCCGCGTTTTTGGCGTGGCCAAGGGCAATCGCCCTCTTGTAATGCCAGCGGGCCAGTTCCGGCGACGGCGGTTTGTTGCCGGCATAGACGACCGCCAGATTAAAATGCGCATCGGCGTATTCCGGATCGCTCTGCAAAGCCTTGCGCAACGCCGTCTCCGCCGCCGGTCGAAGTCCTTCCCCGGCCAGCACGCAGCCGAGGTAATTCTGAGTGGCGGCATTGGTGGGATTGAATTTTGCCGAGAGGCTCAGTGCGGCCAGCGCGTCCTCCAGTTTGTCCTGGCGGTAGCGCAGCAGACCCAGCGAGTACAAGGTGGCCGGGTCATTGGGATCCACCGCCAGAGCGCGTCGCAGCGTTTGCTCGCAATCCTCCAGATGGCCGGCGGCCAATTGCGCCTCGGCCAGATGCGCCAGGACATAGACGTTGGTTTCATCCTGGCGCAGCACCTCCTTGAATTTCTGTTCGGCGGTCTCGTAATCGCGCTCCATCGAGGCGCGCAAGGCGTCCGCCCACAACGCGCCGGCGCCCGGCGGCAAATCCTTGCTTGAATAAACATGCCTGGGCTGGTTGGCGGGCGTCGGGACTTCCGCAGACGGGACGGCGGGCGACGCGGCAGTCGGCGCGACTGGCGGGGTGAGGGGCGGTGTTGCAGGAAGCGCGACGGGTGGAGACGGAGAGGCCGTGGCGGGCGTGACAGCCGGCGCCGCGGCAGCCGCGGGCCCAGGAGACTTTTCCAAAAGGGCCAATTCCTCCGCAGTGTAAGGAACGGGATTGGCCTCAAGAACGGCAATCCGGGCCTGGAGTTGTTCCACTTGTTGGGCCATGGCAGAGGATTCAGGGCTGGCAGGAGCGGGGGACGCTTGCGCCACCGGGGCCGCGGCCAGTTTCTTTTCCAATTCATCCCGCTGCCGCAGGGCTTGTTCCAGCGCCGCGCGCAAACGCGACAATTGCTGGTTGCTGTGCGCTTCGGCATTCGCCAGATCTTTTGAGCGCTCGGCCAATTCCTCCTTCAATTTGTCCCGCTCCTGGATGCTTGATTTGGTGCTGTCAGTGGGCTGCGCTTCTGCGGCGCGCGTTGCTTTCAGCACGTCCAACTCATTGTTGGCGTCGGCCAGTTTCTTTTCGGCCTCGACCAGGGATTCTTTCAGCCGGGCGATTTCCGCTTCGTCCTTGGAGATTTCGGACACTTGTTGTTTGAATTGGTCGGGTTGCTCTGCAGCCTGTTTCGCGCTTTCCGCTGCGTTCTTCGACTTCAATGCCTGCAGCTCTTGATTGGCGTCGGCCAGTTTTGACTCCGACTCAACGACGGCCACTTTCAAGCGGGCAATTTCCGACCGAAACTTTTTCTCCTCGACCTCGGCGCGGGCTTTCAAGGCCGCCATTTCCTCGCTGACGGCTGCGGCCTTTGGCGCAGCCACCGCGCCGGCGCGGGCGCTCTTCTCCCGCTCGAGCGCAACGGCCAGCAAATCCCTTTCCTTTTCCAGCGAGGCAGTCTTTGCCTTCGCCTTGGCCAGTTCCGCGGGACTGACGGCGGAGGGTTGCACGGAGAGGGCCTCCTTGAGTTTGGCCTGCAAATCCGCGTTGGCGTCGGTCAGGGAACGGATTTGTTCCCGAAGACCGGCGATCTGCTGCGTTACTGGCGCGGCGGCAGGCTGGGGGGGAGGCGCAGGCTGGCCTGACTCCGGCGCGACGGCAGACGGAGCATTGGCCGCGGGCAGAAGCTTTCCGAGCGGCTGAAGTTTCTCCGCCAGGTAATCGAGCCTGAATTTCACGACGTCCGGATTCCACGACGGATGCTCTGTCTGGAGTTTCTGCAAGTCGGATTGAGCCTGGAGATAGCGGGCGGCGGCGGCTTCCGAATGGCCGCTTTCCAGCAAAGAGTCCGCCAGGAGGATCTCGTTGTAAACATCCAGATACTGCTCGTCCGACCTTGCGGCCAGGGCGGGCAGGGTCAGGACAAGGAAAAGCGCCGCGATCGAAATCCATCTCATAAAGGCCGGATAGTACCGAAGCGGAGCGCGGCTTGGCAACCATCATTACGCGCTGGTTTTCGCGTGCTTTAGCTTGCGCCCGCCGCGCAGGTTTTGAATAATTTCCCATGCGGCTGATTAAAAGAGTATTGACATGTTTGATGTTGCTGGTGGCGGGAGGGGAGAGCCAGGCGGCGGGCCGGGCCTCGCATGTGGTCCTCATCGTCTGGGATGGGATGAGGCCGGATTTTGTTTCGCAGGCGGCAGCGCCCACCCTTTATGCCCAGGCGCAGAAGGGAGTGACCTTTCTGCATCATCATCCGGTCTATGTCAGTTCAACGGAAGTCAATGCGGCCGCTCTGGCCACCGGCGTTTATCCGTGGCAAAGCGGTCTCATCGGCAATCACGAGTTTCGCCCCGCCCTGGACGCCTTGAAGCCCATCAACACCGAATCATTGGAGGTGGTGCGGCGGGGTGACGAGTTGACCGGCAATCATTATCTGGCGTATCCAACCGTGGCGGAAATCCTGCACGAACACGCGCTGGGCACCGCGGTGGCCGGAAGCAAGCCGGTCGCGCTGCTTCACGATCGCGCCCCGCGCACGGCGGGTTCCCTCGGCGTTGATCTTTTTGCGGGGAACGTCCTGCCCGCACTGATGGAAGGCAGCCTCGTGCAGGCTTTGGGAAAATTCCCTGAAGCGGGACGCGATAAGATCGATGAGGACCGATGGACCACGCAGGCGCTGATCGGGCCGTTGTGGCAGAAGGAGGTGCCGGCCTTCTCCGTGTTGTGGCTGGCTGAACCCGATTTCTCGCAGCATCAAACCGGCCCGGGATCCAAGGCTTCCCTGGCCGCGATTCAAACCTCCGATCGCAATCTGGCCCGGGTGCTCGCAGCGCTCCGGGAAAGGAATTTGCAGGATGCAACCGACGTCATTGTCGTTTCCGACCACGGCTTTTCGACGATCTTGAAGAACATTGATGTCGCGGCGACTCTGAACGAGCAGGGTTTCCATGCCTTTCGCAAACTGGCTCAACCGCAGAGAAAGGAGGGGGACATCATTGTGGTCGGCACTGGCGGGGCGGTATTTTGTTATGTGGCTGGACGGGATCCGGCACTTATCGCGCGAATTGTTCATTGCCTTCAAGCGCAGCCCTACAGCGGTGTCATTTTCAGCCGGCAAACGGTGGACGGCGCGTTTCCCATGTCGGATTCGGAGCTTGAATCGCCTGCCGGGCCGGACATCGTCGTCACCCTGCGCTGGACATCTGAGACGAACAAAAACGGCGCGCCGGGCGGGTTGTATTGCGACGGCACGTTCCTGGGTCCCGGCCAGGGTATGCATGGCAGCCTGAGCCCTTGGGACATGCACAACATGTGCGTTGCTTTCGGCCCTGATTTTGCCAAAGGCATGAAGGCGCCCCTGCCGAGCGGCAACATCGACATTGCGCCCACCATACTCTGGATTTTGGGAATCCAGCCTAAAGAAAAAATGTCCGGACGCGTCCTGAGCGAAGCCTTGACCATGGCTGGGCCGAAGATTCGAACCTCCGTCCCCCGGCACCGCGAGACGGAATGGAAGGGGAACGGTTTCGTATGGCGGCAGTACCTGGACTCATCCAGAATCAACGGCGTGACCTATCTTGACCAAGGCAACGGGATGCAAGTCAGCCCGTAAGAGATTTGGCTTAACACGCGGCCAGCTGTTCTGCTCCGTGAATATTGATGCGAATGGCCTCGTCCACCTGGGTGATGAGAATTCTGCCATCGCCAATCGAGCCGGTTTTGGCCGTTTCGACAATCACCGTACAGACGGGCCCAGCCAACGCGTCGGCCACCACCAATTCCAATTTAATTTCAGCGCGATAATCCGGGGGAAATACTCTTCCGCGGAGGGTCTCGAACAGGCCACTCCTGCGTCCGCAGCCTTTCACTTCGCTGATGGTTAAGTCGCTGATTCCAAGAGCTGTCAGAGCGTCCCGCACCTCTTCCAACTTGAAAGGTTTAATGATGGCTTCGATTTTTTTCATGGCATTCTTCTCTTGGTTAAAATAGGGTGCAGGGGAGAGCTCAAACCAGACGCGCTGGATTGGCAAACGATCTTTTCCGCTGCAATCATGGCAGCATTTTAAGCAGGCTCAATGCCACAAAACCAGATCTGCCCGATATGTGCTTAAAATACACTTAAAAACTGTTGAGCAGTCAAATCACGCGCGAAATGGCTGTTTCAATCCAACCGCCGTGGATAAAAACAGACAAAACAAGTGGCAATTAGCTGCATGACTCGTTGCGAAGATGTGGGAAAGAGTTGGCGGAAGGGGTGGGATTCGAACCCACGTTAGGCTTTCGCCTAAGCCTGATTTCGAGTCAGGTACATTCAACCACTCTGCCACCCTTCCACTTGTTCACTATCAACGACTTACAACTTGTTTGAAACTTGCCTCTTGACTTTCTGATACTGCAATCTGATACTGTTCGCATGAAAACGAGCGAAACAGAAAAAGATTCAGAATGGCAGAAAACGCCATACGCAAATCTGGTCCGTTACAAGTCATCAGGTATCTATTTCGCACGGTTCCGCGTGCGGGGCAAGCTGATTCGGCGGGCTTTAAAGACCACTCAAATCTCCGTGGCGAAATTGCGCCTGGCTGATTTGGAGAAACAGGAGCGCCAGCGGGCAGAGCATCAAACGGCGGTTGCCGACGGCACGATGACCTTTGCCGATTCGCTGGCGACCTACAAACAGCGGTTGGCCGGGGATGGTTCTTTGAAGCCGCGCAGCAAGGATTACCGGTTGGAGCGAATTGCGGCCCTGATTAAATCATGGCGGGGCTTGGAGACGACAGACATCCGAAAAATATCCAAAAGCGATTGCCTGGCGTGGGCGGCTCAGTTTGGGCAAAAGGCTGCGCCATCAAACTTCAACAACACTGTGGGGACGTTGCGTTTGATTCTTGATATAGGAGTCGAGGCCGGTGCGCGATACGATAATCCGGCACGGTTTATCAAGCGTGTGAGGGTGCTGCCCAAAAAGCTGCAATTGCCAAGCGAAGATCAATTCCTGGCCTTGGTTGAAGCGATTGAAAAGGCCGATGGCGGCTGGAACCATCGGTGTGCGGATTTGGTTCGCTTCCTGGCGTTTGGTGGATTTCGGAAGGGTGAGGCGGCGACGATCACCTGGGGTGACTGCGATTTGGAAAAAGGGGAAATAGTGGTCCGGGGAGACGTTGAAACCGGCACAAAGAATTGGAGCATTCGCCGGGTTCCGATGATTCCAGAAATGCGGCAACTCCTGGAACGGCTTCGGGCGCAAAGGGCGGATGAACCTGCGACGGCTTCGGTGATGAAGATTGGCGCGTGCCAGGGTGCGATAAATTCAGCCTGCAAGAAATTGGGCATTGCCCGGTTCACGCATCACGATCTGCGGCATCTTTTTGCGACACGTTGCATCGAATCTGGTGTTGATATTCCCACGGTGAGCCGCTGGCTCGGGCACAAAGACGGCGGTGCGCTGGCAATGAAAGTTTACGGACATCTGCGAGATCAACACTCGGTCAACATGGCGCAACGGGTGACGTTTAACCGCGCAGACGCATCGAATGTGATTACTTTACCAGAAAAAAAAGCGATTTAAGGATGAGCGCAAAATTCAAAGGTCAGCGGCAATGGGTACGGGAAGTTCTCAACAAGTTGGGAGAGATAGAAAAGCAGCAGCCCAAACCATTCGATCACTATCCGGAGTGGCCGGAATGGGTTTCAAATTTGTTCCTGGTGTTCTTCGGCATCTCGCATCCCGGCGTAAAGATGAAAAATGTCAAGAATTGGAAAGCCAAAGATCTCGGGCGATTTCTTGGACGGCAATATGTCGGTCAATATTTAATGCAAGGCGGGGTGCCTCTGAGTGAGCAGGTCATACAAGAAGCGGTGAGGGGTGCGGTAGCGGTGGAAAAGTTGATCAGACAGAAACGCCCGGATGTGGACCTTGATAAGCTTCAAAAACAGTATGAGCAGCAGTCGAGGGTATGGAGGCCGATATTCATGAAGTTCATGCAAGAAGCTTTGGCTTCCGCCTGTGAGCGCCCTTACATGGAATCCTCCGCGTTTTTTGAAGCGTTTGGCAAAGCCATCGTGATCAAACCTGATGATTTGCTCACTGAACGCACAATGACCGTGCGGGACAAAATTTGCTGGATGATGTTTGTGATGTGGCAGGACATAGAGCGGCTCCAGAGCGTGGCAGACTTGCACCGTCTAATCGAGCGAGTATTGAAACCTCGCGGGTTTGTTGTCAAATATAAGACGACCGAAAAGCTATGCCAGCGGATCAAATTGAAATTTAAAGAGCCTGGCCGGCCTGCGGGGGCCAAAACTCAGACAAATCGCACAGCGGTCTAGCAGCCCGTTAAAAAAGGCAGTTTTTTTGTGATCGGCGCACAGAACCGAATACAGCACCTGCCACGGCGGTTATCAGGAACAGCTCGGTCACATCCCAATACATGCTATCTGTCCGAG
>JBEKDI010000141.1:0-11026 GCA_050014435.1 Verrucomicrobiota bacterium | reverse complement strand
TCAGGACATGATAGATCGCCCCGGGATACTCAATGCGCAATTGCCGTGGCATCACTCAATCCTGCCCCAAAAAACACCCAGAGGCAAGTGCTAAATCGCGCAACTGTACGGTTTGACCCCTTAGACCTTAGATGTTCCCCATCACATCCACATACCCCGGCACGTCCCGGCTCGTGATCTCGTTCACCGTGTTGTTCGTGTAATGGGCCACCCGCAAATTGGCCCCCGTCTGACCGCCCCCCGCCTCCGTCTGCGTCCGGTTCCCGATCGTGTCGAAAGCGTAGCCAAACTGCTGCCCCGCCACCGGCGTCATGTCGCTCCAATACTTGTAGCCCGAAACCACCTGCCCCAGCGCGTCATACCCGTAACGCCAATAACTCCCGTCCCAAACCCGGTCCAGCGTCCGCTGGTTGGCCTGGTTGTATTGGTAGGTGAAGGAATTGGACGGCGACGAGGCAATCGAACCCAGCCGGTTCAGGTAATCATACTGCTTGGTCGTGGTCATGCGCGTCGCGCCGTTCTGGCTGAAGGTAATCTGCCCCGCCAGCGGCGAATTGGCAAGATACGAATACGCCGCCGCCTCCCCGTTCCCGTCCGACACCGTCGCCAGCCGCGAGGCGTTGTCGTAACCATAAACAGCCTGGCACAGCGTGCTCGATCCATTGCCCAGCGCCACGCTTGTCCGGCGCAAATCCGCGTCGAATTGGCTGGTGATGGCAAGACCCGCCAGGGTCCCGCCAGAATACGACTCGCTCAAAACATCATTGGCCAGGTCATAGACGAAGCTGGTGGTCGTCCCGCCGCACACCACCGAACTTTTCCGCCCCAGCCGGTCATTCGCCCCGGCTGCCGTCGTAAATACTTGAATTGCGTGAGTCAACCAGGGGGTCGTTTTCTCAAAAGTGAGTGCATGGATTTCGCCTCCGTGTCATGTCCAACCCAGTGTCCCGACTGAACAACTATCAGACACTTTATCCGGCCTCCGCCCTACCTCGTCCGACCATCCGGGGCATGCGCTGAAAAGGGCGCGACATGGCCAAAACCATTGATAATACAGGGTTTTGCGAGGGTATGACGCCGGGTTGCGCTTGGGTGGAAGGACGGGCAGGGGGTCCTTTGAGGCAGTGGCACGGTAGCTGCAACCCCCTGAGTATGATGAACAGATGGACACGTATTCAGATCTTGTTTGCCGCAGTCTGGTTCGTCGTTGGCGCGACCGGATTCGCCATGACAAACTCGGCGCCGCATCTTTACCCCAGCGGCATCAAGGTGGCCCTCCAAATAGAGGCCGATCTTTACAACACTCTGGATGCAAAATATCGGGTCAGGGTGCCTGCACCGCCGACAAGCGGGGCAGCTCTGAATGCGACGGCGACGGCGCTGATGGGAAGGGACGGAGAGACCAACGCATTGCACGAGACTCCCGTCTCCCCAGGTTTCGTGGATTTGATCAACCACATCGCCCACGCCAAGGCCATTGATAGAAGCGAGCCGGGCTACTTTGACCAATATATGTCTGGATTGGCGCGAGAGACGGCGATAGGACACCTGCCGCAGGCGCCCGATATAACGGAGGACTGCTATTGGACCGATCAAGTCATGACTGATCAGGCCAGCTACTTCAACCAGATGATCGGCATGACCATGGCCATGAACCTTTCCCACCATTATCTTGGGCAGTTCGACAAATATGCCGGCGTAATGCAGTCCGGGAGGTTTATTCCCATCAACAATCTTCTCACCCGCAGCGAGTGGGAAAAGGGCGTCAGAGCGGCCGCCGCGAATGCGCTCAATTGCGCGCTTGGCACCGAAGGGTCCAAGGCGCTGTTTGATGCGATCGACAAAATGCCTCTGCGACCGGCTTGGACGGCCTATATCGTGCCGCAGAGCATCAACATCAAGGGACTTAACCAACAACTGGGCATGTACGAGATCGCCTTTTTCCGCGGCGGATTGAACTAAGTGCCTCTGCTCCAATCCCTTGCAGCGGCAGGCGCCCTGCTTATGGTCGAGATTGTTTCGGATTTTTCGCGGTAATTGGCGGAATCCAAAAAGATTCCGCCAAAACGGACAAATCATTGGAACACAGTTTCCTCGTTTTCGAGGAACCCTTGCAAATGGCGGAGGCGGGTGGGGTGCCGCATCTTGCGCAACGCCTTGGCTTCAATCTGGCGAATGCGCTCGCGGGTTACGTTGTATTGCCGGCCGATTTCTTCCAGGGTGCGTTCGTATCCGTCCACCAAACCGAAGCGCATTTCGACAATTTTGCGCTCGCGTTCGGTCAAGGTGGCCAAGACATCGCTCAAGGTATCCTTCAGCAAACTGTAACTGGTCACATCCGAAGGATTGGCCGCTTTTTTGTCTTCGATGAAATCTCCCACGCTGGCGTCATCGCCGTCGCCGACGGGTGCCTGAAGGGAAACGGATTGCTGGGCCATCTTGAGGATGGCTCGAACGCGTTCCACGGGAAGATTCAGTTCGTCAGCGATCTCCTCCGGCTCGGCTTCGCGGCCCAATTCCTGCATGAGGCGTTTCTGCACGCGCATGAGACGGTTAATGACCTCGATCATGTGGACCGGGATGCGGACGGTGCGGGCCTGGTCGGCCACGGCGCGGGTAATGGCCTGGCGAATCCACCAGATGGCATAGGTGGAGAATTTGTAGCCGCGCTGATATTCAAATTTCTCAACCCCTTTCATCAGGCCCATATTTCCTTCCTGAATCAGGTCGAGAAAGGAGAGGCCGCGATTGGTGTGCTTTTTGGCGATGGAAATGACCAGGCGCAAATTGGCGGCGGCCATTTCGCATTTGGCGTCATCTGCCCGGGTGGCGGCCTTCTTCATGGCGCTGTGTTCGGCCAGAAACTGGCCTTGCGGCATCCGGACAAATTTCTCCAGCGCGGTCAGTTTGGCGTGTTCGGCGGCCAGCTGGGAGGTGCGGGAAGCAGATTTGCGGCGCTTATCCAGTTCCTCGATGGAGCGAAGGGTGGTTTGGATCTGGTCGGCGGCATTGTCCGAAACGAGCATGATTTCCTCGGCCACTTTCGGCTTGTAATAGAATTTTGGATAACAGGCCTGGAGCGCGCCGTGTAGGCGCTGAAAATTCTTCACGAACCGCGGGGCGGCGGGCTTGCCGCCAGTTGGGCGACATTGTTCGTAGGCCCTGTCGAGTTTCTGATCCAGCTCGCGCGCCCGGCGGACCAACCGCCGCAGTATGGTCAAATGAGTAGCGCGGCTTTCCACTTTCTTATCGACGATCACGCGGTCAAAACGTTCGCGGGGCGGGTCGGAAAGCAGCTTCTCGGCCAGCGCGATGTGTTCCTTGCCCGTAAAACCGAACCCGAACAAGATGCGGCGGGCCTCGGTTTCGCCTTCCTCGATACGTTTGCAAATCTCCACTTCCTGCTCGCGGGTGAGCAGGGGGACTTTGCCCATCTGGCGCAAATACATCTGAACGGGGTCGTCGAGGATGTCCAGCCGGCTTTCCTCCACTTCTTCTTCCGGTTCGGGCGGTTTGGGGCGCTCCAAGTCGGGCGCTTCAACGATCTCAACTTCAAAGCCGCGCAGCTTGGAATAGACGGTGTCCAAAAGCTCCGGCGAAACAACTTCATCCGGGATGGCGTCGTTGATGTCGTCATAGGTGAGATACCCCTGGTCCTGCGCGAGACGGAGCAGTTCCTTGATCTTTTCAACGATAATGGGGGAATCGCTGGTTATAGCCTCGGGGGACTTGGCGACAACTGGGACCACAGGTTGTGGCGGCTGAAGGCCCCCATTGGCAGGATGACTGCCGCCGTTTTTTGGCTTGGCTTCGTCTTTAATAGGGGTTTGCAGGGTAAAACGCGCCTCCTTCAGCCCCTTTTTCTTGGGCAAGGAATTAGGAACGTTTCTCCTCCCATTCACCCGAATGATACGCTTTCTCAACATAATAATCGGACACCGAATTGGTGTTAAGGTTCATTAAAACCGCGGGAAAATTGGCCGCGGCAATTTTAACAAACGGATGCGGACATTTTTCTCCTGTTTTGGTTACTCGTTTGAGTCAAAAACTCCAAGAACCGGAATACCGCCTCGATGTAGGATACATATTCATTGGATTTGTGTCAAAGGAAAGACGATGAACGGCTCGAAAATAACATGTTTTTTGCAGTATAACGCATTAGTATTAAGCATGTTATGCAAAAATCAAATAATTGAAGATTATTTGTGCCTTGGGGGGTGTCCAAAGCGCAAAAAACCGCAAATCAGGTGATTGGCAACCCTGTTTTTGGGCCTTATTCTGTTAGGTTCAATACAAAACCAACCTACTCCAAGACAACTGGATGAATCCTGGCAGCCCGTTGTTTGCCACGAACACGAGTTTGGCGGTGTCGGACACCAATGTCGTCCTTTGTCCGCAAAGGTTTTACCGTTTGATGGCATCGCCCTGACCTTCACCACCCGGACTAATTCAAGCTTTCAGCGGGAAACACCGCGCAAGGGGCGTAGGCGGGCGCCGCCAATGGGAATTCAGTGACACTGGCCAGTTCCGCGCCGGGTTTGTCTTCTTTCAAAAGGCCGTATATGGCGTGATCGGCGAAGTGGTCATGCAGCCATTCCGCTCCGCGAACGACGCCTTCAAATTTGAAGCCGAGCCGCTCCGGAACCCTGCGACTGCGGGCGTTCTTACTCGCGCACTCGATGGTGACGCGGTTCAAATTAAGCGCGAGGAAGGCGTGCGAGACAAGAGCCCGGCAGGAGGCGGTCATGATGCCCCGGCCCTGGCGGGCTTCATCCAGCCAGTAGCTCAAAACAGTCGAGCGGTTCAACCAGTCAATATTCAGATGGTTGATTACGCCGCAGAGCGCCCCTTCATGCCAGATGCCCGCGTGAAATCCGCGGTTTTTGGAAAGTTGCTGCAGCCATCCGGTGATGAAGCGGTCCAAATCAGCGGTGGAATTGATGAGGTCAATCCAAGGATGCCATGGTCGCAGGTGGTTGCGGTTGGCGTCCATGACCTTGAACAGGTCGCGGCAATGCAGGTGCTGAATCAACCGCAATTCGATTTGACTGTTAACATTACAGGTAAACACGGGTTTAATGGAGAGTGTCGTCAGGCTGCGGCATAGAGGAGGGTATCAGGACTGCCGGAGGGAGCGGACGTGGCCACGGTTTCATCATCGGCGCCGCACGGATGATGGCGGTGGGACTTGCCGGTTCCCTGGAGGTCATTTTGCAAACCAGCGTAGGCCTGCCTTGCCACCGCGAGATTTCCGGCGTTTAGTGCGCCAGCCAGTTTCTGATAATCCGTATTGGCCTGCGTGTCGTTGCCGAACGGTTGATTGGGTGTCTGCGACTGGCCTGGCAGGTCTTGTTGGAACTCTGCCAGGGTGCTTTGGGCATCAGCGAGATTGCCGGATTGGAGGGCGCTGCCGATGGCATTAAAATCGTTGACGAACTGGGTAAAGGCGTTGAGGTTCATGGCCTGGTACGGGTTGGTTGCCGGGAATGTGTTGTATATGCTGCTCATGTCAACTCCTCAAACTTTCAGGTTCAGGATACGGCCAACGGATTGCGCTGTGGCGCCGCCCAAGGCCGGAGTGTTGGGGACGTCCACGCCATTATTCGCGATTTCGGCATGGGTGAAAGGACGATGGGCGCGGACCGTGGGAGGGTTGTTGCCCCCCGCGGCTTGAATATCCCCCTGCAAAGTGGCAAACGCCCTTTGCGCGCCAGCCAGATTGGCGGATTTGAGAGCGCCACCCAAGGTTTCCAAGTCCCTGGCCGCCGGAGTGCCCGGGCCAAACAGGCTGGCCGGTCCTGCCGTCTGCGAAGTTTTTTGGACATCTTGCAGTAAGGCCGCGAACGCAGTCTGTGCGCCCGCGAGGTTGCCTGTCTGAAGGGCGGTTTGCAGCGTGGTGAAATCCTGGCTGCGCTGGGTTACGGAGGAAACAGGGGTCACATTCATAAATACTCTTCCAACATTAACATCGCCAGAAGAGATCGGCTGTTTGAACGCAAAACTTTAGCCGGCCGTTGGAAAACGGGTGCGGGCCTGGTTGCCCGTCAATTGGCCATCCGGCAATTGGTTCGTGCGCCGGGTTAAATCGCGCAGAGCCGCTTCGACTTGCGCGATCACCCCTGGCCAATCGCCAGGCTTGGGCTGGCGAAACAGGGTCATGGTGGGATACCAGGGGCTGTCCGGGCGCCCGAGCATCCAGCGCCAGCATGGGGCAAAGGCCAGAACTCCCCACACCGGACGAGCCAGCGCGCCAGCCAGGTGCAAGGTCGAGGTGCAGACGGAAATGACCAAATCCATTTGTCCCACCACCGCCGCCGTATCGCTAAAATCCCGCACCCGAGTCCCGAGGTCCTCGATCTGAACGTCAGCCGGTAATTTCCTCAGGTCAGCCGCGCGCGGACCGCACTGAAGGCTGAAAAAGCGAATACCCGGCAGACGCAATAGCGGAAGAAATTGATCCAGCGGAGCCGAACGAATGCGATTCTTGCGGTAATTTTCGCCGCCAGCCCAAATGAGGCCGACTTTTAAAACTCCGGCGGGCTTTGCGCTCAAGGGAAACGCATCGGCGGACGGGATGGGAAGATATGGAACTGTGGCCGGCACATTTTCCAGCGTCGTTTTGAACAAATGCGGCAAGCTCATCAAAGCGGCGTGTGTGTCAAAAGGCGGGAGCGGGTCGCCTGGACCCAGCACTTGATCGAGTCCCTTAACATGACGCGCCAGAGATTGCAGGGCGGCGGGACAAACCAAGAGAACCCGCGCTCCGCGCTCCGCGAGCAACGGAATATAGCGGATGAAATGAATGGCATCGCCCGCACCTTGCTCGGCGTAGAGCAAAATCGCGCGTCCTCGAATGTCCTGGCCATCCCAAGCGGGCTGTTTGAATTTGGGTTGTATGGCGGGGGCGTCGGGCCTTTTCCAACGCCACTCATATTCCGCCCATCCACGAAGAAAATCGCCGCTGGCCAACAGCGCCAGGGATCTGTCGTAGCAGATGGCGGCGTCGTCGCCGTTGAGGGCCAAAGCCTGGTCGTAGACCTGAACAGCTTCCTCAAGTCTGGTCTGGCCCATGAGGGCATTGCCCAGATTATTTAAGACCTCTTTGGACTGCGGCTGCAGTTGCAAGGCGCGGCGCGCGAACTCTTCGGCGCGGACAAAGTCACAACGCTGTTCTAAAGCTGCGGCTACGGCGTTGAGCAACTCGGCATCGGGATGAGGTTCCAGGCGGAGCGCTATGTCAAAACTGGCCATCGCTTCATCGCACCGTTCCAGCTTGGTCAAAGCCATGCCGAGCTGCACATGAACTCCGCGCAAATTGGGCTGGAGCGCCGCGGCTTGGCGGGTCGCAGCAACGGCTTCGGCATATCTGCCCAAGGCCAGGAGGACGCATCCGGCGGAGCGTTGCGCTTCGGCGTTCGTCGGGGAGAATCTGAGCGCGCGCTGAATCCAGGAGAGAGCCTGTTCTTGGCGGCCCCGCTGCAATTCGACCAAGGCAAGAAAATTCAACGCGAGAATGTTGCGGGGCTCGCGCTGGATCACCTTCTCGCACAGCGCAACGGCTTCAGCGGTTTTTCCGGCCTCCAGTTCTTTCGCCGCTTGCTGGAGAAGTAGGGCGGGTTTAATCATTTTAAAAATGGATAATGGACAATTGATAATTGATAATCCGGAGCCTGCTGTCGAGATTCTTTACAACCCCAGCCGCCAACCACATGGAATTAACATCACTTTGAGTCACTTTGAATAGCAAGACCGGCTTAAACGTAAGTTGATCTGTAAGGTGTTCCTGTATAGATCTTTGCATACAATTTGGCCACCACAGCACTGGTTCGATTCGATTTTACGGTTCTTTCGAAAAAAATGTTTCAAAATGGTGCGATTAAGCCGGATCAAGTGCGAGCAGGTGCCATTTAGTGCGATTTTTTGGGCCTGAATCCCGAGAAACGCGCAGTGGCAAGGCGCGTCCGCCGGCACCAAGGCTGAGGCGGACAGGAAAGGCGCAAGCCGAGCGCTGAGTCTGAATTGAAAATTGGCCATTGAGAATCTCTAATTTTTCATTTGTTTTTTGACGCGATTTAGCACGAATTGACACGAAGCAGCTTTGAATTCGTGGGGCAATTCAGGGTCGGGGGGAATATCCACGAAAAGAGCTGTGGGCAAAGGAATGATTGGCAAGGGAATTGGAACAGTGGACCAAGGAAGCCGAGGAAACCACGGAATACCGCGGTTACGCGAACTTTGACGGTTCTGAGGGAAACAGGATTGGCCACGGAGCAATCCCCGTTCCTCACGTCTGCATTCTGCCTTCATAATTCAGACTTTCAATTCTATGGCCATAATTGGTCATTCATTAAATGAATACTACAGTTAACACATTCTTTAGTCCACAGATTTCTTAAAGAATTATCCAACTATGATTTGCAATGGAAAGCACTGCGCATCAAAGGCTTGAGAAAGTTTGAGATCGTGGAGGCGAAGAAAGGGGTTGTTCACCAAACACCGTCAACCGCGAAGTGCATCATGACCGGCAACCGGCCGGTGGAGGAATGGGGGGCAAACTATCAGGCAATGTGCCCAGGGCTGGCGCGATTTCGTGGCAGCAGACTTGGGAGGACCGTGTTACGCCGCGCGAATTCATTATAATGAGTGCGCTCATATTTCTGTTGACGCCGCCAAAAATCATGAGTAAACTCATTTTCATAATGAGAAATATCACAAGCAAAAGAGGGACAGCCCGATGAAACGCGGCTATACAGAGACGGGTCTTCATCGCGGCTTTCGCCTCGGTAAGCTGGGATTCAGCCTCACAGGAAGTTATCTCGGATATCAAGTGCAAAACCTTTTTTTGAACGCTGAAACCCGGGAGGAGCGCCGAAAATCCTTCCAGGCCAAAACTTCACGGAAACTCCGCGAAGAGCTGCAATCCCTCAAGGGTCCGGCGATGAAAATCGGCCAGGCTTTGAGCATGCAATCTCATGTATTGCCGGAAGAGGTGATCAAGGAGTTGGCCAATCTCCAAATGCGGGCGCCGGCCATGCACCCGAGTCTGGCGCGCGCCCAGTTCAAAGCGTCGTTTGGCAAATATCCCGAGGACGTTTACCGCGACTTCACCCCCGAACCCTTCGCCGCGGCCTCGCTGGGCCAGGTCCACCGAGCCGTGACGAAAGCGGGTGAAGAAGTGGCCGTAAAAATTCAGTATCCGGCCATTCGTTCCGCGATTGAGAATGACTTCAAGATGCTTCGTTCCACGGCGTTTCTGGGGCGGCTTACCGGACACATTCCAGGTTCAGTTATTACCGAACTGGAACAAGGCATTTTGCAGGAAACGGATTATCTCGCTGAAGCGGATAACATCGATTTCTTTCGCGAGCGCTTGAAACCGCTCCGCTATGTTAAAGTCCCGGGTGTGTTCCGGCAATTGAGCACCGATCGTGTTTTAACCATGTCGCATCTCGACGGGGAACCGTTGATGGAGTTCCTGGCCAGAAAACCAACTTGCGAAGTACGGAACCTGGTTGGCGCCCGCCTCATGGCTCTCTTTATTTACCAGTTTCATACGGTGAACGCGATTCATGCCGATCCCCATCCCGGCAACTACCTGATTGATGCCAATGGCGCCATCGGTCTGGTGGACTTTGGATGTGTAAAAAAGTTTCCGCCCCGCATTATCGAACTGAATCATTGTTTTCGGGATCACGTCTGGACCCAAGGCGAGGAACAGTCGCGCCGAATGTTGACGTTGGCGTGCGGGCCAAAGATTTTCAAAAGGCCGCGCGTCGCCAGAAGGCTTCTTAGGGACGTGATCGATCTTTACGCGATGCTTTCACCGGGGGAGTCGGGCGCTCGCAATGTGGTCGATTTCAGTGACGGAAACGTGCTCAAGAAATGCGCCGAAATTGGGAATCGAAACCTTCGGGACAAATTGGCCTATCCAGAATTCGTGTTTAGTTCGCGCGCTGAACTCGGGCTTTACAACGTGTTGCATCTGTTGGGTGCGAAACTGGACCTTACCGCCATTGATGCCGAACTCAACAGCCTGGGCACCCCGGAAACCGCCAAATAATTATGAAACAAAGAACAAACGAAACAGACAAACAAAAGACGCGCGGCAAACGCAGCGCGAACAAGGAAAAGACGAAGAAGTCCATTCTGGGCGCGGCCCTGGAATTATTCGCCGAGAAGGGCTTTTATCAAACAACCACCAAAGCCATTTCCCGGAAAGCCGGGATCGCCGAAGGCACACTGTTCAATTACTTCGAAACCAAAGAGGATTTGGCGCTCTACTTCTTTGAGCTGGAGCTGGTCGAAGTGATGGAGTGGTATGGGCAAGACCGCCGCATCAAGCGCGCAGCGCTGGCGGAGAAAATTTTTGCCATCATCCATCATTTTCTGGAGCGCCTGGCGCCTTACGAGGACTTTATAGGAGCAGTCTATTTGCGGGCGCTGGTGCCTGCCTCGAAACTCAGCCCCTGGAGTCTTCAGAATCAGGAACGCAATTTGCGTTATCTGCGTTTTATACAGGGAATCCTGGGGGAAGCGGAAGCAGCAGGCGAACTGCCCCCGGTGGGGGACTTTGGCGCCTACGCATTCGGCCTCTTTAATTTGGCAATCATTACGTACTGGCTGCAGGACCGATCTCGCGGCAAGGAAGAAACGCTGGCGCTGCTGGATCGTTGTCTGAAACTGTCAACACACTTTCTCAAAAAAGGAGGGTGGGACTGGTGAAAAAAGAAAAAGCGAGCGGTGCGATAGTGCGAGGTTTTCAGTTGGGAAAACTCGACTTAGTGGTGCAGGGGCCTCCCGCTCTTCCAATCGCCATACCGCTCCATTACGATTAGCGAGTTCTGGAGCATACGCTGGAATCGCGCGGCAGGGGAGTTTCTGCGCAGGTGTTGTTTTGCGCCACCAGCGCGGCGTGGCGCCGTGTTCGCGATGTTCGCAACTTTCGCCATCAGCGCGGCGGGTCACGCACTCATGGCTTTTTTCGTACTTGGACGGTGGAAAAGTGCCGTGATCTTCGGCTCTTTCT
>JBEKDI010000140.1:0-11099 GCA_050014435.1 Verrucomicrobiota bacterium | reverse complement strand
AGAAAGAGCCGAAGATCACGGCACTTTTCCACCGTCCAAGTACGAAAAAAGCCATGAGTGCGTGACCCGCCGCGCTGATGGCGAAAGTTGCGAACATCGCGAACACGGCGCCACGCCGCGCTAGTGGCGCAAAACAACACCTGCGCAGAAACTCCCCTGCCGCGCGATTCCAGCGTATACTCCAGAACTCGCTGATCGTAACTGAGCGGTATGGCGATTGGAAGAAGGGCGGCGCGTTGATGCCCAGAGCCGCCATCACAAAGTTCGGACCAGTCGTTGCCATCTCGCCAAGCGCGAGAACTCCGATCCCTCCGGCGAGCCATCGTACGGGCAAATTATGACCATGGGCGGAGACGGTCTTGACCATCGCAATGGCGACCGCGAAAACTGCCGTTGCCAGAAAGAGATTTCGAACGGCTGCCACATCGAACCTGCGCGCGCGTCGTTGCAAGGGATATGTGTCAGACCAGGCGCACACATGCGCCAGTCGCGCCCGAAAGCTGACAAACGGCGGGACATTTAGCAGCCCTGCGGCCGCAAGAAAGGGCGCGCACAAGAAGCCCGCCAGCAAAAGAACATTCAAAGGGGCTGTCCGCACAAAGAAAGGAATCGCCATGACCAGCCCGGCCATAAGAACCCCCACTCGCGCGCCGATTTGATTCGCGGAAAGAACCAGGACGAGTAGAGTATCGGCAAACCAGACTGCGATGCCGGTATGAAGCGTGATGGGCTTCAAATGGAGAGGGTTCGAGGCGGCGATTATTCCGAGAACCATCCCTGCTACGGACCAAATGAACTGCTTTCGATTGAGTGATTTCAGGTTGGCATTCACGGTGAGCGGAAGGCCGCTGCACCACTAACGGAGGAACAATCCTTCCGGTCCTTTTGCATTTTTAGATCCGCGTTGGCGCCATGCGGCCGGCGTGGCCGATCCGTGGCGAAAATCGAGCGTTGTCCATGATGAGTCAGTAGCACGATAAAACGAGCGGAACCGGAAAGCGAGCCATTCAGCTCGCCGGTTCTGCTGTTGTTTTATTTCGGTTCCTCGCTGTTTTTAGTGGAACGCCGCTCGATTAAGGGTCCGCATGATGGCCAGGTAAGGGCTTAAAGGTCGTAGACCCACCAACCAGCGCCCGCCTGGAAGGAATGTAGCGACGCAGCGAATTTTCTGGACCAACGTGTCAATCTGGCGTTTCTCGTTTTTGCGGCAATGAATTCAGACCGCCGCCTGCGCCAGCAGAAAACGGCTGACAATCCGCCCCGACGCCTCTAAGGTTCGTCAGCGATTATGCCCAAGCGCACTGACATTCATTCCGTTCTCATCATTGGCGCCGGCCCGATCATCATCGGGCAGGCGTGTGAATTCGATTATTCCGGCACGCAGGCCTGCAAGGCGCTGCGCGAGGAAGGCTACCGCATCGTGCTGGTCAATTCCAATCCGGCCACCATCATGACCGACCCCGAATTCGCCGACCGCACCTACATTGAGCCGATCACGCCCGAATGCATCGAAAAAATCATCGTGCGCGAAACGGCGGAAATGCGGCGCACGGGCGCGAAGGGAAAACTGGTGCTGCTGCCGACGCTCGGCGGCCAGACGGCCCTCAACACGGCCATGGCCCTGCATCGCCTCGGCACACTGGAAAAATACGGCATCGAGATGATCGGCGCCAACGCCGCCGCCATCGAACGGGGCGAAGACCGGCAGATCTTCAAGGAACTGATGCTGTCCATCGGCCTGGACGTCCCCATCAGCGGCACCGCTCACAACCAGGAGGAATCCCGCGCCGTCGCCGAAAAAATCGGCCGTTACCCGTTGATTATCCGTCCTGCCTACACCTTGGGAGGAACCGGCGGCGGCATCGCCTACAATCGCGAGGAGTTTGAAAGCATGGCCAAGCGCGGCCTCGAACTTTCGCCCGTCTCCGAAATCCTCATTGAGGAATCGCTCCTGGGCTGGAAGGAATTTGAAATGGAAGTCATGCGCGACAAGGCCGACAACTGCGTCATCATCTGTTCCATTGAGAATTTTGACCCGATGGGCGTCCACACCGGAGATTCGATCACCGTCGCGCCCATTCAAACGCTGAGCGACAAGGAATTTCAGATCATGCGCGACGCCAGTTTTGCGGTCATCCGCGCCGTCGGCGTGGAAACCGGCGGCTCGAACATCCAGTTCGCGGTCAACCCGGACAACGGGCGGATGGCCATCATTGAAATGAACCCGCGCGTCTCGCGCTCCTCGGCCCTGGCCTCCAAAGCCACCGGGTTCCCCATCGCCAAAATCGCAGCCAAACTCGCTGTGGGCTTTTTATTGGACGAGATTCGGAATGACATCACCCGCGAAACGCCCGCCAGCTTCGAACCGACCATCGATTACGTCGTCACGAAAATTCCACGCTTTGCCTTCGAAAAATTCGCCAACGCCGACCCGACGCTCAACACGCAAATGAAATCAGTCGGCGAGGCGATGGCCATCGGACGCACCTTCAAGGAATCCTTGCAGAAATGCCTGCGCTCGCTGGAAATCGGCCGCTACGGCCTCGGCGGCGATGGAAAACCTTGGCGGATCGGGACCGAAGTCTATGGCGACCGGGACATCCTGCCCGCGGAATTGATCCGTCAAAAGCTCAGTTCGCCCTGCGCTGAAAGAATCTTCTTTATCCGCCACGCCATGCGCGCGGGGTTCACCATTGAGGAGATTTTCCAACTCAGCAAGATTGACCGCTGGTTCCTGGTCCAGATCAAGGAGATCGTGGACATTGAAGAGGAATTAGCTGCCACCCGGCCCGCACAGCAAGCCGCCGTTTAACGGTGTCCGCCGCCAAAGCCGCCGTGGCCACCAAAACCGCCATGGCCGAAGCCTCCGCGAGCCCAGCCTCCTCTGCCCCACCCCCATCCCCAACCACCAGGCCCCCAGCCCCAGCCCCAACCACCAATCACCACATCCGGCCCGTAGTAATAGGGATAACCAGCATAGTCCGGATAAGCCAGAGGGGGAGGTGCGACATCCGCGTACGGGTAAGGCGCCACAGGCGGTGGTGTGCCGGGCATCATCACGGGAGGAGCCGAATTGCCTGCGGCAGGATTATTGGGAGCCGAGGTCGTCGGGGGCGGCTGTTGCGCATAGGCCAGCGATTGTTGCTGGTAGGCTGCGTTCGACTGTTGCTGCAATGCGCCGTCGCGTTTGATCAGGGCCGAGGTCACTTCCTGCGGCAGGCCCAAATGTTGCAGGTAAATGATCCCGTTCGCGTCAAGATGGAAAGGCAGGACAGAATTGTCGATATAGTTGATCAGCACTTCCTTGCCGATGCCGCCTTGGTACATCTTGACTACTTCCGACACGCCGAAGGGCAGCGCCGGGGCCGGGGCTGCGGCGGGTGCGGCCACGGTTGCAGGCGCGCTGTTTGAAGGCGCGTCGTCCGCCAAGGCCAGTTGCCAGGAAACAGCGGCCGACAGGGCCGCAGTGGCGAAACAAATAAAACTGACTCGATAAATTGATGTGTGCTTTTTCATTAATTCTACTCCTCGAAACGGTTCATGGCTAAACTTTGCCCTTCCCCATCTTTCACTATAATACGCCCGCCGGTTTATTGGGCAAGAAATTTCATGTAACATTGGGCGGGATTTGCTTAGGGGGAGGGTGTATGAATGAAGCCGAAATAAGCCGAAAAATGCCGAAACAATGTCCGCAATGCGGGGCACCGCTGCCCACCGGGGTGCTGGAGGGCCTTTGCCCGGCCTGCCTGCTCAAGGCCGGCGCCGCGGCCGACACCGCCGTGCCGCCGGAGACCCCGCCGTTCCAGCCGCCAGGCATCGAGGAGGTGGCGCGGCTGTTTCCGCAACTGGAGATCCTCGGCTTTCTCGGCCAGGGCGGGATGGGCGCCGTTTATAAAGCGCGCCAGCCGGCGCTCGACCGGGTCGTCGCCCTGAAGATTCTTCCGCCCCAGACCGCGGGCGGCCCGGGTTTTGTCGAGCGGTTCAATCGCGAAGCGCGCGCCCTGGCCAAACTGACCCATCCCAACATCGTGGCGGTCCACGAGTTCGGCCAGGTCAACGGGCTGCCTTACTTTATCATGGAATTCGTGGACGGCCTGAACCTGCGGCAATTGGAGCGGGCGGGCAAACTGTCCCCGCGCGAGGCGCTGCAAATAGTCCCCCAAATCTGCGAAGCGCTGCAATTTGCGCATGACGAAGGGGTGGTGCATCGCGACATCAAGCCGGAGAATATTCTAGTTGACAAAAGGGGCCGGGTGAAAATCGCCGATTTCGGCATTGCGAAGATTTTGGGCGGCGAACCGCAGGTGGCCATCACGGAGACGCAGGGTGCCATCGGCACGCCGCACTACATGGCGCCGGAGCAGGTGGAACACCCGACGATGGTGGACCATCGGGCGGACATTTTTTCGCTGGGGGTGGTGTTTTACGAGATGTTGACGGGGGAATTGCCGCTGGGGAAATTCGCCCCTCCATCCTCGCGCAAGATGGAGGTCGATGTGCGGTTGGACGACGTGGTGCTGCGCGCCCTGGAGAAGGATCCCGAACGCCGCTACCAACATGTCAGCCAGGTAAAGACGGCGGTGGATACCATCGCCAGTACAGCTCCACCTTCGCCCCCGCCGAGCGGGGAGGCGCTGGCCCGGGAGATCCTGGCGCGCGGTTACGAACTGAAGATCGGCAGTTGCCTGAGCCGCGGCTGGGCGCTGGTGCGGGGGGATTTCTGGCCCATCGTCGGCATCACGACGCTGATTGTGGTGCTGTCGTTCATCGCGCATTCGACCGGGGCCGTTTTCTCATCGGGCGATGGCAAGACCACGGCGGAAGGATCGGTGCTCGGCCTCCTCATAGGCGGTCCGCTGGCCGGCGGACTATGTATGTTCTTCCTGAAAAGGATTCGTGGAGAGGCAACCACCGTCGATACGGCCTTTTCCGGTTTCAGCAATCGTTTCCTCCATCTCTTCCTTGGCTCCTTTGTGCCGCTGACGCTGACCGTGCTGGGATTCATCTGCTTTATTTTGCCCGGCGTTTATCTGTTGGTGGCGTGGACGTTCACCCTGCCTCTGGTCATTGACAAGGGGCTGGACTTCTGGTCGGCCATGGAATTGAGCCGCAAGACCGTGACCCGGCATTGGTGGAAATTCTTCGGCTTCGTTATCCTCCTGCTGTTGCTGAGACTGTTCGGCATCGTGGCCTTCCTGGTTGGATTCTTTATCGCCGTGCCCATCGTGAAAGCCTCCATGATGTATGCCTACGAAGACTTGTTCGGCGGGGTGTCGCGGTCGGCGAATCAGGCACCGCCCATGATCGGCCCGTCCGGCACCGTGGTGCAATCGGCCGTCCCCCCGATGCCGCCTCCCGTCCGCAGCGGAACCGGGAAGTGGCTGGCGCCGGTGCTTGGCGTCCTGGCATGTCTGTGGCTGATCGCAGCAATGATCATTGCAATTGCGGTTGCAACGCACCTGGGCAGGGAACGGCGCGACCGGGACACCGCCGCCCCACAAGCCGAAGCAACCGCTTCCGCTCCAGGCACCATTTCGCGGGATACGCTGAGGGCGCGATTGGCCGCGGCTTCGGTGATATACGAAGCCGAGCCGAAGGATAAATCGCTGGCCGCAGTAGCCGGCGATGCTGCCAAAGCAGGCGAAGTGGACCTGGTCAAGGATGCGCTTCGGCAAATGTTCGAAAACTCACGACGAAACCAAGCCGCACATGACTCGGCCCTCGTGCTGGCCAAGCGGGGGTTGAGGGAGCAGGCCATAGAAATTGCAAGAACCATCAATGAAAACTCTGTGCGCGACCAGACTTTATCCGAGCTGGCGCAGTAAAGGTTTGGTTGCGAGAATCGATTTTATTGAGTCCTGAAAATCCAACGCAAACATCCAACGCGGCGGGCGATGTCTTTGCCACGACGCGCTGGACGGTCGTGCTCGCCGCCGGGCATCGCGGCGCGCCCCAGGCGGACGTTGCCCTGGAGGAATTGTGCCGCACTTACTGGTATCCGCTTTACGCCTACGCCCGCCGACACGGCCATTCGCGCGAAGACGCCGAGGACCTGACGCAAGCCTTCTTCGCCCGCCTTCTGGAAAAGAATTACCTGGAAGGAATCAGCAGCGAGAAGGGCAAATTCCGCGCCTTCCTCCTGACCGCGGTGAAACGGTTTCTGGCCAATGAATGGGACCGTGAGCGGAGCCAGAAACGCGGCGGAGGGATAAAGCCGCTCTCGCTTGACTGGCAGGATGCCGACACTCGCTACCAGATTCATCCGGCCGACAATCTGAGTCCGGACAAGCTTTACGACCGGGCCTGGGCCATGACGGTGCTGGAGCGCGTCATCACCCGTCTGCGTGACGAATGCCGCGACGACGGCAAAGCCGGATTATTTGAGCAATTGAAAACTTTCCTGATGGGTGGGAAAGGCGATGTTCCCTGCGCCCAAGCCGCCGCGGCGCTTGGACTGACCGAGGGGGCGGTGCGGGTGGCCATCCACCGCCTGCGGCGGCGTTATCGGGAGCTTCTGCGCGAGGAAGTGGCCCAAACCCTGTCCGACCCCGCGCAAGCCGGGGAAGAGCTGCAAGCCCTGTTCAGCGCGCTCGCAGAGGGTTCCTGAGTCCAACTTGGGTGCAATTTGGCGCTCGATTTTACACCTTTTAAAATAAACATACGTCTGGATTGATATACGTCTAAAATATTGTGTGTCGCAGCCGAGATGATGTTCCAGCGCTCATAAACCATCGGCATCAGCGAACGCGCGGGTGGTCAGGTATGCCTGTTTTTTGAATCAGGCAAAGAGTTGGGATCTCGCCCGTCGCGTTGGGGCCAGGAGGGGTCTTCGCATCCGGGGGAAAATGGGCGTGGGGAGCCAAGACGGGCATCGAAACAGCCCTGCGCCAGAGAACAACCGGAACGGACTGGAGAGAGGTACCTGCAAAACGGTGAAACTGAAAAATAATCACGAAAAGGGCCCACGCGGGTCGTGGGCTGGAAACCAAATAGGAAATCCCAGATGATACGCATCGCATTGCCAGACGACGCTCTCGCGATTCACAACCTTCACACCCGCTCCGTGCGGGGGTTATGCACGCGTGACTATCCTAAAGAGGTGATCGAAGGCTGGCTCTCAGGCCGCTCGCCCGAGGGCTATCGGGGAATCGCGAAGAAGGAGATGTATGTCTTCGAAGAGAGTGGTGCCATTCGTGGTTTTAGCCACGTCGTCCCGATCGGCATCGTAGCGCTGTTTGTTGATCCAGACCATACCAGAAGAGGCGTCGGCAGAGCTTTATTCGAGCACGCGTTGGCGTTAATTCGCGCCGGCGGCACTATTCCGGTCCCATTCGAGGGGACCATTACTGCGCTTCCATTCTACTTGAAGATGGGATGCACGGAAATTCGCCGAAGCTTTGTTGAAAAGAACCATGTCAAAGTGGAGACGGTTCTCATGCAGTTGCCAGGCAAGGCTAACCATGGGCCGGACCCAACGGCCTTGGCTGTCACGACCGCTGCTGGCGCGCCGGTCGTGCCAGCCGGCCGGGAAGCAAGTCGCACAGCTTTAGCAACGGCATATTTACGCGCTGCCCACCAATTGCTTGATGCCCCGCCGCGAGTTCTTGAGGATCCTGTTGCGGTGAGACTACTTGGCGAAGACGCTTCACAAAACATTTGGGAAGCGGTTGAACGCTATCGGAGCCCCGAGACGAGCGCGTTGCGTTCGCACGTGGTGCTGCGTTCCCGGTTTGCCGAAGACCGGCTGGCTGCCGCCGTGCAACGAGGGGTCAGCCAATATGTCATTTTGGGGGCTGGTTTTGACACTTTCGCATTCCGGCAGCCAGATTGGGCAAAGTCACTAAAGATTCTTGAAATTGATCATCGAGACACACAGTTGGTTAAACGATCGTTTCTCACGAAAGCGAGCCTTGACTTGCCGGCAAATGTGCGATTTGCACAAATAGATTTCGAGCATGAATCGTTACTCGAAGGTCTTTGTCGTCACCACGTTTCATTGGAGGAGCCGACGTTTTTTTCGTGGCTGGGCGTGACCGTATATCTAAAAGAAGCGGCCATTGATGCGGCATTGAAATCCATGGCAACGTATCCATCGGGGAGCGAAGTGGTGCTTACCTTTAAACGGCCGATTGTGAAGACCACCGGAAAAGCAGCAGAAGCGGCTCAAAAATTGGCTGAGAATGTTGCCAGCGCGGGCGAGCCATTTGTCAGCTTTTTTGAACCCAAGGCCATGGAAGCAAAACTAACAAGCGCCGGCTTTAGCAAGGTCGAGTTTCTCGATTTGGGAACCGCCGGCCAACGATATTTCGCATTACGCCCTGCAGACCTGCCGAAACCAATGCAAATAAACATTGTCAGCGGCATTCGGTGAAATGTGGCCGTAGCCTAACCAGTCGCGGGAGCCATCTGCTGCATGCTTCTGCGCCAAAGCCCCGCCAAAACCCAAAAATCCTCGCTCCGAATGGCTACACTGTTTCTTAAAACGCGCTAGAAGAAGATTGTTGACCGAGCAACAGTTCGGATTAATGATCACCGAAGAACTCCGCGCGGAAACATGAAAGGGTTTCGACGGCGCCTCACGGCGCCTCTTGTGAGGGCGCGACGAGGCCGCGCCTTTTGGCTCTCTGGCTCATCATTGCGCCCGGAAAAATGGGGCAGATTGATATGAAAACGACAAACGCATTATTCGGGATCTTCACCCTCACACTGGCTCTGTCGGCGCAGCTTCAAGCCCAATTCGCCTACAACAACAATGGCGACGGCACTTGCTCCATCACCGGCTACACCGGGGCGGGCGGGAGTGTGGCGATTCCAACCAGCATCAACGGCCTGACGGTCAGCGCCATTGGGGATGGCGCGTTTGATAACAGCACCAGCCTGACCAACGTCACGATTCCCGGCAGCGTCAGAGACATTGGGAACAGTGCGTTCTATTACTGCTACAACCTGGCCAACGTCACCCTCGGCAGCGGCGTCACCAACATCGAGGATAATGCGTTTGCGGGCACCGCCTTGGGCAGCGTCACCGTTCCCAACAGCGTCAGCAACATCGGGGATGGTGTGTTCTATTCCTGCTACAGCCTGACCAACGCCACCCTCGGCAACAGCATCACCTCGATCGGGGATAATGAGTTCGGAAACTGCGCCAGCCTGACTGGCATTACGATACCCACCAACGTCACCAGCATCGGATATGCCGCCTTCGAAGGATGCACCAGTCTGACCAGCGTCACCATTCCCAACACCGTCACCAACTTTGGAGATTATGCGTTATCTGGCTGCACGAGTCTGGCCAGCGTCACCATCGGGAACGGCCTCGTCAACCTCGGGAATAGTGTGTTCGCTCAATGCACCAGCCTGACCAGCGTCACCATCGGAATCAACGTGACCAGCATCGGGGACAGTGCGTTTGCTCAATGCACCAGCCTGATCAGCATTTATTTCAGTGGCGATGCTCCCACTGCTTCCGGGAATGCATTCGAATCCGACGCTGATGCCACGGCATATTATTTAGCTGGCGCCAGCGGGTGGAGTAACACTCTTGCCGGTATTCCTGTCGCGCTGTCAATCCCGGGATCATTGCAAGTGACCATCGCTCCGTCCGGGGCAACCGCCGCCGGGGCGCAGTGGCAGGTGGATGGAGGAACCTTGCAGAACAACGGAGCGACGGTTTCCGGGCTGTCGGTCGGCTCCCATGCGGTCAGCTTTAGCACCGTCAACGGATGGACAACCCCCGCCAACCAGACCGTTTCTGTCAGCAGCAATTCAGTGGCCACGGCGACCGGCGTCTATGTGGCCATTACAGCCAATACACCCACGGGATCGTTGGAAGTGACGATCAGCCCGGACGAAGCGATCACCAACGGGGCGCAGTGGCAGGTGGATGGAGGAACATTGCAAAACAGCGGAGTGACGCTTTCCGGGCTGTCAGTCGGCTACCATTTCGTCAGCTTTACAACAATCAGCGGATGGACAACCCCCGGGAGCCGGGTTGTCTCCGTCAGCACCAATTCAACGGCCACGGCGACTGGCGACTACATTGCCATTCCGCACATTGGGTTGTTGCACACGGCAACAACATTGAGCATCGCGCTGACAGCAACGATTCAACTGCCGGATAAGACGAGGAGTGCCGACACCAATATCACGACGAGCGCCGCCAAGGAGGTAAGTTTCACCTCCAAAGACATTTTAAAGCTGCTTGAAACCAGTCTTGGCTCGCCCTTCCCAAGTGGGGTCCATTTGGCCCGGGTCGGCGGCATTGTGGAGGCTTTGAACGAGACGGGCTACCGCACAAACCTCTCCGCCTACATCAGCATCGACAATCCCCCCGGCGCTGCCGTCGTGTGGGGCGTCACCAACTCAGCCACAGACACGCAAACGGGCTCTGGCAAGGTTTTCACGATGGTCAGGTTTGCTGATGGAAAGGGAAACGCCTTCATTCTTTACGGTCTCACCAAGGAAACAATTATCCTGGACGCTGAGAATGCCGACGGCGATCAAACTGAAATCGGCTCATTTTCAGGGGCCTTGGTTGGATATGGAACGCTCGTTGACAGCGAGGGAAATACAGACACAGCGGTGTTCTCAGGAACAATTTCGGGCAGCGGAGAAGGCCCTGTGATTCCAACAGGCATAGCTCTGCCCGCGCCACCGCTGTCTGTAACTGTAACAGGCGGTGTGGTTCCACCCTTGCTGCCGCGGCCTGTAATATTGCAGTTAACTAATCGCCCCCCTTACGCGCTGCCACCGCCGGTGTTGATAATGCAGACCCCAGTCATAGCGT
This sequence comes from Verrucomicrobiota bacterium, assembly GCA_050014435.1. GTDB lineage: Bacteria > Verrucomicrobiota > Verrucomicrobiia > Limisphaerales > Palsa-1400 > DASRLE01. The sequence continues at coordinate 313 of JBEKDI010000140.1, read as the reverse complement.
TGACGAATTCGCCAACACCGCCGCCACTGCCGGTGCCGATAATGCAGGCACCCGTCATACCGTTGACGAATTGACGGTATTGTTTCTGGTCTTCACGCCGACACCGCCGCCGGTCGCTCACTGTCAGTTCATGAGGGCGTGAACGGGAACTTTTTGCGCGAGGAAGTGGCCCAAACCCGTGCAAAGAATTGAACTAACCTAACTTCCTCCCCCGACGAACCGGGTTTGCGAGTGAAGGGGGAACGCTGGCGCGGTCTTGTCGGGCTACAGGGCCTTACGGCGGTGGCGCGGCGAACAGAGGCGTCAGCCCCAA
>JBEKDI010000139.1:0-11160 GCA_050014435.1 Verrucomicrobiota bacterium | reverse complement strand
CAAGGCAACCGAACTCATCCGGCTAAAGGTCAAGGACAAGAACGAGCGCGCCGCAAAAAGCCGGACGCTCAAAGGTTCCGTATCCACAACCAACGGCAACCCAACCAACGGAAACAATTCCCATGACCGTCATTCCTAAAATCAGCGGCGTGCCTCGCGCTTCCATTATACGGCGCGCGGTCGCCGTCAAGGTCGTGCGCTCCGCGCCTCCACCTGTGACCGCGCCCGCTTGCGCCGTGGGAATCGCTTTTAAGAATCACGCCGCGCAATCTGCATCCGCCAGTGGTCATTCCCAATAATCATCATCGTGATCGCAATGCGCCGAATGGGGCGGCGGCGGAAACGGGTCGAACATGATCGGGGGCGGTGGCGGCGGTCCCGGCAGATGAATAAAAAAGACTGGCCGGACATGAAGCGTGGATTTTCCTCCCTTCCGTCGCAACCCACCGCTCAATACCCATGCCAACAAAGCCAGCAAAAGATAAATGGCTCCAATGAGAAAATAGAGCGCGTGTTCGTGGATGAATCCATCAAGGTGTTTCAATCCCGATGCTTCCAGTTCGAGTGCTTTAATTTGCCAAGATTGCATGATGGCCTCCTATGCAGCAACAACTGGTGCCGCTGGTTCGGTGTTCCGGTTTCCAATAATGGCCTTCTGTTGCCGCTCGTATTCACTGAGGGACGGCATTTCCACCGGCGCTTTGCGGGAATATGCCCGCGCCATCGCCCGGCTATTGTGGCCGAGATTCACCTGGGCAAACCGTTCAGGATAGCCCGCCGTCTTTGCCCGTTCCGCCCACGCATAACGGTAGCTGTGCAACGAGACGCCTTTGATGCCAAGTCCAGTGCAACGTTGTTTGAACTCCGTGGCACGGTCGCCGGAACGGACGGTTCGCAGATACGGAAACAGCGGGCCGCTTCCAGGCAGGTCGCGCAAGATTTCCTCCATGTCTTCATCCATGCGCATGATGGCAATCGAGCCGGTCTTCCGGCGCGCATAGCTGATGACGTGGTGTTCCCAATCAACGTCCTCGGCGTTCAAGCCAGCCAGGTCGGATTGCGATGCGCCCAAGTGCCAGGCCAGTTTATAGAACGCCTTGCGTTCGGGATTGTTTTCGCGGGCGACGATGGCCAGATGTTCCGCCAGCGTGATACCACGCTTCTCTTTGAACTCGACGGCTGGCCACTGGCGTTTCGGCACGAGCGGCCACGGCAGCCAATTCATGTCCACGCAGAAATTATGCAGGCGGCGCAGATAGACGTTGGTGGAAACCGTTCCCATTTGCAGAACCTTCAGGATCGTTTCACCTTTGGTTTCAATGATGACCTGCGGCAGCAATGTGATAAACGCCTTGTCCTTGGCGGCAGTTTTCCAGCGGTGTTGGTTGGCTCCCTGTTTGGTGTTGGTCAACGCTTCAATGGCGTGCTGCCACGTCCGCGTTGTGATGCCGTTGTCGCTGCCCGCCAGATACGCTTTGGCAATCTGGAGATTCAACACCGGCTGACGTTCGGAATTATTTTTGGCTTCGATGACCTGCCGGGCATCGTCTGCATTGGTGGTTCCCAGACTGGTGCGTTTGCCGGTCTTGGTGTCCACGCAGTAGTAGGCCCCGCCACGGATTCCACGGCAGATGAGACGGTAACGTGTTTTCATATTTTTCACGCAACCGCGAGAATAACTCAGGCCGAATCCGAACAGGTAGCAGATAGCGGGCGGATAATGCCGGACTATTCTGGTTTCCTACGGATTGGAAAAATGGTGTCCGTTCTGGTGTCCTTTTGGACTCCCGAACCTCCTAAACCGCTACTGCACACGCAGTTGGAATTGGAGGCGAGGGTCGGAATCGAACGGGTTCAGGGGATTTTTTCAAAATCCACTACTCCGCAATTACCACCCCACCACCAGAGGCGAACAGCCTCATAACTAACGAACGCCAATAGAATCAGGCATTCCTGCACGTTTGTCAAGCACCAGCGATTACGCACCCAATACCAATCAACTACTCACCAATTACTCATTCATGACCCATTCACTGGCACTTTCACTGGCACTTTCACTGGCACTTTCACTGGATGCTATTTTTTTGTTTTTGCGCGAAATTGCGTTTTTTATAGGTGCTTTAAAAAATCGATGTGCTCTTGGTAAAAATCAAAGTCGCGGTGCCCCGATAATATCCGGGTGCCCCGCGTCTTGAGACTCTTATCCAGATAAGACAGGGCAGTTCCCACCAACTTCTTTGACTCCACGATCCGCGGGTCATGCTTAAGGCTGTTCACGTATTCCGGATTCTCGACTGCACCCAAATAAGTGATGTGATTGGTGAGCCGCGACTTGACCCTTAAGTCGTCGAGAGCCTTGTTCGAGAGCTTTTGCGCGTCATCCAGATGCCGGAAGGCGATGGTCTCCAAGCACTCGCACGTGTATTTGAGTTCAAAACGCAGCCCATCGTCCTCTTGCCCCAAGGACTCGAATCGGCTGATCAGAGAAACCAATTCTCCCCAATCCTTTTTATCAGCGATGACGGATCGTTGGTTCGATACGGCCTCTTTTACGGCCCCGGTCAACTGATAACGGGCTCGCCCCAACGGGTTGGTTTCACTTGCATCGGCCAAAGCCTCAGTGATCGCTTTCATTGCCGCTTGACATGCCTTTAAATCAGTCGCGGTCAGAAACGCGACTAGACGTGCAATAAAGGCAAGGCGTGCGCGAACCCTCCGGTTGAGCGATGCTGGCCGCAAGCCAGCTTCGATCCGATGCGCGATGTCCTCGACCGAAACTACATGCAATGAAAGGCAGGCGCAGATGCTATCCCGCAAGACATACGCTTGCCCTGGAATTTCATCTACTTCCTCTTTATCATCCTGCGGGCCGAAGAGACGTTTCAAAAAGCTCATAGATATAAGCACGAGTTAAAGCAACTTGGGGGAAGTTGGTTTTCCAAAGAACTTGCAAATTCCACAACCAGTGCTGTCGAATTGGTAGGCGAAGCACTCGCTTTCACGCTTCCAGCTAGCCCTTCCATCGTAAACGACCGACCGTCAGATCCTACAGTGCATTTAATTCGATGGCGTCCGACAAATGGCCGTCCCACTTGTTCCTCCAAGTCAATTCCTTCAAATCGGAAGCCCACGCTTGAGAAAAAAAGGTTGAATTGAGGTCCCACTGGAAAAGTCACCTTTCGGCATTCGCCAGGCTCATCGAGAACAGACACAACCTCATGTCCGTGATTTAGGTCGCGCTTTTTTACTGTAGGCCCACAGATCGAAGTCAAATTGCCCAATGGGTCAAAGAGAGCCGTCCATCCATCGGCTCCCGGAGTCGACACCTCAAGGTCCCCGCCATTATCGCCTTGTTTTACAGAGACCTTGCGTTTATCCGGAAGCACGACAAATGCAACTTGGCGCGGCTGGTCGAATTCAAATTGAGTAGCCCGGCCAAGTGGGTCGACGATTCGACGCATTGTGTTGTTTATACCGTAATCGAGCCTCCAGTTCAAGCCAACGCGATTTTGGACGAATATTGCTTGCAGATTTCCTTTGGGGCCATAGGTCAGTTCAGCACGAGTTCCGCATTGGTCTGCCAATGAAGTCAAACGTCCATCAGAAAAAATGCGAGTAATTTGCCCGCCTTCAGGTAGGTCAATCCTATCAACGGCAGCATCGTCAATAGGTTCCCCATTGGCTTTGTAAAACACTCGGTGCGTCACTGCGCCGGTGGAATCGTTCACTTCATTCAGGCGTGCTGACATATCGTAGCTGTAAAACCACAGACGATGTGAAGAAATCAATACCTCCTGAAGGCGCACGTCCTCGTCGTAAATATAATGGAGAATCTCTCCATCAGAGGTCGTTACCTCCTTCACCACATCGAGCTGTTCACAATAAAGAAAAGAATACCATTGACCCGCATTGTTCTCAATTTTCACCAATCGTTTACCCTCCCACACATACCTCGCAATTAAGCCGGCACCACATGAAATCTCAACCAACCGTCCAGATTCATCAAAATAGTGATTGCGACCATTTGCCATAAACAGGAAACGACCGGCCTCATTTTTGATAAGGTCTTGTGGGTCATAATGAAAAGAGGAACCGTCCTGGCGGACACGGCTGGAAGTTACCCGGCCCCAAGTCAGACCGTCTTCAGCTGAGGCGTTAGTCAGAGGGCGATATACCTGTGTTTTTGCACTTCTTCCACCACGTAACAGTAGAATCGAAGAAGAATGGGCGGCTTTCGCTTTGCAATCGGGGTTCACAACTTCGCTGCGCTTGGCGGAACCATTCAAGATGGTGAGTGACCAAGGCAATAAAGGACACCAACTTGGGCCAAACATCCCTACTGTCGTGCGGCTTGGTTCATACACACGTTGCAGTTCAAGTCGAGGCAACCCCTCGATCACAGGGAATATGTGGTCTCTTTGAACGGGACGGAATTGTTTTCTCGGTCCTACTCTCACTGCCTTTGCGAGCAAATCGTCTTTGCCGACGCGGAAAGACCACTCGTGTCTAAATGTCAAACGGCTTGCTCCTGCACCGATCCGCAAGCGAGCACCAAAGCCGTCGAAGTCCTGCATTATCTCTGGGGCAATTCTAAAATCCACACCCCCTGACATCATGTGCGTGCGAATACAATCTCCATCTAGGGAATACTCAGACCGCAAAAGCGAGGGAGTTGTATCCGGGGTTAGGACTTCAATCGGCGGCGTGCTAAGAATGTCCCCCAAATCAATCTCTATTCCTTGATTTACCACAAACGAAGCAAGTGCGCTTACTTTCGCCAACTCCTTTAATCTTCCGAAAACAGGAAATTCCTTTGCATACTCGTCATAGTGCAAAGTGAGATGTCGCGCGAATTGCTCATCAAGCGGATCAACTACATGCCTTTTAGCAGATCCGCGCAATTCTAGTTCTGTCTTGATCGCGATCTTTATCTCCCCAAACGTGAGAGCTTTGCTCTGGGCACATTGTCGTAACTCTACTCGCTCCACTACGAACCAAAACCGGTGCCATGAAGTTCTTTTAGAATCGTCATTGTCGTGGTGCATGTCAAAGCCGCTTCGGAAACCGGGAACTCCAGCTTGGAAGGAATTCCCAGTGTTGTTGTCGATGCCAAGGCTGAGGCACTTCATAATCCTGTCAGCTTCGAAGAAAATAGCGCCAGAAAGCGTTCCAGCTGAACCACCTAAATAGCTGACAAAAAAGGGAGTGCCCGATGGCGGCATTCGCCGCCCATTCTCGCCGTATCGATACTCGGCTGGAGCATCAATACTTACCCCCAGTGATTCACCAATAAGCGCGGCACGAAGAGCAACCTTAAAATGGTCGGCATCCATAGCTGGGAGTGTTAGGTGCCGCCGTCCGCTGGTGTCGGAATCCTTTCCGATCAGAACAAGAGATTGCGTGCTCTCATCCCAATAGGCACCGGTAAGTTCTTCGATACCAGTAAGAACTTGATGGCAGTTTTCAAATAGAACCCCGCCAACGCGGCGACCTGACAATACCCCAGCGCCGCCGGGTGGCGGCGGAGGGCCACCACGTCCTCCGCCACCTCCTCCGTCATCGCCGTCGGGACCATCATCACCTGGACCACGTCCTCCGCCGTTGCCGCTGGCTCCCCCTGGCCCGCCACGCCATGGCGGAAAAAAGGGCAGAAATTGTTGAGGTGGACGGCGTCGGTTCGTTCCAGGATCAGGAACCGGCAATTCAAATTTTAATTTGTGAGGTGCGGGAGGCAATTGCGCCTGCTTTTTCGAGGCCCTATGCCCATCGGTCAATGCGACGGGTTTCCCGTGGCTAGTGATATTGGAAAGCCATGTGAAAAACGACTGTGCCCAGCTGTCGGGTGGTGTCCCAGACAGATTTTGGTGAAAAAGCCACGATCCCGCGACTTGAAAAACTACCGCGCCAAGGATGCCGAAGACTAACGGTGCAGCGACAAATAATGCGACGCCGCTTAAGCCAAACGAAGCAAGCAGACCCAAACCAAATGCGTCAAACACTGCACCGCCTAGAAACCCACCCACACCACCAAGCACTGCCATGTCGAGTTTTCCGTAAAATCCTGCTGTCCCCATTCGCTCCTTTGCGAAGGCTTCCATTACATCAACGACTACGGCAAACGGCGCGATCAATACCAGGCGCTTTGCTGCAACTCTAATTGTCACTCTAGTGAGAGCAACCTCATAGGCTGACGGATTCCGAGCCACCCCCCCGGAAATCAATGCAAACAATTTGGAGACAAAAGTTTTGATGCGTGATCCGCTGAATACTCTGCCTATCACTTCGCCATATGCGAAGACGTTCTTTTCTCGATGCCAAACATCGCTATTATTAAATGGGTCCGTCCAAGGCTCGACAAATGCGTCTAAAGGACTGGGAACAGGTTCTGAACCGTCGGGTATATCGCGCCTAGGTGGCTGTGCGGAGTTAGGTTCATGGGACTGTGGACCAGGCTTGCCTCCAAAAGGGGCAGTCCCTCCACGACCTGAATCGTCATCGGGCAGCCGATCCTTTGCAGGGTCTTCGGATTCAGTTTTCATATATTCTAAATGGTCAGAAGCATTTCCAGTCATTTACTTACAAAGGCAAAGGGTGTTCTTACGCCCAAGAACAGCCACAAGAATTTCAGGAATCGCACGAGACTCTCGCCAGGGTTGGGGCCAAATCTGTCGCAAGTAATTGCTTCCAAGCAGCCGTTGGTGGAGCGTCCGAAACGACAACAATATCCTCTATCGGAATAAATTCCGACCACGAGACCGTTTCTGTCTCTCGAAACTGATACAGATTCAGCGGGGTCAGCAATATTTTTAAGAGAACCGGCACGCGTATAGTTGAGGAGGTTATATTGCCCGTCATTCCCGATGGTTTTCCGCAAATGGCCGGCCTCGTCAAAGTCCAATAGGATTACGCCGCGCGGACTTATCAATAAAGCGCGCTTTTCCTCTTTGATCGGATAGAGCACGCAATGTGAACCATTCGGATTTGAAATCTCCGCAAGGCTTCCGGAACGGTCGTAATGGAAATATTGTTGTCCGGCCGAACTCCATACAACCGTTGGCCGCTGCCTAGTAGAGGATCGAACGCAGAAGCGATCGCCCCATGGCGTTATCATTTCTTCCATCGCGCTGCTACCATTCATTTTCCATGCTCCCAACGAATGAACAGAGGAAAACCCGGACGTGCTGGTCGCCGTCTTCAAATGACAGTGATGTTGTTTGGCCTTGGAGCGGAATGTGAATGCAGTTGCGCCATCACGAATACTGTAGCCGTCAAAGTCGCTAAAATCGGTCCAGTGGAAGTCGGTAATTAGTGGTCCGCACTTAACCGAGGCAAGTTCACCACGCTGCCCAACACTTCGTTCCGTTCGCATCCCATCAGGATATTCGATATGAATGACGTTGCCATTGGCGTCATAATCGTACTGGAACGGAGGAGCGCCGTCGTATGAAATAGATAACGGAAGGGTATCGCCACGCAATTTGATCAACATCTCGCGGCCCGATTTGCTGTGGATTCGGTGCAGCTTTTGGAGATCATCCCAGTCGTGGGAAATGACCTCGCCGTTGAAATAACGCGTAGCGGCAATTCGACCATCAGAACTAAATGTGTTTTCCAGCAGAATCTCAGAGCCGTATGTGATAGCACGCAAACGTTGGACTTTGTCGATTCCAGAGCCGTTTCGCCTCGCATTAGCCGGAGAAAAAGCCGCGCCACTAAACCAATCGGCAGCCTTTGCAGCATCAAAAAATGGACACGAAGCCGCGAGGAACGGAGTTTGTTGAGCGGTCAATTGTGCAAAGCGTGCAAGAGGCTCAATGACACCCCCCAGGCAGGGTTTTGCTTCCTCGAATTCGAAGGAAACGGCGATATTCGCATTGGAGGCGGGGGATCTCATAATGGATGTGGGAGCCGCGCTTGACCCGCTGGCCCGACAAGGTTGATTGTCTTAGGTTTCACAAATTATGGCTAATTCTCAAGCGGTCCAAAATTGCCTTTGCTCGTTCAATTTCAGCAATGGAAATTGCCGGCCCTTCATCAGAGCCAGTGATTCCATCCAAAGGAATGCCGTAACGTGTCGAAACACGCCGCTTCCGCAGCGCGGATTGGATTCTTTGCCGGGAATAACCATCTGTCAGTGTCCAGACACCAGCCTGAATCACCATCGCGTCCTCACCTTCGGCAGCTTCCATAAACCTCCTGACCTTGTCGGGAACGCGGGAAACTCCGCTGAATTTGTCCTTTTCGTTCGGAATAGGAAGTGAAGCATTTATGCAGGAAGCTGGAACACGGATGCGTTCTGATCCCAAAGGGCGCAAATCAAATTGATATTTCCGTCGAGTAACCATGTTTTGATGATTTCCTCGGGAAACAAAGTATGTGCCGTGCGCAACGGAAACCTTCAATGGCACGTTCACACGGCTGACGATTTCGGCGCGGATGTCCGTGATGGTTTGCCCCGTCCCTTTAGCGGAAATCAACCCCTTTTGGTAGAGGTCAACGATGTCGATGTAGCCGTTAGGCAGTCTTTTCGCTTTGCAGTCGCGCCGATCCTGGAACCAGTTTTTAATGCTTGTGGCGATTTTCATATCGAATTTAATGCGTTCACTGATTACTAACCGGCACGCCAGTCAATTCTGCTTTTGGTGATTTTGCATTTGTAAAGTTTCGACGCTTAGGGAATAAAATCTTTGCAGTTCAAATGCGCCTTTCGCAACAGAACCTTGGCCGTAAAGCTTCACCGCCGGGATTACGCTCAATTAAGGGTGTGCTCATATTTTATTGTTATCAATCTGGACTTCGCCGTGCTCCGGGAACCGTTTCCTTTTCAGGGAGCTTTATCCCCCCCGCGCACGGACTTGGTCGAGGACCGCTTGCACCTTCTCGGCCAGCTGGGCCAGGCCAGCTTGGGAGCAGAGCTTCAGCGCTTCTTCTCCCTTGGAAAGGGCGATGGCTCGCCGCTCCAGCTTCAGCCCCAGAACCTCCGCTTGCGCGAGGAGGCTGGTCGCCAAGCCCTCCGCGTTGCCGGACTGGCGGTAGGACTCCTCCAATTGTTTGTGTGCGTGTGCGGCCATGATGTACGCTCGGTTGCTCATTGAGAGCAACCAGCCCTTCCTGTTGCCCAGTTCGCGGCAAATTTGCTCTTGTTCCTTGAGCAGCGCGATCGCCCCGTCCCAATCACCGCGGTCACTCAGGATTAGCGCATGGGTGCCGAGCGCGAACTGCAGGCTGACCTTGTCACCCAGTTCGCGGCAGATTTGCTCCGCTTGCTTGAGCAGCGCCACCGCCCCATCCGGATCGCCGCGGGCCTCAAGGACCGAGGCCTGCGCTTCTAGCGAGGCCTGGAGGTCCTTCTTGTCGCCCAGTTCGCGGCAGATTTGCTCCGCTTCTTCGAGCAGCGTCATCGCACCGTCAAAATCGCCTCGGACTTTTAGGATCATGCCTTGGCCGCTGAGCCAGAGCTGGAGGCCTGCCTTGTTACCCAGTTCGCGGCAGATTTGCTCAGCTTGCTTGTTCAGCGCCATCGCCCCATCCAGATCGCCACGGACCGCCAGCATCGCTGCGTGGCTGCCCAGCGCTGTTTGCAGGCCGTCCCGATTGCCCAGTTCGCGGCAGATTTGCTCCGCTTGCTTGAGCAGGGCCACCGCACCCTCCAGATCGCCGCGGGCTCCCAGGAAGTTTGCCTGGGTCCCAAGCACGACTGCCAGGCCGTTCTTGTCGCCCATGTTGCGGAAAGCTTTTTGCGCTTCCTCAAACTCACGGGAAGCTGTCTCTAAGTCGCCACGGCGCTGAGCGCCCAGTCCTAGGCGCACCTTCGCCATAATCTGACGCGCTTTGGTTTCTGCGGTCAAAGCCACGCCGGACGGCTTGACGCGCAGGGCTGTGTAATCGCGCCCAAGCGCTTCGTAGTAAAGCCTCCCGAAGCGATCGGACAGCTCGGTAAAATCCCTTGGGCGGGCCTCGGCTTTCTTCGCCAGACACTGCCGCATCAGCTCCGACAACCCGGTCGGAATTTCTCCGTTCCATTGGCGTGGCTCCGGCACCGCCGTGTCGAGGTGCGCCACCTGCAACTGCCGCAAATCCTGCCCTCCAGGAAACGGCAACTGCCGGCAGAAGATCTCATACAACAGGACCCCGAAGGCATACACGTCGCTGGCCATGCCGACGTGCGACCCGGCCATCCATTGCTCCGGCGCCATGTGTGTGGGCGTGCCGCCGGCGGCTGAAACCGTAACCCACAAGTCGGCCTCGGCGTCGTCGCGGGGCTGCCCAGCGGATTCCAAGCCATGGGCGCCCAGCGCCTTGGCCAGCCCCAGGTCGGCGACCAGTGCCTTGCCCGCGCCGAGGTTGCCCTCGGTCACCAGCAGCACGTTCTGCGACTTGAGGTCCCGATGCACCAACCTTTGCCCGTGCAAGTACTCCATCGCCCAGCAGACTTGAATGGCGACGTCCAAGCCTTCCGCCACGGACAACGGCCGACCTCCGTAAATGCGCCCTGCTAGGCTGCCGCCGGCGCAGAAATCCATAATGATGGCGGGGTGATAATCGGTTGTCTCGTCATCACGGACATCGAAGGCCTGGACCACATGCGGATGCGCCAGGCCAATCCAGCTGCGGACCTCCTCCACCAAGTCCGTCTTCGCCTGCGGGCTATCCACGAAGCGCAACAGTCGCCTCTGGCCGGCGCGGTCGAACTCCCATCGGCCCAGCGGCACCTTCACCGCAACGTCCCGACGAGTTGCGTGGTCGCGGGCGCGATAGACCACGCCCATCCCGCCCTTCCCCAGTACACCGCAAATCTCGTAGATGTCGGCAACCATTTTGCCCACAGGCCAGGCGGTCGCGTCGGCCGCGACAGAGCCGCGGGGCGGCGCCTTTGGCGAGGCAGGCAGGGTTGCCGCCGGCTGGCCTCTCGGTTCCGATGGCTTGCCTTTGTCCTGGCTGCCAAAGAAACGTCCAAACAAACTACCAACGCTCTTCATGGTATGCCTTTCTTGTCGCGGTCGTGTGTTTGGTGGCCGGCCCAGCCACCACCCGCCGCATCTGTCACCGGGCGGTTGAAAACCGGCCACTTGCGGGCACTTCAAAACCGGCCACTCCAAGGTTCTTTATTCATATCACAGGTTTCTTGACTCAGGCAAGAGGCTTTTCAATTCTTCAAAT
>JBEKDI010000138.1:0-11260 GCA_050014435.1 Verrucomicrobiota bacterium | reverse complement strand
CGTAGAAAAGCCCGTTGCAGTCCCCTGGTGGAATGGGCTGCCCTTGCGCCTGACAACCTATAGCGGCCCCATCAAACAGCCCAAACCTTAGGCGAATTCTGTTCCGTGGAAATCCAGGCTAGACAGCGTCCGCAGTCCTGCGATTGTCCCGCGGGGCGGTGGATTCGCCGGTGACGCAAATGTCCTCGGCATTGGCAGCGCGATAGATCTGTTCGACGCGCTTGATCTCTTGGGAGTCATCGGTATGGACTGAGAGAAGAATGTTGCCCGCCTTAATCTTGCCTTCGTAGCGCTTGGCTTCCAGCTCAGGGATGCCCAAGCCGATCAAGCCGCCTGCGATGCCTCCGACGGTGGCGCCCACTGCGGCTCCGCTCAAAGCCGCCAGGATGGGGCCGGCTGCTATGAAAGGACCAACGCCTGGGATGGCCAACGCGCCAATGCCAACCAGCCAACCCAGCGCTCCTCCCACTACTCCTCCGGTCCCAGCTCCCGTGGCTATGCCTTCGGGTGCTTTGGTGTTCTTTTCATGGGCAAAATCCCGGCTAGTGGTCTCGTCCGGAAAGAGCACCGAGATGTCGTTATTTGAAAAACCACTGACCCGCAGGCGATCAACGATTAATTCGGCCTGGCTCCGGTTTGTGGCGATGCAGAATACTGATTTCTTTGACATAACTATGTTTCCTTTACTTTTGTTGTATTGCGTTGTTCACTGGTTACTTGATCTGGAAGTGTTCTCTACTTGAAGTTGGTCATCCACGTTGCCTGCAGACGCCACCTTGTTCGCGATTTCTTCGATCTTTCGCTTTTCGTCCTGATTGTCCACCGTTCCGCGCAACGTGACCCTCCCGTTCTGGGTTATAATTTTGATGTTGCGGGCGTCCACGGAGAGCTTTCCGGCATCCATGATTTGTTTGCGGATTTGCAGGGTTGTCTCCATGTCCGCCTGCGAGCTCCCTTGGTCCAACGGAGTCCGTGTTGTGCCCGCGCGATCGCGAGCGTTTTGCGCGGTGTTATCAGGGGCATTCGTGGCGAAATCCGGCTCCACATTGTAAACGCGATAGACGGCGCTTACCTGATTGGATTGGTTTAGGTCGGGCCATTCGGAGGATTTGAAGTATGGGGCGCTGGAGAGCGTTTCCTTGCTGGTGTCAAGCAGGAGTGAATCCGGTTCGTTGCCCTGGCGAAATGATTGGGCTGGTATGGCGCTCAATTCGTTGCCCAACCCCAGAAAACCACCCGAGGAAAGAATCACTTCGATGAGACGGCCTGCCGGCAAGTCCACCACGAGATCATCGACCTTGCCCAACCGTTCACCTTGCAGATTGTGGACAGTGGTTCCCATCAGTTTGTCGGCCCGCTGCACCTCGCCAAGACGATGCGCGGTTACATTTTGGTCCGCTTGTTCGTTGGTGGCGAAGTAAGGGCGGCTGCCATAATAATTATAAATCTGGCCAAGCTCAGGTTGGCGCACGTTGTCGCTCCACTGGGACAAATTGAAGGCGGGAGCCTCTTTGATTCTTGCCTTGTCGAAATTAAGGACCAAGGTCTTCATGGCGGTGTCGCAGGCAAACCCTTCCGGTGGAACCGCCACGTACTTATCATCCACTCCCAGCATTCCGTCCACCTGGAGGATTACCGCGACGATGCGCTCGTTCGTCATGTCGATCGCAAGATCTTTGACCCTGCCCACGGTCTGGTCGTGGGAGTCCTTGACTTCTTTCCCAATTATTTTGTCCGCCCTTTCTAATTTGCCCAATTGGTACTGATCGTTGTGGATCTGCTTTTGGTCAGAGGCAGCATCCATGTTGGGTGATTTTTGAGCAGAAGCTTGCAGTATTCCGCATAACGTGATGATAAGGGCACCCGCCAAGTTGGATTTAAAGTTCATACTGTTTGTGACTTTCTAAATGTTTCCTGTTGAACGCCACGCCGGCGTTAATCTGAACTCTTCAAGCTGGTTAAATGCCAGTGCGGGTTCAAGCCGCAACATGTTGCGTTGCAATATGTTAAAGTTCCACAAGATGAAGAAGAGGAAATCCTGCGTTGCAATTTGTCCGTGAAACCGGCCGAAGGGTTGCAATTCGCAACGATAACTCAGGCAAGGCGAAGCTCGACAGTGAAGGTGCTGCCCTTCGCCGGCTCGGATTGGGAAATACCGGCAAGCAAGTCCCGAATGTTGTCCATGATGACTTTCCCTTTATCGCTTCATATTACCGGTCAAGTTAGCAGCTTGGGTTTTATAGATAATCCCCCAAAAAGAAATCCAAATCTTATCCGGTGGCCAAATAGCGAGCGTGGATGTCCTGCAAGATTCTTACCAGATCGCCCATGCCGCCGGGCTTCACGAAATACTCGCGGGCCCCCATTTTAAGCGCTTTCTGAATGTCGGACTCGTGGTTGGAGGAGGACAAAATCAGGACAGGAACATTATTCAGACGAGGCTGGGTGCTGAGCCAGGCGAGGACTTCGAAGCCGCTCATGCGGGGCATCTTCAGGTCCAGGAGAAGCAGCCCGGGCATGGGGCGAGCCACCCCGTCACGGCCAGTGCTTTCCGCGTTGAAATAATCAACCACCTCCTGGCCATCCCGCGCGACAATAAGCTCGGAGAACAGGGCCGCCCTTTTCAGAGCGAGGCGGAAAATTTCAACGTCACTTTCTTCGTCCTCGGCCAGAAGAATTGGCGCACAGCGCATCATCGCCAAATGCTGTATTGCCGCAGGCCCACAATCAAGGAAAAAGCAGGGTCAATCCGATGCAGACGAAGTAGGCCGGATTATGCGCCTCTTAAAGCATTCTTGTTGATGTTGGGAGGGGGCGCTGCTATCTTCACCGCCATGGGCAACAAAACGGTCCTGTTGGTTGAGGATAATGACGACGACATTTTGATCATGAAAATGGCCTGCACGCGCACGGGCATCCCTCATGAGCTCCAAGTGGTGACTGATGGGGACATGGCGGTCAATTATCTTTCCGGAAACGGGGCCTACGCTGATCGAACGATTTACCCCACGCCGCACATCGTATTTCTCGACCTCAAGATGCCGAAGCGGCACGGGCTTGAAGTCTTAAGATGGATACGCTCTCAGCCTGGCTTCAAAAACCTTCCGGTAGTCATGCTGACTATCTCCACCCATAAGGCCGACGTTGACAGCGCCTACCAACTGGGCGTCACATCCTATCTTCAAAAGATCCCCAATCCCGCGGAGTTCGGACAAGCTGTCCGAGTGATTCTGAAGTACTGGCTGGTATTGAACGTAACTCCATTTTCGTAGGGATTTCCTTTTGTTTCGCAAAACAGCACGGGGCCCGCGTGGTTTTGGGCAAAATGGGCGGACGCCTTTATGTTCGACAGGGGGGAAACCACCCGGAAATGCTTGGCACGCTTTAAGCCAATTCATTCAACCGGGAAAAGCCCACCGGGAAAGGATCCACATGAAACACAACCTTTGGCAGATGCTGAAGGCGCATAAAGATTGCCGGGGATTGTCGCCAAACCGTCACAACAGGCCGGTTGACTTTGGGGTGGGCTGAATTAGAGTCGTCCTATATGCCATGCCTTCTTGAAGTTGGAGTGGCGCTCGCCGTAGTGTGAAATGCGGCGAGGAAAAGGAGAGATGCTCAAAATCAGACGTGTGATCGCGATTTTCGCCGTGGTGGCAGCGATTTTTGTCCGGGGGAATTGCCCTGTTGCCGCCGCGGATTTGAAGGTTTTGCGCGGTCACGTGCCGGGAGCCGTGTCCAACCTGACGCCGACGGGCAGGCTGGCACCGACCAACTGGTTGCGACTTGCCATTGGCCTGCCCATGCGGGATCCGGCGGGGCTGGACAATTTTCTGCAGCGGGTCTATAACCCGGGCAGCCCGGTCTATCACCAATTTCTGACGGTGGCGGAGTTGACGGCGCGGTTCGGCCCGACGGAACAGGACTATGAGGCCGTCAAGAGTTTTGCGATGGCCAACGGCTTGGCCATTACGACAACGCATCCCAACCGGCTTCTGCTGGATGTCGCGGGGCCGGCCTCGGCCGTGGAACAGGCCTTCATTGTCACGCTCCGGACCTACCGGCACCCGACAGAGGGACGGCAGTTTTTCGCCCCGGACACCGAGCCGGAGGTGGATGTGACGCTCCCGATAGCGGATGTTCAGGGGTTGAGTGATTATTCAAGGCCGCATCCCCTTTACCGCCAGCACCGCAGCGCGCCAGCCGCGCCCAAGACTGGGTCGGCCCCGGACGGTTCCGGCGATTACTTCGGCAATGATTTCCGCAACGCCTACGCTCCCGGGGTCACGCTGACCGGCGAGGGGGAAACGGTCGGGCTTTTGGAATTCGACGGTTATTATCCCAGCGATATTTCAGCCTACGCGGCGGAAGCGGGAAACGGACGGGCGAACATTGTCGTCCAGGCAGTTTTGCTGGACGGTTATAACGGCACGCCGGGCGACGGCAACGCGGAAGTTTCCCTGGATATCGAAATGGCCATGTCCATGGCGCCGGGGTTGTCGGAGATCGTTTCGTTTGAGGCCGGGCCTGATGGATCGCCCAATGATGTCCTCAATTCCATGCTGACCTACAGCAACTCAATCAAGCAACTGAGTAGTTCCTGGGGGTGGGGCGGCGGACCCAGCAGCACGATCGACAACATTTTCAAAAGCATGGAAGCGGTGGGACAATCATTTTTCAACGCGGCCGGCGACAGCGATGCGTTTACTTCCGGCTCGAGCTCGGTCAATGGCGTCGATAACCCCGACAATTCCGATGCGCCCGCCAGTTCGCCTTACATCACACAAGTGGGCGGGACGACGTTGGCCATGAATGGAATGGGCGCATCCTACAACTCGGAAACGGTCTGGAATTGGGGGGACGATGGCGGCTCATATGTAGGCACCAGCGGCGGCATCAGTTCCTACTACGCCATTCCAAGCTGGCAGGCCGGCTTTGGCACGTCGGCCAATGGCGGCTCGCCGAGTTTCCGGAACATTCCTGACGTGGCACTGACAGGAGACAATGTTTATGTGGCCTACGGCGAAGGATCCAGCGGCGAGTTCGGCGGCACCAGTTGCGCCGCGCCTTTGTGGGCGGCCTTCACCGCGCTCATGAATCAACAAATTGCCCTCAACGGAAGGTCCTCAGTCGGTTTCATCAACCCCGCCGTCTACACCCTTGCTGCCGGACCGAGCTACGCGAACTGTTTTCACGACGTCATCGTCGGTAACAATACCTCTAGCGACAGCCCTGACGAGTTCTACGCCACAGTGGGTTACGATCTATGCAGCGGCTTGGGCACGCCGACCGGACAGAGTTTGATCAACGCGCTGGCGGGTCCGGCTGATTCTTTGGTCATCACGCCGGCGACCGGTTTCACCGCCGCAGGCCTGCCGGGCGGACCCTTTACCGGCGGGAGCCTGACTCTCACGCTGAGCAACTCCAGCTCCTCTGCGTTGAGTTGGAGCCTGATCAACACTTCGTCATGGCTCACCCTATCGCCCGTGAGCGGCCTGCTTTCGGGCACCCAGGCAACTAATGTCACGACCGCTCTGGACGCCACGGCCAACACTCTTTCGGCGGGGTATTACACTGCCAGCGTCTGGTTGACCAATCGAACGACAGGCACTGCCCAGCTTCGCCAGTTTACGCTGGAGGCGGAACCGCCTCAATTGGTTGAAAACGACGGCTTCGGGACCGGCAGTTTCGCCGACTGGACGCTGGACGGGAGCACTCGTTACAATGTTGTCAGCAGCAACCCCAAGTACGTCTATTCCGGCACCTACGGCGCGATGCTGGGTCAGCCCAATTCGCTGGGCTATCTCTCCCAAACGCTGTCGACGGTACCGGGCCAGATGTATCTGCTCTCCCTCTGGTTGGACAACCCGGTCAATTCCTACGGGGCGACACCAAACCAATTCTTGGTGGAATGGAATGGAACGACTCTCTTCAACCAGAGCAACAGTTCATATATCAGTTGGACGAACCTGGAATTCTTTGTCGCCGCCAGCGGCACCAGCACGGCCCTTGAATTCGGGTTTTACGACTCCCCGTATTATCTCGGCCTGGACGACATCAGCGTGACGCCGCTTTCAAGCCCGACCTTCCGCAGCTTCCAGACAATATCCAGTGGCCTTGATATCACTTGGAACGCGGTGGCGGGGCTGGTTTATCAGGTGCAATACGAAACCAACCTGGCCCACTCAGCCTGGGTTGATCTGGGCAAACCGATTGTGGCCACGAACGACACCCTGACGCTTTCGGATACCAACGCCGTCAACTTCCCACAGGTCTTTTACCGGCTGGTCGTATCGCCCTGACCCGGTTCTCTGCAACGCAACAAGGCGCAGGCATCGCACCCGCGCCTCAAGCCTGCCACGATGCGCTACGAATTGGCCGGCAACCGTCTAATGGAAAGCCGAGGCCGCAGTAACGGACGGGGTAATTCGTCCACAGCGGATCGCAGAAATAAAGAGTGTTGGTGGCGAGTGTCAGGCTGACGGTGGCGGACGCATTCTCCCCAATTGTGATGACACTATCAGGAATGGTGCTGAACCAATCAAGTCAGTTCATTTGCATCCCAACATGTCACGGGGAGACTAGCCTGAAGAATTAATTCGCATTCGTGGCCGGCAATGTGACTTGCAGGATACCATTGGTATTCATGACGGCGTTGGTGATCTGGTTCCAATTTTCAGGAGAGAGATTCGTGGTGCCGCGATGGTTGAAACCGGTGGCCGGCCTCGGCCACATCAAGGTGACACGGCCATTGGGTGAATTGCTGGCTTCCAGCCACGGCATCGTATCGAGGATCATTGGCGCGAGGCCCACCGTGATATTCGAGACGCCGGTGAGGCTGGTGAAGTTGTTGGAAATCGCGCATTTGATAAACATGCCAACTGGCTTTTTCGCTAAACCCACACTCAGGCGTCGGGCCCCCTCAACCCCGAGAATCTTCATTTTCTGTTTAAGCACATCAATGTGCCTACCGGTAGATGCTACGCCGCTTATTCGTTATGCGGAATCTTAACGGTGCTGCCGCCGATGAATTCGCGGATCACCGCATCGCCCGGGATGATGTCGCAGGTTCGGACCTGCTCCCGGCTGAGGCCCTCGACGGATTCCAGCAGATGCTTCACCCGGCCAAAACGGATGCTCGCGTCCAAAAAGCCGGTGTAGGATTGGAAATCCTCGGTGCGGGGCAGATACCCCTCCGGGCCGCAGAAGAAAGGTTTGAGGGCCGGCAGATCGAAGGGGAATCCGCCGTTGACGACGTGATCAGCCGCACCGCTGAGGGGGATGATGCTGAATAGTTCGCCGGAGCGGACGTAATGCCAGTGCAGGATGGTGCGCAGCGGGCTGTGGTTGCGGTGCTGCGCGTCGCGCAGCATCCGCCGCAGCAGACGTACGTCGGTGAATTGTGTGCGCCGCTGGTTGCTGCCGTCGTGTTCGTAGAGGACGTTCTGGGTCTCGATGTAAAGTCGGAACTGGGACGAAGCCGGGATACCCTCCGTAATAGGCGGGTACAGCCCATGCAGGCAATCAAGCAGCAGAATCTGATCCTGCTCCAGCTTAATAGGTTTGGTGCCGGTGCGGCGGCCTTCTTTGAAGCTGTAGATCGGTTTCTCAATGGTTTCCCCGCCGAGCAGGCCGGCAAGGTGACCGTTGAGCAACTGAATGTCCAGCGCTTCGGGGGTTTCGTAGTTGCGGTCGTTGATCCAGTCGGTGGGATGGTCGATGAGCGACCAAAAATAGTCGTCCAGGTTGAGCATGAGAAAGCGCAAGCCCTGCTTCTGGAGGCGCGCGGTGAGCTTGACCGTGGTGGTGGTCTTGCCCGAAGAGCTGGGGCCGCTGACCCACATCATGCGGAGCTTGTCTCCGGCATTGAGGCGCCCCATGACCTTCCCGGCGGCCTCATCGAGCGAACTTTCGTAAAGGGCGAGTGATTCGTCCACCAGTGGTTTGATCTTCCCGCTACGGACAATCTCGTTCAGTCCGGCGACCGTGTCGCAGCCGTGCTGCCGGTTCCAGGCCAGGGTCTGGTCCATCTGCGCCCGCGGAAAGCCGTTGCCGACAAATTGATCGGCGGTAATGGCCCCCTCCCGCAGCCAATGCCGGCCCCAGCGATAACATTCATAAGCGTCGGCGGTGTTCTGGAAGCCGTAACTGCGCAGCGCATGCAGCACCTCGTCCTGGATCGTCTCAATGGTCGGCGGAAAATTTGAAATCAGGTGGTGCGGGTCGGAATTGAGGCACACCACCACCACGTCGGCCAGAAACTCGGCGATCTTATCGTCAGTGCCGAGGGCCTGGAAGATTGTCTCGTTGACGCCGGGAACATGGTCCTGTTTGAATCCGCCGATGGACGCAGCCGCTCGGAAAATGGCCCGCCGGATGAGGGTGTCGTCGAACTTCACCAGTGCGCGGTTGCGCTTCTGGACCTTAACAATGCGGTTCTGGACTGCCATCAGTTATGACGACTATACACGGGAGCCTGCGGCTGACAATGCCGTTCGCTGTGGCGCGGTCGCCACGGGCAGGAGTTAAAAGCGAACTTATCAACTTCCAGTTCAAACCCAGCCAGATCAAACCCAAGGAATGGCGGTCTTTCGAAGTGGCGCTTGATTTGGAACGCTTGGCCAGGGTCAGGCCGAGATCAGACCCACACCAAATCCAACCAAAGATTTCCGGTAAATGCGTCGTCGCTTAGTTCGGGAACCGAATTGTCCCCGGCTGGGGATTGCCCGACCACCCAGCGGTCTGCCGCCCTATTTCTTCACATGCCCGGAGACCAGCTTCGTCATCTCGAACATGCTGACGCTCTTTTTGCCGTTGAACACCTCTTTCAGGTTCTCGTCGGCATTGATTTGGGTCCGCACCTTTTTATCCTGCAGCCCATTTTTACGGATGTAGGCCCAGAGCTTTTTGGTCAGTTCGGTCCGTGGCAGCGGTTTTTCACCCACGACCAGGGCCAGTTTTTGGTCGGGTGTAACGGGTTTCATGAACGCCGCGCTGGGTGTTCTTTTCTTTTTCACTGCTTTTGATGTTTTAGGCATTGGATTCAAGTGCCTGCTTACGAGGGGAATTGCAATCATTATATTCAGCTGTTGCTTTCGAGCCGGGCAGACTCCTTCTCCCAGCGTATTCACGACACGGAAACAATGCGGTATTTCAGAAGCGAACCGCCCAGCTTGGCCGTCCAACGCTGCCCCGCAGTCTTGCCCATCAGGTTCTGGCCCAGGGGAGATTGAGGCGTGATGACCGTGATCTCCTTACGCTGGTGTTCGATTTCCAGACCGCCATTCTTCGGTCCAATGAAATAGAGGGAGCGTGCGCCACCGGCCTCCAATTCCACCAACGCGGTAACATCAATTGGCTCATCTTCAGTAAAATCCTTGGCCGTCATGGCTTCGTAGAGTTTGATCGAGTCCAGGATCTCTTTCGCCTGCCGGGCTTGACCGCCGGCCAGATAAGCCGCTTCGAGTCCCCGGGTGTCGTATTTGCTTTCCGCCTTGCTGCTTTCATGGGTGGCCTCGGCATGAGACGCCCGGGCGGCCTTTTCCAAAACGGCAAGGCTTGCGATCAGGTTGGCGACAATTAGTTTTATGAGCTGGGCTTTATTCGTTTCGACCTCTTTTCGTTGATCTTGGAATACAACCTTTCCACCTGCTCAAGCAAGACCTGTGTCGCAGCAGCCCAATCACAAGGAGCCAAGAACCGCCGCATTGCCATCACGATTCTCTCTGATGAACTTGCGGGAGCCGACACAGTGCCGGAACGGCGAAACCCAACGCCTCTGTCGATTCCCAGCCCCAAGCCGTGGGGCCGGGAGTGCCTGAGCCAGTTGTAAAATAGGGAGCGGCGTTCCTCCGTCGCTTAGCCAATCTTGCCATGATTTGTCGCAAATTGTGGCTATGCTTGGTCGGAAATAGTTTCAGATTTAAATTGACTTCCCGGGTGGAATAGTCCTTAAGCGCGCCTGAGACAAAAACTGTCACGAGCACACGAGCCGGCAGGAGACTGGTCGCTTGCTTGGACGCGGGCCCTGAGGCTGTTTTGCGCGGTAGCCATAAAACAACAATACAACGACATGAGCATAAAAGCACTTCAGTTAACAGTGCCGGTGGTCAGTTTGGTATTTGTTGGCGCGGTGAACGCACAGAGTTAACTTGCCCTTTACACGCAGGACCAAAGTGTGGATGAAGCTTCCACGTTCAATAATGACGCAGGTATCACTTTGGACGGCAAGGTGCATAGTCTGCCTTACGCCACCGCTACCACTTCCACCGAAAGCACCGTCTCGAGCACCGTAACGCCCGCTTATTCAACGAGTTCGTTGAGCGTCTCCTTCAGCCAATCCACCCCTGACGCTCAGTCTGTCTCGTCGGGTGAAGGCACCAATTATTTCACAGCAACGGGCGCCGCCGATTATTCCATAGCTGGAAGCGCAACCATGACCGGGGGACCGCACATTGGAGGGGAACTTGCCCTCTCGTTGTATGACGCGACCACGAGTACGTATTTGTATCAGTATGATTATGGAGAAGGTTTTCCAGGCAGCGGCTCTCTCGCTCTCACGGCCGATTTATCTCAAAACGGATCGTTGACCGACAGCCTGACGTCCGGGGATGTGCATGAACTCGACGCTCTCGATGCGCTCGACAATCTTCAAGGCGCTCAAACCCTGACCGGCACCACCACTCTCTCCTTGACTGGCTCGGTAAACCAAGTTCCCGAGCCTGCGACAATCAGCCTTCTTGCGACCGGTTCTTTCAATCCTCCGTTGCTTCCAAAATGACATTCACCCACCTCCTTCAGCCTTTTCAACATGGCGCGAATGTCCATTGCCGGGCAGGCACCGTTCAATATTTAATGTCAATTCTTAAGGGCTTCATATTCCATTTCACGATGAAGCGGAGTTGCCTAAGATCCTTATCCCAAAGGCAAGTGAGATTCCTGCCAGCCACACCCGCCGAAACAGGGGCTTTTTGGACATTGTGGATGATAAATTCTAAGTTTCTTTCCAATGGCATGCCTTCATATTTTCCGCCACTTCTGCTTAAAGTGATGGCAATTCCACCTCTGCCATCTTCGGCCCTGAAGTTTAACAGCTCGTTCATGCCTTGTTCCAAATCGCCGTTGATTTCTCCGTCGTCTTCATACTGAGGAGTGAAACGTTCTCCGATACGTTACGCGGTCCTTTGGCGTTTTTCTTTGGCCAGACGGAGGGATAAGCCCACCCATTTTTCGGTCAGCTCTCGGAGCCGCTTGTAGTTGG
>JBEKDI010000137.1:0-15563 GCA_050014435.1 Verrucomicrobiota bacterium | reverse complement strand
TTGTTGCCGCCGAAGTTCACCTTGTCGGAACTCCAGCACCTTTACGAGGCGGTTTTGGAAACAGAGTTGGACAAACGGAATTTCCGCAAGAAAGTCCTGGGCTTCGGCCTGCTCGTGCCACTCAAGGAAACCCGAATGGCAGGACGACATCGCCCGGCGCAGTTGTTCCGTTTCGATGCGGACAAATACGAGAAGCTCAAAAGGCGCGGATTCCATTTCGAGCTATGAGACCATTTTGATTCAGAGACAAAAACAGTTAAACGAAAGGCGCATTATGTTCGGCATCAACTTCATCAAGGTTCAGCCCACCACCTACCTCCTACAATATTGCGGCGGCCACGTCGTCCGCGAGGGACTGGGGCTTTCCTTCTTTTACTACGCGCCAACCACATCGCTGGTAGCCGTGCCCGTCGCGAGCACGGACACGCCGTTCATTTTTCAGGAAACAACGGCGGATTTTCAGGCCGTTACTATTCAAGGCCAGGTCACTTATCGTGTGGGCGACCCCAAGCGCCTGGCGGCGCTGTTGAATTACACATTGGCCGGGGACGGTGAGGCATATTCTTCGGAAGATCCCGAAAAACTTCCCGAGCGCGTCATCCATGTTATCAATGTGCTCGCCAGGGCTGAACTCCAGAAACTCCCCTTGCGCGAAGCCATCCGTGCTTCCGATGCACTGGTGAGAGCGGTGAAGGAGCGGTTGGTTGAGGCGGAGGAGATCAAGGCGTTGGGCCTGGAAGTTCTTGGACTCTCGATTCTGGCCATCAAGCCAACGCCGGAAACAGCTCGGGCCCTTGAGGCCGAGACTCGGGAAAAACTCTTCCGGGACGCGGACGAAGCTGTCTATTCCCGGCGCAATTCGGCCGTGGAACAGGAGCGCGCCATCAAAGAGAACGAGTTGAATACCGAGATCGCTGTCGAGAACAAGAAGCGCCAGATCCGCGAAACCCAGATGGAGGCTGACCGGGCCGTGCAGGAGAAGAAGCACGTCCAGCAAAAGGAAGCGCTCGAAGCCAACATCGGATTGGAGGACCGGCGCAAAAATCTGGTTGCACTGGCGGCCGAGAACGCCAAGGCCGAAGCAGACGCCCGTGCCTACGGCGTCTCGACCACCATGAAAGCACTGGGCAGCGCGGATACGAAAATTCTCCAGGCCCTCGCAACAAGCGGGATGAAACCCGAGCAACTGATCGCGTTCGCCTTCCAGGAACTGGCCGGCAAGGCGGAAAAGATCGGCCAACTCAACATTTCGCCTGATCTGTTGCGCGAATTATTAACCCCGCAACCCGCTCGAAAATGAACCGTCTGACTGACAATAAAATCGTGCTTGTGACGCGCCCGACGCGCCTGGCTGAACTGGTGATCCGGTTCAACACCGTCAGCCAGGCCCGGTTCTATATTGAGCACGAGGGCGCGGACTTCACGGATTACCTGCGTGAGGACGAGACGTATCATCGCGCGCTCAACGAAACTCAAACGGCCCTCGCCAATATTGGACGCGTGCAGACTGTGGACCGCAGCTTCTTGCCGAACTTTGTTTTCGCGCCGGAAGACACTGTGGTCACGCTGGGCCAGGACGGATTGGTCGCCAATACGCTGAAGTATCTCAATGGCCAACCTGTCGTCGGCGTGAATCCCGATCCGGAGCGCTGGGACGGAAAGTTGTTGGCCTTCCGTGTGAGCGACTTGTCAACGGTGATGCCAGAAGTGGTGCTGCGAAAGCGATCTACGAAATCTGTGACAATGGTCAAGGCTGCACTCAACAATGGCCAGACCTTGTATGGCGTAAACGATTTGTTCATCGGCCCGCAAACCCATTGTTCTGCCCGCTATCTCATCCGCAGCGGCGAGGAGAGCGAGACGCAGTCATCAAGCGGCGTAATTGTTTCCACAGGCATGGGCTCGACCGGCTGGTTGAAAAGCCTGCTCACCGGAGCGGCGGCTCTCTCCCAGTCGGCTCTTCCAATTCTTGCCTCTCGTATTGGGAAAGCCCCGGTGGCGACCAATGAAGCAAACCGAAAGGGCAGTTCAAAGGTGCGCTTGAATGTGAAAACCGAGTTCGCCTGGGATGCGAACTACTTGTTCTACACAGTGCGCGAACCATTCCCGACGAAAACGACCGGCACGTCGCTCGTGTTCGGTCGCGTGACACCCGAAACGCCGTTGATCCTGGAATCGCGCATGGCCGAGAACGGCGTGATTTTCAGCGATGGAATCGAAAAAGACTTTTTAGAATTCAATTCCGGGACGCAGGCGGTGATCGGCATCGCGGACCGGAAGGGAGTGCTCGTTGAATGAAAAGAGGAGGTAATGAACAAATGAATACGAAAGTCGCAATCCTCGGGGCTGGATGTTCGCGTCCCTATGGTTATCCGCTCGCCAACCAAATGAAGGATCATCTTAAGGATTTTGCAAAACAAATTGAGCATTCAGCACCCAAACTCCACACGATCACCCAAAACGCGCTCTGTCTGTTTGACAAACTTGCCGCGCAAGGCTGTCATGCCGAAACAATCGACGATGTTGCCTGGTTCGTCCACCAAGGAAAAATCCCGGCTAAACAAGGGACATTTCAAGATGAACATGGCGACCGACTTGTCGATGAGGCAAAGACTGCTGTATCCGCTATGTTCATAGCAAAAGAATCCGAGCCGATGGCCAAGACGCTGCAGGGCTACAGAAATTTTTTGCGGAGAATTTTCCCAAGCACGACGCACTACGACCGCGCACTGGCGGGTTCGCAGTGGAGAGTTTTGTCCTTCAATTACGACCGGCTCTTTGAATTGGCATTTAGGCAGCATTTCAATGTGGACATGACGCAAACATTTTACGGCCCGACCGTGTTGAACTCGGGATTGTTTCTGGTTGATTCAGAGAACGTCGAAGTTGACACAAGTCGTTTCTCGCTGCTCAAACTGCACGGCTCCGCCGGCTTCTATAGTATGGAAGAATATGGGCAATGTAATCATTACCACATAATCCCCGATCCGATAAAATCGGTCCCAATTACAGACGATGAATTCATTTTTAATGGCCGTCAGGGCATTTATTCGAACAGACCCAAGCCATCGTTGATCGTCTTTCCTCACGAGAAGGACCATTTGAAGGATTACCCGAACAACAAGTTTTCCTTCCGCCGCTACATTCCTGAGATTTGGCGAGCCGCACACGAATTCGTCGCCAATGCGGACGAGGTGTGGATCATCGGATATTCTGCGGCGGAAGCAGACTGGTTTCATTTCGAATCACTTCTCAAATGTGCGCGAGAGACTTGCCGGATCTTTGTGCAGAATCCCGCAGCTGATGGAATCGCAGCGAAACTTCGGGTGAGGCTTCCAGCATTTGAGGGACGAATCACGGCATCCCCCACAACCTTCGAGGGCTGACATGAGAACTATTCTAATCCTTGAAGACGACGATGAGCGCATTTCTGCCTTTCAGAAAACCGTTGCCACACTGGGCGCGGACCTTGAATTGAAGGTTTGGTACAATGTGCCTTCAATGGTCGCCGAAGCTGAGGAATTCTTCCCAACGGCGGCCCTGATTTCGCTCGATCACGATTTGAATCCAAAGCCAGGGATGACGGTTGAACCAGGCACAGGTGTGGACGCTTCGCGATTTTTGGGTGACTTCATGCCCGTCTGTCCAGTGTTGATTCATTCGTCGAACACGGATCGCGTTTACTCCATGCACAACGAGTTGCGATTCGCTGGCTGGATGGTGGCTCGCGTCGGTCCGCTTGGCACGGATTGGATTGAGACTTCATGGCTGCGTCGCGCTCGCGAGTTGCTTGCGCATCACCCGAATACATGGAGTGCAAACCTCCCTTCCGACCACCCGACCCGCGTCGAACGCATGAGACTTTCGTTGGCCGGTCTGGGATTAGGCGACGCTCTTGGTGAAATGTTGAGTTATCAGGCTCATACCGCCCCCAGGCGCCTTGTAGAGCATAATCTACCGGCCGGCCCGTGGTTCCACACTGACGACACTGAGATGGCCATTTCAATCGTGGCGGTTCTCAAGTCGCACGGATATTTGCATCAGGACGCGTTAGCAAAGCGTTTCGCGCGCCGGTTCGAGCGCGATCCGGAGCGCGGTTACGGAAAGATGACTCGGATCCAAATGCGAGAAATCATGGCCGGTGCGAAGTGGCGGGAAACTGCAGCCGATGCCTTTGGCGGACAAGGTTCGATGGGTAACGGCAGCGCCATGCGCGTCGCTCCGTTGGGTGCGTACTTCGCTGACGATCCCGAACGATGCGCGAAGGAGGCTCGTGCTTCCGACACAGTGCTCCGCCATACTCCAGAAAGCCAGGTCCGCCGCGGCATCCTCCTGGCGAGCACCACACCACCAGAGACACCCGTGACAGAAGTAGCCCGAGCGCTTGGCAACGGTTCGTTGGTGACCGCGCCGGATACTGTTCCATTCTGCATCTGGATGGCGGCACATCATCCTCGTCATTTTGTGGAAGCGATTGCCAAAACCATCAGCGTGAGCGGCGATTGTGACACAAATGCGGCCATCGTTGGCGGTATAGTGGCGTTGAGCGCCGGGAGGGATAGCATCCCAGCAGATTGGTTGAAGGCCAGAGAACCTATTCAAATCTGATGAAACCGATCTTAATCACTTTTGCCGGGAATCCGGTAAATCAAGATCGCGGGCTTGTCATTGATGACGGCCTGCACATGGTGCTTTGCGTCGCCGATGGTGCTGGCGGTCGCAGCGGTGGTACGGAGGCGTCAAGCTTGGCTATGGAGTTGATTCGCCAGAATGCTTCCCAATTGAGTAATCCCGATTCATGCGCAGAAGTGTTGCGCAACATGGACGCAGCCATCGCCAAGGACTCGGTCGCGGGCGAAACGACTTGTGCTCTTGCGATCGTAACATCGGAGGAGATTTTTGGAGCGAGCGTGGGCGACTCCGGCGTTTGGGTCATTCCGGAAGATGGGGATCACATGGATGTTACCCAAGGACAGCAGCGTAAGCCGTTTATTGGGTCTGGCGGCGCCTGGCCTGTTTCCTTCCGACTCCCGAGGCAGATTGGTTATCTGCTCCTGGCGACCGACGGGTTGCTCAAATACACATCGGAAGAACGAATCGTTGCCGCCTGCCGAGAGCATGCGCCCGATGTAGCGGCCCAGCGATTGGTTGAGCTGGTGCGGTATCCATCGGGAGCTTTTCCCGACGATGTGACACTGATCTTGGCCCGAATTTGAAAGGATCAATCTCATGACAGAGAAGGAAACAATCAGAACAAGCAAGTTCCTCAGCCTAATTCTTCGGCACGAACCAGCGCGGGTTGGATTGAAACTCGGCGACGCCGGTTGGGTTAGCGTGGTTGAATTGCTCCAGGCGGTGAACCGCCACGGTGTTTTACTCACGCTCGATCAACTCAAACACATCGTTGCCACGAGCGACAAGAAGCGATTTGCCTTCAGCGAAGACGGCCAGCGCATCCGCGCCAGCCAAGGACATTCGGTTGATATTGATCTGAAATACCCTCCGCAGGCGACTCCGGAGACCCTGTATCACGGCACGGCTGAGCGATTTCTCGACAGCATCCGGCAGAACGGGTTGCAGAAGATGGAGCGGCATGATGTCCACCTCTCGGCGGAGACGAAGCTCACGCTGCAGGTCGGCGGTCGCCACGGGAAACCTGTGTTGCTGACAATTCGCGCCGGCGAGATGCACAAGGCAGGTTTCATTTTCCGATGCTCGGCGAATGGCGTGTGGCTTGTGGACCATGTGCCACCCCAGTTCATCGAATTCCCCGAACTATGAAAGCACTCATAATCGTAGATATTCAAAACGACTTCCTGCCTGGCGGGGCGTTGGCGGTGCCGGATGGCGATCTTATTGTACCGATAGCGAACCGGCTGCAAACGATGTTTCCACTTGTAGTCGCCACGCAGGATTGGCATCCGGCAAACCACGGCAGTTTCGCCACCAATCATGCGGGCAAAAAAGTGTTTGAGCAAATTGACCTTAATGGTCTGCCTCAGACGCTGTGGCCAGTGCATTGTGTCCAAGGAACCGCCGGGGCCGAACTCGCCAGCGGGTTGCAGCGCGAGCGGATTGCCAAAATCTTCCCCAAGGGCACGGACGCCGGCATCGACAGCTACAGTGGGTTGTTCGACAATGGCCATCGCAAATCCACGGGGCTGGGCGAATGGCTCAAAGCAAAGGGTGTCACGGAAGTTTTTGTGTGCGGTCTGGCGACCGACTACTGCGTCAAATTCACTGCTCTTGACGCCGCGCAACAGGATTTCCGAACACATTTTATCGAAGACGCCAGCCGGGGAGTAAATCTCCAGCCTAACGACGTGAAGAATGCCATCGCTGAAATGAATCGAGCGGGCATTGCGACGGTGCAAAGCTCCGACATTCTGAAAATCAAATGAACCAACACAATCCAACCACCTTGCATACCGGCAAGTTCCTGGCTTTGATCAAGGAAGGCCGATGGGAATACGTGGACCGGGTCAACGCAACTGGCGCTGCCCTCATTGTCGCTGTGACAGCGGAGCGAAAAGTCTTGCTGGTGGAGCAATACCGCATTCCGGTTCACGCGCGCACGATTGAACTTCCCGCCGGAATCATTGGGGACGAACCGGGGCTCACGAACGAATCTCAAGCCGAAGCAGCGCGCCGCGAGTTGCTGGAGGAAACGGGCTATGCGGCCGAGCGGGTCCAGCGTTTGACGGGTGGCGCCTCCTGCAGCGGGCTCACTTCTGAACGAGTGACGATATTTCGCGCCTCGGGATTGCGTCGCGTAGCGAAAGGTGGCGGAGTGGAGCAGGAAGACATCGTCGTTCATGAGGTTCCCCTGGCTGAGGTGGCAGAGTGGCTGGAGTCAAAGGCCAGCACCGGAATTTTGATTGACCCGAAGGTTTACGCGGGCCTTTTCTTCGTCATCCAAAACAAATGACCACACCGGCAACCATTACTCAAAGAGATCGGATTCTCGGTGGCCTGTGGGGTTCGTTGGTCGGCGATGCCCTGGGGGTGCCCGTGGAATTTAAGGATCGCACCGTGGTGCAAGCGGAACCCGTGACCGGCATGCGGGAATATGGAACGCATCGCCAGCCAAAAGGAACCTGGTCGGATGATGGGGCGCTGATTCTTTGCACGACAGATAGTTTGGTGAATCACGAGTTTGACCTCGCCGACATGGGCGAGCGATTTGTGCGCTGGGCGGACAAAGGGCTTTGGACTGCTTGGGGCGAACCGTTCGATATCGGTGTAACGACTAGCGACGCACTCCACCGAATAAAAAATGGAGCCCGTGCCGTTGAAGCGGGAGGGCAGGATGAACAAAGCAATGGGAATGGTTCCGTGATGCGAATTCTACCAGTTGTGATGCGCTTTGCTGCTGAACCCATCGAGACGTTTGCCGACCGTGTGGAAAAAGTGTCAGCCATTACTCACGGTCACTCCCGGTCAAGAATGGCCTGCGTGTTTTACGGTTTGGTCATCCGTAAACTGTTGCTGGGCTGGCAAATTCGTGCGGCGCTGGATTCTGCTCGAGCGGAATTTACAGGGTGGTATGCGCGGTCTGCATCATTTCCACATTTCCGCCATCTTCTGGAAGACGACTTGGCTCACTTGCCGGAAGGCGAAATTATTTCAACCGGCTACGTCCTCCACACATTGCATGCCAGTTTGTGGTGCCTACTGAAGACCCGGAATTTTCAAGACTGCGTGCTCAAAGCCGTCAACTTGGGCGGTGACACGGATACCACCGGGTGTGTCGCCGGCGGCCTGGCCGGCGTTGCCTACGGGATGAAGTCAATTCCCGCTGAGTGGGGTGAACAGCTTGCGCGCCAGGCTGACGTGGATTGTTTGCTTAATAAGTTCACGAACGTCTGCCAAGAGAGTGGGATGAAAAGCGTGGGTTAAAATGGTAATCACCGAGCCAAACGTTGAATTGCAGGAGCGCTTTGCTGGTTTGTTGTTTGGAACAGCCGTTGGCGATGCCCTTGGGCTGCCCGCTGAAAACCTTTCTGCAGATCAGATTCGCCGCCGCTGGAAGGGCCAATGGAAGATGCGTTTCATTTTTGGACGGGGCATGATCAGTGACGACACCGAGCACACGCTCATGGTTGCGCAGGCGCTCCTCTCACATCCCGAGGACGCGATGGCCTTTCAACGCACATTGGCTTGGAAATTTCGATGGTGGTTCGCCGGTCTGCCTGGTGGGGTGGGCCTGGCGACAGCCCGCGCTTGTCTCAAATTGTGGATTGGCTTCCCGCCAGGCAAAAGTGGTGTTCACTCAGCGGGCAGTGGCCCGCCGATGCGGAGCGCCATTCTTGGAGCATATTTTGCGGATGAACCCCAGAGACGCAGGGAGTTTGTATTGGCCTCTTCTCGCCTGACTCACCAAGGATGGAAGGCGGAAACTGCTGCTCTTGCCGTCGCCGAATCTGTTGCGCTGACAATGCTGAACCATGGCCAGCCGGGTTCCTCGACAGTCATTTCCGTTCTGCGACAACTCTCGCCAGAGGCAGAGTGGGTGCGGCTTCTAACCACGATTGAGGTTTCCCTCAAAGCGCAACATTCGGTGTCGGAATTCGCTCGGGGCTTGGGATTGAGAAAGGCGGTATCAGGATACTCACTGCACGTCGTTCCGGTGGCGCTATACGCATGGCTGCGCCATCCAGGCGATTTTCGCACCGCCCTCATTTCCGTTCTCGAATGTGGCGGTGACACCGACACCACCGGAGCCATTTTGGGTGCATTGTCCGGGGTCCGCGGCGGCAAAAGTTCAATTCCGGCTGAATGGCTCAAGGCTCTTTGCGAGTGGCCACGCTCCCGTTCGGTCGTTGAAAGAATTGCGGCACGCTTGGCAGACCAGAAAATGTCTACGCAAGCACGCGGACCGGTTCATTTTCTTTGGCCCGGCCTGATCCTGCGCAATCTCTTGTTCTTCGGAGTCGTGCTCATTCACGGATTTCGCAGGCTGTTTCCGCCGTATTGACCGGGCCGACTCGAGATGTTGCTGATGCCACAATAGGTTTGATTATGACATCATTTTCAGATGACAGCCGCCTCGACAAATTCTTCCGGCAAGCGGAATATCTTCACAGGTGAAGGTTTTTGGTAACGAACGGCAATCATCACACCATGCCTGCTGAAACAAAAATTGGGAAAACTGTCCTTCGTCTGGTAACAGGCGACATCGCCGAACAGGATACCGATGCTGTCGTGACGGCTGCGCACTACCGACTTAACAAAGGGACCGGCACCGATGGCACTATTCACACTAAAGGAGGGCCAAAGATTTATGAAGAGTGCCGGAAAATTGGTGGGTGTCCAATTGGGGACGCGGTCATCACAACGGGTGGCAATCTGAAGGCGCGGCATGTGATTCATGCCGTTGGCCCGGTGTGGCGAGGTGGTGACGAAGAGGAACCCAAATTGCTGGCCAGCGCTTATCGCCGGAGTCTGGAGGTTGCAGCGCAAAACAATCTGCGCAGCATTTCATTTCCATCCATCTCGACCGGGGCGTTTGTGTATCCGCTTGATTTGGCCGCACCGATTGCATTGGGGGTAATCATTGAATTCCTAAGGAAGGGCGACCACGACCTCAATGAAGTCCGGATGGTTCTTTATCAGCGCGAGAACGACAGGGCCTACCCAGTGTTCGCAGCGGCGCTTGAGCGAATACTGGCGGAAAACCCTGCGCAAGGAGTCGCATGAACATCCCGCAGAAGGGCAATTTGTTGTGGTGGGTCATTCCCGGCGTGTTGGCCGGAATGCCAATGCCGTTCATACATCCTGAGCGCCGGTTGAATTCTGGTGGTCCGTTGAACGCCTATGAAGACGAATTGCCGGAATTGTACGCGGCTGGAGTCCGTGCGGTCGTGGGCCTGCTGAATATTCCATCGGACGCAGCCGTGTTTGAATCGGCGGGTTTTGCATTTCTGTGTATTCCGGTTCCCGATGGAGGCGCGCCCGCCATGGAGCAAGCGATTGAATTCGTCCGATTCATGAATGAGCAGAGGAGAGAACACCGACCGGTGGCAGTGCATTGCCCATCGGCGGCGTGCTGGCCACGGACAATGCCGTGATTCCTTATGCAGTTGGGGTGGATATTGCCTGTCGCATGAAAATGACGGTGCTGGATATTCCGGTGCGGGACTTGGAAAATAAGCAGGATCGCCTGACCCGCGCCATCGAAGCAGAAACGCGCTTCGGCGTCGGTGCCAGTTTCAAGGAACGGCGCGCTCATGAAGTGCTGGACGCAGATTGGACGATCAGCCCGGTGACGAAACAGAACAAGGACCGTGCCTGGTCGCAACTCGGCACCAGCGGGAGCGGAAATCATTTTGTCGAGTTTGGCCTGTTCACGGCGCACTCGAAGATAAACGATCTGGAGGCGGGAACGTACATAGCTCTGCTGTCGCACAGCGGCAGCCGCGGAACGGGCGCGGCAGTTTGCGATTACTACAGCAAAATTGCGTTCGCGCAATTTCCGGATCTGCCGAGCGAATTGAAACGGCTGGCCTGGCTGTCGCTCGATTCCCAGGAAGGACAGGAATACTGGAACGCGATGGAATTGATGGGGCGTTACGCCGCGGCGAACCATGCCTGCATCCACCAGCACGTCGCTGAAAATCTCGGCGCGCAGGTGTTGCTCGATTTGGAAAACCATCACAATTTCGCATGGAAAGAAAAGCACATCGTCGACGGCGTCGAACGCGAGGTGATCGTGCATCGTAAAGGAGCCACGCCGGCGGGCGCTGGAGTTCTGGGTATCATTCCCGGTTCCATGGCGTCGCCGGGATTTGTCGCGAGCGGCAAAGGCAATCCGGAATCGCTAAATTCAGCGTCCCACGGTGCCGGCCGTGCCATGAGCCGCAAAGCCGCCAACGAGAAATTCAACTGGAAAGACGTCAATCGCCTTCTCCGCGAGCGCGGCGTGACCCTCATCAGCGCCGGTCTGGACGAAGTCCCGATGGCTTACAAGAACATCCGCGAAGTGATGGCCGCACAAAAGGATCTGGTGACGACCCTCGGCCAGTTCGATCCGAAGCTGGTGAAGATGGCGCCAAGCGGCGAACGACCGGAAGACTAAACCTCAGGCAGGAGTGCCAAGTTTGCTTCTCCACGGTCTCGGCTTGTTCCACCACGGAACTGCGCGCTGGCGTTGCGGATTAACCGGCCCCCCAAGTCTGCGCCCAGTCGGAGGGTTACTTGGCGAAGCTCGCGCGGTCATCTGCTTCCAGCCAGTCGAAGACCGAAGCCTTGGCGGGGTCGAGGCCTAATTTCCGGCATTCGCCATCGAAGTAGGCGCCTTTCTCTGGGTGGCCGTGCATGGTGGCTTTTTCCACGTTGTCCGACCAGGCCTTGACCTCCGCAGGCGTCTTCTTCGAGCCGTGGGAATCCATGAGCGTGGCAATGGCTTCGTCGGTGGCGCCGGCCTCGAGGGCCTTGCGGACGTCCGCGTATTTGACTCCCTTCCAGTCTAGGAGGAAGTGGTCGAGCGGGCAATCCGTGTGGTAGTCGCCGATCCTGCCGGCGATGTCGGCGCGGGCCTTGTCGGTCAGGCGTGAAAGGATGGCATAGCCGCCGGTGCGATGACGGGGGCTGGTGGGGGCTTGTTTGGTGAGGTCTTTGGCGTTGATACTCATATTGTTCTTGAATCTGTTTTATTGAGTTTACCGTGAATGGAGTGCCGCACAAGAGGCATTCTGCCACTGCTGCACACAATCTCTCCACTAAATCCGGTCTTTAAAGCAAGTCGTCACGGTCAAGCAGTGTGGTTCTGAAACTGCGGCCAACCGTCATTCCGACCACGCTGCCGATGATGGCTCCGGCGGCAAATTCGGAAAACCAATGGATGGTCACAGAAACGCTGACCCCAATGTAAAACGCGTAAAGCAATGCGCAGAAGACAATTAATTTGTTCTTGGGGTAAAGCGTCGTCAGGCAGAGCTCCATGGAAAACGCCACGGTGGTGTGCCCGGATGGCCAACCCCAAAAGATGCCGCCTTTGAGAAGGCCAAATTGAAAGCCATGGCTGGAGTCCATCAGCGCGGAGCCGTTCGGCGCAATCGTTTCAAAATGTCGGTGAAATGGCGGCGGGCGCCGTCCGGTGACGGCCTTGTAGCAGGTAGTAATCAAATACGCGAGGAGGGCTGCCTGACCCAAAGCCCAAGCAGTCGTGATGAGGTGGCGGTTCTTTGCGGCTACGCCCGAAACCAGGATGACCAGAGGTCCCAAGACAGGCATTAACATTCCGAACCTGAGGGCCGGCCGGGCCAGCACCGAGAACGCCTCAGCCCGCGTCCACTGATAATAAGCCCAATCACCGCCGGAGGTGACGATCACAATCGTCAGGGCAATGGCAGTTGCGTGCCACAAAAGGTTGCGACCGCTGAAAATTGCTCTGACATTCTGAGGCAGCCGATAAAACAATCCAGGCAAAGTGCCCATTATAGCTGTCCCCGGCAAATGGAGTCACGAACAGGACGCAAGCTGCGAAAATGAAGTTCTGAACAAAAGAACTGAGGGATCTGTAATGAAGTAACGGGCAAACGTGAAAACGAGCCGGGAACAGGGTGTGGGATTCCCCGCTGCAGCACCGTAAGAGCAACGGGATCCAGCGCCTGTTTCAACCCTTCACTCATGCGGACCTCTCGGCAGGTGATTCAACGGGCAGGTCGAGAAAGAGTTGAGGGAAGTAAAAATCGTGAACTTTCGTCGGGAAGGCGACGCGTAGCAGGCCTTTGGGACTGGGCGTGTCAAAATAGCCTTCATCAAGGCCCAGTTTGATGATCTCCGCGGAAACCGTAGCTCCCTTGCCGGTGATTTCCTGCACGCGCGAGCGAGGGATTTCGCCTTCATCCACCAGACTGCGGGCCACGCGCATTAGCTCATCGCGATAGCGATCGAGGTGCAGGGCTTGAAACTGGAAATAGCGTTCCACGCGCGTGCGCAGAGCGGGCAGGCCAAGCAGTCCGCTCATGAACTGAATCTGGTCGAGCATGGTTTCGAGAAAGAACACACAAAAGTCAGCCAGCGCTGCGTCCGAGAGATTGCCACGGCCATCAAGATCGCCGCGACGACCCTGGTCCGCAGCTTCGAGCCAGGCAAAATAGCGCTGGCGCCAACGCGCCAGCCCACGGGACAGGGTCCACAGGCCGTGGCCGTCAATGCCATGGTGGATAAGCTGCGCGTGCGAATGAAGCCTGATGACGCGGCCATTGCCGTCGCCAAACGGGTGAATCCAGGCGAGGCGATGATGGGCGGCTGCAATGACCACCAAGCGGTCGGTTTCCAGAATCTGTTCGTCTCCGTAGAAGGAGTGGAAACGGTTCAGGAACTTGGGTAAGGCTGCAAAATCGGGCGGAGTATGTTTACCCACATCCACCATGAAATCGCGCAGGCATCCGGGGCGGATCTGGTACCGCTTGCCACTCTTGGCGGTAGCCCATCGCTGCGGTTCGGGAAGGAGGGTATAAAATTCGCGGTGAAGCCAACAGATAAAATCCGGGGAATAAACATCCACCGATTCTCCAGCAAGTCGTTCTTCCATGAGTTTCTCCACTGCGATATGGGCCAGACTGAGCTGCTGGTTGTCATGCTGGGTTTGATCGTGTGAAAAATCGCGTTTCATCGCCCGTTCAATGTCACGGGGCATGGTTTTGTGGCCCTCAATCAGGTTGGAATAGTAGCAGTTCATTTCGCGGACCAAATCAGCCACCAGCTTGAGAACAAGAGGTGAATGAACCTGCCCGGTAAGCCGGCCAGACGCCTTCAGTATTTCAAAGGTCAATTCAGAAAGACGGCTTCCTTGCCCCATCGGGAGCAAAGGTTCCATCGCACTAGGATTCCTGTAAAGTTCCATAAAAAATCAATATTCCGAACATCTGTATGAAAATCTAGCACATCATTAACCTGCTTGCAAATAGACACTTGCAAATATATGGCCTTATTTGTCAGCAATAAAGTGAAAATATTTATGAAAATCATGTTCCCGCGCATCGCACTCACGTAACCTCGAAAGGCAAAAATCTCGATTCGGTTGTGTTCGCGAGATCATTTCCACGTCACAATAGCCAGGCCATAACACGTCGCACGAGTTTAAAAGCACGGGCAAACCGCTATACATCCGAATTGCGATGAGACTTTGCCGCAGGCGTTCTTAGCTGTAGGCTTTTGACATGTCGAGCAAGAAAACCTTGTTGACTGTTACTGACCTCCATCGTCGCGCTGCACTGTTCGAGGAATTGAGCGAAGCCGTGGCTCAGCGCAAACCAGACATTGTCGCGCTGGTGGGCGACTTCCTGCACGCTTTTGGTGACAATGAAGGCCGAGTGGCGGTCAAGGAGTGTGCAAGAATGCTCACCAAGCTGCCTTGCACGGAGATTGTCTTCGTGCGAGGGAATCACGAGGACGAGGCTTGGTGGGTTTTTGCCGAGGCGTGGAAGATGAGCGAACGCCCATTGAATGCCCTGCATGGCGAGGTGTTTACCTGCGGGCCTCTGACGATTATCGGTTTTCCTTGCGTTATGGGAGATGAAACCGCGTTCATTGGCAACCGTGAACCCTTACCAATTGAACCCGACGATTGGTTGCCGGCGGTGATTCTCCCGGCGGGACGTGCGGCCCGGACACTTTGGCTGATGCATGAGCCGCCGGCAGGCACACCGCTTAGCAGACGCGGTTCCATTGTGGAGGGAAATCCAGAATGGGTGCAGGCCATCAAGCGTTTTTCCCCATGGCTCACTATATCTGGCCACGACCACCTCACGCCAATTCGTTCAGGATGCTGGCACCACCGTATTGGCCAGTCCACTTGTGTCAATGTAGGGCAGACCGATAATGGACCGTTGCATTACTGCCTCGTCGAGGCCGAATTCGAAACCGCAGAGCCAAGCCTCCCAACGAAAATGGAGGTAACGGCATACCCTTGGCAAGATACCGTCTCCCTTCCGACCGGAACGGTGATTGCAAGCCGACGTGTGAAGCGTGATACTGTTACGGTCAAATTACCGTCCGCTAAGTCGAGGAACAAAGCGTTATGAATGGGCGCGGGCTACCCCGTCCTTCCTGTTCGAGCCGCTGTACTGCGGACGCTTGGTCGTCCGTTGAAGATCTGGCACTTGGAAATGGAAGATCCGCGCGATGACGAGGTACTGGTGCGGCTGGGGCACGAAGGCTTAGCTAATTACCCTCAAGACTGTTAGCTGGCCTCCAGCCGCATTGGATCCGCCGAAGCGAATCGAGCGCTTGATGCCCCTCAAAGAACTCCGCCCGGCCGTGGCCCATCTTCAGGACCAGCGTCACCAGATCGAAGCCGACCGTAGAACATCGATTGGGAGAATCCAAAGAACCGAGCCATTGGTTCATGATATCGTCACCACTGAGGGTGTATCGCCCTAATCGTTTGATAAGCGTGAACTCAATCGGACCGCGATTATTAAAACAACGATAGATTACTGGACAGTGGAACGTTCATGCAGCCTTTTCCAGTTCAAGGATTTCAGCGTAGCCGCAGCGGGCGGGGCTGATTTTGGTTGCGAGGAATTTCTTGAGGGTAACGCTTTCGGGTGAAC
>JBEKDI010000136.1:0-11948 GCA_050014435.1 Verrucomicrobiota bacterium | reverse complement strand
CGTTTTCGGTGTGCTCGTC
The DNA here is from genome assembly GCA_050014435.1 of Verrucomicrobiota bacterium. Lineage (GTDB taxonomy): Bacteria > Verrucomicrobiota > Verrucomicrobiia > Limisphaerales > Palsa-1400 > DASRLE01. Next base: position 11,929 of record JBEKDI010000136.1, on the reverse strand, counting down.
GCCTGGGAGCGTGATGGTATTCCAGCGCTCCAGCAACGGCTTATCCCGCTCTAATTCAGTATGATTCACTCGTTGTCAGGTGTTGTTTAAGCGGAGCTTTTGGAAAAATTGGCTTAAGGGGCTTCTTGTCGTACCGGGTCCACGGGAAATTTGAACCCGGAATTGGTCAACGCCGTGCTCACGCGGTCGCGCGATTCCTTTACCGCCGCATCCGGCAGCCCGACGATGACAATAGCGGTCGGTGATTTATGATAGCCGTGGCGCAACAACTCAGTTATCAGCCGTTAGGTTGCTCATTGCTCGGGTTCGATAAAGGAACCGGTAACACGATCGGGTCCCCAGCCGAGATATTCGTCAACCTCCGCACCAGTCTGGCGATCGAACTCCCAACCGCCTGAGCAAATAACCCGATCCGCCGTCACCAGTGTCACTTTCAACCGCAAGGGCTTGGGAACACCTCCGAACCGGCGCAAGACAAAATCCCCGGCCGCTATCTCTGAAAGCCGTTTGCTCATATTTCGAACGCAGGGAGGGCGTCTCCGACGATGGCCATGATGTCGGGCCGATGTTCTTGCGTGGCCAAAACAAGGCTCCGATAGTGCAACCGGGTTTGATGCATGTCCGCAACAGTGAGCACTCGTCGACGAACTGATTTCTTATTCTTCACATTGGGTCTCCTGTCAGCATATCGTCCAGAAATCAACGACGATTCTCCTATGGCGCTGTGTTTTCTCCAAAGCGTCGGTTCAGTTGCCGACGCGCATTGGCGAGTACTTCAGGCGCAGAAATGTAGCATGGCCAACACAACCCCACGACCTCGCCCGCCTGCCGCAGGTGTATGGCCGAATTATCGCGGTGCCACGTAAAACTAACCGAATCCAGTAGTCGGACGGTCTGGTCATACAAGATCGCCGGGACTGCGGCGAAGTGGCTAAACCAAACATACTCCAGTAATCCAGCGTGGTGGTAAAACACAGGACGCACCGGTCGGCCCCGGGTTTTGGAGATTTCAGCCGTGAAAACCTCATTTTTCATCGTTGGCCGAAGACCCTTGGGCGGACGGCCCAACACCTGAACGACTGCTCCTGACAGGTTGCGACCGCTCTCCCACTCCGGGTTGTCCCACAAGTCAACAGAATAGGCCGGCCGATTTTGCCAACGGCCCATGCTGCAATTCAGTCGGACACGCTTTCTCCGAAGTGGACCAGCATCCAGTGGGAGGAATAGGTCCTCGTCCCTGGGATGGATCCGAGTCCACCAGACGGCGTCCCGCAGCACTCGAGCCATTGGCGTGGAACCCGGTTGCCAAAACGGATTCGGACTATTCTCATCGAGCACGAAAAAGTTCTCTCCCGTAGCGCGGGCTGCCTGAGTGAGCTTCTCCGCGTCCAAAGTCAGGTCCAGATCTGCCGTTTTAAGCACGCGACCGCGGCGGCTGAAAATCTGCGCATTGAACACAACAAAGTGGCCGCGGTAGTATTTGCGGTAGCCGCTTTTTGAAAATGCGATCAAGCGTCCCTCGGCAAAACCATGTTCGCGAAGGACAGCTATAATTTGGTTGTGGTGCATGGATTGACCCGGAGCGGTCATAAATCCGTCCTCGAGAAGTTTTGTTTTCCGAGTTTGCTGGTTCATGCCTTTTGGTTTGCCGGCAAACTCGCGGCGGTGGCCTTTGTTCAGGCTGGCATTCCCCTTTTGGCGAAACCAACTCGGGGGTGTTCCTTGGCGCAGAAAGAGCGTCAAGCGGGTTGGAAATCTCTTCCCTTCCCCACCATCGCATGTCTTCGATGCACGCAGGCACGACCCGTGCTGCGGGCATGTGGCCGGACTTGTGGGCGTTCAATGGCCTCGCCACCATCACCGCGCAACGGGGCCAGACTGATGGAGCCATGCGGCTGTTCGAGCAGGCAATCTCGACGAATCCTGACGTGCCCAACCCGTATTACGGCTTGGGCACCCGCTACGCCATCAGCGCGAGCATCATTGAGAGCAGCGTCCAGTTGACCATCGCCTGACGTTGAAAACTCTTTTGAGTTTCCGCCTCGTGCCGTTTTTCCATCAAAAGAATGATTGCCAATGAATAAAAACAGTCTCTCTTTTTGGATGACTTTGGCCGACACCGTCCTGGATTCAAATTGCGACAAAAACTCATCCGAAACTTCCACCCAGCCCCACGGCTTTTTGCCGTGCCGCTCAATCTAGCAAAGAATCCGCTGTTTCCAGCATGTGGCGAGACGGCCGGGTTGAAGCCTTGTGTCGAGGCTATAAGGCTTGGTTGATCCCAGTCTCCTTGAGCGGTTTGCCTTCTCCGGCGCCGAACGCCCGTTCGATATCGGCATCCTGGGGCAGGAGGTGCGCGTAATGCCGCTCCACGACTCGCACATCATCTCCGAGCCACTGCGCGATCTTGAAGATCGAGACGCCCGCGATGGCCAACAGGCTGGCGAACGTGTGCCGCATGACGTGTGGTTTCAGCCAGGTGAATTCCTTGCTCATCACATATGTCTCAAAAGGCTTTCGGAAATCGTACCGGTACTTCGCGTTGCCCTGTTCCTTCTCCGGCCGCAGTAAAAACGGCCCCGGCAACTCACCCTCGATGGACATTTCCTTGTCCAGGAAATCATGGAACGCCTGGCTGAGCGGGATTGTGCGTTTATCTTTGTCTTTGGGCTTCCAATCCTTCGATCCCACGATCTGAACGATGTTCAGCCGAAGATCGAACCACTCGGGCCGGGCCTGGATGATCTCCTCCTTGCGCAAGCCGGCATGGCAACCGGCGAACAGGATGAACTTCAGTTCCACACTCGGGCATTCGCGGATGAGGGTGTCCACTTGTTCCCGCCGGCAAAAGCGCCGTCGCGTGGCCGAGATGGAGACTTTGGATTTTATGAATAAGGCTGGATTCTCGCGCAGTTTCTTTTTCTCGACCAGCCACGCGCAAAACGCGCGGATTATCATCCCGTAACTCTCAATGGTGGATTCCACGAGCCTGTCCTTGCCGCGTCGCAGCGATTTGAGCCACAACTTGATTTCATCCTCCCGGATTTCGCGGACTTCCTTCAACCCCCGGTCGGTCAGCCACGATTTCAGTATAGCGCGCCGGTTTACCGCAGAATTGCGTGTATATGTGCCGTCTTCCTGCCTTTCCGCCAGGAAGCTTTCGAGTTCCTCCGCCAGCGGATCGGCTCCGGCCAGTATCGGGTTGGCGCGGATCTTCAGCGCCTTTGTCACGGCTTCCCCTTCGTCCTCGGTGTTGAGCGGGACGCGATATTGGTGGCCTTCGTGGCTGTAGCGGTACCAAAATTTCTTGCCTCGCTGATAAATACCCTTTAACCTGCCCTTCGATGTTGAGTTGCTGCTCATATGGCTGTTTGGCTGAGTCGCAAATTGTGCTAAAAAATTGTGCTAATTTGCCGACTTATGGGGCATTTTACAAGGCTTTAGCAATTAGCACAACAGCTTTCAGTTTTGTGCGTAAGCAGTTTAACATCAAGGAGTTTGCGCGGTTAGCTCAGTGGTAGAGCATCACCTTGACACGGTGGGGGTCACAGGTTCAAACCCTGTATCGCGCACCATCTCACCATGGCCGTTTGACAAAAGAGAGACAAACAATTAACATGGAGTAAAGCTATGAAGAGGTTGATTCCCGCTGCGCGTAACGTTGAGCAGGCGTTCACGCTTATCGAACTGCTCGTCGTTATTGCCATCATCGGCATCCTGGCCGGAATGTTGTTGCCCGCGTTGGGCGCGGCGAAAACAAACGCCAAGAAAAGAATGTGCCAGACCGAGGAGCTCAATCTGGTTACGGCCATTCAACAATATTACGCCGACTACAGCCGGCTCCCGGCTTCCACCAATGCCGTGATTGCCGCAGCAAACGAAAGTCCAAATAATGCAAATTCCAACGACTTTACCTTTGGCACAATGTCGAACGGCGAGCCAATAGGACCAACGCTGATAATAACCAATAAAATTCAGACGCAATATGGCGGCGGGAAGGTATCGTCCACGTATCAGAACTACAATTCCGAAGTGATTTCGATCCTGCGCGACGACAACTTTAATCCAGAGGGCATTAATGGTGTTCAACACATTTATAATCCAAAACAGACCCCTTATTTTAGCGCACGAGCCTCGGCGGATCCCGTCCCGACCACCTCCCCGGCGCCCGCCGGTTGGCCTGTTCCTCAAAACCCCGGGATCGGATGGGATAACGTTTTTCGAGATGCTTGGGGCACTCCCTACATCATCACGTTGGATTTGAATTACGATGGCAAGTGTTTTGACTATGCTTTAAACAAGATGTACCAGAGCTCCGGTATAACAACGCCTCTGATGGTGCCGGGAGAAGCGATTGTTTGGTCTCTTGGACCCGCCAGGGTGATTCAGCCAAACAGCCCACTCAATAAGGGCTTCAATAAAAACACTATCGTGGCCTCATTTCAGTAGCGGCCCTGAGTTTTTGGCGTTTTCCTTGTTGCGCATGGGGCGGTTTCCGTGTCTCCTTTCCGGGCGATAATGGCCGTTAAACTATCAACTTTGTCGATCTGCCTGGGTCTCTGCGTGGCGGCGATCAATCTGTATGGCCTGCTCCAGCCGGCCGGATTGAAGGACATCGTCCGCAAGCTGCCCCGCTCGGTGCCCGCCGGGTATCTGTTCATGCTCTCGGCCACGGCCTGGTTCATGTGGAATGTGAGCCGCGAATCGCTCTCCGACTTCGAAGCGCTCAAGCCGTTTCTTTACACCCTGTTCATCGGCGTGGGCGTCGGCTCCTGTTTTTTTGTGCAGGATTTTCTGGCGGTGCGCGGGCTGGCGGTATTGATGTTGCTGCTGGGCAAGTTGATGGTCGATAGCGAGCGGTGGGCGGAGAGCGAATGGCGGCTGGTCATCGCGGTGTGGGCTTATGTGTTGGTGGTGGCGGGAATGTGGTACACCGTTTCCCCCTGGCGCCTGCGCGACGTGCTTTTCTGGGCCACGGCGACGGAGAAACGCATCCGGGTCGGTAGCGCCGTGCGCTTTGCCTTCGGTTTGTTTGTGGCGTTTCTCGGTTTCAAGGTGTTCTGAGCCGGCTTCAATCCTGAAGGGATTGAATCTCTCAGCCCAAGGTTGCCCCGATTCCGAGAGGGCCTACCTTGGGTGAGGGGGAATTGAATTCAACAACCCTGTAAGGGTTGAACCAACGTCCTTTTTGGTCCAATCTCCAGCCATGTCTCAATCGCTCGCGAAGATTTTGGTTCATACCGTTTTCTCAACCAAGGAACGCCGCCCATTTCTGCGCGACAAGATTCTGCGCGATGAATTGCACTGTTATCTTGGCGGGATTCTGACCAATCTGGATTGCCAGCCCATGATCGCGGGAGGTGTTGATGACCATGTTCACCTTCTGTGCGCGCTCTCGCGAACGTGCGAGGCGGCAGCGATGGTCAAGGAAGTGAAACGCGGATCGTCGCTGTGGATTAAAACGAAAGGGCCGGACTTGCAGGATTTTGCGTGGCAGAACGGCTATGGCATTTTTTCCATCGGTTTCTCGCAAATCGCCCCGGTGCGCAGCTACATCGCGGGGCAGGAGGAGCATCACCGGAAGGTTTCATTTCAGGATGAATTTCGGCTTTTGCTGAAGCGTTACGAAATCGAATTCGACGAACGGTATGTCTGGGATTGATGCAACCCTTTCAGGGTTGATGGAATATGGGCTTGGTTTACCCAGGGTAGCTCGTTCCTCGCCACCCTGGGCTGAAAGCTTCAATCCCGTTGGGATTGGCCTGTTTTTCCTTGAGGGTGATTTCACATGTCCAGTTCGTTCATTGCAAACCTGGGCTGAAAGCTTCAATCCCTTCGCGATTGGCAAAAGGGATGACATGGACCGATCATGTCATGGGAACGGCATTATTTTTCCTTAAGGGTGATTTCACCCTTCCAATCGGGCGGCAGCGTCTCGTGGCGGAGTTCTTCAATTTGGCGGAGGTAGAAAAGGGACGGCCCGTCTTTGGGGCTGAGTTCCAGCACGCGTTGAAAAGCCGCTTCCGCCGCCGCAAAATCCCTGGCGGCCAGCGCGGCCAGCGCGCGGGCAAAGCGTTCGCGCAAGTCGCGGGATTCCGCCTCCTGTTCGAGCCGTCCGGTCAGTTCGTGGACGCCCACCGCTTTTTCGAAACCTTTCAGGCGAAACAATCCCAAATAACGCGTAATGATTTTCGGGCCGGCGACCTCCTGCGTGTCGGAAGTGAGGAGGACGCGGGTGCCCGTGTATTTGTTGAGACCCTCCATGCGCGAGGCGAGATTGATGTTTTCGCCGAGGGCGGTGTAATCGACGCGGGTCATGCTGCCGAAGTTGCCGACGTTGGCCACGCCGGTGTGCAGGCCGATGCGGGTGACCAATTCTTTGCCATTCATGAACTGGGGCGGCTGGTCCCGGAACCGCAGGGCGGCCTCGCAGGCGCGGAAGGAATGGTCGCTTTGCAGTTCGGGCGCGTTCCAGAAGGCAAAGATGGCGTCACCAATATACTTGACAACGGTGCCGTCGGTGGCGTGGATGCAGTTATGGACGGCGATTTGGAAATAATCGTTCATGGACCGGGCCAGGTCATCCGAATCCATGCCCTCGGAAATGTTGGTAAAGCTGGCGATGTCGCTGAAGAGGATGGTGAGCAATTGCTTTTCCGCGCCCGGTTTGAGGAGCTTGGGGTTGTTGGCGAATTTCCTGACCAGCTTGGGGGAGAGGTAGAGGGAAAGGGACTGCTCGACCAGCTTTTTCTCAACGTAAAGCTGCACACTGTTGAAGGCAATCGACCAGACGAGAGTCAGAGGGATTTGGATTACGGCGACAATCAACCAGGGAAACCAATAATGAAATTTGGCGAACGCAAAATAATCGGCCAACGCAATCAGGCCGATGCCAGCAATAGCCCAGAGGGTCGCCGCCAGCGGGCGCGACAAAGCCAGACCCGCTCCAAAGAGAATGCCCATAAAGATAATGATCACTTGCTCGGTGCGGTCCGACAACCGATTGAGCCAGTCACCCCGCAGCAGATTAAGAAACGCTGTCGCCTGGACCTCCACTCCCGGCACGAACTTGTTCTCGTTGGCCAAGTTGGGAAACGGCGCCGGGTATTCGTCCTTCCGATCACTGAAATCCCTCGTAAAAACCCGTTGCCCGACAAAAACGACTTTGTTGCTGAAGAAACCGTCCGGAACGACCGGATCAACCTCCAACGCCTGGTACAAGCTGAGGAAAGGAAGGACTTTGTCCGGACCGTAATAATTGAACCAACGGGTGCGAGTCCATTGGCTTTCAAGCTTTGTGATCGGGGCCCCCAGGAAAGCCGCCGCCGCCCAACTCAGACTATGATACTCATCCTGCTTGGAAAAAGGAACGTGTTGGCGGTTGATCAAGTCGTCTTCGGAATACATTTCAGCAGTGCCCACGCCGGCGGTGACTGCTTCCAGCGCATCAAAGGGGGGGATAAACTGATTGAACATCTTGACCCCAGGCACGCTCTGGGAAGGGGGGACAGAGTCGGCCGCCAGTATTACCCTGCCGTTTTTCTTCACGGCTTGAATCAGTGCCTGATCGGCTGCGGCTTTGTCCGGGTTGGCGTCGCTGAAAACAATATCAAAGGCAACCGCTTTGGCCTTTTCCCTGGTCATGCGGTCAATGAGGCGCGCATAGACGGCGCGATCCATATGTGTATTTAAAGGTTGCTCCAGCGCGTTATAACTTGCCTCATCCACGTAAACCATCTCCACCTCGGTCGGAAAAATGTAGGGGCGCACATAGAACGGGATGTCGTAGCTCAGGAAAACCAGCTTATGGCCGAGGCTTGAGCCCAGCAGCAAAAGACCGGCGACAACGGCAAGGATTGCGCCGATGACCGGCCCCGTTAATTTAGCTTTTAATCTCATTGCCGGCCGATTGACTCATGGGCCGGCTCAGAAATTGAATTTAAGACTGGCCATCAGTGTCCGGTTGCGGGCTTGTTCGAGGAAGTAGGTCACGGGATCGACGTTGTAACCCTGGTTGAAGATATTGACGAGGCCGATGGCCATCTCGATATGCCGCCGCGGGAAGCGGTAGCCCGCGTAAAGGTTGAATTGCCAGAAATCCGCGCCCGGCTCGGGGCCGGCCACGGAGGACTGGTTGTCGGCGTTGTGCTGCATCCACCAATTGGCCTGGAACTGGCTGAAGAAGCCGCAGGGCACGTAATAATTGCCAAAAAAGCTCATTTCGTTCAGCGTCGAGTTCTCATGTTGCGGGAAGGTCTGGCCGGTGGAGGGCGAGAAGTCATTGACAGAAAGATCCACGGCGGTCAGGGAATAACGCGCCCCCACGGAAACCTCCTTGCCGATCATCTGGTTGACACTGGCGAACAGGTCCCTTTCCTGGAAGTATTGCGACTGGCTGAATTCCGAAATCTCCACGCCGCTCAGGCCGCCGGAGTACGCGCCGATGAGCTGGTTGCCTGTTGAGGACAGAAGCTGGGCCTCGAGGTCAAGATAAGTTCCGGTGGAGAACTTGTGATCGACGCCCAGCCCATAGGATTCAAAGACGAGGCCCGGCGGAGTGCCAAAGCCGGTGGATTGCGGGATCAGGCTGCGGAATGATTGATTGAATCCGGCGAGCTGGCTTGGCTCAATGGTTGTGCTGCTGTCGTTGATCAATCCGCCCATGGAACGCGTGAAAGCGGCGCGGACGCGGGGGCCGTCCGGGGAGGTCCAATCCAAGCCGACTTTTGGCGAGAGTCGTCCCTTGTCAGTTTCCTGGCTGGAGAGTGGCGGCTGGCCGAGGTTGAGCGGATAGCGCTCCCAATCATAAGTCAGGCCGCCGGTGAGTTTAAGCGAATCGGCCAGGGTCAGTTGGTAGTAGCCGTAGGCGCTGAACCGTTCAAACTCGGTGTCCACGGTTGGCACGAATGGCAAGGCTGGCGCCCCACCCAACAGGGCGGCGGTCGGCGGAAAAATCGTATTGGCCGATTGCATGCTTTCATTCTGGTAACGCGCGCCGCCGATCGCGGTTTGGGTTTCGTTTTGATAAATGTGCTGCAGTTCCAATGAGTTGAGTTCCGTCGTCCTTTGCAGCGTATCGGTGCTGATGCCGTCGCCGGAGGCCGGAGTTCCGAATATCAGGACAGGAGAGGTATAGAACCCGTCGATGGACGAGACATGGTCCTGGAGATTGCGGTAGAGGAAGAGCGTGTTGTTGCCCGTGCCCCAGTCACGATGGTAACCTACGAGAACGTTCGGGTCCTGGACTTCATATTCCTCCAAATAAGGGTCGTATCCGCCGGACGTGGCTGTCTTGGGGATGTTGAAATCGTAATATTGGAATGGATCCCCGGCCTTGAGTTCCGTCCGTTCCACCTCCAGGAAGGCCGTGTCTTTGGGCGTGATCTGGTATTTGACCTCCGCCGAGTAATCCGAATTGTCTATGTAATTATTGGGCCGCCAACCGGGGTCGGTGTAGTAATACGCGTTCAGGGCATAGGCCATGGGGCCGAAAACACCATATTGCGAACTGTTCTCCAACCAGGCGCCGCGGCTGAAGAATTCCGTTTCCGAGGTGACTCCAAAACCATCGGCCGCGAACAATTTGGAGTACTCCTGCTGGGAGACATTTTGGGCCAGCACTCCCGCGCCCACCGGGGAAAGCAGGTTGGCCATCAACAACTCATCTTCCCACGGCGTCTGATAGCGCAAGTCCTCCCGCTTCGGGTCCTGCAAGGCGTCGTAAGTCTCGGAGAGGAACAAATGGGCGGAATAATTGGCGTAATCCTCCTGCAGTGCCTTGGTCGCCTCGCGCACGGCCACGTCGCTGAATCCGGCGTCCTCATAAACCAAGGCCAGGTTGGCGCTGCGCACGGCCTGGTCCTGGTCGAGCAAGAACTTGGAGCGAAACACGGCCCGGTTGCCGTTCAAATCTTCGGAATGCTCCAGGTCGTTAATGGCCTGGTTGATGCAGTTAAGCTGGTCGTTCAACAAGGCCGTGTAGAGCCAGGCCGTCGGGTCGTTCGGATCCAGTTGCATGGCCAGGCGGAGTTCGTTGGTGGCCAGATGCGTGTTCCAAGAATACTGGAACGGCCGATCCAGACTCCATCCTTTGCCCAGGTAGCTGCGCAGGAAAGCGCGGTTGGGCTCCAAGGCGGCGGCGGTTTCCAGGTCCTGGCGGCCTTCGCTCACATGGTTGCCCCGGATGCGCACCAAGCCGCGTCCCAGCCAGCCGTTGGCAAGGGCGCCGTCCGTTGCAATGGCTTGATCAAAATAGAGGCCGGCCTGGCCGATCTTATTCTGCGCGCTGAGGGCGAACCCTTTCAAAGCCAGCGCCTGGGCGTTGCGGGGTGAAAGCGTCAGGCCCTTGTCCAGCGCGTCCAGGGCCGGTTCGGTCTGTCCAAAGCTGAACTCCATTTCCGCCAGCCGTTCCTGGGCGAAGCCCAAGCCCGGCGCTTTGGCCGCGGCGCTTTTGGCCATGCTCAGGGCCGCAGGCAGGTCGCGGTGGGCCTGGGCCTGATAGGAACCCGCCAGAAACTCGGTGGCCAGGGTGCGCGGCGCGGTGCGCGTCCAAGGCTGGCCTTTGACTGACGCGATCATTTCCTGCAGGGCGCCGGCCAACGCGGTTGCGCGCGGCTCGTGGTTCGTCTCCTGCAACAATTGCAGCGACCCGTCCACCTGCCCGACCGCCAGCAGCAAAGCGGCGTAATAGACCCGCTCGGATTCCGACGCGGCGGCGCGGCCTTCGGGATACTTGGCCAGGGCCTGCAATAAATCCCCATTGCGATAAGCGTCCAGCGACGATCCCAGCGCGCCTTTGGTGTCCGCGTTCAAACCCAGTTCGTCCGGATCCAGAATGGCCGGATAATACAGCGTCCATTGGATGATATTGACGGCATCAATGAGGGGCGCTTTCTGGGGCGCCTGGCCGGGTTCGACCACGGCTTTCTGGCCGGTTTGGACCTGGAGAGAGCCCTGGTTGTTGGTCAAATCGACCTGGCCATCCAGCAGCGCCAATTCCATCCGGCCGTTGCCGGCCACGGCGAGGTTAAATTCCGTTCCCCGGATGGCCCCCGAGGCGGATGGCGTGCGGAATTGGGTTTCCGACGGTTTGTCGCGGTTGAAGAAATAGGCGGCGCCGGATTCCAGATCGAGGGCGGCGCGCGCTCCGGGCTGTTCGGGCGGCTGGATTTCCAGCGTGGTCAACTCATAAACGCGCAACACGCTCAAAGTGGAAAGCCGCAAAGTCGCCCGGCTGTTTTTGCCCGTGCGAAGACGGTCCCCCAGCCTCAACAACTGGTTGGTGTGGCCGGCGGTCCAAACGGTTTGGCCGCGCGGGGCCACCTCCACCCTGCCTGAAACAGTCAAGAGCACGGCGTCGTTGGCGCCGCCCTGCGCGACCTGGCCCCGGACAAAAACGTTGCTTGACAAGCAAGCCAAAACAACGAGCGGTCCTGCCAGCCATCTATAAGAGCAGTTTGTCAATCTCATGAGGGTTTACTTGATTGCCGCGGAGTTTATGCTTTTGGCCTGTCAAATGCAAGCAAATCGTGCGATGGACTTAATGAGCGATAAGTTATTGATGGGTGGCAGGTTACGGCAAACCCCGCCGGACCGCCCCGCTGGTTGGGGCTCCAGCCGGGCCGGGGCATCAAAAGATGAGGTTTTTAATATGAGCGAGCCGTTCCTCCGCACGGTAGGGTTATACCCCATGGCGAAGACTCGGCGCATTATTTAATTTGACACAGCGAACGACATGATCGTTTTTAAAAAGACACGGTTTTGCAGGCTGTCTGCCGAAAGAGGAAAATTGGAGATTAATTTGAGGAATTATGAAAACAAAAACATTAATGCTTGGTTTGCTGTTGACGGGTCTGGCCAGCGCGGCCCTGGCCCTCGAGCCGGCGGATTTGGACACGCGAATCCGCACGCTGACGGATAAGTTCGAAGC
>JBEKDI010000135.1:0-12049 GCA_050014435.1 Verrucomicrobiota bacterium | reverse complement strand
AATTCGGCATCGAATACGCGACGCAACAGTGCGAGGAATTGCTGCGGCATGGCGCGCCGGGCCTGCATTTTTACACCCTGAACAAAGCCCGTTCCACCACCCAAATCCTGCGCAACCTCAAATTGGCGGGAGAAAGGAAGAAGTAAGAGGGAAGAATCAAGAAGCATGGCTTCATAATTCATAATTCTTAATTCTGCCTTCTGCCTTTATGAACCGGGCCGCGTTGGAGAAGGTTGATTGCGAAGTCGCTTTCGACAATCTCACCCGCCAGCTTTACGCGACTGATGCCTCAATCTATCAGATCGAACCTGTGGCGGTGGCCTTTCCGCGTAATGCCACGCAGGCCGCCGCCGTTATCCGGGCCGCGGCCGACCAGGATCTGCCGCTTATTCCCCGCGGCGCGGGCACCGGCCTGGCGGGCGGGGCCATCGGCGACGGATTAGTCGTCGAATTCGCCCGGTTCAATCGCGAAATCTCCGGGCTGGACCGGGAGCGCCGCACCGTCCGCGCCGGCGCGGGGGTGGTGCTGGATCAACTCAATGAATTCTTGAAACCGGCCGGATTTTGCTTCGGGCCGGACGTGGCGACCAGCTCGCGCGCCACCCTCGGCGGCATGATCGCCAACAATTCCTCCGGCGCGCACGTTCCTGTTTATGGTGTCACGGCGGATCATGTTGTTTCGTTGGAAGTTATCTTGGCCGACGGGCGAATCCAGACGCTGCGCAGGGGCGGAAATTCCGGCCTCGAAAAGCTGGTGGCGGAGTCCGCCGCCGAAATTCGGGAGCGCATGCCGGGCGGCTTGCTCAAGCGCTGGCCGGGCTACGGCGTGGACCGCTTTTTGCGCGAGCCAAATCCCAGTCATCTGCTGGCTGGTAGTGAAGGGACCTTGGCCGCGATCCTTTCGGCTGAATTGAAAATCGTGCCGTTGCCACGCCGCAAAAGCATGGGCCTGATTTTTTTCGCCTCGGTGGCGGAGGCCATGCAGGCGACGGTGGAATTGCTCCCGCTCAAACCCGCCGCCATCGAGCACGTGGATCGCGCCCTGTTTGAACAAACCCGGGGCCAGTTGAATTTCAAGGCGGCGCGGGACTTGTTGCAGTTGGACGCGAAACCGTGCGAGGCCATTTTGATCGTCGAATTTTTCGATGACGCTGGGGATCGCCTGGCCGCGTTGGGAGGCAAGTGGCTGGGCCTGCGCAACCTCCTGCTGCAGGACCCGGCCTCCATGAACCTGGTGTGGCACATGCGCAAAGCCGGCCTTTCCCTTTTGACCGGCTGCAAGGGAGACGCCAAGCCGGTCCCGGGCGTCGAAGACACGGCGGTCCGGCCGCAACAATTGCCGGAATACGTCGCCGCGTTGACCTCCATTTTGGACCGGCGGCAGCTCAAGGCTTCCTTCTACGGCCATGCCGCCGCCGGGCTGTTGCACGTCCGCCCGGTGCTGGACTTGCATGAAGCGGGTGACGTGAAGAAGTTTCGGGAGTTGGCCGATGAAGTGGCGGCGCTGGTGCGGCAGTTCAAAGGTTCGCTCTCGGCGGAACACGGTGTCGGCATCGCCCGCACCGAATTTATGCCGGAGCAGCTCGGCCCTGGATTGCTCCGCTTGATGCGGGAGATAAAAAATATATTTGACCCACGCGGCTTGTTCAATCCGGGCAAACTGCTTCCCGACGGCCGCTTTAAGATCGACGCCAACCTCCGCCTGGGCCCGGGCTACAAACTCCCCCTGCCGTTTTCGCCCGTCCTGGCCTTTGCGGCGAGGGATGGCTCGTTCACGGCCAATCTCGAGCAATGCAACGGCTGCGGCGGCTGCCGCAAGGAAACGCCCACCATGTGCCCCACCTTTCTGGTGACGGGCGAGGAAATCATGTCCACCCGCGGCCGGGCCAACGCCATTCGCGCCGCGCTGGAATGCCGCGGCACGAAGGACCCGTTGCGCGCCGCGGAAATGGCAATGGCGCTGGGCAATTGCCTTTCTTGCAAGGCCTGCACCGCGGAATGTCCTTCCAACGTGAACCTCGCCTTGCTCAAGGCCGAACTGCTCCACGCCCGCCACGAACGCCATGGTCTTTCCTGGCGCGAACGCCTCTTCAGTTCCGTGGACCTGCTGGGCCGGCTGGGCTGCCTGGCCCCGTCCCTGTCCAACCGGCTTCTGAAATCCGCCACCCTGCGGCGCTGGGCGAACAATATTCTTGACATCTCGGAGCAGCGTCCCCTGCCGCCCTATGCCCCGGAACCGTTCGATCATTGGTTCGCGCGGCGCACCGCCCCTCCCGGCGGCGGGCGCGGACGGATTTTTTTATGGGACGACACCTTCGCGCGTTATCACGAGCCGCGCATCGCGCGGGCGGCGGTGGCGGTGCTGGAAGCGGCCGGATTCTCCCCGTCCCTGGTCGACGGACGCAAATGTTGTGGGCGGCCCGCCTTCAGCCAGGGCCGCCTGGACAAGGCGGCGGCATTGGGCCGCCACAATTTGGAATTATTGACAACAAGCGGCGGCAACGAGCCTGTTCTGTTTCTCGAACCGTCGTGCTATTCCATGTTCGCGGAGGACTATCTGGAATTAAAACTGCCCGGCGCGGCGGAAGTGAAGGCGCGCTGTTTTCTGTTCGAGGAATTTGTGGAGAATTTGCTGGCGCGCGAACCCGGCGCAATCGCCTTCAACGCCGCGCCGGAGAAAATCGCCATTCACGCCCATTGCCACGCGAAGTCGCTCTTGAATGTGGGTTTTATGAAACGCGTCATTGAGCGGATGCCGGGACGCTCGGCCGTGTTGCTGGAGACCGGCTGCTGCGGCATGGCGGGGGCGTTCGGCGCCCTGGCGGACAAATACGAATTATCCGTCAAAGTCGCCCAGCCATTGCTGGCGCAGATTCGGGCGCAGCCGGCCGGGACGATTGTGGTCGCATCCGGCACCAGTTGCCGCCATCAAATCGAGCATCTTTCCGCCAGCCATCCCCGCCACATCGCCGAAGTGCTGGCGGCGGGATTAAAAAGCTGAAGCAAAACCTCGGTGGCGTCGGTAGTCGCAGGATCGCAGGTGTCACGCAGGTGTCAGTCCTTGATATTTGCACTTTTTGTTCGACACCCGCACCTTCTGGAAGGACAATCCCGCCAGCGCTCGGCCCACGGCTGAGGGGCGCGCCTCTGGGCATGGGTCATTTGGCCATTGATTGGTCATTATGATTTCGTCATTCGACATTTTCCCCTGGGTGCGCCCCCCATTAGGATTTATCATTTTTGTCTGTCCAAAGGCGGGCCGGTTGTGTTAATCTGGTGATCCTATGAAGAATATCATGGAAACTCTATTCATGCTTCAGACGCTCCAGCTTCAATCCGGACCGGGCCAGCGGAACAGGGAAGCGTCCATGGAAGCCATGCGCAAATCCATTCCACCCGTGGCTTTGACTCATTATGACCGCTTGATGGCGCATGGCAAAAAGGGCGTGGCCATCGTGCGCAACGGCGTCTGCACCGAATGCCATCTCAAGGTCGCCATCGGCGCCCTGCACGGCCTGGTCACGGACGGCGACGTCCAGTTGTGCGGCAACTGCGGCCGCTACCTTTATCTACCGCCTCAGGAAACGGCCGTTCCCGCCGTCCTGCCGCCAGTGCCCAAAACTGTCAGGCATAAGAAGCAATCGCTCGCACAGGCGCATGCCGGTTGACGCGGCCCGGGATTCCCGCGTCCGCCCCAGCACGCCTTGAACGTCCAACCCGCCACGTTGCTTGTAATATCGCTTTGCGGTTACGCCGCCGGAAGCGTCGGCGGCTTGCTGTTCATGCGCCGCCCCAAACTGGCCGCGGCCCTCTCCTTCGGCGCGGCCTCCCTCTCGGGGCTGATCGGTTTGCTCGCCGCCCTTCTCTTTCTCGGCAACGGCCCTTCGGCTCCGCCCTGGCGGGGCGAACTGATCCCCACGCTGATCCCCTATATCAAATTCAGCGCGCGCCTCGACGGCTTGGGCGCGTTCTTCCTCATGCTGGTGTCGCTCTTGGGCTGCGCCATTTCGATTTATTCGCTCGATTACTCCAAGGGTTATTTCGGACGTAAAAATGCCGGCGTGCTCGGCGCATTCTACAACGCGCTGCTGCTGGTGGCGACCGTGTTGGTCGTGGCCAACACCATCTGGCTTTTTCTTATTGCCTGGGAACTCATGGCCCTGACCGCCTACTGCCTGATCAGTTTTGAACATGAGCAGCCGGAGACGCGGCAGGCTGGCGTCCTCTTTTTCATCATGTCCCACATTGATGCCGGGTGCATTATCCTGGGCTTTCTGCTCCTTTTTCAGGCCTCGGGCGACTTCAGCTTCGACAGCCTGCGCGATGTGGGCGCTAAAATGTCGCCCGGCAAACGTGACGCCGCCTTTGTCCTGTTCCTGCTCGGCTTCGGCATCAAGGCCGGCGTCGTGCCCCTGCATATCTGGCTGCCGGCGGCCCACCCCGTCGCGCCCAGCAACATCTCGGCCATCATGTCCGGCATGGTGATCAAGACCGGCATCTACGGGCTGACCCGCGTCTGCTTCGAGTTTCTTGGCCCGCCGCCGCTGTGGTGGGGTGTGACAGTCCTGGCTGTCGGTACGGTCTCCGCTGTCCTGGGCGTGCTTTACGCCTTGATGGAGCACGACCTCAAGAGATTGCTGGCCTATCACAGCATCGAAAACATCGGCATCATCATGATGGGGCTGGGCGCGGCGCTGCTCTTTCAGTTTTTCGGACACCCGATCCTGGCCGCGTTCAGTTTGGTGGCCGGGATGTATCACACCATCAACCACGCCGCCTTTAAAGGCCTTTTGTTCCTCGGTGCGGGCGCGGTGGTCCACTCCACCCATACGCGCAACATGGAGGAAATGGGCGGCCTGGCCAGGCGAATGCCGGAGACGGCCTTTTACTTTCTCATCGGCGCTGTCGCCATCTCCGCCCTGCCGCCGCTCAACGGCTTTGTCAGCGAGTGGCTGACCTACCAGGCCTTGCTCCAAGGCTTCGGCGCGAGCGACAGTTTGTGGCGCCTGGCCTTTCCCTTGAGCGGCGCAATGCTCGCCCTGACCGGCGCCCTGGCGGCCGCCTGCTTCGTCAAAGCCTTCGGCATCACCTTCCTGGCCCAACCGCGCAGCGACGCGGCTCGCAACGCCCACGAAGCCGCCCCGTCTATGCGCATCGGCATGGCCCTGCTCACGGCCGCCTGCCTGTTGCTGGGATTTTTCCCGACAACGTTTGTCCGTTTGCTCGATCCGCTCACACAACAACTCACCGGCCAACAAATCAGCGCTCAACTCAGCTTGAACAGCGGCCTGGTCCTGGCATCGCTCTCGGAAAAAGCCGGCACCGTTTCCACTGTTGGCATGGTGCTGATGGGCCTGTGCTTGCTGCCGATTCCCTTCGCCCTTTGGCTGGTCCTGGCGCGCAAGGCGAAGACGCGCCGCGCCCCAACATGGGACTGCGGCCAGCGCGGCCTGACCCCGCAGATGGAATACACCGCCACTGGCTTCTCAAAGCCAATCCGCATGATCTTCAAGGCCCTCTTCCGCCCGCGCCGCGAAACACAGCGCGAATACGATTTCTCCCCCTACTTTGCCACCAACATCCGGTTTGAAAGCCATATCGAGGAAGTTTTTGTTCAGCGTCTTTACCGTCCGTTGCGCATTTCGATTGTGCGCGTGTCCCGGAAGATCCGCGCGTTGCAGGCGGGCAGCATTCACGCCTACCTGCTTTACATCTTCATCACTTTGTTGCTGCTGCTGATCTTCGCGCTATGAGCCTGGACCTGACATCCATTATTGCGCAAACCGTCTTGCTGCTCCTGTTGTCGCCGTTGCTCAGCGGCTTCATCAAGAAGGCCAAAGCCAGGCTGCAAAACCGGCGCGGCCCTCCCCTCTGGCAGACATACTTCGACCTGCTAAAATTCCTGCGCAAGGACATGGTCATCTCCGAACACGCTTCGTGGGTTTTCCCGCTCGCGCCGCATCTGATGTTTCTGACCTCACTTGCCGCGGGGCTGCTGGTGCCGATGGTCACAGCTCAAGCGCCAATGGGCCTCTTTGGTGGGGCTTTGGCCCTGGTCGGCTTGCTCGCGTTGGGTCGGTTCTTCCTGGCCCTTGGCGGACTGGATCCGGCCAGCGCCTTTGGCGGCATGGGCAGCAGCCGCGAGATGACCATTTCCGCCATTGCCGAACCAGCCATGATGTTGGCCGTTTTCACATTGGCCATCTCTGCCGGCTCCACCAACCTGGGCCAAATCGTCCTCGCCAGCCAGCAGCCGGGCTGGAAATTCCTCGATCCGTCCCACGCCCTGGCCTTCATCGCCATGTTCATCGTGCTCCTGGCCGAGACGGGCCGCATTCCGGTGGACAACCCGGCCACGCATCTGGAACTGACCATGATCCACGAAGCGATGTTGCTGGAGTATTCAGGCCGTTATCTGGCGCTCATCGAATGGGGCGCCTCCATCAAGCAACTGGTCCTCATGACGCTGCTGGCCAACATTTTCTTCCCCGTCGGACTGGCGGCGAAAACGTCCGCGGCGACGTTTGGGCTGGGTTTGCTCTATTTAACAGTGAAACTCATCCTGCTGGCCGGCGCGGTGGTTGTGGTGGAGACGACCAACGCCAAGATGCGCCTCTTTCGCGTGCCGGACCTGTTGAGCGTCGCGTTCATCCTGGCCATGCTCGCCCTTGTTTCCACCTTTTTATTCCGATAACCATGACCCCATCCGTCATTCCAACCGCTTCCAACCTGATCACGCTGCTGGCCTCCGCCATGCTGGTGCTGCAATTGCTCCTGGCCGTCCAGTCCATGCTCATCACCAACATCCGCCTCTTCGCCTTGCAATCGCTCCTCCTCGCCGCCATCGCCGGCGTCGTCGGTTACGCCTATGGCGCCTGGCATGTCCTGGTGCTGGCGGTGCTGACCATCCTGGGCAAGGTCATTTTCCTGCCCTGGCGGCTCGAACAACTGGTGCGCCAGATCAAAATCGAACAGGAAATCCGCCCCTTTGTGAACATGTCGGCCTCCATGCTTATCTGCGGCGCGTTGACCGTGCTGGCCCATGTCGTGGCGCGCCCCATCACCTCGCTCGAACGCCTCGGCAGCAACACTCTCGCCGTGGCCATCGCCTTGGTGCTGACCGGTTTCTTTCTTATGATTAACCGCCGCAAAGCCGTCACCCAGGTCCTCGCCATCCTCACCATGGAAAACGGTGTCATGCTCGCCGCCATCGCCCTCACCACCTACGGCATGCCGCTGGTGGTCGAAATCGGTATCCTCTTCGACGTCGTCGTCGCCGTCATGGTGCTGGGCATTCTTGTCTTCCGCATCCGCGAAACTTTCTCCTCGATGGACGTGAGCAAGCTCAACGAACTGAAGTGGTGACCCGATGCTGCTGACTTCCATCCTTTGCCTGCCGCTGGCCGTTGGCCTGGTCTGCCTTTTCGCCCGGCCGCGCAAGGTGTTGGAATTCCTCAACGTCGCCGGATTCGCCGGCGTGTTGGTTCTGGCGGTGAAATTGTGCGGCTCAGTGCTGGCGAACAACGGGGCCGCCGTGACCGCGTGGGGCGAATTTCTCCGCGCCGACGCCTTGAGCGCATGGATGACGCTGCTAATCGGTGTCGTGTCCCTGGCCAGTTCGATCTATGCCGTTCCTTATTTCCGGCGCGATCTGGCCGAAGGCATTGTCACCGAGCGCCGTTTCCGGCAATTTTACGTTTTTTCGCCCTTTTTCACCTTCGGCATGGTGCTGGTTGTCCTGGCCAACAGCCTCGGCGTAATGTGGATTGCGGTGGAAGCCGTGGCTCTGTCCTCGGTGTTATTGGTCGCGCTCTACAACCGGCGCACTTCCCTGGAAGCGGCGTGGAAATACGTCATTCTCGGCGGACTGGGCCTGGTGCTGGCGCTCTTCGGCACCATCCTCACTTACGCGGCGGCCGTTGGCAAAACGGGCGAAGCAACCATGCCGAGTTTCAATTGGTCGCGTCTTCTGGCCCAGGCACCGCAACTGGACCACCATTTGATGACGCTGGCTTTCGTCTTTGTGCTCGTGGGCTACGGCACCAAGGCCGGACTTGCCCCCATGCACACCTGGCTGCCCGATGCGCACAGCGAAGCGCCCTCGCCCACCAGCGCCATGCTCTCCGGCGTCTCCCTGAAAATCGCCATCTATGCCCTGCTCCGCTTTCACATTCTGGCCACCGCGTGCCTCGGCTCCGGTTTGACCCGCAACCTGCTGCTGGGCTTCGGACTGGGGTCAATGTTGCTGGCCGGTCCGTTTATTCTCGTGCAAAAAAATCTCAAGCGGATGCTGGCTTACTCCAGCCTTGAACACGTCGGCCTGATTTGCGCGGCCATCGGCATGAACGCGCCGCTGACAGTTTTCGGCGCGCTGCTGCACATGGGCTATCATTCCCTGGCCAAGCCGGTCCTGTTTTTCGCCGCGGGCAACATCCATCAGCAATATCACACGCTGGATTTCCGGCGTATCGGCGGCGGCCTGGCGCGAACCATGCCGGTGACGGCCCTGTTGCTGGGACTGGCCGCCGTGGCCGTGAGCGGCCTGCCACCCTTCGGCCTGTTCGTGAGCGAACTGACAGTCATCGCAGCCAGCTTCACGTCGCATTATGTCTGGGTTGGCATCGTCATGCTGGCGGCGCTCATCGTTGTCTTCTGCGGCTTGCTCAACAAAATCGCCGGTCTGCTGCTCGGTAAGGGCGATGGCAGCCAGCCGCGCGAATCCATTTCCGCGGGCAGGGTCGTGGCCATGAGCCTGCCGTTGGGAACGTTGTTGCTGTTCAGCACCTGGCTCCCCGGCTCCCTTCGTCAATTGATGGAACAAGCCTCCGGCATCATCAGGGGGACGCCTTGATTCTAACTCTACTGGTCCTTGTGCCTCTGCTCACCGGCCTGATCTGCTGGCCGCTGCGGAATCGCGCCCTTTTAGAGCGGCTCAACCTGCTCGCCTTCGCGCTCATCGCCGCCCTGGCGGTGTGGCTCGGCGCGGAAGTCCATGCAAGTGGCGCAGTCGAAGCCTTCGGCGGTTTCCTGCGCGCCGACGCCCTCAGCGCGCTGGTCACAGGCTTGACCGCATTCGTGGCGCTGGCCTGCGGCATTTATGCCGTCGGCTACTTGCGCGAGGAGGAGCGGACGGGCAAAATCAACGCGCGCCTGCTGCACCGCTACTACGTGCTCACCCCGATTTTCGTCGGCGCAATGATGGCCGTGCCGCTCGTCAACAATCTCGGCCTGATGTGGGTGGCGATTGAATCCACCACGCTTGCCTCGGTGCTGCTCGTGCGTTTCTACAACCAGAAAAGCTCCCTCGAAGCGGCCTGGAAATACATCATCATCGGCAGCGCCGGCATCGCGCTGGCGCTGTTCGGGACGGTGTTGCTCTACTTCTCCGCCGTGCAAGTGCTCGGCGAACACACGGAGAACGGACTCAACTGGTCCGTGCTCATCAACGTGGCCGATAAATGCCAGCCCGCCGCCATGCGACTGGCCTTTGTCATGGTGCTCGTCGGTTACGGCACCAAGGCCGGCCTGGCCCCCATGCACACTTGGAAGCCCGACGCCTACGCCGAGGCCCCCGTCCCGTCCGCCGCCCTGCTTGGAGCGGCCTTCATCAACTGCGCCATTTACGGCATCATGCGCTTCTCCACCCTGGCCGCGAAATGTCTCGGCCCCGAATTCTCCGGCAACCTGCTCGTGATTTTTGGTGTCGCGTCAATTTTGGTGGCTGCGCCTTTCGTGCTGGTGCAGCGCAATTTCCGGCGGCTGCTGGCCTATTCGAGCATCGACCACGCCGGCATCATGGTCGCCGCGCTCGGATTTGGCGGCAAATTGGGCGCGCTGGCCGCCGTGCTGCACATGGTTTTTCACGCCGTGGCCAAGCCGCTCCTGTTTTTTTGCGCCGGCAACGTCCAGCAGCAATTCGGCTCGCCTTACTTCCGCAAAGTCACCGGCGTCATCCATATCCTGCCGTGGACGGGCGGTCTGTTCCTCGTCGCCACCTTCGCCGTCACCGGCGTGCCGCCCTTCAGCCTGTTTCAAAGCGAATTCACCACCCTGAGCGCCGGATTCGCCGCCGACCGCGCCTGGCCGGCGGGATTGATTGTCCTCGGCATCGTCACCATCTTCGCCGGATTCCTAATTCACATGTCCAAGCTCAACCTCGGCCAGCCCGCCCCCGGCGCGGTCCGTGGTGTGGAATGCCCCTGGAAACTCGGCGCAATGCTCTTCGTGGCCGTCCCGGTAATCGTGCTCGGCCTGGCCCTACCCACCCCTCTTTACGACCTCATCCACCGCGCCGCCCAACTGATTGGAAACACCCCATGAGCCTGCTTCCTGAATTGATATTACCGCAGCTTTCTATTGTGTTCTCTTAGGGCAACACTATGGTTTTCCCTTCGAGCCCTCGGCTGGCGGGGAAAAATTCCCCTCTTCGGCCAGACGACGAGCGGCGGCGGCGGATCGCTGCTTTCTTGAAAAAAGAAAAACAGAATGATGCTTGAAGATCGATCGCCGACAATTTACTACTTATCACCATGTCAACCGGAATCGATAACATTGATGGCGCGTTCCAAAGATTTAGAGCCCTTCTGGAGGAGCTTGCCGATCCCAACAATTCCATATTCACAGAGTCAGACAACCGCATCAAAATCATCGATAAGATGCTAATGGATGTTCTTGGATGGCATACCAGCCAAATCACAACTAACGAACAGGCCGGACCTGGCTTTTTGGACTATAAACTTTCTATAGATGGATTTGGGAGAGTTATTTTGGAAGCAAAACGACAGCAGCGTTCCTTTGATTTGTTAAGTCGTGAATGTGGGAATGCGTTCAAACTATCTGGCCCAGTATTCCATAACTCCGACGTTCAAGAAGGAATTAGGCAAGCGATACAGTATGCCGCATATAAAGGGGCTGAGTTAGCATGCGTAACCAACGGTAACGAGTGGATTGTCTTCAGAAGCAATCGACTTGGAGACGGTCTGGAAACCCTCGATGGTAGGGCGTTTGTATTTCCTTCTCTAGACTGCATTCGAGAAAAGTTTTCACTCTTTTATGATCTACTCGCCGAAACCCGCGTTAAGGCGCTGACTTTCCGAGGTTTTTTCCAAGAAGCAGAGGGAAGGATCATTAGGCACACAAGATTTGAACGCGCATTGCGTTCTGAGGATAGCGCTCAAGTCCTGCCACAGCCAGACATTATTTCCTCACTCGACAGGCTCATGACCGCGTTCTTTCAACGTCTTACCGACGAACGCGACAAGGAGATGCTTGAGCATTGCTTCGTGGAGACTAAGGAAAGTAAAGCAGCAGAGAACAGGTTGTTACGATTGGCGCAAGACATATCAGGACATATTCGAGCATTGGATCCAGGAACGACGTTCAACCGCTACACAGGTTGAGTTGTCTCCTTGCGGTGACCTTCATCTCTACTGGGGAAAGGGTAATTTTGATTATGTGTTTGCTATGGCAGAAATAACTCCGATACGTGATAAGACTTATTTCGATGCACTCAACGAAATCTATAATCAGCAAAGGGTGCTGTCACATCTTAAATTTGTTGGTAATGAAGTTGCCCGTTTCATTAAATATTTATTTGCCGAGGACCAACTTTTCTGTCGCGTGCCGGAGCACCCGAGCTATGCTGGACAAAAGGAGCTAATCAACAAACTCGACGCGCTGGCACGACAGGGCGAAAGTTCCTTTTGATAGTAGAGAAGAATACACAAAACCGCAACTGCGCACGGCCTTGGGGTCTTTTCGTTTCTCATAAAGATGTCCACACCATCACTTTTTGTCATCAGTTGTCCCGGAGGCTTTCGCCTCGACGAGGGCTGACAGGAAAAAGGCGTTGTCCTTCTTGCCGTAGGCGAAAACAAATTCCGTTGGATTGGTGTCTTCGGCCAGCATCACGTGGATGACCCCTAACACCAATGCCGTTTAGGAATTCACACTATGTGTCGTGGGATGCGAGTGTGTAACCACTTGATATTGTGCCATTTTGGCATTGTACCATGGGACATTTTGTCGCATTACAATGGGGATGCGAATA
>JBEKDI010000134.1:0-12438 GCA_050014435.1 Verrucomicrobiota bacterium | reverse complement strand
GGCCAACTACAAGCGGCTCCGAGAGCTGACCGAAAAATGGGTGGGCTTATCCCTCCGTCTGGCCAAAGAAAAACGCCAAAGGACCGCGTAACGTATCGGAGAACGTTTCACTCCTCAGTTATCAAATTTTTACCATGATGAAACCCCTCGTTTGGGAAAGATGAAGGACCATTACAAGAAAAACTGCTGTAAACGATGAATGATAAATCCCCATCCGGCATTGACCCGTTCGGACGTTACATTGTTTTCTCTGGAACGGGAATGGCTTTTATGGCAATGTGTCTGTTTTTGCTGAAACCATTAGAGCATGCCTTAAGTGATCGAGCGCTACCGTATGTGATTTTCGGCATTGGAATTTTGACTATAGTAGTGGATAGAGTTTTTTATCATCGCTGTTCTCCACGAACCATTATTCTGACTGGAAGTATTGGATGGTTACTTACTTTTCTGCTTCTGTTTATCTGGGGTTGGTTTCGGTCGTGACAGCAAGCAAGCGATTGGCTAGGCTTGGTGTTCACGCAGACTTTTGGGTTGCATGTCCTGCTCATCGTGAATGCATCAATATAAACAACAGAGCAATGCAAGATAGCTTCCGAAAACTATTGTGCGCCGGATTCATTTTCATCCTGAGCAACGCCGATGGGACAACTCCATCAACATCCTGTCGAGAATGTCATCCTTTGGAATATGGACTATGGGCCTCATCGCATCATGGTCTGGCGGAAAGGGTGATTTTGACCCCATCGGATCGCGCTGCATTTGAGCCGACACGCGCTTTCAAAGCCGGTTCACAGACCAATGAGATGCGGATGATAAACGGCCAGTGCCAAATCGTCACTCTTGGGTTCAAAACTAATGTCGGAGCTTACGCGGTGGAGCGGGTGATCGGAGTTGAGCCAGTGCGACAATTCCTCACAGCTGCTACAGGCGGACGCTGGCAAATACAGGAAGTCTCTTACGACCCCAACGCGAATCAATGGTTCGACGTGTATGGCGACGAGGATCGAAGACCGGGAGAATGGGGCCATTGGTCAGGACGCGGCATGAATTGGAACTCAATGTGCGCTGAATGCCACAACACCCGGCTGCACAAGAATTACGACGAGGCAACCGATTCATACCATACCACGATGGACGAAATGAAGGTGGGTTGCGGCGCGTGCCATACTGGCCTTGCGGAGCATGTCGCATGGCAAAAGGAACATCCGGGCACTAAAGCGAAGGACCCGACCTTGCCCCATCCGACACCAGCCCGGGTGCTTGGTTATTGCGGCTCCTGCCATGCGCGGCGGGATGACATCACCGGCAATTTCATGCCCGGCGACTCCTTTTTTGACCATTACCAACTCCAAATCCCCGGCGACAGCGAGGATTGGTATGCCGATGGACAAGTCCGCAGCGAAGATTACGAGTTCGCTTCATTCTTGGGCAGCAAGATGCACGAGCGAGGCGTCACATGCCTGGATTGCCACAATGCCCATTCGCTGAAAGTGCTGCTGCCCGGCAATGATCTGTGCCTGAGATGTCACAACGGATCGTTCACCAACGCGCCTGTCGTCAATCCTGTCGAGCATTCCCATCATTCCGCCACGAACAGCGGCAATCTGTGCATTGGCTGTCACATGCCGGTGACCGTGTATATGCAGCGCCACGCCCGCCACGATCACGGTTTGACGATCCCTGACCCTCTGTTGACCAAGGAACTGAATATTCCCAATGCCTGCACGCGTTGTCATTCGGATAAAAGCACCGAATGGGCCATCAGTTCAACAGACCAATGGTACGGCCAAAAAATGGATCGCCCGACACGGCAACGGGCGCGATGGATTGCAGCAGCGCACCGAGGGGACAAGAGTGCTCAGGGCCACTTGGTGGGAATGCTTTTCAGCGGTCAGGAAAGCTCCTATTGGCGGGCGGTGTCCGCCAGCCTGCTCTGGCAGTGGCCGGATGATCAGGATATCAAAGCCGCGCTGTTGCGATTGCTCCAAGACGATCATCCGCTGGTTCGAGAGCAGGCGATCAAATCCCTTGAGTCCCGGTTGAATGACGGCGGCGAGAATGTTGCTGTCGCGCTCCGACCGATGCTCGCCGATCCGGTCCGCGACGTGAGAGTTGCCGCAGCCTGGACGCTTCGGGGCGGTCTCGACACAAAGAGCCAGGCCGGAAAGGAATTGCTGGCAATGTTGGACTTTAACGCTGATCAGCCAATCGGCCAATATCGCAAGGCCATGTTTGACCTCGACAGTGGAAAGCCAGCGAAGGCGTTAAACCATCTGCGGAGGGCTGAATCATGGGACCCATTTTCGCCACCCATCCGGTTGGAGACGGCGGACTTGCTTTATCAAATGGGCAAGACTGGCGAAGCCCTGCGCGAGCTTCAAACCCTCTGCCGTCAGAAGCCTGATTATCAACCAGCTCAGGACCTCTTACGGACGCTGCTCGAACAACCCCGCGGCACGCAGAATCGTCCATAACCCATTTTATGGACGATTGACCAAATTCGGCAACTGGCTCCATTCCCACCGCGTTGGAACGTAAGGGATTTAGGCAACCAACAGCATGGCTGATGCCACCCGTGATAATGATGCCAAACGAGCTTCACATTACTCACCTGCCCTGCCACGATGGGGAGGAGTTTTCACTTATCATTCCGAACGTCTCAACACAAGGGCCCCCCACATCCAGTGCTGTCCAGGTCAACCTTGGAGTTTCTTTCGCTGTTCACCGAGAGCTCCTGCCAACCGAGTTAGAGGCGCGACTGCGTCCGGCTCTGGCAACATGTTGCGGGATTGCAATGACCGGGGCAAGTGATAGAATTCTTTGAACCGCGACCCACGATTTCAGCCGCCCGCCAGTCTGCCGCCGCTCATGCGCCTTGGCCTTCCCTCACATTCTTTAAAAAGTCTATTGACGAAACAATTGGTTAACTGTATAGGTAGCAAAGTGAATACTTGCGATGGCCATTCGAATAAGGTCTGGGAGGTCCGGCCCAGTCCGGCCTCCTTCGATTCGGGCACTTCATGCCAGCCCTCGTCCCTCAAGGCATCTCATGGTGAATCAAAACAAATCACACCGAATCAAAGTGATTTTTTTGGTTTGATCAATAGGTCTCAATGGGTCAAATCAACGGAAGTGATTTAATAGGAACCACTTGCAGATTATGCGGCTTGCGTCGAGTCACGCCAGATTTAACTTAGTGAAGTTTCCCTCTGCGAAGGCGGTTTAACTATCCGGCCATGAACCACTTATCGCTGAACCATTGCAGGCTGTCGAA
This sequence comes from Verrucomicrobiota bacterium, assembly GCA_050014435.1. Lineage (GTDB taxonomy): Bacteria > Verrucomicrobiota > Verrucomicrobiia > Limisphaerales > Palsa-1400 > DASRLE01. The sequence continues at coordinate 9,164 of JBEKDI010000134.1, read as the reverse complement.
ACATGATTTGCGCCCGGCATGATGATTTTTTCTAATTTTGATTTGACCTGCATGGGGTGCGTTGGGTTAAACTGCAACGCATCATGAAAAGCATTTGTCTTCGGCGGTGGATCCCCGCCTTGCTGGTCTGCTGGCTCCTGCCTGTCATGTTCAATCCAGTCTATGCGCTCAGCACGCCCTCGATGAAGGCGCACGCCAACCCGATGCAGCCGGCCATCAACCGGGACCTGGTCATCAACATGGGCGATAACGCCTGGGTGCTGGCCAGCAGCGCATTGGTGCTGATGATGACGGCACCGGGTTTGATACTTTTCTACGGCGGCTTGGTGCGGCGCAAGAACGTCCTCAGCACCATGATGCAAAGCCTCATCCTGATGGCCATGGTCTCGGCAATCTGGATGGTGTACGGCTACAGCCTGGCTTTCGGGGAAGGAAACGCGTTCTTCGGGAATCCATTCCAATACTTCATGCTCAATGGCGTGGGGGGCGCGCCGAATCCGGACTATGCGCCGACCATCCCGCAGGAGAGTTTCATGCTCTTTCAAATGATGTTCGCCATCATCACCCCGGCGCTGATCAGCGGCGCGATTGCGGAACGGATGAAATTCAAGGCTTACGTCCTGTTCATGGTGTTGTGGGTGACGTTCATATACTGCCCGTTATGCCACATGGTTTGGGGCAAGGGCGGCCTGTTTAATTGGAGCCTGGGAGGCCAGTATCCCGTGCTGGATTTTGCCGGCGGCATGGTGGTGCATGTGAGTTCGGGCGTTTCGGCGCTGGTCTGCGCGATCGTGCTCGGGAGGCGGATTGGTTTCCCGGCCGAGCCGATGCCCCCGCACAATGTCGTGCTGAGCCTGATTGGAGCGGGACTGTTGTGGGTGGGGTGGTTTGGTTTCAATGCCGGCAGCGCGCTCAACGCCGGCGCTTTGGCCAGCAGCGCCTTTGCGGCGACGCATTTCTCGGCGGCAGCCGCTGCCCTGGGATGGGGAATGGCCGAATGGCGCCTCAAGGGCAAGCCCAGCGTGCTCGGCGTCGCCTCCGGCATGGTGGCGGGCCTGGCCACCATCACGCCTGCCTCGGGTTTTGTGACAATTCCGGCGGCTTTTTTAATAGGATTGACGGGCGGGGTGGTTTGTTACCTGGCCGTGAGCAGGCTCAAGGCGGCGTTGCACTACGACGATTCACTCGATGTCTTTGGCGTTCACGCGGTGGGAAGCGCCACGGGCTTGCTCATGGTGGGCTTGTTCGCCAGCGCGGACGTCAACGTGGCCATCGGGAACACCTTTACCTCCGGCGGCCATGTGGTGTCGCTGGCCGGAAGCGCGGCGCAGTTGGCCAATCAATTTCGCGGGTTGCTCTTCACGGTGGTTCTCGCCTCGGTGGGAACGTTCATCATCCTCAAAATTGTCAGCCCGGTGGCCGAACTGCGTGTGACGCCGGAGGAGGAGAGTTCGGGCCTGGACCTGTCGGAGCACGGCGAGAGCGCTTACAACGATTGACCACGCACATTTTGCCAGGTCGGACGCCAAAAAACGGCTGGTTTTTGCGCGGCAACAATCTTTGACTTTCAGCGCCGCCCTGCGCTACGCTCCACAGCCATGATATACAACATGAAGCCGCCGTACACAAATAATCCCGCCGTCATCCGCTGGGTCGAGGAAATGGCCGCGTTGTGTCAACCGGACAACATCGTCTGGTGCGACGGGTCCGAGGAGGAGAAGATAAGGCTGACGGAAGAAGCGGTGGCCAGGGGTATTTTGATCAAGCTCAATCAGGACAAACTGCCGGGCTGTTATTATCATCGTTCCAAGCCGGACGACGTGGCCCGCAGCGAAGACCGGACTTTCATCTGCGCCGCCACGGCGGAAGAGGCCGGCCCGACCAACAATTGGGCCGCGCCCAAGGAGATGTACCGCAAGCTCCACGCCCTCTGCGAGGGGGGAATGCGCGGCCGCACCCTCTACGTGGTTCCCTATCTGATGGGGCCGTCCGGATCCAGCCTGACAAAAGTCGGCGTGGAACTGACCGACTCGCTCTACGTGGTGTTGAGCATGAGGATCATGACGCGCATGGGCAAGGTGGCCTATGAACACCTGGGAGGCGGCGAGAATTTCAATCGCGGTCTGCATTGCATGCTGGAGGCGGACCCGGCGCGGCGTTACATCGCGCATTTTCCGGAAGACAACGCCATCATCTCGACCGGCTCCAACTACGGCGGGAACGTCCTGCTGGGCAAAAAATGCTATGCGTTGCGCCTTGGCTCATGGCTGGCCCGGAAGGAAGGGTGGCTGGCGGAACACATGCTCATCCTCAGCGCCGAATCGCCGGAAGGCGAGAAGACGTTCGTGACCGCGGCCTTCCCCAGCGCCTGCGGCAAGACCAATTTCGCCATGATGGTGCCACCGGCCCATTTCGCGGGCTGGAAAATCCGCACCGTCGGCGACGACATCGCCTGGATGAAACCGGGGCCGGACGGGCGGCTTTACGCCATCAACCCCGAGGCGGGCTATTTCGGCGTCGCGCCCGGGACAAACAGCAAGACCAATCCCAACGCGATGGCAACCATCTCGCACGACACAATTTATACCAACGTGGCGCTGACGCCCGACCTGGACGTGTGGTGGGAAGGCAAAACCAAGGAGCCACCGCCGCAATTGACCGATTGGAAGGGACGCCCATGGACACCCGGCAGCAAGGAACCGGCCGCTCACGCCAACAGCCGATTTGCCGCGCCCATGAGAAACAACCCCGCTTGCGCTCCCGAAGTCGATGACCCGAATGGCGTGCCGATCAGCGCCATAATTTTCGGAGGCCGCCGCGGCACGACCATGCCGTTGGTGTATCAAGCCTTCAACTGGATTCATGGCGTTTATGTGGGGGCGACGATGGGCTCCGAGACCACGGCCGCGGCCACGGGCGCTGTGGGCAAAGTGCGCCGCGATCCCATGGCCATGCTGCCCTTCTGCGGTTACAACATGGGGCATTATCTCAACCATTGGATCCGCATGCGCAAAAAGATTTCCGTCCCGCCGCGCATTTTTCACGTCAATTGGTTCCGCCGCGATGAACAGGGCAATTTCCTCTGGCCCGGCTTCGGCGAAAACATCCGCGTGCTCAAATGGATCGTAGAGCGGACGCGCGGCCGGGCCGATGCCCAGGAAGCGCCGCTGGGCTGGGTGCCCGGCCCGCGGGATTTTGACCTGTCCGACATGAAAGACTTCAACCCCGAGAAACTTGCCCAAGCCCAGGCCATCAACTTGGAGGAATGGCGGCGCGAAGTCCTGGGTCAGGACGATCTGTTCTTCGAGCTTTACGCCTATCTGCCCAAAGAGCTCATGCTCCAGCGCGAACTCCTCGTCGCCCGCCTGTAAAATTTCAAATTTGAGATTCTCCATCAGGCGCCTTGCACAGGACGGCCTCGTGCAGGAAGAGGGAAATCCATTCCTTGGCGGCGGTGAACTCGTCCTCTGAAGCCCCGCGCAATTCGTAATTGGATCCGGTGATGCGGACCAAATTAGCCCGGCCAAAAGAGGCCAGGACCCGGGGCCGTGCATTCGTTTTCGTCGAAGAATATCTATTTTTCATGCCATCAGTATGGCAACCCCGGTTGGACAAATGCTGTCCAGGTGAAAATCTTTTCGGGAGTATATACTTAACGCAAATCTCGTCCTCCTAATCCAAATAATGGCGCGGGATTTTTAGTATTTATGCCAATTTGCGTTATCTACATACCCCCGAATCTTTTTGCCCAAATCATCGCGTGTAGCAACCGATCCATCTTGGTCATAAAAAGCCAGCAAATTGGTCCAAGCCTTTTCCGGTCAATCGAGCCTAAGTTATTCTGGCATAAGGACTTGCGATCTAATGTTGATGACGGCATTAATTGTGCTTGTAATTTGCTCAATGTCAGGTGCATTAACACGGTTTTTTAACGGTTCGTGGGCGCGGAAAGAATTTTAGGGCAAAGTTTGGTTTGTTCTTTGTTTGCCCGCAGCATTTCGGTTGTGTGTGTTGTACAGCAGCAACCGGATATCCCGCTACTCCTACATGTGTACTAAATTCGAAAATTCCCCGGGCTTATTGGTCACCCTCTGGCCACTAAGCCCGGTTTTTTTGCTTATTCAGGGGAGCAGACGGATCATGTCCGCAGGAGGGTGACCAACTTCAGCGCAAGGCTGACCTCGTCATTGACGAGATGTTTGCCGAGCTTTTCGTAAAACTTCCCCGAGCCGTAGAGGACCTTCCAGCGGGTGCGATCGATGTCAAAGTGTGCCTCGGCGGCGGATTAGCCCGTCCTGCGGCCAGCAGCTTTTCGACGGCGGTGGCGGAGGCAAGATCGCGGGAACTGGAGCCGTAAAGGACCAAAGGTCTGGACCGATCCAAGGCCAGCTTTGTGACATCGTCGAGGAAACTGACATTAAAGACGCATGCATTCTTCGCGCCCGGCAGATGCGCGGCTTCATATTCCTCCTCGGGAAGGACATCGATCACCAGCGGCGGGTTCGGCTCACCCAGACGCAAGGCCAATTCGTCGCGGCTGATTTGAGGTGGGGCAATCTTCACGACAGATCAAAATAACCTGCCGATCAGGGTCGCGCAAATCCCAGCCAAGCTGGCGTTTGGGATGATTTTCGCAGGGGAAGTTATGTCCTTCAACGGCTGCAATCCGGCAGCCCCAGATCTGTCGAAATTTGGAGGACATAAGAAGCGCCAATCTGCCCCTGGATCTTGCCATAAAAATCGGACCAGCCGGCACTACGGCAATGGCATCACCACCTGCACTACTGGGTAAGAAGCAACTGGCACACCACCGGCCCGCGTCAAATTCCCCGGCTGGTACGAATTCTCGTACTGACACCGGATTGCCACACTGTTGCCGAGCGTTGAATTGCCCGCGATGGTTCTTGATTTCGGAAAAAGCCACAACACATTCCACGACTCGTGAATCTGGTCTATGGCGTACTTGGGTTCCAGCAAGGCATATTGCGACGCCACATTCGGGTCAAGTTCCAGTCCGAGCTTTTGCGCTTTTCCAATCATCCAACCAAAGGTGATGTCGGAAAGGCCGGTTTCGGGGTACCCCCCGCCAACGTCGCAGTGGACGCCTGAGAACCAGACCTGTTCAAGCACCTGGTTGGCGACTGCCGTGGAAGTCCAAAGAGTTGGCGGAAATTCCTGTCGGCGTTCGTCAATGGAGAGAGCCTGGCAGGCGTTTAATACATCTGGATGCAAACTCGTGTCCAGAAACCCATAAGCACTCTGATCAACCCCTCCAACGATGGCAGGGATCCCCAGTGCCCCCACTGTGTCCCAAACCCCCACCATTTTGAGTTTGGCGTCATACAAAGGGTATTGGGCCGCAAACGCGGCCCGTTGATTCGGATTTCTGTAGGCCTGGAACGCCGCGTTGACAAGATCATCATCGAAGGACCCGGTCGGCAGACCACAAATTGCAATCATGCCCGCCAAACTGCGCGCCGTGTAAGCGCCCCGGCTGAATCCGAAAATAAAAATATCATCGCTCTCGTCATACACATGGGCAATTTTGGTGTAGCCGTCTCTGATTTTTTGGAAAATGCCCTCCCCGAATGCTCCGCCGGCAATTTTTTCAAGGGGAGTTCCATCAGACCCCACGCCGTCGTCGTAAAACACGATTTGACCGGAGGTGACAGTGACTGCCTTAAAAAGTTTGTAGACGTTCGTGTCATTTGGTGGACTGTCCCAAGTGCCATCGGCGCAGAAAATAATTCGTTTGCTCATTTTATCTCTTTGTTTTGTTCAATCCTCGGGGTCTCCCCACATCAATTCTTCCATTGAACGTATTTCCCAAATTGATTTTTAGCCTGTCGCCTGGGGGGGGTGAGTCTCCTTGATCATGAACCCCAGGTAGGTGCCAGAACTGATCCCCATCAAGGCGAGCATCGTGCCGTCGAAATCCGGCATTACGAGGTGTTGGTAAACGTCAACGGCAAAAACGATGCCGAGCACGATAGTCCAGACGAACATTTGAAAGCGATGGAAGCTGATTCCGTCCCTGGCATCAGTCAAAACATCGGTAAAAAAACCCTCCGTAGTTGGAGGACCTTTGGCGAGTTCTTGCTTAAGCTGTTCTTGCAACCCAGGCAGTTCGGCGAGATCGGATGCCAAAGCCGTTGCGTCCTTCTGCTTTTTCTCGATCGCCTTTATTTTGGAGTCAATGACTTCCGAATATCTTGGCTTGCCTGAATCCTGCACCTCCGCACCCAGCGCCGTGCCTGCTCCGATACCCATCAACGCGAGAACAGTCGTTGTGAGGGTATCCAATGTGCCGGTCACCAGCCAAAGGAATACCCAGGAACAAACGATTAGAAAAAACCAAATGGCCATTTGGGTGCGGGCCAGGCTGTAAGGATTGAGTTTTTTAGCCGCCTCCTTGGCCTCTGCCGGCTTCCAGTACAGACAATAGTGACCCGCAATCGCAATAACAATGACTGCAATGAAAAGTTCACTCATTCTCTCAGCGCTTATGCGGGGGTTGGCGTGCTTATCACACCACACTACCAGCAAAACTGCCAAAACTAATCCCAGCAAGCACATGGAAACAAGCCATGGGCTGTGTTTTAGCTTGCCGGGTTTTTGCCGCCCCTTTTCCTCCGCTGCCAGTACCGGTGGAAGTGAGGGGTCAGAGTCCCGGATCATCTGGGTCTGAGTCGCCAAGTAGAGGAATAGATAGACAAACAGCACCAAAAGAGCTCCAGCCAAAAATCTCTGAGCGTGATCAAGGACAATCAGTTTTAGAAAAGGGTCGCTGCCGGAACACGAATATTCCGTGCCATCAGCCAAAAGCAAACCGACTGGAATTGGTTTGCCGTCACGTTGCCGACGTATAATCTCCGACCAGGCATCGCGATTATCGGCTCCAAAAGCGAGATCGAACTGAAGTTTGGCGGTGGCGGAACCGGCGCCAGTGGCAGGCACCAGAACGTTGCAACAAGTGTTACGGAACGGTATCTCCGCGAAAAGTATCGATACTTTGTTGGTGTCGGCCAGCTTCTTGATAAATTCAGGTGAAGCATTTGACAACGTGAGTGTAAACAAATCGCCAATTCCAGCGTGCTGTGGCTCAAAGGAGGAAAGCTCAATTGAAGGAATTCCCTTTACACTGTCATTAGTGGGCGATGGCCCGCTTGTATTCTGCGCCAAAATGGTGCCACAAATGAACAGAACAATGCCAATGACAAGATGCGCCCTAAAAAGTGACGAATAAAAGCGGGTTTTCACGATAACATGCTTTGTGCCTGCACCGTGTTGTGAATAGTAGCGATATACGCATTGCATATATGGTTCCGATGATGGTCAGATCTGTTTTGAAGGGCGACTACATGCCGACAGTCTTGGCCAAGTCAATCGCCTTGTCGACGTACCCCAAGTACGTTGATACCGCGTTGATTAAATCCGCGGCTTTAGTGAAATTATTGATGGCAGCAGAGAGAGCGCCGTCCGCACTTTTCACCGCTGTGACGCTGTCTTTGAGCTGGGCAGAGTCACTTTGGAACAACAAATTCTGTGTTAAAATGATGCGGTGCAGGATCTCGGAAATCTCGGTCGAAATGGCATTCGCCAGATCCGGGTCTCTTGTAATTTGAAGCTTGTTAGTCAGCGCCGTTTGCTGGCCGATTAGTGAGTTCAGCAGCGTTACCAAGTTATGATTTTGCATGGGAATTGGAGATCTTGTAAGCTAATGCTATTTAAGTTGTCCTTTGAATTGATTGTACAGGCCGCTCGTTCGTTGCGCCTCGGTAATTACCAGATTAATCGCGGCTTGAAGCGTAACAGCATCCCCCTCAGCCAGTGCGTGATGAGCGTTCTGTAAAGCCAGAATCGAACTGCGAAGCGAGGAAAGCGATTGGTCCTGAGCATCTCTCTTGTTGAGAGTGTCCGCGAACTGTTGGGCGATTTGCGTCCTTTTTGCAACATCATTGCTTGCGGTTAGAAAAGGCGCGTAAAGAGTGGCCAGTTCGGCTTCCCAAGTGGCATGAAGGGTTCCGCGCAATCCATTCGTTCGGGTTTCGCCAATCTCCTCCGCCAACAAGGTGAATATCGTTGCCATCTTGGGATCGGTCTGTGCCGCAATCTTGCGCGCCGTTGCCTGAGCCTTGGCCTGGAGAATCACATTTGCGACTTCGGTGAACGCTGCCGACAATCCCGCATTAAGCCCGGCCGAGCCCAAACTGTGCTGCAGCAGGGTTGTTTTGGTCTGATTGAAACTTTCAGCCAGGTTTGTTGCGGCACCGTCGAAAGTCTTGGCTGCGCCAGGAGCCGCCAACGCAGCAAGATCTTGAGCATATTCTTCCAGACTCGAGAGTGTTTGGTCCCAAGTGGCAATTGTATCTGCCGTCGGAGTCTGGATAAAATCGGATTCTTTCAGCGCAGGTTGGGTTGCGACATAGCCGATTTCGCCTTCGCGCGTTACTTGAGCGGAGGCGGTGAACGCCGCATTTACCTGGGCTTTGGCAGCGGATACGCCGGTCGAAAAGTTTCCGGCGGCAGTCGGGTCCATCGTTTCGCATCCGGTTAAGAGACAAGCAAAAGCGAATGCGAGTACTGAACCAGCGTAATGTAGGCGCATTTTATGCTTCATAAGGATTGAACATCTATGTTTTTGGCTTGCCTTGCGATTTATTCACATGCAATTCCTGCGTCGTATTGTTTATCGGACTCAAGGAACTCGGGTATCTTCTTACCGGCGGCATAAGACCCTATAATGTATAACGGCGTAACACAATCATTTTTTCAAGGTTTTTTTGTAATCGACTTCAAGTGACAAAAAACCGGGTTGCCCGGCTCCACCCGTCACTCCCAGTCTGCCTCCCCTTTCCCTCTTGCCTCCCATCCGGCAAGTTTTAGAAGTTCATCATCAGGGGCTCAACCCTGCTCATCTGCAAATTCGCCCGCCGCAAGGTTGAACATGGCGATTTTACGCATTTCCTCGGTTTGTATGAAACTTCCCTCAACCTCATCCAACGAGGATAAAACGTATGTTGTCCGCGTCATTTCCTGGATTTAGCCTAACTTCCTCCTTCAATTGACGTAAACCCTTGAAGAATCGAGGTTTTGCCCTTTTTATGTAGCAAGTAATATATGCAAAATACCCCTTGACACGCTTGAGACGCTCTGCCATGTTG
>JBEKDI010000133.1:0-12501 GCA_050014435.1 Verrucomicrobiota bacterium | reverse complement strand
TTTTCGAAAGGGTTTTGAAACGTGGAATGAACGGAAGACAAGCACAAATAGAAGTGACAGCAAATCGCAAAAGTCGCGCTTATTTTCAGTGCTCCGTGGTCTAAAGGATGGGGTCCGCCTCATCATTCATAAAAGTCAGTCCTATACATCCGTGCATAATTAACTCGACATCAGGCTTTCACAATCGTCAATGTTTGCATGGGTTTTATGCATTTTGGATGTGGAATGCGCATGGCGCGGCTGCATAGGATATTGGCATGCATTCATGTTTTCAATGTTCGTCATCTCGGTAAATCGGCTCGCGTCGGTCGCCCTGGTTCAATACATGACAGACCTCTCCCGGATATTCGATTCTGCGCTTTCTGGCCATGCCCGCATCTTAACCCATGCCTCCCTTTTGTCCATAATTATGCGGGCTACAGAAACGAATCCGCCAATCGCGCGACCCCTTGAACGGTGCGGGTGACCAACGGACGGCGGCGCCATTCTTCCGCGGTTAGCAGCGCGCTGTGCGCAAAGTATCCCTCCTGTATGCGGCGCAGTTCGGCTACCACCTTTGCGTCGTAAAACAACATCCCAATCTCGGCATTCAGCGCGAAGGAGCGGATGTCAATGTTCGCCGAGCCGATGTGCGCCACGTCGCTGTCAATGGTCAGGTATTTGGCGTGCAGAAAGCGCGGTTGATAGAGGTGGATGACCACGCCGGCCTCCAGCAGTTCGTCGTAAAAGGAGCGTTGGGCCAGTTGGGTGAGGGTCTGGTTGGCATGGCTGGAAACGACCAGATGCATGGCCACGCCGCGCCGGGCGACCGACCGCAACGCCTCAAGGAACGGCTCGTCCGGCACGAAATAAGGAGTCGTCAACACCACCCGCTCACGCGCGGCATAAAGGAGCGTAATCATCAACTCCTGTCCGTTTTCCCTGCGGTAACCCGGGCCGCTCGGGACGATTTGCGCGATCGCATCGCCAGCCTGGCTCGGCTCGGGAAAAATCTCCGGCTCATCCAACAGCGTGTTCGTTTCCAAAAAGCGGTCGGCCAAAAAGACCCCCTGCAATCCCCAGGCCACCGGCCCGGTCACGCGCACCACCATTTCCTCGTTGGGGAACCCGGGCACGAATTGCCCGTCGGTGATGTTTTGCGAGCCGGTGTAACCGATCCGCCCGTCGATCACGGCGATTTTTCTGTGATTGCGCAAATCGAACCGCGCCGCATTCCTTCGGAAAAGTCCCACCGGCATCAGGGGCGTTACCTCGATGCCCTGGCTGCGCATTCGCGGGGCCAGCTTTCGCAAAGCGCGCTTGGAACCGACGTCATCCAGTAGGACGCGGCATTTCACGCCCCGTCCGGTCGCGCGCGCCAGGGCGTCCGCCACGCGCCGGCCCGTGGCGTCGTTCTCGTAGATGTAATACATCAAATGGACGTGCGTCCGCGCCGCATCGATGTCCGAAACCAGCCGGTCGAGCGAGACGGCGTAATCCGTCATCAACTCGACTTGATTGCCGCCAACCGGTTCGAAATCTCCAAGCCTTGTGGCCAGGTTGGCAAGATGAGTCACGTTCGGCGGCAGGTTGGGCCGGGGGCCGCGGCGGGAAAGCATCTGTTCCTGTACAATGCGGATTTTTTCCGAGGCGCGTCCCTGGCGTTCCAGCCGGTATTTTGGCAGATAAATCCGGCCCACCAGCCCGTAAAAAAGCAGGCCGGGCCAGGGCAGAAGAAAAATCAGCAACAGCCAGGTGCGCGAAGCGGCGGCGTTGCGCTGGCGCGGCACATAGACCAGCATCACGAGCCGGATGACCCATTCGCTGATCAGGTAAATGAGGCTCCAATGGATCAAGCGTCCCTTCAGTGTTGCCGCGGGCCGACCCGCGTGATTTTGCCCTCCACGTCGGAAACCAGCACTTCGTCGGGATCGTCCAGAGGCACGACGGTGTTCAATGCGGTCGCGCCGAGTTGATGTTCCCAAAGCAAAGTGCCGCTCCGGGGATCGATGGCCAAAAGGAGACCGTCTTTAGTTCCGTAGTAGAGCACACCTGCTTTTTCAACCAGCATGGCGGATTTGAGGTCCTCACCCAATGGGGCGTCCAACTCCCACAGCTTCACGGCATGGTCCGCGGAAGTGGCAAAGGAAAGAATTGCGCCGTTGGTCATGGTCCGCGCATAAAAGCGGGAACCGTCCTCGGACACTCCGGCGGAAGAGCCAAGCTGCCAGGCATTGGTGCGCCAAATCTCATTGCCCGCCGCGAGGTCCAGTGCCGCCAATATCCGGTCCGGCGCGACAATGAACAAATTCGAACTCGACCCGCCAGGCCAAACGGCAACCGGCGGCTGCATCCCGCCCGAACCACCTTTCCACTTCCAGAGCAACAGGCCGGTAGCCTCATCCACCACGTAGAGATACCCGTCCCCGGCGCCAAAGACGATCTTGCCATTGCAGACCAGCGGACGCGTTTCGACGGGACCACCCACACCCGTAAATTCCCACACCAACTTTCCATCCTCAAGACCGAGCGCGCGAAGCTTGCCGTCGCCCGCGCCGAAATAGACCATGTTATTCGTGACGCAGAGCGGGTCCGCGGGGGATTCTTCGGCCGCAAATTGCCACAACTTTTTGCCGTTGGACGCCTTGAGCGCGCAAAGGCTGCCATCGGCCGAGGCGACCACGACGCGACTGTCGTCCGGAGCCGTCGTCGCAGTGATCGGGCCGCCGGCGGTGAATTCCCATGCGGGCGCTCCGGTCTTCAAGGATAGCGCCCGCATTTTCCCGGCGCCATCGCCCGCGAAGACCCGGCCGGCCGCGACCGCCGGGGCGGAAGCCATGGGCGACTGGGCATCAAACTGCCATTGTTCGCAGACGTTTGGATATTGCAAGTTAACTGAAAAATCGGGGCGCGGCTGGAGGCTGGCCAGTTCGGCGTCTTCGTGTCTTAACCCGGTAGCGCCGGTGCCGGCGCGAGCGGAGATCGGCAAAACAATGAGCAGGAGGACAAGGGACAGGGAACGTTGCGACCGTTTCATTCCGTCAATGTTCATGCCGCAGTGTCATATTTACTCTGCAAAGAGGAAAGACCATTTTGACTTTGATGTTTATTGGCAAGGCTCCTACCCTTGGGGCGATGTTCGAGGCTTCTGAATTGTTCGATCTTCGCCAAACACGGCATGCCGCGATTTTCGGCGGCTGTCGTTATGCCTGGGAAGCTTTGCCGAAAATCGCCGCCTTTCTCGCCGCCCATCTGCGTCCCGGTTTGCACAACAGTTGCGACGGGGAAGTCTTCATTGGCAAAGAGGTTTTCGTCGGCGAAGGCACGGTGCTGGAGGACGGCGTCATGATCAAGGGGCCGGCGATCATTGGCAGCAATTGCCGCATCCGCCACAACGCCTACATCCGCGAAAACGTCATCATCGGGGATGATTGCACGGTGGGAAATTCGACCGAGGTCAAAAATTCCCTGCTCTTCAACAACGCCCAGGCGCCGCATTTTAATTACGTCGGCGATTCCATTCTCGGCTACAAAGCTCATCTGGGGGCCGGGGTGAAGATTTCCAATTTCACCCTCTTCGCCAGCACGGTCTCGGTGGAGATCGACGGCGAACCGTTTAACACGGGATTGCGCAAGTTCGGGGCGTTGCTGGGGGACGGTTGCGAAATCGGCTGCAACGCCGTCCTCAGCCCCGGCAGCATCATCGGGCGCGGCTCGCTCATTTACCCCAACGTCTCGTGGCGCGGCGTTTTGCCGGAACGGATGATTGTCAAAAATAAAGCCGTCCAGGAAGTCGTGGCGCGGCGGCGGCGCGACGATGAGCCGGAAACGGCGCGATGATTCGTTTGGTTGAAGACCCGCCCGCGGGAAAGCCCGCCAGCCTGATCGAACTGGTGGAAACCATTTTTTCGCCGAAGGGCATCCTGTCCAAATCGCGCAACTTCGAATACCGCGCGCAACAGCAGAAGATGGCCGTGGCCGTGGCGCGGGCGCTGGAGGAGCAGAAGCATTTGATCGTCGAGGCGGGCACAGGGGTGGGCAAGAGTCTGGCCTATTTGATTCCGTCGATTCTTTTTGCCGTGGCCCACCACAAGAAGGCCGTCATCTCCACCCACACCATCAACTTGCAGGAGCAACTGATCGACAAGGACCTGCCCATTCTGGCCAAAATATTGCCGGTGAAATTCAACTTCACCATGCTGAAGGGCCGGCAGAATTATCTTTGCACGCGCCGCCTGGAAAAAGTGGCCCGGCAGGCCGGCCAGCTCTTCACCACACCCGAAGCGGAGGAGCTGCGGCGCATTCACGAATGGTCCAAAAAAACCGAGGACGGCAGCCTGTCGGATTTTGAGGTCGAGCCGGATCCGCGGGTCTGGCAACAGGTCTGTTCGGAACGCGGCCTGTGCTCGCCCAAGTCCTGCGGGCCTTCCTCCGATTTTGTGAAGGACGGCGGCCAGGCGTGTTTCTTTCAGAAGGCCCGCAGCCGGATTCTGGCGGCCGACGTGCTGGTGCTCAACCACACCCTGTTCTTCCTGCACCTGGGCGGATTGGAGGAGGAAATGGAGGGCGGAATATTGTTCAAGAATGATTTCGTCGTGTTTGACGAGGCGCACACGCTGGAGAAGGTCGCGTCCCGCCACATTGGCTTGAGTGTTTCCAGCGCGCAATTGCGCTACGGGCTGCATCGCCTCTGGAATCCGCAAACCAACAAAGGGCTGCTGGCCGTTTTGCGCCGCGGACGGGAGACGCTGGTGGCCGACATGCTCAAGGAGGGGGAAAAGTTCTTCGCGGCGGTCGAGAAGGCCTGTGACGCCATCGCTTCCGAACGTGTCGGAGGCGGGGACAAATCGCGCCGCTGGAGCGAATTGCGCATCCGCCGCGCCGACCTGGTGCCGGACAATATGACCCTGCCCCTGCAACGCGTGCGCGAGGAAGTCAGCGCCTTGATCAAATCAGTCAACGATAAGGACACGGGGCAGGAATTGACCGAGTGCAACCGGCGTCTGGCCGAATTGCGCGAGCAGATGGCCGTTTTCCTCAGCCAAAGCGCCCCGGACCACGTCTATTGGGTGGAACGGACGGGCAAGACGCAACGCAACCTCGCCCTGAACGCCGCGCCCATCAACGTGGCGGATTATCTGCGGCAACGATTGTTCGGAGCGGACACCTCGGTCATCATGACCAGCGCGACCCTGGCCGTCGCGGCGGGAGCGGAGGAAAAAGAACCCAGCCGCGCGAAGGCTTCGCCGCTGCTCTATTTTGCCCGGCAAGTGGGAGGTGAGAAGTCCGTTTTGCTGCAAGCTGGCTCGCCCTTTGATTACGAGCGGCAGATGAAACTTTTTGTCGCGGGTAAGATGCCCGATCCGCGCGATGCGGAGTATCAGGAGAGCCTGATCCATTGGATCGAACATTTCATCCGCATGACGCACGGCAAGGCCTTTGTGCTCTTCACCAACTTCAAACTGATGCTGGAAGTCAGCGCGCGCATGGAGGCGTTTTTCGACAAATTGGGCGTGGAATGTTTCGTGCAGGGCACCGGCACGCCCCGCTCGCTCATGCTGCAAAAATTCAAGCAGGACGTCGATTCCGTGCTGTTTGGCACGGACAGCTTTTGGCAGGGGGTCGATGTTCCCGGCGAATCGTTGTCCAACGTCATCATCACGCGCCTGCCCTTCGCCGTGCCGGACCACCCGCTGGTCGAGGCGAAAATTGAAGCCATCGAAGCGCGCGGCGGCAATTCATTTATGGAGTATTCCCTGCCGGAAGCGGTCTTGAAATTTCGCCAGGGCATCGGCCGCCTGATCCGCACCAAAACCGATCAGGGGATAATCGTTGTATTGGACAACCGGATCCTGACAAAAAGATACGGCCAGGCCTTTCTGGACTCCGCCCCCAAATGCCCCACGGAAGTGGTGTAACGCAAGCACTTCATCTGCTCTGGAACTTGGGGCAATTAGAAGCCCACGGAACAGCTTGATTCTTTCCAAAGTAATGCTAGGCTTACCAGGTGGTGGCTAAAATATCAGTTAAAGGTCAGACGGTCATCCCTGAGGCCATTCGTGAGCAGGCGCGACTCAAAAAAGGCGACGAGCTGGATGTCGGCTATGCCAACGGCCTTATCGTGATGCGAAAACGCCAGCCCATGAACGCCTCCCATGTCCGAAGAATGTTGCTGGCGGGAAGCCGGCTTCCTGAAATGACCCCCGAGGATGAAACCGTTGTCGCCCACGCCATTGAACACGTTAGAATGCAACGGAAACAGTGAAGGTGGTCTTCGATACGAACGTGGTGGCCAGCGCAAGCTTTTGGCGGGGATCGCCCTTGGATTGTCTGTGCGCATGGGCAAAAGGCCGCTGCGAAGCAGTGGTTAGTCCGGCATTGCCGGCCGAATATCAGGAAACCATCCTGGAACTGAAGCTGCAATACCCCGCCCGCTTGTTTGTGCCGTGGACCGATTTGTTGACAGAGTCGGCCATTCTGGTTTTTCCATCTGATCGCGCCACCGGCGCCACGACCGACCCTGACGACGAAATGATTTTGGAATGCGCTCAAGCGGCGGAAGCCGAATACATTGTCAGCGGAGATAAAAAGCACCTCCTTGCCCTGCGACGATTCCGTGGCATCCCGATTGTCAGTCCGGCGGATTTCTTGCGGCGGCTTCCCGCGGGCAGACCGATGTAAACAACCGCAAAAGCAACGAACTCAACGCAGGATGAACGTGGGAATTTCAGGCAGGACATGGGGGCTTAATTTGCGGCGGGTGGCAGTCACCTGGCCAGGAGCGGCAGAAGGGCCAGCGAAATAAACACCAGGCCAACCGCAAGCGGAATCCAGCTCAACGGCGTTACGCCATATTCCAGGACGGACTGCTCCGGTTTCCCGGGGTTGACGAACACGGTGACATTGCTGCTGGCCGGATAGCGGGAACTGATTGCTTCCGCGTCCGCGCTTTGGCCGGATACGTAGTTGCGCAGACGGCGCTGCGATGACTTGAAGGACTGCCCGTTGAAGCGAAATTCATACACGATCACAGGAGTGAACGTTTTCTCACCGCTTCCGGCAGGCGCAGCATCTATCCGTGATGACACAATCGTTCCGGCAACCCTCGACCATTTCCGGGGCGCGAATTCCCGCCAAATCTGCCACGCCCCAAAACCCAGCGGCAGGAGGCCGAACGGCAATCCAATCAAAAGCGGATAAGGGTTCATCCTTTGGGAGCCAAAGGTCATCCTATTCGTCATTTCTTACGAGCAGGACGATGCCCGCGGCTTCAATTAAAACCGCCCAGAGCCAATGGGCCTCCATGAATTCACGAAAAAGTTCCGGATTGTTCTTTTTAAGAACGTGGATGCGGAATTGATAGGCATGGTTATGGCCTCTATCCAAAATGGCGCGCCTTGTAAATGGCAGATACATTGCCGGTCTGACCGTGTCTCCACGAAATTCCTGACACCCCGCGCTCGCCAGCAAATAAATGCCGAGAACGATGAGAATGTATGAAGAGGCGCATTTGCATCTCTTCCATGGGCGCCAGAGGACGAGCCATATAATCAAAAGCAAAAAGAAAACGATGCCCAAATAAATCTCTGTGTTCGTCCAGGTTCTCATGTGTCGGGTCAGCTGACTCCCATTCTATACAACAACCTGCTCGTTGATTAAAACACAATTCCCGCCTTGCGGAGGCACAGAAAAACAGCCCGCTTTTGCAAGCGGGCTGTTCACATTTGTTTAGGCTGGTGCCTATTTCTTTTTGGCTGTCGCTTTCGCCTTTTTCTCCTCCAAGGCGGCCTGCGCGGCGGCCAAACGCGCTATCGGAACGCGGAAGGGCGAGCAACTGACGTAAGCCAATCCGATGCGATGGCAGAACTTCACGCTGGAAGGTTCGCCGCCGTGTTCGCCGCAGATGCCGAGCTTGATGTCGGGCCGGGTCTTGCGGCCCAGGGCGACGGCCATCTCCATCAGCTTGCCCACGCCGAGCTGGTCAATCGTGGCGAAGGGATTTTGCTTGATGATTTCCGCCTCCGCATAAGGTTGCAGGAACGGCCCGGAATCGTCGCGGCTCATGCCCAATGTCGTCTGCGTCAGATCGTTGGTGCCGAAGCTGAAGAACTCCGCGTCCTTGGCGATCTCGTCGGCCATCAGGGCGCCGCGCGGCACTTCAATCATCGTGCCGACCATGTACTTGACCTTGGTCTTCTGCTCCTCCTGCACCTGTTGGGCGACGCGATTGACCACGGCCAACTGGTTCTGCAATTCCTTCGGGAAACCGACGAGCACGATCATGATCTCCGGCTTGACGGGGATGCCTTCCTTCTGCACCAGGATGGCGGCTTCGATGATGGCCCGGATCTGCATCTCGGTGATTTCCGGATGGACAATGCCCAGGCGGCAACCGCGCAATCCGAGCATGGGGTTGAACTCGTGCAATTCCTTCACGCGCCGCTGAATCTTCTCAATCGGCACGCCCATCTTGGCGGCGAGGTCCTTCTGCGCGTCCGCCTCGTGGGGCAGGAATTCGTGCAAGGGTGGGTCGAGCGTGCGGATGGTCGCGGGCAATCCTTTCAACTCCCGGAAAATTCCCGCGAAATCGTTGCGCTGGTAGGGCAACAGCTTGGCCAGGGCTTTTTTCCGGTCGTCAAGGTTGTCGGCCAGAATCATTTCGCGCATCGCGTCGATGCGATTTCCCTCGAAGAACATGTGCTCGGTGCGGCACAAGCCGATGCCCACCGCGCCGAACCCGATGCCGTTGGCCGCCTGGTCGGGTGAATCGGCGTTGGTGCGGACACTCATGCGCGTGGCCTTGTCGCACCACTTCATCAATTGAGCGTAATACTGGTAGGTGCGGCTTTCCTTGGCGTCCAACGTCTTTGCGATGAGCACCTGGATGATTTCCGACGGCGCGGTTTTGATTTCGCCCGGATAAACTTCTCCCACCGTGCCGTCAATGGAAAGGAAATCCCCTTCTTTGAAAGTCATGCCGCCAACGCTCATTTGTTTGGCTTGATAATCCACCTGCAACGCGCTCGCGCCGCAAACGCAGACCTTGCCCATCTGGCGCGCGACCAGCGCCGCGTGCGAACTGACTCCGCCTCGCGCCGTCAAAATGCCCTCAGCCGCGATCATTCCGCGCAGGTCTTCCGGTGATGTCTCCACGCGGACGAGCAACACTTTTTGGCCGCGGTGCGCGGCTTCAGCGGCCCGGTCGGCATTGAAATAAATCTGGCCGGTGGCCGCACCCGGTCCGGCGGGCAAACCCCTCGCGATGCACTTGGTGGCCTTCACGGCGGCCCGGTCGAAAACCGGCGCCAGCACCTGGTCCAACTGCTCGGCCGGCACCCGTTGCACGGCCTCTTCCCAAGTGATCAAACCTTCCTTCTCCATTTCCACCGCGAACCGGATCGCAGCCAAACCGGTGCGTTTGCCATTGCGCGTCTGGAGCATGAAAACCTTGCCGTCTTCGATGGTGAACTCGAAATCCTGCACATCGCGGAAATGCTTCTCCAGGGTCTGGCGCACCCGTTCCAACTCAGCCGCAGCTTCGGGCATGATTTTGATCAATTCGGACACCGGCTTGGGCGTGCGAACGCCGGCCACCACGTCTTCGCCCTGCGCGTTGATGAGGAATTCGCCGTAAAACACTTTTTCGCCGCTGGCCGGGTCGCGTGTGAACGCCACGCCGGAGCCGGACTTGTCGCCCGTATTGCCAAAGACCATGGACTGCACATTGACCGCCGTTCCCCATTCGGTGGGGATATTATATTTGCGGCGATAAACGATGGCGCGGTCATTCATCCAGGAACCAAATACAGCGCCGATGGCGCCCTTGAGCTGCTCCCACGGATCGGTCGGAAACTCCTGCCCGGCCCGCTCCTTGACAAGCGCCTTGAATCGTTTCACCAGCTCTTTCAGGCCGTTGACATCAATCTTCGTGTCCTCGACGTGCTCTTTGCCGGGGAAAAGCTCGGCTTTCAGCTTCTCGATCACCACTTCAAAAGGTTCGTGGTCTTCGCTCGGGCTTTTCTGCACCCCCATCACCACGTCGCCGTACATTTGGATGAAGCGGCGGTAACAATCCCAGGCAAAACGCGGATTGCCGCTGGCCTTTTCCAGCGCCACAACCGTCTGGTCGTTGAGGCCCAGGTTCAAAATCGTGTCCATCATGCCGGGCATCGAATCGCGCGCGCCGGAGCGGACCGCCACCAGCAACGGCTTCTCCACGTCGCCGAAACGCTTGCCCAGGATCTTCTCGGTGTTGGCCACGGCGCTCTTCACCGCCGGCCACAATTCCTTTGGATAAGTTTTCTTGTGGGCGTAATAATAAGTGCAGACTTCAGTGGTGATGGTGAAGCCGGGAGGGACAGGCAGGCCGATTCGGGTCATTTCGGCCAGATTCGCGCCTTTGCCGCCCAGCAAAGGTTTCATGCCGCCATTGCCGTCAGCTTTTTTGTTGCCGAATAGATAAACGTATTTTTGGGACTTTGATGATGTTGTTGCCATAAAAATTGATCCTTGTAGTCTCGCGGGTTTGGCGAGTCCTAAGCCGTGAACTCTAACAAAGCCGGGGACACAGTCAATGACCGTTTGTTGTGAATAATTGGCCAAAATTTGGCACTTTCATGCAAAAGATGCTGCCCGCCGCCCGCCGCGCCCTCTGTCGCTGTGCGTGGGCCATGCTGATCCTGACCGCCTGCCACAAGGAATCGGCCCGGCCGCCGCCGCCGGAACGAACTTTCGCGGTCAACGGCCTGGTCAGGGAATTGGAGCCGGACGGCAAAACGGTCGTGATCCAGCACGAGGCCATTTCCAACTACATGGCCGCCATGACCATGCCCTTCGAAGTCCGCGACCCAAAGGAATTGCGCGGACTGAAGCCCGGCGACGCCATTTCCTTCCGTCTCGTCGTCACCAGCAACGAGGGCTGGATTGAGGGCATAGCGCAGCGTCAAAAACCGCCGGAACCGTCGCCCCCGCCGCCGGGAGTGCAAATTTCCCGCGCCGTCGAGCCTCTGGACGAAGGGGAATTGCTGCCCGACTACCATTTCACCAACGAGCTGGGGCAGGCCGTCAGCCTGGACCAGTACAAAGGCGGTGTGATCGCCTTCACCTTCTTCTTCACAAGCTGTCCCTTCCCGAACTTTTGCCCGCGCCTGACCTCCAATTTCAGCGAATCCGCCGCCCGGCTCGGTCAAATGCCGACCGCGCCGGCCCGCTGGCATTTGCTTTCCATTACATTCGATCCGACAAACGACACCCCGCCGCGGCTCCTGGCCTACGCCAAAAACGCGCACTACGATCCCGCCCACTGGAGTTTCCTGACAGGCGACATCGTCCAGATCAGCGAACTGGCCGATCAGTTTGGCGAGAATTTTTGGACCGAAGGCGGCAGCATCAGCCACAACCTTCGCACCGTCGTCGTCGATGCGCGCGGCCGGGTGCGGAAGATATACCAGGGCAACAAATGGACCGGCGCCGACCTCGTCCATGAAATGCTCAAGGCGGAGTAAAAAGTCCTGCCCTCTGCGTTGCACGGATTTTGGCATTTTTAAATTATTTCCTCCATAGACAGGCATCCGATTCCCCCACCCAGGCCCATCCGACCCGCCCAGCCGCACAATAAAAAATGTTTCAAAATGGTGCGAAAAGGTTGGATTAGGTGCGAAAAGGTGCGAAAAGGTGCGAAAAGGTGCGAAAAGGTTGGAATTTTTGGCCTTGAATCCAGAGAAACGCAGTCGCAAAGAGCATCCGCCGCCGCCAAGGCTGAGACGGACAGGAAAGGCGCAAAGGAAGGCCGGGGTAACCTGGAACGACTCGAAATACGCGAACTCTGACGGTTCTCGGGGAAACGGGATTGGCCACGGAGCTTTCGCCGTTCGTCACTTCTGCATTCCGCCTTTTCATCCACATGGCCTTAATTGGTCATTCATTAGATGAACACTACAGTTAATATATTGTTTCGTCAACAGCTTTTTTAAAGAATTATCAAAAATTCGATCCAAGATGGAAAGCGCTGCGCATCAAAGGCTTGAGAAGCTTCTGGCCGCAGAGGCAAGGAAAAGAAAGTTTAACCGCGTATACTGGCTCCGCTTGGCGGAGCAACGCGGGATTTTGGAATTTCACTCGCGCTTGCGGCGCGCGGCCAGTTTGCCCTGCCGGTCCAGCCCCAAGGCGGCGCGAGCCGCTTGGCGGAAGCGCCGACACCTCGTCCGGGCCGAAAGTGCCTGGGCGCGGGTGGCGGACTCGCCCGGGTAACGGAACGCCACGGCAAAATTGGAGAGATAGGCCAGGTCTTCCCGGTGGGCTTCCTCACATCGGTTCAACCGCCAGCGCCAGATCGAGCAGCGCCACCAGCTTGTGAATCGGCGGAAAGGGCGCGTCGGCTTCGTGGAGGCGGGCTTTCAGATACCCAGATGGCTTCTACGGGCATGCCGGGTCGTCGGAGAATGCCTGTGCGGTGGTAAAAGAATTGCTCACGGTAATGAACCTTGCCGGGAAAGTTTCTGTTTATCAGGGGGCGAACGAGCG
>JBEKDI010000132.1:0-12615 GCA_050014435.1 Verrucomicrobiota bacterium | reverse complement strand
TTCACTTTTTCGGTCAATGCCTGGATTTGCTTTTTCAATTCCTGAATGGCTTGGCTCGTATCTTGTGCCGCTGCATTCATGGCCAGAATTTGAGCGCCCGCCATCGCGACAAAAAGCCATCGGCGGCTATTGATTTTGAAGTCCTTCACATTCATTATGTGGGTATATTGTCGATAAACGAAATAAAGTCAATGGGAGTTATCGTATTATATTTATAATCTGTTCCGAAGTTATCATAAATATCTTATGCACAATGTGTTGCATCATGATAAAAAAAGCTTACTAAATCTATTGACATAGTATGTTATGCTGCTATAGTCGCATCGTTCTGATGAACAGTATTGCAAAGAGCGATGCAGCAAACGGCAAGCCCCAGATAACGGAGGCTCTGCCCCCTTGGTTGCAATTGGTTCGCAACCAGGTTCGTTCATTGAAATTTGGCACCGTGCAGATCACGGTCCACGATTCGCGGGTGGTACAGGTCGAACGAGTTGAGAAGCTTCGCTTTGACAAGACAGGACCAAGCGACAGTTAACAAAGAACAAGACAGAAAT
Source organism: Verrucomicrobiota bacterium (assembly GCA_050014435.1). GTDB lineage: Bacteria > Verrucomicrobiota > Verrucomicrobiia > Limisphaerales > Palsa-1400 > DASRLE01. The sequence goes on along the minus strand of JBEKDI010000132.1, from coordinate 12,061 downwards.
TGACGGAGGCTGACCGGATCGCCGGAAGTTCCCAAAATTTTTAACCGCCTACCTCAAATGAGAATGGCTGAATGAAACAAACTAAATGAGGCATTTACCGGTTCACCGGAGGCTTTCGAGCAAAGATCAAAAAACAAATTCACTAATGAAACTAATTGAGCTTATGAAAATGACAAACCTGAACAAATTCCTGGCCGCCGGACTGGTTCTGGCGGGTATTGGCCTGGCCTCAAGCGCGAACGCCCAGACAGAACTCCTGGTTGGCGGCGGCAACGCCACCCAGGCCCTGCTCTATGATCGCGTGACCAACTTTCTCGGCGGCCCTTCCAACTACACCCTCACAACCAAATCCACCACCCCCCCCGTCAGAAGTTATGTCAGCAAGAGCACCATTCCTGGTTACACCAGCTTGGGGATTGTGACCATTGATTTCTCCCTATTGGGAGGGGTGCAGGGGTTGTCGGACCTGGCGACTCAGACCGCAGAGACCACCGCGTTGAATACATCCGTTGTGCCGGCGCTGGCGGTATCGAGCGCAAGCCCGATAGCCGGCTCCGTCGATCCGACGTATTTGTCGGGGACCACGACGCTGGAGGTGGGGTACGCTTACGGCGTTTATTCATCGGAGTCGCCCGATCTGGTCGAAGTGACGAATATCACCGAGCGTCAGGCGAATTATTTTGAAGGAGCCAACGGAACGAACTTTCCAGCAGTGCTTTTAGGCGGCACCAGCACGAGCGATGCGGTCTATCTGGTGGCGCGCAACACGTCATCGGCGGTGCGCACGGAGACCGACGCGAACATTTACTTCTCGGGACAGACCATTGTTACCTGGACGAACTCCGGTGGGCACATCATTCAAGACGCCGCTGGCGGACAGAGCAGCGGTAGCTCAGTCAGGACGCTTCTGGAGGACATCCCCAATTCCATCGGAACGCTGGCGTTCTCGGACGTTATCCCGTACAATGGCTTCAGGACACTCAACTTCGAAGGCGTTACACCCTCGGTTGCCAACGTCCAGAACGGGAGCTATCCGTTGTGGTATTACGAGCAGTGGTTCACGAATAACAACTCGTCCTACGCGCTGACACCGAACCAATACACCCTCATCAGCGCTCTACAGCAGGCGTACACCAACTCGACCTATCAATCCAGCAACACCAATTTCACCGGGGGCTATTATATCCCTCTGGCCAATCTGCCGGTCTTTCGCACTTCCGATGGCGGCCCGATTCAATCGAGCATTTATTAAGAAACCCCCGTCAACTTATCTATAAACCTATGAAAAAGATGCTTCATTTTACCATCGCCGGCCTGGCGTGGCTGGCGGTGCTGGCAACGCCCCTGGCCAGAGCCTGGACTTACTCGGATGGCGATGTCCTGCTGATCTTCCGGGAGACGGGTTCCTCCGACGTGGAATTCGACATCGGAAACGTCAGCCAGTTTCTCGGACATTCCAGTCCCTACGCGGTCCAGGTAACGGATTGGAGCCTGAGTCTGGTCAACAGCACCTTCGGCTCAGTCAGCGGTGCGAGCGTCATTCTGATCGCGACCACTAGCGGCACCGCCACTTGGATTACCAGCAGCGGAACCGTGAATTCGGTCAGCGACGTGACTTACACTGGACAAAACGCGCTTTATTCGCACATTAATGGTATAGGCGTCGATCCCGTGAATGACAACGAAGATACGACGGGAGCGAACTCCTATGTGATTCAGGAAAGTGGGGACACAGCCGGAGGCCATTCTTCGAATGCGTCCTATTATTGGATTGTGACGGATGACGGGGTGGCCGGGGCTTACATCGCGAACTTTGGCGGCAATCTGCCCTTCGATGTGGAAGGAGTCGCCCCTGCAACGCTGGGGTTCTGGCAGATCCAGCCCACCGGCACAAATCCCAAACCGGAAGCAACCTACATCGGCACATTCGACATTGACGTGAACGGCAACCTCTTCTTCTACGTCGGGTCGATTCAACCGACAATCACAGCAGTTACGCAGACTGGCGCCGCTGATAAGGTGAGTTTCACCACGCTGCTCAACGGCAGTTACTCGCTGGTTTACACCACGGATCTCACCGTGCCGGTCTCCCAGTGGACGCCAGTGGCGGGGATCACTCCGGTGACGGGCAACGGCGGCACTCGATCATTCAGCTTTACAAGTCCGGGTGACAACGCCGACTATTTCGCAGTAGTGAGGTCGCCGTAAGGCCAGTTCATAGAGCGCGGCAGGCCCTTTTTCCGGGACCTGCCGCAGCCGGATTCATTGTAGAGAGGACCACCACAACAAATGAAGTTTAAGACCGGTTTGATCGCCATGCTGCTGTTCGCGATAGTGAGGGAGAGCTACCCGCAGCCGGCCAACCCGCCTGGCACCAACAGCGCAAAGCTGAAGGTTCCGACGTGCCGTGTCACGGCTTACAGCATTGAGGGAAACACCCTTCTGCCGCCGGAGGGGTTCGATTTTCTGACCAACTATACCGGCCCGGCCGTTGATCTGGCACGGCTGCGCGAAGGGCTGGACGCACTGCAACTGCTCTATCGCAATCTTGGCTTTTCCGCTGCCAGCGTCACCCTCCCGCCACAACACCTCACCAACGGAGTCATCCGCCTGAAGGTGATTGAAGGGAAACTGGATGACACCCCTGTGGGAGGCAATCATTACACCGGCTCCAACCGCATTCCCCAATCGCAGCAGGCCGCCCCGCCTCCCGGCAACAACGCAAAGTCCGCTGAACCGACATTCCGTGTCACGGCCTACGACGTCGAGGGGAATAGTGTCCTGCCGCCGCAGAAACTCGACTTTCTGACCAACTATACCGGGCCGGCCGTGAACGTGACGCGGCTGCGCGAGGGCTTGGGTGAATTACAACTGCTCTATCGCAATCTCGGTTTCGCCACTGTCAGCGTCACGCTGCCGCAACAACGGCTGACCAACGGAGTTGTCCGGGTCAAGGTTATTGAAGGGAAACTGGCCCGCATCAGCATGGCGGGCAATCGCTACTTTAGTTCCAACAACATTCAACGCGCGCTGCCCGGCCTCAAGACCAACATTTTGGTCAACACCAAGTGGCTGCAACCGGAGATTGACCGCGCCAACCGGAATCCCGACCGCCAGATCTATCCCGTCGTTTCGCCCGATGAGGAGCCGGGGTTTAGCGACCTGACGCTGCGGGTCAAAGACCGCCTGCCATTGCACGGGCACATTGAAGTCAACGATAAATCGACCCCGGACACACCGCTCCTGCGCATTGACACCGCCCTGCAATACAACGATCTCTGGCAACTCGAACATCAGATCGGAATCCAGTACGATTTTTCCCCGCAAGACACGAAGTCGGACGACTACATGCCGCGCTTCTATGACCAGCCGATGGTGGCAAGCTACAGCACGTTTTATCGCATCCCATTTTTTCCCAGCGCGGGCTTGCGGGAGGAGTACGAGCAGTTGCCGGTGGATTTCGGTTACAACGAAGTCACACATCAGTTCCAACTGCCGCAACCGAGCGGGAATCCGGAATTGATTCTGTATGGGTCGCGTTCCAGTTCCGACACGCCGCTGAACTATGGTCCGCTGCAAGGCGTAGTCAGCAGTCCGCTGGTCCTGATCACCAGTCAATCCGCCGAGCACGATCTGACCTTCACGGAAAATGTCGGAGGAAAATACACTCTGCCACTGAAGGAAATTGCCGGCATCCATTCGCTGTTTGCATTCGGATTCGATTTCAAGTCCTACCGGCTGCAGAGTTACTCCACCAATTTCTCTTATGTCAGCACCACCCTGACCAACAACGGCGTGGCTACCACCACAAGCTCTGTCATCGCCCTGCCGTCTAACAGCCATGAAGAAGTCACCTACATGCCATTATCGTGGAGTTGGTCTGGGGAGCGGCCGGACAGATGGGGGAACAGCAGTCTCAGTCTGGAGGACGATGTTTATCTATCGCCGCTGGAATCGTCGCGGCCCAACTTCCAGGGTGCCGCCGGCAATGAGGACGCGGGAGGCACTTTCACCAAGGCCACGGCGAACTTGGGCCGCGAAGAAAAATTGCCCGACGGATGGTCGGTGCTGTGGCGGGTGGCCGGCCAATGGGCCAGTGCTCCGCTGATCAGCAACGAGCAATTTCCGCTCGGCGGCACGGCGGGTGTGCGCGGTTACCAGGAGGGAGACAGTTACGGGGACACCGGATGGCGCACAACCCTGGATTTGCGCGCCCCGCCCGTGGAGATCGGATCATTTCCGGTGGATGGCGGACGACGCGTGCCGGGATTTGGGCGTCCATCGGTGTTCATGGACTTCGGACAAGTCAACATTCTTGACAAATCGGAAGTCCCCACTGTGCGGCAATGGGGGACCGGGGTTGGATTCCTCGTTAACGCCACACAGCATGTTGACGCGCGATTGACACTGGGTTGGGCGCTGCGGAACACACCCGTGGCTGCCGCCGGGGGCCTTCAGGCTTACTTTTCCCTGGGGATCCAATTTTGATGAAACAAACAGCTCCTAATATTAACATTAATCGATGCGATCTTGGATTAAGTAGTGTTGTCCGCTGGCTCACGCTCGCCCTGGCGCTGGCATCTGCCGCTCATGCGCCGGCTAACCCCACCGGCCTGACGGTGAGGTTGGGATCAGCTACCGCGCAGTCCACCGGGTCCCAAATGACCGTCACCACCGGATCACTGGCGTTACTCAATTGGAGCAGTTTTAACATTCGGAACGGCGAAACCACCACTTTCAATCAACCGTCCGCGAATTCCGTCGTTTTCAACATCATTGGTGGCGCCAACGCGTCGAAGATTTACGGCAACCTCAATGCCAACGGCACCGTCATTCTGGCCAACGCCCATGGGTTCTATTTCGGGCCAAATTCCTTCGTCAATGTCGGCGGTAATTTCGTGGCCACCACCGCGCCGGTGCCGGCGGACCCAGGGCTGGGCGCCAGTTGGGCGTTCACGGGAACGCCGCCGTTGGCCAGCATTGTCAACTACGGCCAAATCTCAACCAGCCAGGGACACTCGCTCTATCTTATTGCCGAAGATGTGGAAAATCACGGCACCCTGATCGCCCCGGGCGGGAACGTCGGGCTTTGCGCCGGACAAGATGTGCTGCTCACGGAACAGGCTGACGGACGGGGGTTGAGCGCGACGGTGAAGCTGCCTGCAGGATCGGTGGATAATTCCGGCCGCATTATCGCTGATGCCGGAACCATTGCGTTGAACGCGCAAGTGGTCAATCAAAACGGCGTCATCCAGGCCGATTCCGTTCGCGAACAGAACGGAACGATTGAATTGGTGGCCTCAGACCAATTGAATCTCGGCCCCAACTCACAAATCCTTGCCCGGGGCGATGATTCTCTCTCCGGCAGTCCGGGCGGCAGCGTCACACTCAAATCCGGCAACACTTTTGCCGACAGCGTTGGGAGTCAAATTATCATAACCGGCGGAGGGCAAGGGGGCAATGGCGGCCGTGTTGAAGTCAGTGCGCCAAACATTTTGTCCTTGAATTCGACCATGAACGCCAGCGCGCAGCCGGGTTCCACCGCCGGGCAACTGTTCCTTGACCCCGAGAACATTATCCTCAGCAGCACGGGTGCGAGCGCCACTTCGGGCATGGTCAACGAAACCGATCCGCCGACCGCCGGAACCTTGACGTTGAACCCCAATTCATTGAACTCGTTTTCCTCGGTTGATCTGCAAGCCTCCCAAAATATCACGCTGTCCGCGACTTGGAACGTGCCCGCCACTTCCCCCATGACCACCTTGACGCTGCAGGCTGGCAACAACATCACCTTCAACAGCGGCGACAGCCTCAAGGTGCAAAACAACGCGAGTGTCAACCTGCTGGCAGGCGTCAACAATTTTAGTTCCACCACCTATAATTACAACATCGTCACGCCCACCTCTACGACCGGCGCCAACTCGATCACACTGGCCGGGACCGCGGGCGTGCAGACCACCAGCGGAAGCATCAACCTCATTGCGGGCGGCGGCATCACGACAGGCACCGGAACCATCGAGTCAGCCAGCGGCAACATTCGTCTGCAAGCCATGGATCAAAATATCTCCTTGGGCGGCACACCATGGGTTCTACCCGATAACAACAGCGGCACGCCTGCTTCAGTAACCCTGGAGGCAGGCGGTTACTCAGGCCTGGTGAGTGGCAACACGACGCCACAACAAATAGACGGCAACATTACGATCGCCTCGGGCGGAGGCATTAAGGCGGGACAGAACTGGTCTGTTTACCTGCTTGCCGGCGCCATGTTTCCTTCCACCCCGGTTACGATTACCCCCGACAACATTGAGGCCAACGTCACGGCCACTTCCACGTCGGGCGCCAGTTCAATCACGCTGGCCGGGAGCGCAACGCTGCAAACCGCCAACGACGGCATCTACCTCGTCGCGGGCGGCGGCATCACGCTGGGCACGGGAACCACCATCAAGACATCCGGCGGCGGCTCCATTCTTCTGGATGATTCCCAGAGTATTGCCCTGCCCGCGGCGTGGACGCTGACCGCCAGCCCCGGCGGAACCAGCCCAACCTTGACGTTGCAGGCAGGCAACAACATCACGTTGAACAGCGGCGACAGCCTCAAGGTGGGAGACAACTGGAGTGTCGATCTGATTGCGGGCGCCAATGCTAACACTGGCGTCGTTACGCCCAACTCCACGGCCGGCGAAAGCTCGATCAGCCTGACCGGGAGCACGGAAGTGCAAACCACCACCGGAAGCATCACCCTCAACGCGGGCGGCTCGGTCATTCTTTCGGGAACCGCTTATTTACAAACCCAAAATGGCGGGAGCATTGACGTTACCGCCAACAATAACGTCACGCTGGGCAGCGGCAACATTTGCACCCTGAACGGCGGCAACATCAATGTACTGGCCACACTCGGTTCCATCAACGCGGGCACCGACAACGCTGGTTATGCGACTTCCTCCTCTGTCTTCGACGATGTCACTTCGAGCGTGGGTGGCATCGCCACCGCCGCCGGGGGCAATGTCGCGCTAACAGCCGGGCAAAATATCATCAGCTCGCCGCTGTCTGTGGCATCGGGCCAGGCTCCGGGAGCTTCTGGCGCTTATGGCAGCGAGCCTGGCACCGTCACGCTCATTGCCGGCGACCAAGTCCTCGGCAATTACGTCGTGGCCAATGGCACTGGCTCGATTTACGCTGGGGCGCAGCTCAACAACAGTGGAAATCCCGTAGTGGTGAACGGACAAGTGCAATTCAGCAATCCCAACGCCAACATCGGCAATGCGACTTCTGTTGTAATCGGTACGCAGACCATTCCAGGTGCGGTGACCCTGAGTTTGAGCGCCGGTTCCTGGAATGTTTGGGCGGCAAACAACATTTACGTCGCCGAGGTGTTCAATTTCAACGGCGCCTTCAATGGCAAACAGTTTGCCAACGTGCCGCCCGGAGAATTCCCCGGGGACATCAACGATACGTCCGGCCTGCCTTATAACTTGTTCAACTATGCCCCGAACGCGGCGGCCAATTTCTGGGCCGGCAACGGCATTACGTTGACTGGCGTCATGCAGGACATTTCTGCTTCCAAATGGGTTCCCATTTACCCTCCGATTCTTACGTTAAACGCCGGGGCTGGTGGCATTACGATTGGTTCGACCATCACGACGACCACCACGAGCGGCAGTTCGACCACCACGACGACCACCACGACGGGCAATTCAATCATTCTCTACCCGTCGAGCCAGGGGGCGCTCCAAATTACCACCCGGGAAAGCGGCGATCTCGAGGGAGCAGGTTTCGGCATCACGATGTCGGACAGCGGATCGCCGAATTACGCCAATTTCGCCACCGGCCAAGCCATCACGCCGTTGCACCTCAACGATGCCAATCCCGTGGTGGTCAATGTCGCTGGCGACGTTGATTCGTTTAGTTTGACGGTCCCAACCTTCGCTCAAATCGCAGTGGGCGGCAGCACCTATAATTTTGATTTCACCGGCCAGAATCTGTCGGCTTCACAAACTACATCCATCAAAGTGGCGGGCGACATTACTTATCGCGGCGACGTCACCAGCGTCCCGCTGGCCACGCCGCCGCCGGCGGCGCTTTTCGCCCCCCTACCTGGGTCCCTGCTCAACGATTTAGGCAGCGACACGGCCCTCGTGACCCTGCATGACGTCCAAGAGAATCTTCTATACGATGCTGCCACTGGCATGTTGAGTTTTCACGGCGTCATGACGCAGACTGCGCAAAATCCGGAAGAGACCTTCCTCTTGAATCCCTACCAAGTAAAATTGAACTCATCCGGCAAGCCGGTGCTCGCCGCCAACGGGCAGCCGGTGTTGGAACCGCTGACCCTTACTGCCGCCCAGAAGGCCGCCCTCGCGACTGCCATACCGCAACTCTACACTGCCAGCCTGACTGCCGGGCCGAACAATCCGGGCCTTACACTCAACGGCCCCGGACATTTCGCGGTCACCGCAGGCGACATTGACCTCGGCACCTCCGGTGGCATCCAGGTGCTTGAGGGCAATTCCACCCTGACCGCTATTTCCCCTTACAGTGCTGCCCTGATGATTAACACGCCGGGCGCACTAGATATGACTTATTCCAGGATTGCCAATGAAGGATTGCTTGGCAGCGTGCAGTTGAACATCGGCAGCACACTCGACGTGGGCAGTGAGAATACCCCCTTTAGCACTCCCAATGCTGGAATTGGCATTTTCACGACCGGTGGCGGCGGCATCTCGATCACGGCCACCGGCGACGTGAACGTGGATGGGTCACGCATCGCCACCTATGACGGCGGCAACATCAATATCCGCTCCACCACCGGCAATGTGGACGCCGGCACGGGCGGAACAGGTTCCGTCAACCTCACGGGTGTGGAGATCAATCATAAGACCGGGCAGTTGGTTACCCTTAGTGACGACATTCCCGGCAGCGGCATTTTAACCACAACTCTGCCAGGCACTACCGCCGTGCCGGGGAATATCACCATCAACACCCCGGAAGGAAGCATCAACGCCAGTAAAGGCGGCATCTCCCAGATCTCCCACAACCACGCCAATACGCAACATAGTTCCATCACTCTGGACGCTGGGCAGGACATCAACGCCAGCGGCTCCGGCATCATTGGCGCCAATCTCCAACTTAACGCCGGCGGCAGCATCAACGGCATCCTCATCAGCAGCGGAGAGATTACCGTGGAAGCAGCGGTCAATGCAAACGTCACGGCCTTTGCCAAAGGCGATGTTTCCATCAGCGCCGGCGGTGATGTCAGCGGCACCGTCATAACCAGCGGATCAGCCAGCGTGAGCGGCGAAGCCATCACCGCCTCCTTAATCTCCCAATCAGTCACCACTTCCGGCAACACGACCGGCTCCGCCATCGGCGTCCCGCAATCCAACGCGCCGAAGGAAGACTCCAAAGTGGCCGACGACGCCTCAACCATGGCAGCCCTGGCCAACGAAGCCGACAACGACGACAATAAGAAGAAAAAAGACAAGACCATCACACTCGCGCAAAAATCCGGTCGTGTGACCGTTATTTTGCCGGGCAAAAACAATACTCCGCATTCATGACATCTCCAATTGCCACACCCATCTTGGCCTCCGGCGCGTTGCAATTCGCATTTGAAAAAGCGACCATCGAAGGCAAGATCACCATCCTGGTGTTGTTCGTCCTCTCGCTGTTTAGCTGGACGATCATCATCACCAAATTCCGCCAGCTTCACATCGCGCGAAAATGGGCGAAGCGATTCTTTGTCGCCTACGGTTCGACTCGAGACCCGCTCGACATCAAACACCGCGGCGAAGTCTTTCGGGGCGCTCCCGCTTATCAGCTTTATATCCGCGGGGCCGAGGAGCTGGATTATCACCTCACAAAGAATCCCGTGCTCATCAACGGCGAAAAGCGCATCAGCCCGGCGTCTTTTGATGCGGTGAAAGTCGCGCTGGAAGAGTCAGCGGCGGCTCAGGCGATGTCGTTGGAAAAGGGGATGATTGTGCTCTCCACGGCAGTGGCAGGAGGGCCGTTCATCGGACTTTTGGGCACGGTGTGGGGCGTCATGGAAACATTTGCAGGTATTGCGCGAGCCAGTTCCGCCAGCCTCACTGCCATGGCCCCCGGTGTGGCGGGCGCGCTCATCGCCACCGTCACCGGCCTGTTGGTCGCCATCCCGGCGATGTTCGCTTACAATTTCATGGTCACGACGATTCGCGCCATTACCCAGGAGCTGGACGGGTTTGCCACCCGTTATGCCACGCAAATCGAGCATGTCTACGTGGACAACCGCGAGCTTGAGGACAAAATCGCCGCCGCCATCAAGCGATCGGAAAAAACCGAATCCTCTTCCGCGCTCGTCGAATGATGAAGAAATGTTCACGCAGCACGCATCAGACTCTCACGGAGTTGAACATCACTCCGTTGCTGGATCTGGCCTTTGTGCTCCTGGTGATATTCATCATCACCACCACGCCGCTGGTCAACGATCTCGATTTGAAACTGCCCACCGCTTCAAAACACGAAAAGGACCCGCCGCGCAAAGCCAATTACATCATCGTCGAGGCCGGCGGCAAAATATGGATCAACAAACAGACCGTGGACCTGACCGACCTCCAGGGAACTCTGGCCGGCCTGCGCCTGGACGATCCCGACCTCAGCGTCATTGTGCGGGGCGATGGCAAGGCGAAGTACCGGCAAATCCGCGCCGTGCTCGACGCCTGCCAGCAGGCCAACATCGTGAAAGTGGACTTGGCCACCGAAACCGTCAAATAGGAGGATCCCCCCATGCTGCCGCAAACCCCACCCGAACCAGAGCAGAATTCGACCAGGGTCAACCTCTTAATATCGCTGGTCTTCCATGTGACCGTTCTACTTGCGCTCACATTTTTCGCCGCGCGCGAGGGCTTGCTGGGGAAACAATTGAAAAAAATCGCCGTCGAGATGGTGAAGGAAACCCCGCCGGAAAAACCCAAGGAACCCAAAAAGCCGGTTGTGGAGCCGCCGAAACCGGAACCGCCCAGAATCGCCCAAGCTCCGAAAGTTGAGGCACCCAGGGCCGAGTCACCAAGGGAAACCAGGCAGGCTCCGCCGGCTGCCATCGTAAGCGCGGTTGCGCCGGCGGCGGCGGAATTGCCGTCATTCGAGTTCGGCGGCGGCAAAACCGTGCAGACCAGTTCCGACCCCGTGCTGCTTTACAAAGCAACGTTGGAGTCCACCCTGCGCTCAAATTGGCGCCGTCCGGCCAACATCACCGACGACGATTACATCGCTGAAGTGGAAGTCGCGGTGGATCACCACGGACGCATCAGCGATCCCGTTTGGAAGAAAGGTTCCGGCAACGCGCGCTGGGATGATTCGGTGCGTCAGGCGGTCAGCGCGACCACGGACCTGAACCGGCCGCCGCCGGCAAACTTTCCGGCGCGTGTTCTGGTCCGCTTTGACGTTCAGGACATCACAGAGCCAATCGGGATCAGCGAATGAAGAAACGCAAACATTCTCATCATGGCACGCTCACCGAGCTGAACATCACGCCTTTGCTTGATTTGGTTTTTGTGCTGCTGGTCATTTTCATTATCACTACGCCGCAGATGATGAACAACCTGGAGATGGCTCTGCCGTCCGGCAAACCGCCTGTCAACCAACCCAACCAGCCTAAACCGAAAATCAATAAAATCGCCGTCGATGCAAAAGGCCGTATTCAGTTGAACGGCGAATCTGTGGTCCTTGCCGCTTTGAAGGACAGGTTGATCCAATTGAAAACCCATGATTCCGGCCTGGGCGTCGTTGTCGAAGGCGCGGACGATGTTGATTACCAAATTATGGTCGATGTCCTGGATCTGCTCCGGCAACTCGAGATCACCAAAGTCGGCCTGGCCACCGCTGGCGCATGAACGAATAATAAAGGGTGAGAGTTGAAAACAGACTTTCGCTTCAATTTTCAAATTTTGGTGACTTTCCCAGGGTGCAGGGAAAATTAGTTGATTGATTTTCAAAAAAGCAGATTTTGCTGGACTTTTCGCGCCAATATTGTATATGATATATACAATATTATGATGACACCTTCTCTCCAACAAGAACGCTC
>JBEKDI010000131.1:0-13639 GCA_050014435.1 Verrucomicrobiota bacterium | reverse complement strand
GGACAGATAGCATGTATTGGGATGTGACCGAGCTGTTCCTGATAACCGCCGTGGCAGGTGCTGTATTCGGTTCTGTGCGCCGATCACAAAAAAACTGCCTTTTTTAACGGGCTGCTAGGCATCGGTGTTCCGAGCCAAACCGGCAATTGGTAAGCGGCCTCAGCGGGAAGGGTGGGAGCCTGATCCGTGACCTGGGGAGCCTCTTCCATTCGCTCCACTATTTCATGAAATGCCTGCGCCTCAGCTTTCATGGCAACTTCATTGAGCCGGGCTTCACTCAAGCTCGCGAGACTCTCGATAACTTCACGCGCAACCCGGCGGGCCGGGCCAGCTACGAGGGCCGATTTCCTTTGCTGGCATACGGCCGCAAAGACATTACGCTTCCTTTGAAGCTGTTCCCTGCATATCGTCACGTTCTGCTGGCGCGCGGCCAGTTCTTTGGAGGCGTTGCTTTCGCTAAGAACGAACGCTTCCTTGACGTCCTTTTTGAAATCGGCGATGGCCGCCAGGGAGAAGCCGTTTGCAACGGCAGACTGACACTCCCGTTGAACTCCCATGAACGCCGTCGAGGCAAAACTCGCGACCGCGACCCGACATGCGTTTTCAAACTGCGTAACGGTCCGATCGCAATCCGACTCGACTTGCGCGGCGCGCTGCTCGAGTTGTAATGGCGACAGGCGCAATAGATAGTACAGCGCGAACGGCAGTCCCAAGCAACCGATCAAAACGAGGATTGCATTGTTGCTGAGGACCCCGGCGAGCAGGCAGGAGGTCGCGATAATGGCGATGATTGCGGATCGCGGGGCGTACCGCCACCGGTCACCGAAACGAAGCAGCCCTGCTGCACGACGCGTGAACTGGGCCGTTGTATTGTGCGGTGCGCTCGGCAGTTCAGCTCGAAATGCCGAGGTCCCGAAACGATCTGTTATAAGATTTGTATTCATGAACTTTTTGTATTTGAGGTTTCTGCTGTCAGTTAGATATTTTGCCGCAGATGATTAATGGCGGCGGCTTTCATTACTTGGCGCCGGATCTCCGGCGACGTGAAGTGCCGGGTCCAGCCGATGTTCCTGCAAATAAGAGCTCCGAACCGTTTATCTTGCTGGTTGCGGAGCGTGTTGGCGAATTCTTGATCGGCCCACGGCATAAAGTTTGTCGTGAGGAATAACAGGGCGAGAACGCCAAGACGGCATGTAACTTCGTCCTGGTTCGTCGTGGCCTGATAACCATTGATGGAGCCGATCGGGTAAAGATGGTCATAGATCGGCTCATCACTACGGAGCATGGAATTATCCAGGCATCCGACAGATACACTGCTTGGTTGCACTTTGGCCATGGCCGCCTCCAGCAGGTAGGCGGCGGCGTTCCGACGCATGGCGATCCGGTTGACGGCCGAGGACGCCGACGGCAAGATCATCAACACTGAGTTCGTCAGGTTGACGCCGTGCTCATGGGCAACGATCTTCCCAAGCAGCGAATCCGGGATGTCCACGCTTTGTGCGGTGGTGCCGGCGATATTGACGAAGTGGAGGGCTTCCACTGTAGGCGTTTCCAGGATCGTAAGGCCTGCAGCCCGGCATGTGGCGATCTTTTCGGCATCCCGGGTGGCTTTGATGGCCGTCTCCCAACCTTTTCTCATCTGCTGCAAGTTAGCAGTCCAAAGAGAGCTGGAAAAGTTACGGTATTGGCAGCAACCATCACTGCTGCTGTCCTTTGCCGGAATTTGATCCAAGCGTCGAGCCAAAGGCTGTGTAGCTTTCGTCGCTCCACAGCTTTGCTTAAGCGAATCAACCCCGAACGGCTCAAAAATTCGGATCAATCCTGGCGGTATTTGATAAGGTTGAAACCCTGGTATTGTGACTACGTGATTTTTTGTGTTCGCAGCCGAGTCAAAGCCGATGAACGCAATTGGCAAGTTTTCCGCGAGTTCGCCATAAGCTACATGGAGAAAGAAGCGGATTGTTGCCAACCATTTAGTGCCGTGAGTGCCATGTGCGATCAGGATAAGCGGCATGAATATCTTGGTGTTACACAGAGCCTGTATTAATTGTGTCAATATTTCCTGGTTCATAACTTGAGTTTTAGATTTAGTTTTCTTAGGTGGATTAAACCTCGATTGACTCCGCGGCACCAACCGCGTCGCAACCAAGGAAAAGGAACCCTTTGGGTTTGTCGTCGTCGCCCTCGACGACGATACGATCGCCAGGGAACAGGCGCTGACTCTTGGCGACGGTCGTGTCATTGACACGCACCGTTTGCTTGCCTGGTCTTACAATAGGACCCCGAAAGCCGACGCGTATGTTTGGGGTGCCGTTGACAAGACTGGCATGCTCCCGCGTTAAAGGAGTCTGCAGGCAGATTGCATCCTCAATCGCTGCGATTTCGATTTCCTGCTTCTCGCCAGTATCGAATTCCAACGAGAGCGTGTGCGGCCTGCCACGAACGAAGCTGAAGCAGGTGAGCCATGCCAAGACACCGATGCCAAAAACCAGACCGGTGCCTTCTGCGATCAACGCCTTCTTTGACAGATGCGTTGGATGCTGAGATAATTTCTGGTTGGCAGTCGTATTGGATGTCGTCGGCGGACCGGATCGATTTGGGGGTGTGGCAATTGTACTGGAGCCGATGTCACCAACCCTGTCGACCACCGGCGGATTGCTTGGAGGGCTTGCAACCTGCGCACAATTGGTCTTCAGAAGAGGATTGCTGACGACGGGCACTGAGATGTGCGTGACTTGTGGCGTTGGCGCCGGGGCTTGCAAGAATCTCTCAATTATCCGGACCTCGTTGGTCAGGAAAATGGTTTTTGGCACTGGCTGGTTGGTGCTTTGCGCCGGTAGCACTGGTTTGGCGTCCGTTCCGTCCTTGATGCTCGTTTTAATCTGGGCCAATTTGGCTTGCTGCGACTTGGCAAGTTCCCGATGACAATCGTCCAAAACGACTGTCACATCCGTCAATCCAGCTCTCGCCAGGTGACGATATTCCTCCTCTTTTAAAAGGAAGATCGGCACGATGCTTTCCGCGCTGCGCTCACAGCGTTGGCCAAGCTTGGTTGCCCGACCTTCGGCAGTTTGGAGTTCATGGCGCAAGGCGTCATAGCCCGCATTTAGTCTGCGTTGTTCCTCGGTGCGGATGTAGCCCAACGATGTTTTGAGCATGCTGATGTGATTGAGATCCCCTTCCATCTGGATATCTACCCGATCGATAAGGAACATTGCTTTTACTATGTGGTCGGGCGCGCTGGGAAGACCCGCGTCAAGATAACGATCAGACTCATCCAGATCGCATTCGACTTCCAAGAGCGATTGTTGCCAGGCTTTTTGTTCACCGTTGAGGACTTGCCGGCTGTACGAGATTCCTGTCTGGCTGGCTATCGCACTGACCGTTGCCATCGCGCCGCAAAAGATAACAATCAGAAATAAAGCCCTTCGTGTGATACTAAGGATCAGCAGTACGGCGACGACCGCTCCGACGGCAACCCACCACGGATGCAGCGCACAGGCCCGGTAAACCCCATCTTGAATAGCTTGAAGCGATCCTTTGGCGATATTCGTCACTGTGGCCCTCGTTTTAATTTCAGCGCCAGCGGCAAGCGGTTGAGCATCAGATGCGCAACTGGCGCTTGATAGCTCCATTGAATTCCGTTGAACCCTTTCCACTCCTTCGCGCAACGCTACTTTCCCGCTGCGCTCGGAAACTACAAATGTGGCGCAACGTTTGCCTCCGATGCGCTCGATTTTTTCTACCTTTCCAACAGGTTGGCCGTCCAGATGAACGTTGGATCCGACGGAAACGATTTCGTCCTCCGACAGCGGGACCGAGTATGTGCGACGGGAACAGCCGGCCGAAAGAAGCACGATTACAGCAGCCATGAACAGCACGAGAACGACGCGGCTGATATTCTTCGTGCTGATGTTGTCCCAGTTAATAATGAAACTGGATGGTTCTAAATAAAATATTTTTGTTTTCATTTCGTTTCGTTGGTGACATTCATTTCTTCCGCAGCAAATATCCTCTCCACATGGAGAGATTTACTGACGGTTTACGATGTATGCATTCACCGTGCCAACGCTGTTTTAGTACTCCGTGCGGGCTAATGGTTGCAGTCGTGAAGTGGTATCCCGCCCAATCGCACAATTTCTGTTTAGATTAGAGCGTGGCATCATGTGTTATCATGAAACGTGGACCAGAACAGTAGATCAGCTTGTCCGCTTCGCGAACCTGCTCCTCGCCCTATTCCAAGGTCCCTGTCAGCGATGGTGTCCATGGTTTTTAAGCGGGCTGTCAGGGCGCGCGACGGGATCGGCCGGATAAGAGTTGTCAAATTGTCTGAATTCGACTAACCCACTGGCATGAATTTCCAAAACGGGCGCCTGCGCTCCCTTTGCGTTAAGCTTTTCACCATCGCGTCGACCCTTGGCTTGCTGGTGGTTGGGCAGCGCGCCGAGCCATCGCTGAAGCCGCTCTTTCCCGACAGTGCACCGGTGTGTTTGCCGGAGACCTTGAAGAGCCTTTCGCTGCCGAACACCACCATCGAGTCGGCGGTGGTTGATGCCTCCAATCGCATGTGCCGTGTTACGGCGGTCGTAACGCATCCGCAGGCCGGGGATCGGGTCAAGGTCTGGATCGGACTGCCGCTCTCAAATTGGAACGGAAGATTTCAAGGGAACGGTGGCGACGGATTCCTGGGCGGGAGCGAGGCGAGCCTGCTCGGTCCGGTGTCGCGTTGACAATATGGGTGAATTCTGTCGCTTACGATCCGAGGTTGCAGGCATCCTGCCAGTGTCGACCCATTTCGAACAGTCCGGGTCCAGGGCGATCGTGAAGTGCTTT
Source organism: Verrucomicrobiota bacterium (assembly GCA_050014435.1). Lineage (GTDB taxonomy): Bacteria > Verrucomicrobiota > Verrucomicrobiia > Limisphaerales > Palsa-1400 > DASRLE01. Next base: position 8,806 of record JBEKDI010000131.1, on the reverse strand, counting down.
TCGGAAGCGACGAAGCAAGTTAGCAGTGATGTGATGATGCACCTGCCTTGACTGCGGATCAAAGGAACTGAATGTCCCCAATCCCTGTCCAACGAGGAGAAACTTGCTCCCCTTCGTCACAGACCGCCTGTCATTGAATTCGCCTGGAGTCTACTGACGCGTTTTGCGCTTGTGCGAATCAATCCGCCAGCTGCTCCGTTCAAATAGTAGTCTCGTTGCCTTGCCGACCTGGACTGGCATGGATCGGCGCTTAAATCCTGTCCGTCCAGCGCAAATTGATTATAAACTCCTTCCACGCTGCGATACACCGCTGGCCGCCGTTGAAATGAACGAATCACATATTCTGAAAATTGCGGGTGAACTCAAAGTTCAACCGAGGCAAGTCACCGCCACCGCCAAACTCTTCGCCGAAGGCGCCACCGTGCCCTTCATCGCCCGCTATCGCAAGGAGGCGACCGGATCGTTGGACGAAGTGGCCATCATGAGTATTCGCGAACGGCTCCTGAGCCTGGCGGAACTGGATCAACGCCGGGAATCGATTCTTAAATCTCTCACTGAGCGCAATCTGCTCACGGATGAACTCAAGTCCGCCATCGCCGAAGCTGAGACGGTCACTGCGCTGGAGGATATTTATCAACCTTACCGGCCCAAACGGCGCACCCGCGCCACCATTGCCAAAGAAGCTGGATTGGAACTACTGGCGGATCTGCTTTTCAAGGAACAATCCACTGCGAACCCGGAAATCGAGGCCAAAGTTTATGTCGACGCGGAAAAAGGTGTGGCGGACGTGGCGGCCGCTCTGGCGGGTGCCCGCGATATTCTCGCCGAGCGCATCAGCGACGATGCCCAGGCGCGCGCCAAGCTGCGCGAGTTGTTCTGGACCAAAGCCGTGGTGAAGTCGAAAGTTGCGTTCGAAAAAGAGGAGGCCGCCGCGAAGTTCAAGGACTACTTCAATTGGAGCGAACCGGTCGCCAAAATCCCCAGTCATCGGATGCTGGCCATTCGTCGTGGCGAAAGCGAAGGGTTGCTCATGATGCGCATCCAGCCTCCCGAGGAAGAGGCGTTGACATTGATCGAACCCCTCTTTGTCACCGGCAAAGGTCCTGCTGCCGAACAGGTGCGCCTGGCGGTGCAGGACAGTTACAAGCGTTTGCTCGGCCAGGCGATTGAAGTGGAAATTCGCATTGAATCCAAGAAACGCGCTGACACGGAAGCAATCCGGGTGTTCTCGGAAAACCTCCGCGAACTGTTGTTGTCCTCACCGCTGGGCCGCAAGAACGTGCTGGCGATAGATCCGGGGTTTCGCACCGGCTGCAAACTCGTCTGCCTGGACCGGCAAGGCAAGCTGTTGCACAACGACGTGATTTATCCAACCGCCTCCTCCTCGGGCGAAGTGCGTGAAGCCGCTGAGGCGGTGCTCGGCATGATCCGCAAGTTTCAGATTGAAGCCATCGCCATCGGCAATGGCACAGCCAGCCGCGAAACCGAGGCTTTCGTCAAGATGCTCAAACTGCCTTCCTCCATTCCGGTGGTCATGGTCAACGAGAGCGGCGCTTCCATTTACTCGGCGTCCGAGGTGGCGCGCGAAGAATTTCCGAAACACGACCTGACCGTGCGCGGCGCGGTATCTATTGGCCGCCGGCTCATGGATCCGCTGGCGGAATTGGTGAAGCTTGATCCGAAATCCATCGGCGTGGGTCAGTATCAACATGACGTGGATCAACTCTCCCTCAAACGGACCCTCGACGATGTTGTGATGAGTTGCGTCAATGGCGTGGGCGTGGAACTCAACACCGCCAGCAAGCAGTTGCTCGCCTATGTTTCCGGCCTGGGCCCGGTCCTCGCGGAGAACATCGTTGCCTATCGCAACGAGCACGGCCCATTCAAGTCCCGCGCTGGATTGAGGGAGGTCCCGCGTTTGGGGCCAAAAGCGTTCGAGCAAGCAGCTGGGTTCTTGCGCATTCGCGACGGCGTCCATCCCCTGGATGCCAGCGCGGTGCATCCCGAAAGTTATTCCATCGTGGACCAGATGGCCAAGGATGTGATCTGTTCCGTCAACGACCTGATGCGGGATGCGGGACGGCGACAGAAAATTCAACTCCAGAAATATGTCACCACCGAAGTTGGCTTGCCGACTCTCAGTGACATCCTGGCCGAACTGGCCAAGCCTGGCAGGGACCCGCGCCAGCAGTTTGAGGTTTTCGCCTTCCAGTCTGGCATCGAGAAAATGGAAGACCTAAAACCGGGCATGAAGCTCCCGGGCATCGTCACCAACGTAACAGCATTCGGGGCGTTCGTGGACATCGGCGTTCACCAGGATGGACTGGTCCACGTCAGCCAGCTCAGCGACCGTTTTGTCAAAGATCCGGCGGAAGTGGTCAAAGTGCAGCAGAAAGTTATGGTTACTGTTACAGAAGTGGACTTGCCGAGAAAACGCATTGCCCTCTCGATGAAGGCGGTGCCAATCATCGGCGCAGCCGCCACCGGCAAGACTTCCCCCGGATCCAGCCGACCCCAACCAAGCGCTCAGCAACCAAAACCCCCAACAACGGACTGGTTCACAGAAGCGCTGAACCGCAACAAAAAGTCGTGAAGGAATTCCAGAATTCGGCAGTAGTTAGGTGGTGCGGATTTTTGCAGATGACAACAGAGGGAAGCAGAATCCGCGTCCCTCAGCGAAATCTGCGGACAAACCACGCCTGAAGTTGACTTTAGATTCCGCGTCTGAATATAAAGTGTCATATGTTTGACAGTTGGTATGCAGAAATTCTGCGCGAAAAGCTGACGAGCTTCGTCGCGTGCCGGCGGCTGCCATCCCCCTAGACGGCGCGTCTGACCACGGCGTGAGCGAAGCGATTTACTTGCGCGACCCGGACGCCAGCCGTCACTTCAGCAGCGCCTCCACGTCCGGCTCGAAATATCGTCGCTCCTGGCGGGTGTCCTCATCCAGCTTGAGCCGCTTAAACCTGATCCTCCCCGGCACACGTTCGTTCTGCCATTCCAGCGCGCGCCGGTCGATTGTGTCCCCCGACACACTTATCTTCGCGGCTTTGGCCTTCCGGCTGAGCCAGATGTTCATCCCCCAGCCCTTATTTCTTCACATGCCCAGAGACCAGCTTGGTCATCTCAAACATGCTGACCTGCTTCTTGCCGTTGAAAACAGCCTTCAGATTATCATCCGCATTGATGAGGGTCTTCTTTTTTGCATCCTGCAACCCGTTCTTGCGGATGTAGGCCCAAAGCTTTTTCGTCAACTCGGTCCGTGGAAGGGGTTTGTCCCCGACAACCTTGGCGAGCTTATCGTCCGGAGTGACCGGTTTCATGAATGCCGCGTTCGGTGTTCTTTTTGTCTTTTTTGCTGCTTTTGATGTTTTAGCCATTGGCTTTATCTGCCCGTTTACGAGGGAGAATGCAATTTTAATATTCTGCTGGTGTTCAGATCGTTTCAGGAGAGCGGCTATCTGCTCTCGTCAGTGCTCGGCGGTATGGGAATGCTCTCCGATTCGTCGTCGGCTGGCGGAGGCGTAAGTTCGCGGGGCACTTGGATGTTGGCTTCCGAACCCACTACAGCCGGCTGCATCGGATCGGACGTAAGGATGCCCGCAGGCTTAACGCGAAAGTTAGGCCTTGGTCGAGGCTTGGCGGCACCAGGCTTGGGTGCAACGGAAGGCGGCTTGGCGATAAAGCGTTTATGAGGGGGGGCGTGTTTGGGCTTCCGCGTGCTGGCATGAGCTGGGGAGCTTTTTCTGCGAAGCTTCTGCATTTTCTTTTTGTGAGCGGGGGCGTGCTTGGGCTTCTGCGTGCTGGCTTGGGCTTGGTGGCTTTTTTTGCGCAACTTCTGCACTTTCTTTTCGATCGAGCCAGCTTTGGCATCTGCCTTCTCTGCCGCAAGTTGGGCTTCGGCGAAGGCGCATTTGGCTTCTTTGGCAGCTTGCCGAGACTGCTTGGCTTCGCGTTTGGCCAGCTTGAGCCTGGCTTTGGCTTTGCGAGCTTTGTCCTTGGCGGCGCGAGCGACTTCGCCCGCTTGTCGGGCTTCCTGTTCAAGACGCCGCGCCTGCTCGTGAGCGCTAGCAGCGGCCTTTTCCATTGCTTCGAGTTTCATGGTCTTGACTTTTCCTTTCGCGTTTGTGGCGTTTGTAATGGTCTTCGGAGAAACTTGCCAAAATTAATGAGGGTTTTGCAAGACTCGAAATGGCTTCGCGCCAGAGCTTGCGTGAGGGTGGCGATGAGCTGTTCATTCACGTTTGGGGACCGTCCTCAAGCGGCGCGATATCCAACTCCTGCCTGATCAGCGACATCGCGTTTACCCCACTGGTTGGACTCCATGCCGTGGTTGACACGAGGAACGCCGGGTCTTGCAGTTCCTCCGGGGAACCTGGAACAGACGACAGTGACGCATGGCGGCGCGATCTCCTACCCGCCAGGGATTTCCCCCTCAACAAACGGAAATTGGGTTAGACTGTTCATTTTCCCGACCGCTCCTTACAATCCTCTGGGCATGAATTCATTGGCCATTGAACTTTTCCGGGAGGTGCGCCCGGGGTTATTCCGCGTCCTGGCAGGTCGGAATGCGAGGACGTATGTCGATGTGCTTGACGCATTGGAACTGGAATCAACCCAGCGCCAGGAGGGCATGAGCCGCGAAGAGGCCCTGGCCATCGTCGTGGATGTTTTGGAACAGCATCCCGAGTTTATGCCCGACAGCGAAGAGATGGGCCCCGAAGAGGCAGGTGATTTTGTGACACTGCCCCCTAAAGATCGCGCCCGCCGGGTGCTGGATTATTTCTCGCGCAAGGATGTTGGCTGGGTTGAGGATGTCCAACTACCCGACTGGCAACGCCGTGTCCGGTTTGATGCCCATGGGGCCATCCTGCTGGACGCGCTTCGGCGCATCGCCCGTCCGGACGCGGCAGTTTTTACCGATCCGTTCGTGGGCGTGTGTGCAACCCTTGCCAATGTGGATGCCTTTGACAAAGATCCTTTTACCCATCTGGAGAATTGCCTGAAGGGCGCAACGGACGGATTGCGCGAGCTCCGGGGCATGGGAAAAAGCATCGAACGGTTCATCCGGCGCCAGTTGGAAGCCCGCACGCTGGGTGAGAGTTATGCCGTCATTTTTGACCAATATGCGGAACAAGTCGGTCACGAATGCTACGCGGGATTGGTCCGTGCGCAGCTTCCCGCCCGTCTCGATGCCGCCCGAGAGCGAATTCGGCAAATCCTCGGCGACCCCGATCTGCTGCATAAGATGCAGGCGGAGGTCATGCGTCGGGAGAATTCAGAAGCGGCTCCTGCGATGGCCCGTGTGCGGAACCATCTTCAAGACCTTGAGGACAAGCTCGATTTCGTTCAGCCGCTGGCAGATGAGATTGATCACAGGACAGCAGAGTTCACGCGACGTTCGCTGGCACGCTCACGATATTTGCAGGAAGTGGTTGGAGAACGCCGCAGCCAGATCAAAGAATTCTTTGAGAAGATTAACCACGCCTTTCCTGGCCAGCGGCTGGTTGATCTCGACGAATTGCAGAATTTTCCATCTCTTCTCTTACCCAACGCCAAGCTGCTCGCCGGGAGAGATTCGCTTTATGAGCCACCCCGGCGGTTGACGATGGAAGAAAATGCTCCCGTTGACGATGAAGTCACTGAAGCGATGCGAGACCGTGCCAAGGCCCAGCTTGGTGGCGCGATGCGCAACTCTTTGACCGTAGCCCGGGCCAACCGCTTCGTCGCCCAACTGCCCGGCGGCAAGGGCGCTCGATTTGCCAGCCACGATCTACCCATTCGAAACGAGGATGACATGGACGACTTGGTTGCGTTGCTGCTCCATGCCGAATCCTCGGAGTCGCGCTACCGCGTTGAAGTGCCCTCCGCTCAAGACGATGCCGAATCTCCCGAGAAAGATCACAAACTCGCCTACACCTTTGACCGCTTTTTCGTGATTAAGAAATGAACACCGACATCAACACGCCAACTCCGGAGCCGCTGCTGCGCCTGACCGATGCGGACCGTGCCCGTCTGGGTGAGGCGTTGCAGGCTCTGCTGGCGCATGGATCAATTCTCGGCCTCGAATCAGGCGACGGCGACCTCTACGCCTGGTCGCGGCAAAATTTCGATTGGCTGCGTGAAATGGCGGCATTAGCCGGCCTTGCGGTTTCCATGGAACATGAAAGCCGCCTCATTCAGGCAGTGCCTGAGCGTGCGGCCTTGACCCTTAACTTGCGACAGGACGTCACAATCGTGCTGCTCGCCTTGTGGTATGAATACGACACCCAAGTCCGAGATCACGGCGCAGCACGGGTGACTTTATCAGTGGAACAACTCAATCAACTGCTCAAGGAGAAGCTGCTTCCCGACCTCAAAAGCCAGCCCAGCGCAGGCCGGATGCTGGAAATTTTGCGGCAGGCCCAGCGCTTCAACTTAATCCGGTTTGAATCGACCCAGCCTTTCGAGCAATCACGAATTGAAGTGCTCAAAACTTTGCCGCGCGTGATCCAATTCAACGACGTCGCCGAGTGGACGCGAACGGCCGCTTTGCACAAAACCCCGCAAGCAGCGCCATCAGAGGCAGGAGAGAACGGCGGCGAGGTGGAGGGAACTGAGCCATGAGCCGCGCCATCAAGCTAACCTGCGTCCACGCCATCAACTGGTATGGCTACAACGATTCACTGTCGGTCGAGGGTAATCTCCTTCTTGCTGGCGTCACCGGTTCGGGGAAATCGGTGTTGATGGACCTAATCATGACGGTGCTTGTCGGGACGGATGCGGCCCATCATCATTTCAACCGCTCCGCCACGGGCGGCCAATCGGACCGGACGGTCAAGAGCTACTGCCTGCTCGACACCAAGCGGGAGGAAAACGGCGTCCCGCAATACGTCCGCCCGGCGGCCATCACCTATATCGCGCTGGAATTTTCCTGGCCGCGCAAAGCGACGGAAGAAGAGCGCATCGAAACATGGGGGCTACGCATTGAATTTCGCAACACGGCGGAGAATCAAGGCCACATCAAACCGTTCGTCGTTTATGGCCCGCTGACCAAAGCCGATTTTCTGGATGCCGAACGCTGTCCGCTGCAGGCTGCGGAGTTCAAACACTTGGTGGAAAAGGCCCGAGATGGAAAGTTGTTTGAAACGCAGGATCAATACCTGCGGGACATGGCGAACGATCAACACCTGAATTTCAACCGGGCGGTGCTGAGTTCACTCCTGCCACAGGCCATGTCTTTCACCAATCTGAAGAGCTTCGACGAATTCTGCCGCCGATTCATCCTGCCTGACGACAAATTAAACGTGGCCGATGTCGTTGCCAGTTACCGCAATTTCAAGGCCTACGAGAACGATCTGCGAGCATTGTTCGATCAGCAAACCCGTCTTGAAACGATCAGGGATCTGCACCGGGATCACACGGCTGCCGCGCGTGACCGCGTGGTTGCCCGCTGGCTGGCCTCCGAACTTGCCCACCAACACGCCGCCACTTGCGTTCACGAACAGGCGGAAAAGCTGAGAATCCAGAAGGCGGCATTTGCAACGGAAGAGGCGCGAATCGGCGAGTTGGACAAGCTTATTGGCGAACGCAGAAGCCTCATCAAGAGCGAAGAGGCTGCTTTGAAAGCATTGCCGGGGGGCGACCTTTACCTGCACCTGCAAGAGGAGAAAAAACGCCTGGTCGCTGAGAGCAGCCGGCTGAAGGACATTGGAAATACGGTAGATTCAGCGCTCAGAAACCGCGTCCAGAAGGCTCGCCAGTGGCTGAAAGAGGTGAGAACCGCGCCCTTAACCGAGCCGGTGGACGCCGCCCCTATGGAAGCAGCCATCAAAAAGCTCGAAAGCTGCTCAAAGGACCAGACTGAGCCAGCTCTGGCGGGCATTGCCGGCGGAGCTGAGGAGTTGAAGGCTGCCCTGCGTCGGGCAATTGGTCCAACGGAGAGCAAGCTCAGGGCAATTCGCGAGCAGAAGGGCGGATTACGTGATGAGGTGACCTTGCTGGCAAATGGGCAACTGCCATTCCCCACAACCGTGCTCAACGCCCTGAATCAGAACCTGCCGTCGGCGGGCCGAACTCCGGCCGCCCAGCCGTTGTGCAAATTGTGCGAAGTGACAGACGAGGGCTGGCGCGCTGCCATTGAGGTCGCGTTCAATCGCAAATTTGCCATTGTCGTGAGCGACGCCAATTATCCGGCAGCGCTCACAATCTACCAGGGGCTCAAGGCGGAGTCGCCGCAGGAATCGTTGATTCATCCAGGCAAGGCACTACGCCTGGCACGCCCAGTAAAGCCTGGTTCTCTCGCCGAGAAGCTGCAGGCCGAGCATCCAATTGCACGAGCCATCGTCAGCAACCTTTTCGGGGAATTGATGTGCGTCGAGCGCAACGAAGACCTGTCCAACCATGATTTCGCGATTCAAAAAGACGGCTTCATGACTTGAGGCGCGTTTGTCGAGCGCCGCCGACATTACGATGGGATGCCGTTCGTTGGTCTGCGCGGATTGGAAAAGCAACTTGTTCTCAAGCGTGGTCTGCTGACCGATATCGAGTCCCAGGAACGCCAGCTTGCACCCGTGGTCAACGCTGTTCAGGGCATCATGGATCGGGCCGCTGAATTCATCCCCGCCCATTCCTCGCTGGTTGGAGACTTGCGGGACGCTCAACGCCTGTCGGAAGTGGAGAATCAGCTGAAGCAAGTGCTTGCCCGCCTGAATTCCATTGACCGGGGAGGTTTTGAGGAAAAGGAAAAGCAACTCGCTGCTCTCAATGCGGAATTGGCGGACTGGGAGAAGGAGCAGCGCGGTTTGCTTCAAAGTCAGATACGAGG
>JBEKDI010000130.1:0-13821 GCA_050014435.1 Verrucomicrobiota bacterium | reverse complement strand
GGCCAACTACAAGCGGCTCCGAGAGCTGACCGAAAAATGGGTGGGCTTATCCCTCCGTCTGGCCAAAGAAAAACGCCAAAGGACCGCGTAACGTATCGGAGAACGTTTCACTCCTCAGTAATGAACATTCCAAGCCAGATTATGGGAGCGCTCGTTGGGATTCTGTGTTTCTTTGGTCTGGGTCTCCTCGGTTTAGCGATTTTGGCATTGTCTGCGCGCTTGTCGCAAACGCGAAGGCAAGTCTTGTTTTGGGGAATTATCGGCGCTGGTCTTACGGCAGTGGATTCGTTTTTCCTGATTGCCCTTGCTGGTATTAATTCTGCAACGAGCAGTAGCCAATCAAGTTATCATTTTACTGGTTGGATCGTGGTGTTTTTCATAGTTTGTGTTTTTGCCTATTGCTTGTTCGTTCCGGGCATTGTTGATCGAAGAAGGCGAAAATAGACTTTATGTGGTTGACATTCCGGGGGATTGCGAGCTTCAAATGAAGCGACATCGTGATAGAGGCGCGGACGTATGCCGCGCACCTGTTTAGCAAGATGGGCTGGTGGAGACCGGCGATCAAGCAGAACGGATAAATGCGTCAGTTCCACAACTTCAATAAAGTAGTGTATCCGCAGTGGTTCGGCCAGTGAGTGCCGGAAAACAGTTGGACTTTCTCCGAACCACTGCGGATACACTACAATTGAACTAAGCCGCTGAGACTGCGGCGTTCATCTTTGCATAGGGGAAAGTATGGCGGGACGGATGTCTTCTTTGGGTTGGAATTGTCCCGTTCCGGCTGAAAACCGTTGTTTCACGGAGGCGGGTGAATCGTTTTGCGGTGGATTTGTGTGAATCAAATTCGCCGGGCGCGTGTTTTTGCGCCAGGCGGCGAAAACCCGGCGGGGCCGAAATGTCGGCGAGGCTTTCGGCACGGTCGAAATGGCAATGTGTGTCTTGGAGGATTTCATGACGAATCGGTGAAACCAGGGATGTAGCGTTTGACGGGATGAGTCACCTGCACGAGGACAAGGCCGGGCTGGCGGCAGTTGGGACAGACCGGTAGAATGGCGGATACGGCCGCCGCAGTTTTGGTGGTAGGTTTGATTTTTCGTGCCCGGTGATGCAAGGCATCACGGGCTTGGGCAATGCGGGCATGACGGTGGCGGTTGGCCAGCAGGCCATAGTGCCGGATTTTGACGAAACGTTCCGGCAAAATGTGCAATCGGAACCGGCGGATGAACTCTGCCAGCGCGAGCGTCATCACTTTTTTTCGTGAATCGTCGGCATAATCCTTATAGGCGAAGGAAACGGTTTGCGCGGCGGGATCAAGCGCGAGCAAACGGCGGTTGGTGATGCCGACACGATGGGTATAGCGGGACAAATAGGCCAGCACAGCGTCGGGTCCGGCGAAGGGACGCTTGGCATAGACCACCCAGTTTTTCGCGCTGGCTTGGCGCAGCAGATTTTCAAACAGGCCGGGTGATGCCAGCGGTTGAAGCTGGCCGTGGAACTCCAGTTCCCCGCCGGTGTAAAGTTGGCGCAAGCCATCGCGGAACTTGCCACGGAACACTTTTGACAGGGCCTTGACGGGAAAGAGCCAGTGACGCGACGTGCCCTGCCAGCCCGGTGCGTTGAGTCGCAACCCGCCGCCGGTGACAATGCAGTGCAGATGGTAATGGTCGAGCAGAGTCTGGCTCCAGGTGTGCAGCACGGCGGTGAGGCCGATTTGTGCGTGAAGATTGTTGCGCCCGAATTCCAGCAACGTGGCCGACACCGTGTCGAACAGCAGGTCGTAGAGGCGGGCGCGGTTCTGTTGGATCAGGGGATTGAGGTCATGCGGCAGCGTGAATACCAAGTGGAAATAAGGAATGGGCAGGAGCGCTTCAGCCTGTTTGTCCAGCCAGTCAAAACCATTGGCCCCTTGGCAGGAGGGACAGTGGCGATCGCGGCAGGAGTGAGGGACAAAATGTTCCTTGCCGCAATGGCGGCACTGATAGAGATGTCCGCCCAGGGCGGACGTGCGGCAGGCCATGATGGCGCGCAAGACCTTCCAATGCTGGAGGGGCAAACGGTGTGCCTGCGTGTATGGCGGCATCCCGGCCCGCAACACCTGCGCCAACGTCAAGCCAGCCGCAGCCGCCTCAACGCGAGGAGACTGCATATCCCCGGATCAGGTTGAGGGAGTCAGGGCGGTGAACTCAATCAAGTCCAGCGGGCTCTTTGTCAGGGCCACGCATTCTTGTCGCACATGCAGATACTTCGCCGTCGTGCCCAGATTGGCGAGTTGCTGGAAAAATCACCGGCGGCCAGGAGATAAGCGGGATCTCCGGCGGCGTCTCCGGGGCCTGTGCCATATTGGTTGGTATCGGCGCTGGCCCAATCGCAGATGAAAACACAGGCAATCGCTCCGGCTGGGAAGGTGATATTTGTATTCCCGTCGGTTGGTTCAACGATATTGTAGGCAAAATAAGCTGGCAGCAAATTGGTTGTATCGAGGAGCAGGGCGTTGCCTTCCCACTCTGGAACGCTGACCAAGTTTGTGAATGCGATGGGCGCGTAGCCGAGATCGGAAGTCCAGTTCGTCGTATCCACAAATGAGTAGCGGTCCAGCCATGGGTCTGGCGGAAACGGCGGTAGAGCTGGTTGGCAAAGTGCCTGGACAGTCAAGAGGATCAGGACGCAGAATGTTCCAAGCAAATTGACGAAGCGGCTTTTGATGATTTTCATAGTTGTCGGCAATGAGTTTTGTTCCCCAGCGTTTCACGAGAAACGCCTTGATCGGTCAACTCCTTCACGGCCAACTTCCACGCCGTCATGTTCGTAGCGCGGACGCCAAAACACTCCAGGTATTTTTGTTTGAGCGCTTTACGATCAGCGGAGTTCATCAAACTTGCCTTTTTAAAGTGTGCCGTCCAATTTGGGTACGATTCCGACCAACGGCCCATTACGGTGTTGCCTATTGGAAGACGCAACCCGTTTCTTGTCTTTTCATCGTCTTTTCTTGCTATTCGGTTCAGCTTGGGACGACAAAAATGAGAAGCAAGGATGGCGTTAGGGTTTTCCCATGAGCTTTTCCCATGAAGAACGCAATGCCCGTTGAATGCGAATGAATGTCGTATAGAGGATGTCCACACGGCCTGCTTCGATCTTTTGAATCGTCCGTGGATGGAGGCTCGCCATTTCCCCCAGCCGTTCCTGGGAAATCCCCTGGCGCACCCGCTCCCGTCGGATATTGGCTCCTAACGCTTTCAGTTGCGTTGCTCGAATGCGATCAAATGGCATCGCAACATTGAGAACTTCCGGGCACTAAACGGACACAGCACAACAGGGCGTGAATTGACGAACGGTTTTATTTGGCGAGCCGGGCCAGTCAGCGGACTGGCCTCACCCAAATCCCCGCTAATTCTTTTTCAAAAGGGCGGGTAACGATTGTGGATGCCGTTGGGCTTTGGCGACAGCACGGCGCAGCAATTCTGGTCCGTCGATCCTGAAAACGGTAGCCAATTTGACAACTTCAAAGTCGGCCACCCACCGCACTTGGCCTTCAATTCTGGCGATAATGTCCCGGCTCACATCCCAGCCAAGGAGATTGAGCTTGGTCATCAATTCCGTCTGCGTCAGATCGTGCTGTTCACGCAGTTCTCGGACCAAAGGCCCGATAATATTTCGAGGCGATTTCAACCACTTGACATTTGCAGAATCCATGAGAATCTACGTGTGGAATTCCGCACATTTTGGAATTCATAAAACGAAAGGACTTTTTATGTTTTTGCGAAGACTTGGACAAAATGAGCGACAGCAATGCTCCTACGGCCATAGCTGTGCGCAGATTTTGGAGATGACAGACGGCCACTATGCCGCCGTCGGTGAACTCATCACGCAAGAGGCCGTCAAGGCGATGCCGCCCGGTCCAGGTGTTGGGCCGACAGAAGGAGTGGTTAAGATTCCTCGTGCGGTCATGATTGCAGCCCGGGCGGATCTTCCTGCCGCTTAAACGGGATTCGAGCTTGCCGACAGTCGCGCCAGCGTTTTAGAACGCTGGCATGGCGGTTTTACTTTCCTGGCTTCAAAGCAATTGGGTGGCGGTTGTCGGAATGGTGTGCGGCATTGGAAGCCTGTGGTATACGGGGGCGTATTTCCGCAAAGACAGCCAAAATCACCAATTAACCAATCTGGTGACAATTACGGACCGACGCGATGCGTTGTGGCAAAAAGCACAAGACAATCCGAAACTAAAAAGAGTTTTACAAGTCGATGCGGACTTGTCGGAACCGCCTACGGCCGCCGAATGCGAATTTCTGATCGCGGTGATCATTCACTTTCAACTCGGATGGCGAGTTGCGCGAGCCACAGATAAGGGGGAATTAGGGCCGCCTTCACGAGACGCTGCTGACTTTTTTACACGTCCCCTCCCCCGCGTCGTTTGGGAGAAAACAAAGACGTTCCGAAATCCGAAATTTGTGCGATTTGTCGAACGGGCGATGAAATAACGACAATTACGAGAGACTTGTTGCGGCTGGTTGCGGTTGGTGTTGGCACAACGCCGGAATAAGGCAAAAGAGAGTCCAAAATAATAGTATTGCGAAACAAAAACATATATGTTTTTGTTTCATAAAGGACATGAAGAAATCTTCGCAATCCATTGATAACATGGTCATTAGCCGTATATACGGCAGAGGGAGGGGTGCGGTGTTTACTCCCGCCCATTTTCAAGACCTGGGCAGCCCTACAGCGGTGCGGCTGGCTTTGATGCGCCATTCCCGTGCCGGCATTATCCGCCAACTGACGCGTGGTCTTTACGACTATCCCCGTCAAGATCCGCAACTTGGGATTTTATCGCCCTCGGTTGAGGCCATCGCGGATGCCTTGACCTTTCGCCACGACATACGTTTGCAGCCATCGGGCGGGTATGCCGCAAACCTGCTTGGCCTTTCGGACCAGGTGCCGATGAAGGTCGTATTCCTGACGGACGGGCCGAACCGGCGAATACAATTGGGAAAGCTCCAAATCATTCTCAAGCGCACGTCTCCGCGCAACATGGCTGCTGCCGGGCGGATTAGCGGTCTGGTCATCCAAGCCCTCCGGCATCTCGGCCAGAGGCACGTGGACAACCGGGTGATTTTAAAACTTCGACAAACGCTTTTGGCGAAGGATAAAAAACGACTGCTTCTTGATCTGCGCCATGCCCCGGCCTGGGTGGCAGCGGCCATGCGGAAGATTGCCGAAACCAAATCCCCCTGAAAAATGGAAGAATTCATAAAAATGCCGATGGAACGCCGCCGCCGCGCCTGCAACGAAGCGCAGGCAAAGCTCAGTCTGCGAGCGGCCAGCATTGAGAAGGATTTTTGGGTGTGCTGGACACTGCGAGAGCTTTTCAGCCTGCCTGGGTGTGGTTCCCATCTGACGTTCAAAGGCGGAACATCTCTTTCCAAGGCATGGAAACTGATCGAAAGGTTTTCCGAAGACATTGATGTAGTTCTCGATCGGGGCTTTCTCGGCTTTGGCGCAGACAAAAGCCCTGGGGCGGCTCCAAGCATTAGCCAGCGGGAAAAGCGGCTTGAAGCATTGAAGCTGGCTTGCCAGCAACGCATCCGCGACTCCCTCAAGCCTGAACTGAACGAGCGGTTTCAAAGCTCGCTCCCAAAAGGATCAACTTGGAATCTGGTGGAGGATGCGGCTGATCCCGATGGTCAAACGTTGCTCTTTCATTATCCTTCCGCCTACCCGGAAACAGCATACGTCAGTCCGGTGGTGAAGATCGAATTGGGGGCGCGTTCCGATACCGAGCCTTGCGGACTGCCACAAATACAGCCTTATCTGCGAGAGGCTTTTCCCGAATTATTTGGCGCGGCTTCTTTTGCGATTCGCACTGTCGAGCCGGAGCGCACTTTTTGGGAAAAGGCGATGCTGCTCCATGAAGAAACATTCCGGGCATCCACTGGTGGTCCCAAGGCCCGGCTTGCCCGTCACTATTACGACTTGTGGTGTCTCATCACCAAGGGTGTCGCTGAAAGGGCCATTGCAGACCTCGAACTTTTCAATCGAATCGCGGCTCACCGCGCCGTGTTCTTCCGCAGAAGCAAGGAGGCGCAAGCGTCTCTACACCCCGGTGCGTTGCGAATTGTTCCCCTTCCCGATCAACTTGCGGCGTGGAAACAGGATTATCAAACCATGCGTGAGGCTATGTTCTTTGGCGAAGTGCCAACTTTCGACGAAATCCTCCGCGCGGTTGGAGATTTTGAGAAGCGCTTCAATAAAGGACATTGACCGGGAGTAGCTGTGCCGGATTGATTGGTTTGCGGCGAACAGATAAAGCCATGCTTGAACTATTCGTCATTTTTCAAACAAATGGCAATCGGCAAACGACGCAAAACCCGGTTCTGCCTTTGTATCCCGCCGAATGCAAATTTGCTCGTCAAATATCCAAGCAGTTCAGTCAGAATCTAATGCCTTTATCCCTTTTCCTTTGTATCCCGCTTTGTATCCCTCGCGCTTGAAAAGGGGGCCAAAACCGTCCAAACAGGTCTTTTTTAGAAATTCGGTCGGGAACGTAAGTCATTCGTATTCCATGTGTTTCCGCTTTAGGCTAAACGACTTACGATGATTTCGAGTCAGGTACATTCAACCACTCTGCCACCCTTCCGGCAGCAATACATTAACAGCGCCAATTGCTTTGGTAAAGTTAAAGTGGGCGTTTGTGGTCTGCCTGCTCAAATCTGAACAAGAATTCTCGGCCGTCAGGGAGGGCGTCCGGGCATTGCCCCCGCATGGCAAAAGAGATGCTGTTGTTCCGGCATGAGCGCAAGCAGATTGCGGAGCGTAAGGGAAGGGGATTTTCCAGCGAACGGTTCGCCGCGCCAAAAACTGGAGTTCGCCGCCGAGTACGCCACGCTGGCCCCGATCGGGAGCCAATCGAGGCCATGGGATTTCCGGGTGGGAGAGATGCAACTGGAGTTGATGGCCAGGGCCACACCGGCGCCGGAAGCAATCGACCCGGATGGCCGCGAGTCGATCATCGGTTGCGGGTCCGCCCTTTTGTGTTTGAAACTGGCGCTGAAACATTTCGGTTGCCTGGGCCAGGTGGCGTTGTTTCCTGATCTCGATAAACCTGCGCTGGCGGCAAGGGTCCATTTTGGCTTTTGCCGCGAACGGGATGCGCGGGAGAAGCTTCTTTTTGAGGCCATGAGCAAGAGCCGCGCGAATGTTTCGCCCTTGGGCGGGATTCCGGTTTCCGAATCGGTGGTGGGGGCGCTGGGTCAAGCCGCGGCGGGCGAGCGCGGCTGGCTGGACTTTGTGCAAAGCGAGATGAGCCGGCAGCTTGTCATGGAAATCAGGCAGGCGGGGGGTCAGCTTCGGATGAATTTGGAGCGTTCGGCGGCTGGCTCGATAGATTTTGCGGCGGAGGGGCTGAGGCGCGGGGCGCGACGTTTTTTCTCTTTTGGCGGCCGCCGCGTGGATTCCCCAAATGCGGTCGTGGAGGCAGCTCCTCCTCTTTCAGATGCCTCGCCGGCCTTGGCGGTGGTGAAAACCAAGACGGATGACAAGCATGGCTGGCTGGCTGCCGGCCAGACTATGGCCCGGACCATTTTGCAGGCGCAATCGTTGGGCTTGTCGTGGGGGTTCTTCAATCCGATGCGGCGGCGCGAAGCGCGGGAAGCTCTGCGCACGGGAGTGGGCCATAAAGGTTTCGCACAGGTCATTCTCCGGTTTGGTTCGCTGGCGACGGGACAAATGGCGCAAGCGCCTTCGCCGTCCACGACCGTAATGACATTCCTGTGACTTCTTACTGTGCGCTGGCCAGGACGGCCAATCCGGCGCGCGAAGCCTTGACGTCATCCTCCGAGCTGCCTCCACTGAAGGCCGCGATCAAGATTCCCGTTTTGCCCCTGGCGACCATGCCGCCTTGCCAGCCATATTCTCCCGTCATGGGGGGCCGGATGCCGCTCCCGCTGTCTTTTAGCGTATCCGCCATTTCCGCCGCCTTGGAATAAGCGATGCCGAGCAGGTTGTCCCCCTTTTTGTCCCGGGCCGGGGAATTTTTCAGGTGGCCGACCACCAGCATTTTCGACGACCACGATTGAACACTGTCCCCGGGGGCGAAGGCCACCAGGGCGACACCCTTGATGTGAAGCTCTTCGGCGCGTTTTTTCATGGCCAGCAAAGCTTTGTCGGACGTTTCATCAGAAAACCTGGCAATGGCGACTGCAGCGGGCTGGGGCTTGGAGGCATTGGGCGCGGAGACCGCGGGTTTGTCCTGCGCCCTCAAGGCCGGGGCGGTTAAGAGCAACATTGTCGTCTGCAAAGCCAGCAATCCCAAGCGAGTCTTTTTCGGTCTTCCGGGTGAATGAAGCATTATCCGGTTGACTCTGCGGTGGCGACCTGCTTTTGCAAGCTTATTGTTGAATTCCCCGTCCCTTTCATGGAGCCGGCTCCTTTGGAAGCGATATGGCCGCCTGCAAGTTGAATGTCCCGTGTGCGATGGCGCGGATCCTGTCCGCGCGGGCGCGGGTGAAAGCAAAGGAGGCCACCCCCATCGTACTTGGGAGTAACCTCCGACTCGTGTTTCACAATTGGGCTTGTGAATGCCAAACGCCGTCACTGACGGGTATAGGTGATTTCCATCCTCTTGGCGCCATCGTGGAACATTTCCAGGACAATCTCGTCGGGGTTATGCACGCGGAACACTTGCTTCATGGAAATATTTTTTTGACCGGTAGCGGGGCAGTCTGACCTTCCTTCAAGCGTGATGACCTTGTAGCCGCTGTCTGCCGTGCCCTCGCTCGTCACCATGGCGGTGTTTTTGTCATCCACCCAAACGCTTTTGAATTTCTGCTGGGTGTTATCGAAGCCCAGCAGACAGCGCCCTGTAAAAGGCTGGCCCATCATTTCGCCGCGGAACTCTTCCTCCAGGAAACGCCCCCCCAGGATCCACCCCGTTCTTGCCATGCCATGGGTTACGATGGGCTGGGCGTCCTGCTCCATCCAGCACTTCACCTCGGCTTTCCAATTGCCCGCAAAGGCGTCGAGCGCCTTGTGGGCGGCGCCGGGCGTGCCTGCGGCTTGCAACTTCTTCATGATCTCTTCCTGATCGAAGTCCTGGTCCGTGGACCCGGATTTTTCCGCGCCGCGCGGACGGCTGGTGGCAGTGGAAGCCGCCACGTCATCATAAACATTGGTCTTCATAACGGTAATTCTTTCTCATGAGGTTTGACTCTTTTTGGTCGGTGCGATTCGATTCGCACTCACTCGACGAAAAAGAATTATTTAGCCAGAACCATGCCACTCGATTTTCCCTCGCTGACCTGCCCGGCCTGTGGCGCAAATTGCGATTTTCCGGTCTGAGGGAGTCGCAGATTGCATGAGGGCTGAATCAATCGGGGCGGTGCTGGCGACCGTTCTTTGCAAGCTTTTTCGGAATCAGGACATTGAATTGCAGGCATGGCGGTCCTTGAGCGGAGGGCGGTGATGTGCTAGTCTACTTGCAAAATGACCCTGCGTTCAGCAATTTTTTCCATCCTGGCAGCGGTTTCTTCCGCCGCAACCGTCTGGGCGGGGGGCAGTGGCTTGAACGTGGTGGTGGTGGTCAATCAAAACAGCACCAATTCCATGCAATTGGCCAACGCGTATTGTGAGCAACGGTGTGTCCCGCCGCAAAACGTGTTGCGAGTAACCTACCATTGGTCGGGCGGTTCGATCTATTGCGCCGAAGATGAATTCCAAAATGAGCTTTGCACTCCGTTGTTCGCCATGATGGCGGAGCGCGGCCTGACCAACCAGATGGATTTTGTGCTGCTCTCCATGGATATCCCTTACTGTGTGGAGGGAACCAACGGGATCAATGGCACCACATCGGCCCTGTTCTACGGTTTCAAGCCGGACACGAACCCGCCTGCCGGCCTGCCCATAAGCTGTTCGCTGCCGGACGATTCGTTCAACAGCTACGCCTTCAGCGAACTGCCGTTTGCCGAAGGAGCGCCGGACACGGCCGCCACCAATTCGTTCCTGGCGGTCATGCTGACGGACAGTAACGGCTTGGCGGGCGCCGAACTCATTCTGGAGCGGGGCGTGGCCAGCGACAGTTCGTTTCCCGCGCAACCCGTCTATCTGGAGAAGACCTCCGACACGGGGCGAAGCGTGCGTTTTTACGAATTCGACAACGCCGTTTTCGAGACGCGCGTTCATGGCGGCTATGCGATGGACCGCGTCGCCAGCGACTCGATCAGTTTCACCAATCTGCTGGGTATTGAAACCGGGAAGTCGGATTTTGAGCTGCCCACCAATGGTTATGTTCCGGGGGCGATTGCCGACAACCTGACTTCCTTTGGCGGCTACCTGCTGGCTGACAGCGGCCAGACGCCGTTGCTGGCGTTTCTGGATGCGGGAGCCACCGGCAGTTATGGCACGGTGGTGGAACCCTGCAATTACCCGCAGAAGTTTCCGAACCCTCTCGACTACTTCTATCAGGCCCGCGGATTCTGCCTGGCCGAGGCCTACTACCAAAGCATCCAGAATCCCTATCAGGGCGTCATGGTCGGCGAACCGTTGTCCGCGCCCTTTGCGCAGCGCGGCGAAGGGATTTGGAACGAACCGCCCGCTGGCGCCGTTCTGGCCGGCGCGGTGAACCTGCAACTCGAGTTCCTGGCGGCGGCCGATAATCTTCCGCTCAGCCAGGTGGATTTGTTTGTTGACGGCACGTGGCTCGCAACGATCACGAACCTTCCCCCTGCCGCCGGCGACGTGGTGTCGGTCACGGTCAACGGCTTCTCGAACAGCTATGTTGTGCCAGCCCACGCAACCCTGGCCTCGGTCGCCGCCGGGTTGGCCGACGTTTTGAATTCGGGCAGCAACAGCGCACTCGTCAGCGCCACGGTCTACGGCGACCGGATTGAGCTGCAGTCGATGAATCCGGCGTTGCCGGGCGCGAGTGTGACCTTGAGTGCCAACACAACCCACGGCGACGCGCTGCCCGCCACGTTTCTCACGCCGGCCCTGCCCACTTTTCTTGACACCATCGCCACAGGGTATCACAACCTGCTGGTCAGCAACCCGCCGACCGTGGGCGACTGGCTGCAACTGGAGGTGGAGGAGACCAACGGAAACAAGGTGACGCTGAGTGTGACCAATGCGAATAGCGGAGCCACTATCGGACAGTTTCTCCAGAAGCTCTTCGACGATGTCAACAGCACGCCGGCGCTGCAACTGTCCAACGGCGTTTATGCGGGCGACTTTGACGACGAATCTCCATCCGGATACGCCGACTTCAATCTTTACGCGCAATCGCCCGGCTGGGCCGCCGCCGCAATTCAAGTGACGTTGAATGCCTCCTCCGACCTCGAGTTCATGGCCCC
Source organism: Verrucomicrobiota bacterium (assembly GCA_050014435.1). Taxonomy (GTDB): domain Bacteria; phylum Verrucomicrobiota; class Verrucomicrobiia; order Limisphaerales; family Palsa-1400; genus DASRLE01. The sequence goes on along the minus strand of JBEKDI010000130.1, from coordinate 2,488 downwards.
GGCGACAAGCCAGTTGCAGGACAATCTCTCCGATCTCGAACCGCGCAACCATCTCTACGTGACATCCGGCGCGCTGTCCTTGCCGGTCAATTCGACGCTGGACACCACCCAACTCCAGGACGGTTATCATGAATTGACGGCTGTCGCCTATGAGGGAACCAGCGTGCGTACCCAAACCCAGGTTTCCCGGCAGGTGCGGGTTCAAAACAGCGGCCTCAGCGCCAGTCTCAACACGCTGGTGGGCGGCTCCAACACCGACGTTGGGGCGACTCTCCAGTTTTCCGTAACAGTCAACACAAATAATATAAAAGCCATCCAATTATTCAGCACAGGAGGGTTACTGGGAGTCGTCAGCAATCAGGCCCCGGCATATTTTTCGGTGGCCGGCGCGAACCTTGGCATCGGCCTGCATCCGTTCTACGCCGTCGTGACCGGAAACGCCAATAACCAGTACCGCACCGCGACCACTTGGATTGAGCTGATCGGCCCCGAACCGGAGTTTACAATTTCAGCTTCCTACCCGCCGCTGACGCTGTACTGGTCCTGCACGGCCGGACGAGCTTATAATGTGCTGATGGCGACAAACATCCTGGGCCCGTTTCAGACCGCAGCCTCACTCACTCCGTCCAATTCAGCCGGGGTTTGGATTGATACAAATGGTTACGCGGCTGAAAGATTCTACCGTGTTGAAGCGTCGTATTAGCCGTTACGGACGCCGGCTTTTTTTAACTCGAAATCGGATTGGAATGCGCTGACACTTGCGCGGTGAGGAATGGCGTCCGCGACGACACTTGCAAAAGCTTCAAACCCGCTTTGTGGCTGGGCGTTCTTGGTCTTGCCATCCTGTTCGTCGTGCTGCGATGGAACAACTTCAACGCTCCGCTCATCCGCGATGAAGGCGAATACGCCTATGCCGCGCAATTGCTGCTGAACGGCAAATTGCCGTACGAGCATTCCTTCCTGCAAAAACCCCCGATGGTCGCCTACAGCTACGCGCTGGCGGGTCTTCTTGCGCCCGATGTGTTTTGGTTTCCGCGCATCCTGGCCGGGGCGTTTGCGGCGCTGGCCACCGTGCTGCTAGGATACGTTGGCCGCCGCGAATTCGGTCCGGGCGTGGCCCTGCCGGCCATGTGGTTGATGACCCCCATGATTCTCCTGCCCGAAATGGATCAATGCATCGCCAATACCGAGATGTTCATGCTCCTGCCGTTGATGGGGACGGTCGCCATTTACGTCCATGGCCGGCACTGCGGCGGAGGAGCGGGGCATTGGTTGGCGGCCGGGGTCTTCGGCGCGCTCACCCTGTGCTACAAGTATACCACCTTTCCGTTGCTGGCGTTCGTATTTGCCGTATGGACCTTCGAGGAGTGGCGCGGCGGCAAGAGTCCGCGCGACCTGGCGTGGCATTGGTTGGCGGCGCTGTCGGGAGGGGCCGTTGCCGCCGCCGGAGTGCTTGCGCCATTCCTGCTGCGAGACGGCGGAAAGCGCCTCTGGGAGTGCACCGTGGTGTTTAATCGCTATTATGCTGTGTCGGCTTTCTTCGGAACGGCCAATTTGTGGCGGAGGCTGAGTGAATTCTGGGGCTTTTGGTGGATTCTCTTTCTGGTGCCCTGTTTATTGATCTTCAAACCGGAGAGGCGGGTGTGGTTCTGGGCCGGCCTTTTTCTGGGGGCATGGCTGGGCGCCGCCGGCAGTTATTACGGGCAGTATTACATCGCCATCATGCCGTTCTGGGCGCTTCTTGCCGCCGTGGGGGTGCGCGTTTTTGCCGGCTGGATTGCCGTGAAGGCCGGGCAAAGCCCGGACCGGCTGAACGCGGTGTTCTCGGGGCTCGTCGTGCTGGCGGTGTGCGCGCCGGATGCCGCCTGGATGATCCGCAGCCGGGAACAATTCGTAGCGGACAGATTAGGCCCATGGAAGACGTTCCTCATAGCCCCTGCGGTTGCGGCGCGTTTGAAGGAGCACACCGCGCCCGGCGACCTTGTTTACGTGGCCGGATCGGAACCGCAAATTCTGAGTTACGCGCACCGCTTCAGCTCCACGCGCTTCGATATTGCCTATCCGTTCATCTATCCCACCCCGCTGGCGAAAGGCTACCAGGCCGAAGTGATCCACGATCTCCAGCAACGACCCCCTGCGGCCATCGTGCTGGTGCGCTCCCGGTCAAGCTGGATGACCCAGCCCGGCACTCCGCCCGACTTCGGCGATTTTCTCGGAAAATTGCTGGCCGAAAATTACGAAATCATTGGCGGTTGCCTCTTCGACGATGAGCAAGGCCGGTGGCACGAGCCGCTGGCCAGGCAGCAGTTGGCCCGCTGCTCCATGATTCTCTACAAACGCAAGACGCAGTGAAGCAAGGTTCAGATACGAATGGCGCTTAGATAAGACCCAAAACTTTCTTGCCCAGGCGTTTACGGCGGTTTGGATTTGGGATGGTTGTAAACAACACTTCGCGGGAAAGGTGCTGCATTTCTTTGAGAATAGCCTT
>JBEKDI010000129.1:0-13936 GCA_050014435.1 Verrucomicrobiota bacterium | reverse complement strand
GCCAACTACAAGCGGCTCCGAGAGCTGACCGAAAAATGGGTGGGCTTATCCCTCCGTCTGGCCAAAGAAAAACGCCAAAGGACCGCGTAACGTATCGGAGAACGTTTCACTCCTCAGTTCCATAGGGGTCGTAGGTGTAGGTGTCCGTCACCGTTCCGTTCGTGCTCGTCAGGAACCGGGTGCTGCCGTGGCCATCGCAGCCGTAATAGCTGACCGTGCCGCTGGGCATTTGGCGTTGACTAATCAAGCCCAAGCCATAATTGTAAACCCGGCTCAAAGTGGTGCCCTGGTGCTCCTCCAATACTTGCACGTAGCCGCTGGGATTTCGGTCATCCACCAGATACCACGTCGTTGTCCCACCCACCGTCTTGCTCGCCCGGTTCCCGTCCCCGTCATAAGTGAACACGATTGAACTTGACCCATGGTTCACGCTGGTCAGATGATTCAAGGCATCGTACACGTAATTGGTGTTGGATGAAGCGGTGGTGTTGCCATTGCTGTCGTAAGTGTCGCTCGTCAACCAGTCGTTGTTGTTGTAGGTGAAGTTTTGAGCGTTGCCGCCTGACCGGCTCAAGCGGTTGCCGACCGCATCCAGCCCGTACGCTACGCTGCCAACTGTGCTGATGTTTTCGTTGGTTAACCGGTAGAGCTGGTCATACTGCCACTGATACGTCCGGCTCGCGCCGTTCACCGACTCGCTCAAACTGGTGCGGTTGCCCGTCAGGCCAAGCTGGTAGTAGAAGTTTGCCACCATCCCGTTGACGTTCGTGCAGACCAGGTTCGTCAGCCGGTTGAGCCTGTCGTACTGATACTGGTTCGTCACGACATTACCGTAGCGCATGGTTTGCAGATTGCCAGCCAAATCAAACCCGTAACCCGCTGCCGCGCCGCCATTGGCCAGCACGTTCGTGAGGCGGCTCAAGGCATCGTAATTGTAAACGAGGTTCACCCCACTGCTGGTGCTGGACCAAATGTTCGACACGTTGCCATTCTTATCGTAGGTGTAGTGCAACGATACAGCCGGCATTCCGGTCCAATTGTTTGTCTTGGACAACAGCCGGTCCCGATTGTCGTAGCCGTAGGTTGTCGTGCCGCTGGCATCCTCCATTGTCTCGCGCTGACCGTGAAAGGGTCATGAAAGGGTCAGGCCTAGGATATTTGCATTTGCTCTAGCCGCCACAGCCCGCCGACACCGCTTTTCAGTTTCTCAATTCATAATCCACACTTTCCTATTGTTTCCTTGACCCCTGCGACGAAAAACTTCTTAAGCCATTGATGCGCAGTGTTTTAAGCCATTTTCAATGAAAAAGCATAACTTTTTGATAATTCTTTTAAAAATCTGTTGACGAAACAATGTATTAACTGTAGTATTCATCTAATGAATGACCAATTAAGGCCATGAAAAAGGAAAGTCTGAATTATGAAGGCAGAATGCAGAAGCGAGGAACGGCGAATGTTCCGTGGCGAATCCCGGTCCCCCGAGAACCTTCTAAGTTCGCGTATTGCGCGTATTTCGTGGTTTACTCGGCCTTCCCTTGCGCCTTTCGCCCTTTGCAACTTTGCTTTTCTCTGGATTCAAGGGCGAAACATCGCACTTAATCGCACCTGCTCGCACTTAATCCGACTTAATCGCACCAATTTGAAACATTTTTTTACTTGGTTTTTCAGCACTCCAGCCTTCAGCCTTCGGACTTGAGCCTTTCCGCAAATCAAACCAATGCTCGGGCAGTCAAAGTATGTGCAAATGGCTGCACAGCAATATCTTACAAAACAACCAACGGTCGAACCAGTCATACTACTCAAAGCGACTCAAAGTGATTTTGTTTGTATGTGTGAGCAGCCTGGGCTTGCCAAAAAGGAGGCAAATCATTCCGCATGTTTCATTTGACCAGCCTGCCGGCATTTCCTACACGACCCCTGGCAACGAGGCGCGGGTTTTGGTTGGCATTTCCCGGTTCATAATCTTAATCTTAATGTTGCATCGATTCGATTAAGATGAGGAAAGGGTGCTCAAACGATTTATGGAGAACGAACGCAAAACGCTGGACGAACGACAAAAAATGACCGAGTTGGAGCGCATCCGCCATTCCTGCGCCCATGTCCTGGCCACGGCCATCCTCCGACTCTGGCCCGAGGCCCAATTCGCCGCCGGCCCGCCGGTCGAAAACGGTTTTTACTACGATGTCGAACTGAGCCACCGTATTTCGCCGGAGGACTTCGAGAAGATCGAGGCGGAGATGAAGAAAGAGATCAAGGCCAACCACACCTTCGAGAAAATGGTCGTCACCCGCGAACAGGCGATAAAAGACGCCGAAAGCGGTCGGTTGGGCGGCCTGGCCGAGCGTCCCGGCAACCCCAGCAAATTTAAAATCGGCAACCTGGCCGACATTCCAGAAGGCGAGCCGATCACCTATTTCAAAAACGGCGATTTCATTGATCTCTGCGCCGGGCCGCACGTCATGCGCACAGGGAACGTCGGGGCGTTCAAGCTCACCACCACGGCCAGCGCCTATTACAAAGGCGACGAAAAGAACCCGCAACTCCAGCGCATCTACGGCACCGCCTTCAAGAACAAGACCGAGATGGAGGCTTACTTCAAAATGGTGGAGGAAGCCAAAAAACGCGACCACCGCAAAATCGGCCAGGAGATGCACCTGTTCGCCATGGACACCGAATTCGTCGGACCCGGCCTCCCGCTTTGGCTGCCGAAAGGCACGGCTATTTTGGAGGAACTGGAAAAGCTGGCGAAGGAAACGGAGTTTGCCGCCGGGTACGTGCGGGTGAAGACCCCGCACATTGCAAAAGAAAAAATGTATCTGACCAGCGGACATCTGCCGATTCTTTACAAAGATTCGATGTTTCCGCCAATGGAACTGGACATTGAAGACGGGGCTAAGAATGTTTCCTCCATTCTAAAGCAGGAGCCGATTCTTCGAGAGCGTTACTATCTCAAAGCCATGAACTGTCCGCATCACCACCGCATTTTTGCGGCGGAGCCGCGCAGTTACCGCGACCTGCCGTTGCGCCTGGCGGAATACGGCTGCAACTATCGCTACGAGCAATCGGGCGAACTCTTCGGCCTCATGCGCGTCCGCTCGCTCAACATGAACGATGCGCACATCTATTGCGCCCCGGAACAGTTCGCGGAGGAGTTCAACGCCGTCAACGAAATGTATCTCAAATATTTCAAGATTTTCGGCATCGAGAAACATGTCATGCGCTTCAGCACGCACGATCCAGCCAAGCTAGGCCAGAAATTCGTCAACGAACCGGCTCTCTGGATTCAAACCGAAAACATGGTGCGCGACGTCCTCAAGAACAGCGGCATCAATTATGTTGAGGTGCCGAACGAGGCGGCGTTCTACGGACCGAAGATCGATGTGCAAGTCTGGAGCGTCATCGGCCGCGAATTCACCCTGGCCACCAACCAGGTCGATTTCGCCGTGCCTGCCCGCTTCGGCCTCGTTTATCACGACAAGGACAATACGGACAAGACGCCCTTGTGCATTCATCGCGCGCCGCTTGGCACGCACGAGCGTTTCATTGGATTTCTCATCGAACATTACGCGGGGAATTTCCCCTTGTGGCTGGCGCCGGACCAGGTGCGCGTCCTGACCATTGGTGATGACGAGAAACTGATCAATTACGCCAAGCCCATCGTGGCGGAACTGCGCGCCCATCAAGTGCGGGCCGAGGCGGATTTTGGCACCGACAAAATCAACGGAAAAGTCCTGCGCGCCGAGGAAGCCCGGGTGCATACCATGCTGGTCATCGGCCCGCGCGACATGGAAGCCGGCCAAGTCAGCGTCCGCCTCCACGGCAAAGGCCATCAAGGCGCCAAACCCAAAGGCGAAGTGATTGCGGGCATTTTGCAGGCCATCAAGGAGCGACAGCCGTAAATCAATCTTTTCTTTCCTTCACCCGCATTGCGCACATAATACTACACCCGACATCTCGCCGGCTGCCGAAAGGCCCGAATAGATTGCACTATGAACGAATTCAAATTCGCCTGCCCCCACTGCCAGCAAGGTATTGAAGCCACAACCGAATACTGCGGCGCCCAAATCAATTGCCCAAGCTGCCATGCCCCGATAATCGTTCCGGATGCCTCGACTCCTCCTCCCATGCGACCCGGCAAGCTTACCAAGGCTGCTTCCACGGTGCATTACGCCGCTACCACCCCGGCAATGGCGGCCGCCCAGGTCCGAAAGGCCAAGAAACCGCGCATCGGCTTGTACGTCGGGCTCGGTGTGGGGGTTGCCGTGGCAGTAGCGGCGGTGATTTTCGCGCCCAAATTGCTCGACAAATACAATCAGCACAAGGAAGTGGTCGCAGCCGAGCAGGCGGCGACTAATACCCCTCCGCCTCCTCCACCGGAACCCGAAGCCGGCGAGATTTTGCAAAAACTCGACGCCACTTACAAGGCCTTCACCAGCTACAGCGTGCAAGGCATATCGGTTGGCACCGTGGACATGTCCCAAGTCAACCCCAAGCTCACACAACCTCAAATAGTGACGACAAAGCTGTCACTGCGATTGGGCAGGCCGGACCATTATCGCATGGAGTGGGAGCGGGGCCAGGGCCCCCAACACATCAAAGGCGCCATCTGGGCGGCCGGTAAAGGGGATTTTATTCACACAGGCAATACCACCGCCAGAGTGAAGGACCGGGAAACGGCATTGACGACAGCCGCCTCCTCTTCCGGCACGCTCGGGATGCTCACCGCGGCGATGTTTTTCGGCGAGACCAACAGCCCGGCGACCGTGCTCAAGAATTTTATGAAGTCGCCCAGCGAAACTCTTAACAACCAGAAATGCTACGTTCTGACCGGCCAGCTCGGCCATATGAATCTGATGTTTTGGATCCGCAAATCGGATTTCGTGATCGCCCAAACGGAGCTTATCCTGGGTGGAAAAGTGGATGAGGCGGAGCTCGCAGGCAAGAGTTATGCCCAAAAAGCCCAACTGGAACGCGCCGCGAAATTGAAGGGCAATTTCATTGAAACCTACCAGGAGATTGTTTTGAACAAGGCTTTGAATCCCGCTGACTTCGAAACCTCCTTCCCTCCCAATGCGGCTCCTGCAAAGCCCGAAAAACAGCAGCGTCGCAGCAGACATTGAGAACCCTGTACCGAGCCTCCAACGGCTCAATCATCGTGCGAAAATCTGGCGGATGACTTCTTCGATGGGCACTTCCTGGATGTCTATGTCATCGACGGGGAGTTCGTCCAGAAGACGCTTGCAGACGGCGATGACGTGGTCGCGCTTGATTTTGAGCTGGATGCGATTGGGGGATTGCTGGAGAAGTTCGCCGAACTGGCGTAAATCCACCGGGGGAAAGCTGGTGCCGCTGAGCCAACTAATGGTCACTATTTTGAAATCGGCAAAGCGATCAATGATGTCGCTGAGAAGGCCGTCGAAAAAGATTTTGCCGTGGTCAATAATGATGACGCGGCGGCAGAGTTCCTGGATATCGGTCATGTAATGGCTGGTGAGGAGAATGGTGGTCTTTTTCCTGGCGTTGTAGTCGCGCAGGAATTGGCGCACAATTTTTTGCGAGACCACGTCCAGCCCTATGGTCGGTTCGTCGAGGAACAACACCCTTGGCTGGTGAAGCAGGGAGGCGATCAGCTCCATTTTCATGCGTTCGCCCAGGGACAGTTCACGCACCATGACGTTGAGTTTGTCGCCGACGGCCAGGAGTTCGGTCAATTCAGCCACCGTGCGCTCAAAGACCGGGGCGGGGATGCCGTAGATTTTGCTGTTCAACTCGAGGGATTCGCAGGCGGGAAGGTCCCACCAAAGCTGGTTTTTCTGGCCGAGCAGCAGGGCGAATTGCCGGCGGTAACCGTCCTCTCGCTGCCAGGGGACATAGCCGAGGACACGGGCCGCGCCCGCAGTGGGATGGAGCAGGCCGGAGAGCATTTTGAGGGTGGTGGTCTTGCCCGCGCCATTGGGGCCGAGGAAACCGACCAGTTCGCCTTCCTCAATGCCAAAGCTGACTTGATCGACGGCGAGGGTCTGTTCGTAACGGCGATGAAAGAGGCCGCGCACCGCTCCGCCAAAGCCCGGCTCCTTTTTGTACGTCCGAAACGCCTTGGTTAAACCGTGGACTTCGATCAGGGACATTGGGGAAGCCCCGCCGGTTATCGCAGCAATTGTTTCTCCAGATAATGGACGGCCTGGCGGACGTTGGAATCGACTTCCATCCGGTCTTTGACGAGGCGGCAGGCGTGCAATACGGTGCCGTGATCGCGTCCGCCGAAAGCTTCACCGATGGTGTTGAGGGAGCTTTCCGTCATTTGCCGGGAGAGGAACATGGCCACCTGCCGGGGAAAGGCAATGTTCTCCGGCCGGCGCTTGCTGGTCATGTCGGCCAGGCGAATATCGTAATGTTCCGCCACTCTTTTCTGGATGCAATCGATATTGACCGCGAAGCGGCCTTCCTCGTGCAGCACTTCACGCAGCAAGCCTTCCACCACCGTCAGCGTCAATTTCTTGCCGGTGAGGGAGGCGAACGAGGCGACGCGGATCAACGCGCCCTCCAGGCGGCGGACGTTGGTGCGGATGCGGTTGGCGAGGAACGTGACAATTTCTTCGGGCAATTCGACCCCCATGGCCTTTTCCTTTTTGCGCAAAATGGCCATGCGCGTTTCGACGTCGGGGGGTTGCATTTCCGTGACCAGTCCCCATTCGAAGCGGGAGACAAGGCGCTGTTCAAGGTTCTGGATTTCAGCCGCGGGACGGTCGCAGGTCAGGACGATTTGTTTATGGCCCTCGTGCAGGGCGTTGAAAGTATGGAAGAACTCCTCCTGAATGCGCTCCTTGCCGGCCAGGAACTGCACGTCATCGATGAGCAGGACGTCCGCCTGGCGGTGTTTGCGGCGGAAACGGACCAACTGATTGTTTTGAATGGCCTCGATGTATTCGTTGGTGAATTTTTCGGATGAAAGATACGTGACGCGCGCGCCCTTTTTGGTGCCGGCGATGTGCTGGCCAATGGCGTGCAGCAAATGCGTTTTGCCCAGACCCACTCCGCCATAAAGGAAGAGCGGGTTGTAGGATTTGCCTGGCGCCTGCGAGACGGCCATGGCGGCGGCATGGGCGTGGTTGTTGTTCTCACCCACGACGAAGGATTCAAACGTATTCTTGGGATTCAGCGTAATTTCCGCGCGGACACCATTGCCATTATGGCGTTCAACGGGCCCGGCGGGCAACTTGGCTTTCGGTTTGGGATCAGAGCCGGGCGCGGCCAGGGTGCTGCCGGCGGCGTTGACGCGGAATTTCACCTTGAGAATCTGGCCTGAAGCCTGCGCCAGCACGTCGCGGATCAATCCCAGGTAGTTATCCTTGAGCCAGACTTCGCAGAAATCGTTGGCCACTTCAAGGATCAGCGTTTCCCCTTCCAAGGTCACGGCCTTGATCGGAAGGAACCACAAATTATAAATGTCCGTGTTCAACATGGTGCGCAGCAATTTCTGCGCTCCCCCCCAAATTTTATCGGCGGATGCTTGCATTTGATTTTTGCGCCAAAGCCCTGATATTCAATAATTATTCACCGGCACCATCCCGAAGAACAAAACCGCCTCCCGGCCATGGGGGACGGATTGCCCACCAAGCATATTCTGCGATTGGAAAGGCAATAGTGTGCCATTGCACGCGGCAACCCCCGTCACTTTGCTTCTAAACACCTGACTATCAATGGTTTGAGCCTCAAACATGCTGTCAAACATTCTTTGTCGCGTGCCATGCCTGAAACGGGTCCCATTGTTCAAGCTGGTAGCGAGTGTTTTAGACAAAGTACACCCGCCTGACGAGAACAACATATTAACTCTTATTCACGACTTATTCACAACCCCACAAAACCCTTTAAAATCAGGGTTTCTGTGATAATTCTGCCGGCCGACGGACGTTGCGCGAAAGCAGCGTTTTCGGCTTGTTTTTTGGTCATCCTGGCAGCGAAAATACTCATAAAAACATCGGGGGCGGACGCATCAAAGTGCTTCATCGCCCGATTCCTCGGTGCGAATCCGGATGGCCCTTTCGATATCACTGACGAACACCTTACCATCACCAATTTTACCCGTGCGCGCCGCGCGAACAATCGCTTCGACCGCTTGCTGAACCAAGGGATCAGCCAGGATGACCTCGATCTTGATTTTCGGGAGGAAATCGACCGTGTATTCGCTGCCCCGGTAAATTTCCGTGTGGCCCTTTTGGCGGCCGAAACCCTTGACCTCGGACACGGTTAAGCCCTGCGCTCCCACGCTGGACAGCGCCTCTTTCACCTCTTCGAGCTTGAACGGTTTGATGATGGCTTCAATCTTTTTCATGAACTGCGCGTAGCGCAAGGGGGATACTAACAACCGGGCAGCGAGTGTAAATAGGAATCTGAAAAAAAGTGAAAAAAAGCCAAAAAAAGCGGGGAAAGTCGGGGAAATGTTGGCCTTTGGGGCCTTGGCGGGAGATTTCTGGATTTTGGTTGAACAAAAATAATTGAAAATAGTCTATTGACGTGGGAAGCGAATTGTGGTTTACTTTGTGCAGTAGGAAAGCAACGGCTTTTTGGGGCAAAGTTGGTTGAGGTTGTTCTTTGTTTGCCCATGACATTTCGGTTGCTAGTGTTGTACAGCAGCAGCCGGATATCCCGCTAATCCTACAGGTGTACTAAATTCGAAAATTCCCCGGGCCTTTTGGTCACCCTCTGACCACGAGGCCCGGTTTTTTGTCTGCGCCGTGCCGGCATGAAAATCCGGGACAATCTCTCCTTGGCGCTTCCCAATACCGGGCAAAAACTTCCCCACAGTGGAACACTCCGAGTTGGCTGGTAACTTTTCGGAATCCGTAAAATACTGCATATAAAGTACTTCCACTGTCCATGCCGGCCTTCGCCAAAGGATGGCAACACTTCTGCTTCACATGGTTTCGGACGACAAACACAACATGAAATCATCACTGCTTAATAGCGGACTATGGGGATGCGTATGCGGGGTTGCTTTCACTTTCAGCCAAAAGGATTCATGATCGACACGCTTTGTGCACCGCCTCCGGCTCCCTTGACTGCGGAGCAGCGCCGTTCCGACCAGCGCAAACTCTGGCGCCGTTACTCCCGCTCACGCCGCGGCAGTCGCTTGGAAAACAGCCTGGTCGAACAATACATCCCTTTGGTAAAGACCGTGGTCGGGCGCCTGGCCATGACCCTGCCCGCGCACGTCAACGCGGACGATCTTTACAGCGCCGGCCTGGTGGGCTTGCTCAATGCCATGCGCCGGTTCAAGCCGAATAACGGCACTTCCTTTGAAACTTACGCCCGGGTGCGCATCCGCGGCGCGGTCTTCGACGAATTGCGCCGCCTGGACTGGGTGCCCCGCTCCGTCCATGAGAAAGCCAAAAAAATCGAGAAAACGATGGAGGCCTTGACCCAGAAGACCGGCTCCGTCCCGAACGATTTCCAGATGGCCAAGGCGCTTGGCATCCCCCTGCGCGACTACGAGGATCTGCTGGAGGAAATTCGCCCGGCCACCTATGTCTGCCTGGATGCGCTGCAAGGGGTCAACAGTGACCACGGCGGATGTTCTCATGAAATCATCGCTGACGATTCCCAGGCCAACCCAGAGGAACAGACGGCGACGCGCGAATTGGCTGACTTGATCGAGAAGCGCCTGAAGCAACTGCCGGAAATGCAACGCAAAGTGCTGGGACTGTATTACTTCGAAGATCTCCGGTTGCGCGAAATCGCGGAAGCCTTCGGCGTGACCGAATCCCGCATCTGCCAGATTCACGCCCAGGCGATCCTGGCCATCAAATCGCTCTTGAAGCGGGAAGACCCGGAAGTCTTCAACTACGCATCCTGACCGGGGGCAAGATACAGCCAAAGCGCTGAATTCGATCTCAAATTTGAGATTTGAGATTCGGGCTGCCACAATCCTGTTTCCCCGGGAACTTTCACGACAGCGGAATTTGCTCCTTCGATGCTCGTAGTTTTTTCAGAACTTCAGCATTTCGCCAGCCCGCCATAGTCTTAACGACGGCGAAAGCATTTCCCTCATTGTCCATTGTCAATTCGCATGGCCTGTCAACCGAATTGAGGAAATACTTTAAAAATGCCAAAATTGCCAAAATCCGTGCAAATCAGACGATGCGTCAAAATCACGCAGAAACGGGGTTGCAGAGTTATTCCTCTGCCAAACATTCCTCTGCCACCTCCGGCCTTTCCTTCCATTCATCACACCCCGTCGCACTCAATCACGGTCAGTCGCAGTCAAATTTTTTCATTTGCTGATGCCACGCTCGCTTTGGCGGATGAATTCGACCAGGTGGCGGAGTTCCGGCAGGGGCGGGAGTTCAGCTTCAATCCGCGCCAGAGCGTTGGGGGTGGAGAGTTTGGCGCGAAAGAGGATTTTGTAGGATTGCTTGAGAGCGGCCTGGGCTTCCTTCGATACCCCGTGGCGTTCCATGCCGACTTTGTTGGTGGTCCTGACCTCGGCCGGATCGCCATCGGCCATCATGTAGGGGGGGATGTCCTGGGTGACTTTGGAGCAGCCGCCGATGATGGCCATGCTGCCGATGCGGCAAAAGGGATGGACCGCCGCCAGGCCGCCGATGTTGGCATGGTCTTCGACGGTGATATGCCCGCCGAGCGTGCCGACGTTGGACATGATGATGTGATCGCCCAGCGTGACGTCGTGCCCGACATGGCTGTAGGCCATGATATGATTGTGCGAACCAATGGTCGTGACGCCGCCGTCGTTGGTGGCGCTGTTAACGGTCACGCTTTCCCGAAAGGTGTTGTGGCTGCCGATCAGGGTGCGGGTGGTGCCGCCCTTCCATTTCAAGTCCTGTGTTTTCAGGCCGAGGCAGGCGAAAGGGAAGATTTCGTTCTCCTCGCCGAGGGTGGTGTGGCCGTCGAGGACGACATGGGAATGGAGCCGGCAGCGCGCGCCGAGCGTGACTTGCGCGCCGATGACACAGTAAGGCCCGATAACGCAGTCCGTGCCAATGCGGGCTTCGGGATGGATGACAGCGGTGGGATGGATGGAGTTCGTCATTATCGATCAAATAGAATAAACGTCACTTCCGCCTCGCTGACGGTCTGGCCATCGACGGAGCAGACGCCCTTGGCCTTGCCGATCTTGCCGCGCGACTTAATGAATTCCACCGAGATGACGAGGGTGTCGCCGGGCCGGACGGGCTTGCGCCAGCGCACGCTTTCGGCGGACATGAAATACGCCAGTTTGCCGAAATTCTCCGCCTGCCGGAGCATCATGATGCCGGCGACCTGGGCGATGGCCTCCAATTGCAGCACACCGGGCATGATGGGGTGGTTGGGAAAATGCCCCTGGAAATACGGTTCGTTGGCGGTGACATTTTTGAGGCCGACAATTTTGTTGCCGTCGATCTTGGTGATCCTGTCCACCATCAAGAAGGGGTAGCGATGGGGAATGATCTTCATCAGGCGGAGCGTGTCCAATTCGTCGCCATCGCGGATGGCGATGGACTCGCCTTCCGGGGTGGGAGCAGCTTGGGGCGGAGGAGCGAAACTTTGGGCGGCCTCGAGGGGTTTGCGCATTTGCAAGTTGATCTGGCGGGCCACCTCGCAATTGGCGGCATGACCCGGCTTGACGGCAACAACGTGACCGGTGAACGGCCCGCCTGCCAGGGAAAGGTCGCCGATGATGTCGAGGATTTTGTGGCGGACAAACTCGTTGGCATAACGCAACGGCTCAGTCGTCAAAATGGCGTCATCGCGGATGACGACGGCGTTTTCCAGACTGCCGCCCTTGATCAGGCCGTTTTTGATGAGGTACTCGATTTCCTCAAAGAAACAAAACGTCCGGGCATCAGACAGGTCGCGTTCCCAAGTTTCAGGCGTGACCGTCAGGCTGTAGAACTGGGTAAAGCGGCCTTTGGAATCCGCGCTGGTGCAAGTGATCTTCAGGCTCTCGTGCGGGAAGACCGAAATGGTCGTTTCACCGTTGTCAAAAGAGATGGGGGTCTGGAGGTGAAAGACTTCGCGCGGCTCGTCCTGGGCGACAACGCCGGCCGCCTCGATCATTTTGACGTATTCGCGCGCGCTGCCGTCGGCAATGGGCGGCTCGTTGGAGTCGAGTTCGACGATGGCATTATCCACGCCGCGTCCGGCGAAAGCGGCCAGGACATGCTCGACGGTGTGGATTTTGGCGTTGCCCCTGGCGAGGGAAGTGTTGCGGTTGGTGGTGGAGACATAATCGATGCGCGCATCGATTTCCGGTTTGCCTTCCAAATCGATGCGGCGGAAGCGGATGCCGGAATTGGGGGGCGCGGGCAGGAAGGTCATGGTGACGGCATTGCCGCTGTGAAGGCCGACGCCCGAGAAGGCCGCTGATTGCCGCAGTGTCTGTTGGTATAACACGTCGGAAGTTAAAACCCAACGGGAGGCATTTGGCAAATCTTTACGTGACTGGCCAAGAAAACGGCAGGGATGCCTCGTGAAGACTCCACGGTTGCTCTTTGCGAATGTTGAGAGGGATGGTCATTCGGTTAAATCAGCCTTTGGGCGCTTGGTTGAAGTGCAGCCAATACCGGCCAAGCAGCCCGACAGATTGGCCAAACTCCTCGAAATCCATCGGCTTCACGACGTAGCTGTTGACTCCCAATTCGTGGCTTTTGGCCACGTCGCTTTCTTCCTGCGAGGAACTCAAGACCACGACCGGAATGGTTCGGGTGCGAGGGTCGGATTTCAAGCGCCGCAGGACTTCCAGTCCGTCCACCATGGGCAGTTTCAGATCGAGAACGATGACTTTTGGGCGGTTGGCGGCGTTGCGTAGAGAGTGGCGTCCGGTGCAGAAGATGTATTCCAACGCCTCGGCCCCATCCCGCATAACTTGCAGATTTGCCGCCAATCCGGCTTTCTTGAAGGTGTGGACGAAGAACGCCACGTCGTCGGGGCTGTCCTCGACCAGCAAGATTTCCTCCGATTCAGTTTGCATAATCCTGCCCGGCGCCGTTTCCGATGGTGAAATAGAACGTTGCGCCCTTTTCCGGCTCGCCTTGAGCCCAGACGCGACCGCTGTGGCGGTGAACTATGCGCTGGACAATGGCCAGACCGACGCCCGTGCCTTCAAATTGCTCCGGCGGGTGCAAGCGTTGGAAAACCCCGAAGAGTTTGTGCGCGTATTCCATGTCAAACCCCGCGCCGTTGTCTTTGATGAAATAGACGCACTGGCCGTTCTCGCGGTGCGCGCCGATTTCGATGACGGCCGGGTCGCGCTGCCGGGAGTATTTGAGCGCGTTGGAAATCAGATTGGCAAAGACCTGTTGCAACAGGGTGGGGTCGGCCTCGCACTCCGGCAGTTCGTCAACACAAACCGTGACCCGGCGGCCCGCCTGCTCGGCTTGAAGCTCTTCCAACACATGGCTGATCATCGGCCTGGGCGCGACTTTCCGTTTGTTGAGCTGCTGGCGGCCCAGGCGCGAAAAAGCGAGCAGGCCGTCGATCAATTCCCCCATCCTGAAGGCGTTGGAGCGGATGCGGTCGAGTTGATGCAGGGCCGCCGGCGGGAATTGCGCGCCAAAATCCTCCTGCAGGATGCGGGTGAACCCGCTGATGGCGCGGAGGGGGGCGCGGAGATCGTGGGAGACTGAGTAAGAAAAGGCCTCCAATTCAGCGGTACGCTCGATGACACGCTGGTCCAGCTCGACACTCAACTGTTGGATTTTTTCCTCGGCCGCCTTGCGATCCGTGATGTCAACGCGGATGGCGACGTATTGGCGGGGTTTGCCTTGATCGTTGAGCAACGGCACGATGGTGGCGATCACCCAGTAGAAGGTCCCGTCCTGAATGGCGCTTAGATAAGACCCAAAACTTTCTTGCCCAGGCGTTTACGGCGGTTTGGATTTGGGATGGTTGTAAACAACACTTCGCGGGAAAGGTGCTGCATTTCTTTGAGAATAGCCTT
>JBEKDI010000128.1:0-14043 GCA_050014435.1 Verrucomicrobiota bacterium | reverse complement strand
GCTGAATGAGCTGAACTTTAGTTGGATAACCCATAATGGCAAATACTAGTCATATAACTAGATACCTGCAAGAAAAAAACAAGCTCCGCCGTAATTTTATCTAGTCAGGGCCAAACTCCAGTCCCCGCTGCAAGCAGCGGGGTATCCTGCGCCCCAACTATGAATGTCTATGGCACCTCCATCGACCTTTCGCACATTGTCGCGTTCCAAGTTTTCCTCCCCACGCCGGGCAGGCAAACAACCCTGTTTCTTGACAATATCCGCCTGTTGCCCTCGACGCCGCTGAGCGGCTTGGCTGACCAGTACGGCCAATTCACGCGCGCCGATTGGCCCGGCAAAATCCATCAGGACGCGGATTTTCAGAAGCAGGACACCGAAGAACGACAGTGGCTGGCCGCCCATCCGAAGCTTCCAGACCGTGATCTCTATGGCGATTGGAGGGATGGACCCCAACTCACCAACAACGGTTTCTTTCGCACCGCCTTCGTCCTCAACGGGCAGGAGGTCAGTCCCGGCTTCGCGTCGGCGAACCAGGGTCGCTGGTGGCTCGTCGCGCCATCTGGGCGGCTTTTCTTCTCGCTGGGTGTGGACGTAATCAACTACGGAGAAACCACTCGCGTTGCCGACCGGGAAAGCCTCTTCGACTGGATGCCAGGCCCCGGCGACCCGCTCCAGCAGTTTTCTTATCCCGGCGCCTCCAGGACGGCAAACTTCTATGGCATGAATCTTTATCGAAATTACGGGGCCAACTGGAGGAGCCAGGCGCGTTCCCGCGCGTTGGACCGGCTGAATTCTTGGGGGTTAGCACCATCGGCAACTGGTTGCGATCTGTTTGCAGCGCATCGCGTTCCCTACATCGTCTCGGTTGGTTACGATAATTCAGGCTTGGCCAAGTTCTTCTCTGCCAGCCAGCAAATGGTGGATGTTTTTGATGCGGGTTTCCCCGCCCAGATGGCGGCGGGCGTCACAGAGCCATTGAACCGTGAATGATATCCTCCAACCAAAGGTTCCAGAACGATTGAGTCGGTTTTGCTAATCAATAGAATCGTCAGGATCCGGTTCGCTGGCAAGAACCCGACTGGCGAGCTCGCGCCACGCTGGCGTGGTTGCGACCTGGAGCAACGGGTTACCCGTCGTTACGTGTCTGGATAGCCAAATATGCACCGCTCGGCGGAGTTTCTCGCATCGATCCCAATCTCGCCAGACCCGTAGCCGCGGCAACTCAGGGGAGAGTAACTGCCACGACTCTGCCGAGAAGCGGACCGATGCTAGCGCCTCATGAACATCGTAAAATCCCCGCAAAAGTGGTTTCAAACCCTCAATGCCGGCAGCGCGCAGCCCAAGGGCGACAAGCAGGAATGCAGTGTGTGATCGCAGTGGTAATGGGATGATATCGAGAGGATGCTGGGCTAGTGTCTGAACATCTTCTCGGGATGCTGACAGAAATTGCCTCGCGGTGTCGGGCGGAACGAACCACGCACAAAGTGCCAGTTGAGCGGGAGGCAGCAGTTTGCCCTGGGCCAGAAGATCGGCGGCTTGGGTGGCGAGTGCCTCACGCCAGGCTTGGGACGGCAGACACTCATGTGAAACCTTGTTGTCGAGCCAGTGGAATGCGCCTTCCATCGCGTGCGGGCCAGCCTTTTCCACCGCTGGGCGCACTGCTACGTAAGTGGCTGCAATGAACATCGCTGCCATGACCTCGCTCCACTCTTTTTGGCTGAGTGAAAGCCTGTCGAGGACCTCGTACACCTGCCATTGAGTGTGTCCAGGGAGATCCCATGTGCTCGTGGCATGGGCGAGCGCCGGACGATAACTCAGCAAGATGGGGATCAACTCCGGGTACCTAGCGGCGATGGATCGGAGATCCCCGGGTTGCAGTATGTTTGCAACCGCTGCGGCGAAGGCGGTGGTAATAGGCTTTTCTTTTTGTCTCACCAGTCGAGCAAAGAGAGACAGAACCTCGTCCCGTTTGTTGTCCCACAAAACTTGAGCCCAGTCGGAGTGATCAATGGATATACTCGCGTAAGCTGATGCTTCCGGGGCGTCAAGCAGGAACGAGGACGTTGCCCAAGCGCGTTCCAGGTTCTGTTTCTGGTCGGGACTCTTGGAAGATTTGACGAGCCATTCCTTTAGACGCACGCCTTCTGATTGGATCGGAAAGTTCTCGCCTATGGCTCGCAGCTTGTCTCTCCAGTCATCGCTTGAAGCGAGAAACAGTCGTTCGTAGGCGGTGGCAAGGCGTGCAAACGCGTGGCGCGGCTTTTCAATGTCGCTTCCGTATGTAAAAAGAAATCGACGGAGCGGGCTGGAGGAATTGGCAGTTAGATCATTTAGGACGGTGCTCGTCCATGACGGTGCAGGTGGTGAGGGAGCGTTCGGGGAAGGTTCAAGGACGATGGTCGGGAGTCCGGAACGGCGCCAGAGGCTCAGGCTTCCGGATGGGGCGACCTGGAGGTCGAAGGCGACGCCGGCAAGCCGCCTGTCGCCTAGGGAGCCGGTGGAAAAGGCGAAATTGCGTCGCAACCGAGGCCATTGCTGTGACCAAATGGCAAAAACGGTGGCCTGCCAGAACGCGGATTGTTCAGCCAGAAATATAATGCCATTGTCAGGCTGCCCGTAGAGGGCGGCGAGAAGCGAAGAAGAGCGGAGCTGTACTTCTGCACTCGGTTGGTAGTGAGCGGATTCATGGGCAGACAGCGTGAGCGGATGCTCGTAATCAGAAAATGGGGATTTCGGTTTCGGCCGAAGGCAGAGCCCAGGCAACACGGAAAGGTCTGGCATACGAGCTAAGTCAGCGAGCTCCACAAGAAGAACGTGGCTCCAGACGCAGCCGGGCCTGGGCATCTCTGGCGCTGGCCAAGTGCAGAAAAGCGCATAGAACTCTGTCTGCGGCACCGGCAGACCAGTGTACGTGATGTTGAAACCCTCCGGGGTTTCCGAGCCGGAAGCGTCCGTAATGGTGGCGAGAAAATGACGCACGCTTGGAGGCAGGGAGACGGACGCGGACACAAGGTTGTGTCCTTCACGGTAGCCAAATAAGGCCTGTTGGACGCGGACTTGCTCAGCCATTGGAAGGTGTGGTGGAATCGAGCAGGCCGAGCAACCACCGCACTGGGCGGGTTAGGTCGTTGGAACGGTGTGTGTCATCAACGAGAATGACTCGCTTGATCGGCTGATCGAAACTGGTGAGACGCTTGATGTCCTCGGCAGAATTTCCGCCACCGCGGGCGCTCACGCCGAAGACCCGCGAATTGAAGGTTTCTACGTGGCTGTGGAGGAACTGATCCAGCAGGGGAAAGCGGCGGTTTAGGAATTGTTGTGGATTCTTGGGCACCTCGGCGGCAGCGTTTGGACCGATTTTGGGTGCGTTTTCAACGAGGTCCCAAGCGGAAATCATCACGGCTATGCGGAGCGGTTGAGGTCGCGGAGCGGCCTCAGAAATAAATTGGAGAAGATCCACCAACTTAGTTTGTTGGCAGGCATCTTCGGGACGCCACTCGCTGGCGAGTTCGGTTGGTGGGGCATTGGCTCCGGTTTCCGGGGACTGTTTAGGATCCATCAGGCCGGAGTGTTCGAGTACGGCGTGATCCGCGTTGTGATCGCAATGCACGAAAAGAAGGATGCCCACCGCTCTTTCAACGCGTTCCCAAAAATCGTGCGACATAGAGCGCGTCACGAACTGGGCGTCGAAGGTCTCGCCAGCGAGGTCCGGAATATAGAAACCAACAGAGGTGCCGCTTGCAGGCTGTCTTACGAGGAGTTGGTGGGGCAACGGAGGCTGCTGGCGATTCGTGCGATTGAATACTTCGCCGCGAAGCCATTGCTCTTTGAGGGGCTGTAGATAAGCGCGGTCTGCGGCGAGTTCGGAGTGGACGAGGCCGTTAGGGTCTGGTTGGTTGTCCAAGACAAAATCAAGGGCGACAAGGAAATTGGTCTTCCCAGTACCGGTAAGGCCAACCAGCAACAAAGAAGAATCGGGTAAATTGCTCATACAAGGCCAAAAGCTGAAAAATCGCGGGCGGGCTGCTGACTCCGGGCTGCGGTGGGAATGGGTTGGTGCAGAGAGGATTCGAGCCAGTGAGCGAATATCGTTTGGATTTCGGCGTCGGTGGGGCGGATTCCGCCATCCGGCCGGGCAGCGATGCGTTTGAAGTTGAGCGTCGCAAAGGAGACGCCGAAGCGCTTCGTAAAATCGGCTTCGATGGCCTCGAGAAATTTCTCCTGTGCGGATTTATCGGAGTGGCAGAATACGTAATCCCACCTGGAAAAGACCACTTGAAGGTGAAGATTTTTAGGGTTGTGTTTTACGGAGATGACCCTCTGAAGAAACGCACGGGCGTTGTCGCACTCCTGGTGCCGCAGCACCTGGTTGGTGAGGCGGTCGCAGTCAATGAACATTACGAGGTGGTCGGCGCGGTTGAGAGCTTGCAGGTCGGCGCAGAACTCGCGGGAGGCGATGGCTGTTGGGAAGGTTTCCCCGGCAAGATCACTGATGAGGAGGTCTACGTGGTGGGCCGGATCAGCCTCGGGGTGGACCCGGAGGTGAAGGAAGGTGTCGTTTTCTATGCGGCGCGTGCGTTTCGTAATTGGTCGGCCAGTTCCACTCGCAACGGTAGCCATCCAGGAAGCGCGTTCAAATCCCCAGAGGGTGAGCGAGCCGGCGAAACGGTAGCGAGAGAAAGTTCCATTGCGGAACATTTCTCCGATGCGGGCAAGGAAAGTCGTCTTACCGCTCTCTTGGGAGCCAGCACAAAGCACCACGCGGGCAGGGCGCTCGTTCAAAAGGCGCGAACCCTCGCGGACGGTGAGTTTCTCGCCGGTGTGGAAACGACGGGGCTCTGGCCCGGTATTATCTGGCGTTAAACCCGGCTCGTTTGAGAGCGATGCAACAGCAGGCTCGTCGGGCAGGAGGTTAGGGCATCCCTGCTTGTGTCCTTCGAGACAGAGGCCGGTATCGGCGATGCGGCAATTGGGATGGGAGCATCGAGGCATGGCTCATTATTTGATTTCGGCCAAAGCCTGGATAAACATCAGTTCGCGGAAGTACTGCCGTGACGCCTCTGCTGGGCCGATTTTCGTCTTTGGCGGAATGCGAAGTTGCTTGAGATATTTCGCATCGTATTTGGCACCGGCCTGGCGAGTGGCGAGTATGGCGGCGATAGGAGTCAGTTCGGGGCTGGCGGCCGCGAGGCCAGCTCGCTTCATCCAACCAGCGTCAACGGCATCAACCAGATCCTCGAACGACATAGTGGGATGTTTGGCTTGGATGCATTGGGCCAGTGCTTCGTCGAGAAGCGACTCGATGCTTGCTGCTGGCGGCAATAAAGCGACTCGCTCCGCAGCTTCCGCCGCAGCTGGAAGAGCGTAGACGTCAGCAGTGAGTGATTCGCGGCGTGCATTAAGGGCTGGACTTCTCCGACCGATGAGCCACCAAAGAAACTGACTCTCTTCAGCAAGACGACGCATGGCTCTGCCAAATTCCTCCCTGCTTTCCTTCGTGGCTGCCAAGAGGACGATGCACAGCGGCTCGAAAGCCTTGCCAATTGTCTGTACGTTATTTGACGGGATTGCCTGCTTGAGATTGGCGAGTTGGACCTCAATTTGTTGTTCGGCCTCCACCGGCTCCCCGGTGGGAATGTTGGGCCGTATACGCTCACTTTCTGCGGTGAGGTATTCTGCGGCGCGCGTCATCACGTCCTGGCAGACAGGCTCGATGCGGCCTTGTGGGAAAGCAGCAGCCTGGAGGCCAAGAGCAAGGGCATTGGCTATGTTCGTGGAGGACTCGAGGCGGGTATAGACACTAGCTGTGGCCATGACACGGAGGATCTCGGCGTTTCCATCGGGAGGAAAAGTTGGCTCGAGTTTAACCAGAGCCTCGCTGAATCGCTTCGCGAACTCTGGCTCTGCGCCCGGGAAGAGTACGAGGGCTAAAAGTGAGCGGACGTCGGCGGCAGACAGGTTCTCGGCGAATTTTGCGGACGCGTTCCAGCGCGGCTCGAGGATTGGGACTTCGGGCTTCAGTTGAGCACGACCGTGCCAGTGGAAGAAGTTAGGGTGCATGATATTAGGTGGTAAACGGGTTGGTTTGTCCAGCGAGCGTCTCGTCCTTGGCGGCAACAGCGGTCCAGAGCGCGGCAAGTTTGTCGGCCTTTTCTGCACGCTCGAAAACACGGGCCCAGCGAGCTTGACCGTCAAGGGCATCGTCACTTTCATCCCAGACACCCGCATCAAGGACGGCTTGGTAGCGCGAGAGCGTGCCAAGGCGGAAGAAATGCACGATGAGCTTGCGCCGTGAGGCAGCGAACGCGTCGTTGGTCAGAATGGCAGTCATGACTCTTCCATGCGATGATGATGATAACCCACAATTGCTGGGTGGCGAGTGGGAAATCGTGGCAGGTGAGGCAGCAGGGCGGGTCCAAGGGGGCAATCCGATGCGCTCCTCGTGACGGGATGACCCATTCGGCAGCATGTGCGGGCCAAAGCACCTCTCATTGTCCAGCCAGACGCGGGTTTCAACGCTCGCGATGAGCTCCCGCCTTGGAGTCAAAGTGACGGACAGGCAAAGCACATGGTAACACGGTTCCCAGCGCGTTTCACGACGGTTGGGGTGGACGGCCCCGGCGAAAACTCGGAGGCTGCCACCTTCACGGTAGCATCGATGATCGTGCTCATGCCCACTCAAAACAACATGGGCTTGGGTGCGGAGGAAGTCGTTCGCCTTGTTGCCGTCCATCAGCCAGGAATGGGGGTGGTGGCAAAGCACGACGTTCACATAACTGGGTTTGGCGTCGAAGTGGTGGAACTGGGCTTCACCGAGGAGGAGATTGGCTTTTACGTCTTCTTGGTCGGAAATGACGGCGGAATTTAAACCGTGAAACCTGACTGATGTGCCGTCTTCCAGTCGGTGGCCGTCGTCAAGCACCTGAAACCACGCCAGTTCCTTGGGGGTGGTCGAGCACCCGTATTCGGAGGCGAAAGCTCGGTACTCGATCAGCGCACTTAGAAAATCGAAAGGGTCATGGAGCTTTTTCTCAAAGCTGGCGAGCTTGTCCTCAGGGGACATGGGCTTGCGGAGAGATTGGTGGAGTTCCCATAGCGAGGAATCTCTGGGGACTACGGCCTGGTTGACGTCGTGGTTGCCGGGAACGACGAACAGAGCCTCGGGGGAACTGCCGATCGTCGTTCGGACGTCTTCCAACCAGATCTTGGCGCGGGCGAACTCCTCCGCACGTCCGTGATAGGCGATGTCCCCGGTGACGAGAATGGCATCAAATGCTGTGCGTCCCTCTTTGCCGAGGTCGGCGATCAAAGCGTCGCGAATTTTTGTGTCGCGATCAAATTGGGTGCCGGCGTCGGTGGTGGTGATGTGGAGGTCGGACAGATGGAGAAAGGTCAGCATACAAATGGAACCACCCATGGTCCGCGCCACTTATCGTGGTACGAACCGGGGGCGTTGAACGGTTGGCCCAAAAAAACTCGGGTCAGATCAGCGTCATTTGCATTCACAAGCCATGGTTGTTCTGGAACTCTTGAAGTTGGGTTTACATTGATTTGGCCCTGATCGCACGCAAAATCTTGCGGCGCCAGTTGACTTTCGAGTG
Organism: Verrucomicrobiota bacterium; assembly: GCA_050014435.1. Classification (GTDB taxonomy): domain Bacteria; phylum Verrucomicrobiota; class Verrucomicrobiia; order Limisphaerales; family Palsa-1400; genus DASRLE01. The sequence goes on along the minus strand of JBEKDI010000128.1, from coordinate 6,442 downwards.
CATCCGCGCGCGATAACGTAAAGAGGGCGATTGTCCCCAAAACGATTGTGTTCCGAAGGGTCGTCACTATTCAAGTCTTTCCGGTTGCGTCATCACGTTCTCTGAGAAGGGTTTGTTGGATTCCGCATAGCAAGAGAATCGCCCTGCTGGGAATGACGCGCAAGCCAGTTTTGAAGGGCGAGCAGCCAAGATCACGAATGCAAGTCCTCCACGCCATCCGTCTGGGCCAAAGCGAACGCGAAGCAGAAGCCTTTGGCTCCGGCGGCCTGACGGTTAATCAGTCGCCCGGCTCATTAACTCCCGTGCCTTAATGGATCGTGCCCCTTGAAACATTCGTCCAGCGGTATTCAGTTGCGCCGTTGAGCGGCAAACGCCACAGGGAGCCGGTCTGCACGGGCGTGGTTTCGGACATCGTGCCCCCGGCGCATTGCACTTTGGCGGGTGGATCGAAGCGAGTCCGGTCAAATTCGAGGGTGAAATTGCGTTCACGCGGCCAAGTCTTGAGAACCCAGTCGTTGCCTTCATGATGCAGCCAGATGCTGCCGTCAGTTCGCGCGCCGCCAAAATCCACCACGCTGTTCGAGTTGTTGAGGCGCTGGCCATACCAGGTGGTGGGATCGAAAGCGGGCATATTCGTTTCGGCAGTGAACGTGACCACCATGCCGGCGTTAGCCAGATGCAGCACCCCCAGGCGGATGCGCAAAGTCCCATCATCCACACCTTGCATGGGCAAGCGGTGGCCATCGCCTGCGGCATCGTACAGGCCTATCAGCCAATCATAGTCGCCGTCGGGAAGGCTGCCAGGAAGGGTGACATGCCATGGGCCGTCGTTGATGGCCTCGCCAGCCTGCCACTGCGAAGTGGGCGGCGAAACCGCGTGATCCTGCTGGGCGCAAATAACTCCCTTGGCGCAAAAATGTACGAAACAATTGTAGCTTTTGGCCAGATGATCCTGCACATCCCACCGGTAGGTAACCCGGAAGCCACGCGTGCCGGTTTGACTAAAGGAGGCGACGCTCGGATGCACGCGACGGTAGCTGGACAAATTCCAGTCGGCGGCGGCCCGGGCGTTCAAGAACAGTGTGTCGCCGGTGTCGGCGAAGTCGGCTATCACACCATCACGCATCGTCGTGCCGGCAGTGATACCAGCGCCCTCAGCCATCCAACCCAGGTCCGGCAAAAGCCACGCGCCTGCGGCCAGGACGTTGGAGGCATCGTTCGCGGTCACAACCAGGCCGTTTTCGTACCGAACCCGAACGCGATTCCATACGCTGGCATCGTCGAGCTTGGCCACCGCGGTGGCGTCAATCCAAGTGCCGCGGGATTCGTAAAGAATCTCTTGGGGCCTCGCCACCGCGTAGCGGGCCATGACGGGCGAAAGTAAATGATGTTCCAACCAGGCCAACGGAACGTTGGCATACACGGAAGCGTCGAGGAACCCAGCGTGTCCATAGGCCACCTCCTGCATCCGGTATCGGTCGAGCACCACCATGGGCACGGGGCCAGCCCAATTGGTCTGGTAAGATTCGCTGGGCCACCATCGGCTGTAGTAACCCATACCGTGGTTGAACTGGAGTGGATGTACCTTGAGCAAATCGAAATCCACGGCCAGAGGCGCGGTGAAGCCGCCGTTGCCGGGCCAACCGCTCCCGAACTGGGCTTCCACGCCGTCAAGGCACCCACTCCAGTACCAATGATTGTTGCCTTCCCCAAAGACAGGGCCGGTGTGCGTGTCGCGTTCGTAAGCCCAGAGTTGCCGGTGAACGTCCCAAACCCGGCTGAACTGGCCGGCCCCGGTTTGGCGGGCGCGGTCATCCACATGGAACCAAGGCGGCACCGCGCTATGCACGTCCAGGTAGTCGGCCTGCGTGTTGTAACGTCGATGAATCTCCGGGGATTGCGTGGCGGCAAGACGCAGGATGGCATTGGGCTTGACGGCAAAGGATTGAATGTGGGTGCCGGGGTTGTACCACGCGCGTTGCAGATGGCCGACTGAGTCGAGCGCGATGTCGTTGGTGTCATAGAAATCGTAGTTTGGGTAGTAGTCCACGTAGTTCTCATGGAGCGCGCACCGGATGCCCAGACGCGTCCCGGTGACGACGAGGTTGCTCATGCCGGCATCACCTCCATAGCGGGCGTTGGCCGGGTAGTGCATGGGCAGGGCATTGTCATAGCCGCTACGCTGCCAATCGTGAATGAGCGCCACGCAGTTGGTGACGCCATAATCGGCCAGCTTGTTCAGGTTGGCGGCGATGTTGGTGAACGTGCCGCCCCAGATGTCGAGCACGATTTTGTTGGCCAAAAAACCGCGCCAAGGCGAAGGCGGGTTCGGTGGATTTGGCAGCACTTCCGCCAGGTGCCAGGCGGCCGTGAAAACAGCGCGCTCCCGCAGCGGGACGCGCGTGCCGTCGGTTAGTGCATCGTAGCTGGCTTTGGTCCCGCTGTATGATGTGGCGGCAGAGTCGGTCCAGTCAAGCAGCGCGCCTACGAAGAGACCCTCTTGCGGGAGATAATGGACGACGCCGGGATAGTAAGGCACCACTACGTTGCGTCGCCGCACTACCGGCCCCCAGGCGCCGGGATCGAACGCGGTCACCCTGGGTTGATCGCAGGTGAGCGCCAGCACCAGGCTCTTGCCCACCATCTGCCCGGTGATGCGAACTGTGGCAGAAGTCGAACCAACATTGAAGGTTCGCCAGAGCGTGCAGCCCTGATTGGTCTGGACCCAATCGCTGGCGACCGGCAAAGCCGGCTGGCTCCACGAAAGCGCCGCCGAGTTTGCCAATGGCACCGAGACCGGTGTGTTGCCTGCCATCTGCGCGTTGAGCGTGAGTATGCCGAAGAGACCATCATTGGCCGACTGCGGGGCACACCATTGGTATTCGAGGACACCATCAGGGCCGGTGTAACGGAAGCGAGCCACCCCGTTGGACAGGCTCACCGTGGAAGTCCCCGGGAAACCGCTTTGAGGCGCTACTTCCGTCGTTTGCCCGGCCCACAGGTTGGAGAGGGCAAGAGGCGGTGGCGAAGGGCGGGTTGGAGAGGGCGGGGTATAACCCTCCAGCACGAGTTCGCGGTTGCCCCAGAGCGAGTAATCAAACGAGGGGTTGTTCTTGGGTCCGGGATCCACCTCGAAACGCACCGTAAGGTTGGACCCACGGTGGGCGCTGAAGTCGAATTCGAATTTGCGCCAGACGTCGTTGGTCTGGTGATAGTCGAACAGCTTGATGCCGTCGGCGTATAGGCGGAAGGTGACGCCATCGGAATTGGTCACGTTCTGCGAGCGCATCGCGGTGGCGCCCCGCAGCAGGATGCGTGTCGCCCCCGCAGGGAGATGGATGACAAATTGCTGAAAGGCGATGCCAGTGCCGTTGCGCCAGGGGCAGTGCAGAAGAAATGCTCGCTCTCCATTTTGCGTGCCGAATGGCTCGCACGCCACCCCCGTGCGGTCCTCGAAAAACCCCGACCAGCCCAGTGGAAACTGTTGCTCGGCCTGGCCGCGGTAGGCATATCCGATGGCGTAAACTCCCAACTCATCGAGATTCATCACCGGCAGGTCGGGGCTGACGGCTGGTTGAGCAATGGCGGAAGTAACCAAGGCGGCGGCGCTCAAAGAAAGCAGCGCCCGGCGGATATGCTTCATACGATTCGACGCCAGCCTATCCCCGGTGGCAAAGGGGAGCAAGAAATGAGACAGGGCAGACGCAAACCGGTTGGCGTTCCAGGAAGCGGCGGACTATGGTCTCAACAACGTTTTGATGAACCCCTGGAACCACCTGTTCCAGACTTGTTGGGATTCAATCGCTCCTTCTCACTCTCCTTGCAGTCTAACTCGGCTCCGAATCCCCATTCCCGCGCCTTGTTCTCCGCCAATATCGCGTTCGTCCGGCAATCTTTGTCGCGGACGAAACTGTGCGCAATTTCGTGAGCAATCAATGGCTCTGCGAACGGTGAATGATAACGGCGCTGGCGCTCTGGACTTCTCCGCCCCGTTCAGAAAACAATTTCATCAGCGGCAGCCGGCGTTTATCTTGCTGACATGCCTGCCGGTGAAATGAAGTTCAACGGATGTGCGCGAGCCAGGCCTGGGATGAATCAGGCTTGTGTCGTGACTCTGTGCCGTGGGCCAGCGGCATCAGCGCCATGAACCCCTTTCCGGCTTCTCCGACAGGCTCCAAACCCTCGCGGCTGGAGCGATTCGCGGCGCGGCCTGCGCCGATTGTGTTCCTGCTTTGCCTTGTGCTGGGTTTGGCAGCGGTGGCATGGAGAGCGAAAGAAGGTGCCGATGCCGCGCGCACACACGCCCGGAACGCCGCCCAGGCATGCGGCACTGCTGTGGAGTTGCAGCTCAACCAAGCGGTGACGGCGGCGGAGGTGATGGGCGCACTGGCGAGACAGGGTTCTTTAGGGATTTCGAATTTCCAGAAGGTCGCGCTGGAATTGCTCGCCTCGCGGCCCGGACTTGCCTCTCTTGAACTACAACCTGGCGGCGTCGTCAACGACATCGTGCCTCGGGCGGGAAATGAGCGAGCTATTGGATTGAACGTGCTGAAAGATGAAGGACAGCGTCCCGGTGCGTACGCGGCCATCCAGAGGCGCGTTCTGACCGCAACGGGACCGTTAACACTCTATCACGGAGAGCCGGGCATCGTAGTAAGGGTGCCGATTTTTCAACGGGGGCGCGATGGCCGCGATTACTTCTGGGGCTTCTTAGCCGTCTCGATGCGGCTGCCGGAGGCCTTGGCTCGGGCCGGCATTTCTGAACTTTCGACGCAAGGATACAATTACGTTTTCTTTGCACCTGCCTCGGCCCAGCAGAAGGCGGTGACCATTGCTGCACACGGAGCGTTGTCAATTCAAGACGCGGTGCGGCAACCGGTGCGGGCCCAAAACCTCGAATTCCGCCTGGCGTTGCGGCCACGGAGTGGCTGGGTGAACGCGACACAGGTGGCACTCGAATCCCTGGGTGTGCTCGTTGTTTCCAGCTTGCTCTGCCTGCTGGCAAACTTACTTCAGAGCCGGCGGCAGGACTCTGGCGTGGCAGAACGAAGACAGACCCAAAGGGATTGCAGTGTCGTGAAGGACGGTACCGCGGGCGCACAACACGAGTTCACGCTTGTGGAGTGGCAGGCCCGACTGGAGGAAACGAGGCGCAGGGCCAATGAGACCAACGAGATCGCCCAGACGAAACTGAAGCAGGCGGAATTGAGCGTCCGTGAATTGCAAACTCGTTTGGACGCCACCTCCCGTGTGGCGGCTGAAACGACACAGACGAAGCAGGCCGAACTGGATCAAGCAAATCTTGCGCTGGCACAAGCGCACCAGGCAATTGGTGAGCTGCAGGCCCGCCTGGAGGCGGCCGCCGGCGCCGAGAACAGAACCGCTGCGGCTACCAAAGCTCGGTTGCAGCAGGACCAGTCGATCATTGCCGACCTACAGGCCCGCCTGGATGCAGCTAATCGGTCAGCGAGGGAAGCTGCTGAGGCCAATGCGGCCACACTTAAGCAGATGGAAGCAAGCAACCGGGAATTGAAAGGGAGCCTGCTCGTGGCAGAGAAGGCGGAGATCCGCGTCACGGAGTTAAGCGATCTTCTCCAGAAAGCAGAAGCAGAATTGAAACGTCTGCGGAATGATTCGGCCGGGAGTGCCGGTGTGCGAACTGCGGTGCCGGTTGGCCAAGTGCCATCGGAACCCAAAGAGATCGGAGGTGGGGAATCGGTAATGTCAGCCGTTGGTCCGTCTGAGGCATCAAGTCCTGCAAAGGCCACGCTCGCGGCTCCCGTCGAGCAAAGCTCCGCGACGGCGGCGGGAGAAAAGCTGAGTCCGGTTCCCAGTGAAAACCGACGAGAGCATTTGGCTGTAACGCCCACGCCATCGGCTGTTCTGCCGACGACGACCAACTCCCATGCGGAATCACCTGCATATCCGATGTCCGGCGAAGCGCTGGCGAATCCCACAGCCGTCACGGCGTTGCCACCGGCAAAGAAGAAGTCCGCCAGAATCGCAAAACGCGAGAAGGTCCGTCGTAACGAGCAGATAGATCTGTTCGAAGGGCAGATCGAGGCGGCTCAAACGCCAGCCAACCCTGCCGCTGACGCCCGCGCGATGGTATCGGCCGAGGACTCCGGCCTTCGAGCGCCCGAGGCAGAACCGACTTCCGCGGCATCCCCACCGAAGGAGTTGGAAGAATCGGCCGGACTCTTGACAAAGCAAGTCCCTGTCCCGCCGAAGACCTCAGAAAGGACAGCTCCCCAGCCGCAGCCCGAGTCTGAAGCTGTGAGCGATGGTTTGGAAAACCACTCTGCAACGGCAGCTGATTTTTTGGACATTCCCATAATCGAAGGACTTGCTACGGCCGACGGCCTTGCGCGTGCAGGCGGCGACTTCAAGCTTTACTTCAAGGCGCTCCAACACTTCGTTGAACAGCAGGCCGGCGCACCCG
>JBEKDI010000127.1:0-14043 GCA_050014435.1 Verrucomicrobiota bacterium | reverse complement strand
TTCACCCGAAAGCGTTACCCTCAAGAAATTCCTCGCAACCAAAATCAGCCCCGCCCGCTGCGGCTACGCTGAAATCCTTGAACTGGAAAAGGCTGCATGAACGTTCCACTGTCCAGTTAGTATAACTGCCGCAATAATGCGGAACGTGGAGAAATCAGACTTGTCATTTACTTGCATGCTCCGCGCTGCTGGGAGCGGCGGCGTCAAGACGGCGCCCGCGATTATTTAGCCATTACTTTTAAATCTCATTGGTTGCCTTTCGCAGCTCAATCGCTTTAAGCCGCTACGTCGCCTTGGGTTTCAGACCACCGAGCTGCGTCATTATTGCAGGCACCATTAAAACTGAATTTTACATTCCGCGAAACCGAGCAATTTTGCCATTGCCCCAGCCTCAAGTCGCTTCGGCAAATCTCTGGCAGCCCAAGTTGTCAAAGCTGTTTGCATTTTGCGGCCCGCCAAATCAGACACCGGTCTTCGGAAGCCGGATGGAACACGCTGGCTCAAACTCCTCTCCCGACTTCGGGGGGTGAGGGAAATGACAAGTTCTGATGTTTCAGCGTCGATGCGACCCAGTGCAACTCTTTTGCCCGACTTGCTTTTGACAGGTGAGGAGCATAGTTTTACGTGTGATAAGTTGGACAAAAGAGTTTGAGACTGGTATTGAAGCGCTGGATCAGCAGCACCGGTTGTTGATTGAGCACATCAATCTTCTGGGAGAGCAGTTGCAAAACCCCACTCACACCTGGGCGGAGGCCGAATTCGCCGTTCATCTGGTGGATTACCTGGAAGCCTATGCCAATGTTCATTTCCAATCGGAGGAGAAGTGCATGGAAAGCCACCGCTGCCCGGTCCATGCGCAGAACCGGCAGGAACACGAACGGTTTCGGGGATTTATCCGTAATTACAAGAGGTTGTGCGAGATCGAAGGCTTCAAAGTAGAACTGCTCAGGAACCTGCATGAGCTTATGAGCTCATGGATTGAGCAGCACATTCTGAAGATTGATACTCGACTAAAGCCCTGCATTCAAAGCGACAAGTTCCCCCAACCCTCAACCCCATAGGTGTGGGGGAGAACGCGCGGCAAAGTTTCCTTCATTGGACAGCCGTGGAAGGACAGATCTTGTCATTAGCTCCGAGGGGCGCTATATTCTTCTTGATTTCAGAAGGGCGGAGAATCGCTTTCGTCCTGAAAGGGACGGAGGAGGAAAGTCCGAACACCAGTGGGCGCGATGCCGCGTAACCCCGATTTTTTCGAGGATAGACGCGGGAGGAATGCTTCAAGGCATTTCGACGGAGAGTGCCACAGAAAACAAACCGCCCCGCCCGCAAGGACGGGGTAAGGGTGAAAAGGTGAGGCAAGAGCTCACCGCCCGGCCAGTAATGGCCGGGGCACGGAAAACCCCATCGGGTGCAAGGCCAAATAGGAAACCGAGGAGCGGCCCGCTCCGGGTTCCGTTACGCGGAACAGGTTTCGGGTACTGGCTGCTGAGACAAATGATTCTCTCCCCCGATTCTGTCGGGGCAGACAAAATTCGGCTTATAGCCCTTCTGAAATCTTCACCGCCTGCGCGCAGGCGCGGCGACCAGATGAGCGGCAAACCATCCCCGCGCCAGCCGGGCTACTTCCTCCAGCGCACCAGGCTGTTCGAACAAATGCGTGGCTCGGGGCTCAATTTCCATTTTCTTTTCTCCCTGCAATTGCTCCAGCGCCGACCGGTTCAGTTCAATGACTTGTTTGTCCCTTTCGCCGACGATCAGCAAGGTCGGGGATTGAACCTGCTGCAAAGCCGTCCCTGCCAGGTCGGGTCGTCCGCCCCGGGAAACAACTGACGCCACCCGCTCCGGGCGTTGCGCGGCGGCGAGGAGAGCGGCCCCGGCTCCCGTGCTTGACCCGAACAGGCCGATGAGCAACTCCGGTTCCCGGCGGGACACCCAATCGATGGCGTAGACCAGCCGTTCGGCCAGAAGCGCGATGTCAAAGCGAAGACGCGTCGTCTGTAAATCCACAACTTCCTCGTCGGCGGTGAGCAGGTCGAACAGGAGCGTTGCGAGGCCGCCTTCCTGCAGCGCGCCGGCCACAAATCGATTGCGTGGACTGTGCCGGCCACTCCCGCTGCCGTGCGCAAAAAGCACGATTCCCCGCGCCCCCCTCGCCACCTCCAATTCGCCTTCCAAAGACACTTTACCGGCCGGCACTGTGACCTGCGGACCGTTCTCAACTTTCATAACTCCTCCTGTGACATTTTTTGCTTTGGCCCAGCGGGCCGAAACACCAGCCCTTGTTGCAGCAAATCACGCACCTCCTCGTCGGTCGTTTGAGTGAAATCTTCATACCATTGGCCCACGCCGTGAAACCCATCCGGTGTCCGCGAGCAGACGGTCTCAATCCCCTCCCGCTCAAAGACCTTGAGGGTTTCCTTTGCCGCGACGGGCGCCGCCACGATAATTCGCCCCGGATGATGTTCGCGGATCGCCATCACCGCCGCCCGCATCGACGCCCCGGTAGCCAGGCCGTCGTCAATCAGAATTACAACACGGTCCCTCAACTCCGGCATCCGTCCGCCGCAGCAGACTTCCTCGCGCCGTTCCAATTCCCTCCGCTCGCGCGCCACGGCTTCATCAATCACGCGCTCCGAGATGCCCAGAGACTTGATCAACGCTTCGTTCAGGAAACAGACGCCCCCGCTGGCAATGGCGCCCATGGCCAGTTCCTCGTGCGCCGGGACGCCCAATTTTCGCACCAGAAACGCCGCCAAGGGCGCGTGCAATTTACGGGCCACCTCGAAAGCCACTGGAATGCCGCCGCGCGGCAATCCCAAGACGACAACATCCGCCCTGCCGGTGAAAGTCGCCAAGTCATCCGCCAATAACCGGCCCGCCTCCGCACGGTCACGAAATCGGAGACTCACGCCGCCTACTCCTGGTTATGGGGATTCCTGGCACCCTCTACCATTTGGTCATGCTCTGCTTCCTCCATGCCTTCCTCCGCCAACAGCACGGCGGAGGATTGTTCATCATCCGGTGTCTTCCTTGCCACAGAGCGGCCCGCCTGGCCGGGCGCCTCATCCCAAGTGACCAACCCCGCGACGATGTCTTCCGCTCCGTCGCCATCATCCTCCGCAGTTTCGCCGGTCAATTCGCGTTTCGCCTCCATGAAATCATCTTGATTGTAATGATTCGGGGGGCGGCCGTTGATGAGGGCGATTTCCCTCGCCCGCTCCGTCACCATGTCACTGGTCACCGTGCCAATCCCGCTGAAATGGTCGGAGATTTTTCCGGGACTTTGATGCGACTTTTTCATAAGTAAATTTAGGCCCGAAAGAGCCGGGCGTCAAACAGAGGTCCTCAAATCCTGGAGTTGCACCACATTCTTTTGCATGGCGACTTCCTGCTCATCATCGTAATCTTGATCATAATCAGAATGCATCAATGCTCCCGACCATTGGCCTGCGGGAAGAGCAAAATAAGATGAAGATAAAAAGCATGAAAGGCTTGTGGTGGTTGTGCGCCGCACTGGCAGGCTTGGCGCCGGTTTGCGCCGGGGCTGCCCTGCCCGCCCACGTGCCGGCCATCATCCAACGGAACTACGACGCGGCGCGCCGCCAGTATGAGTCCGATCCGGGGGATGACCAGGCAGCATGGCAGTTCGGCCGCGCCTGCTTTGACCGCGCTGAATTCCCGCGAGACGATGCCGAGCGCGCCAGTCTGGCCCAGGAGGGCATTGCCGTCTGCCGGAAGGTCGTCGCCCGCCGGCCGAACCTCGCCGCCGGGCACTATTATCTGGCCCTGAACCTGGCCCAGTTGGCTCGAACCAAATGGCTGGCGGCCTTGCCGCTGGTGGGCGAAATGGCGCAGCAGTGGACGAACGCCATAGCCCTCGATGAAAAAATGGATCATGCCGGACCGGACCGGTACGTCGGTTTGCTCTTTCGGGACGCTCCCCGCTGGCCGGTAAGTGTGGGCGACGCCCATAAAGCGCGGCGACATCTGGTCCGTGCGGTCGAATTAAGCTCCAATTTCCCCGAAAACCATTTGAACCTTATCGAGTCCTACCTGGGGTGGAATGAATATGACGACGCTGCGCGCGCAACGGAAAAATTGCGCGCACTCTGGCCGGCGGCGCGCAAGGAGTTTGCGGGGGAATACTGGGAGGAATCATGGAAAGATTGGGACCAGCGGCTGGCGGGCATCGAGGCCAGACTGAATTTGCGCCCGAAAAATGATGAAAATGTCCGATGACAAAATCCAATGGACCGTGTGCCTGCTTGACGACTCGAGGCGGCATGACTTTACTCAAGGCATGAGAACTGCCATTGGTCTGTTGGGCGCGACCTTGTTGCTGGCCGGTTGTGCGCATCACGCGACCATCCCCAATTCCACCCCGCCCGTCCTTACCCAGCAGCCCAAAGCCGTCATCAAGCCCGATTTGGAGGCGTCCGGCCGCGTGGCCATGGTCAATGCCGAAGCCCATTTTGTCGTCCTGAATTTTCCGCCCGGCCCCATGCCGCAAATCGACCATCGCCTGAGTGTCTTTCGCGACGGCCTGAAAGTCGGCGAAGTCAAGGTCACCGGACCGCAGCACGAAAATGATACGGTGGCGGATATCATCACCGGAGATGTCCAACTTCACGACGAAGTGAGGGAAAACTAATCAGCCTCTATTTGGAGTGCCGGCTGAGTTTGACCCTGGAGGGTTGCGATTTGATGTAGCGCGAAACGTAGCGACTGTCCCGTGCGTACCCGCACACACGGCGCAGACGGGCTTCTTCCGGCTCATTTAACAATTCCTCCACGGTTTGCAGTAGCTGCCCCGCATCCAACGGCTTTTCCATCAAGGCCCCAACGCCCGCCGCCATGGCCATTTCCGATTGCTGGCTCTGGCCGGTGATAATGATGATGGGCAGGGTGGGATTTCGGTTGGTGAAGCCTTCAAACGTGTCCCATCCACTTTGGCTCGGGAGGTTAAGGTCAAGCAGAACCAGATCAATCTCCTTCGGATCGAATTCTGCCAGCGCCTCCGGCCCGTCCCCAGATTGCAAAACCTCGTAGCCGACATTTCGCAACACACTGCTAATGGCGTCACGGACCGGTTCGTCGTCATCGACGATCAGCACCCGCTTTGGCGGGGACGCGGTTGGTGCCTGCGGTTCGGTGTCGCTCATCGGACTGGCATTCATAAATCAATATCATTCAACGGGCTGCTGACAGTCTCCTCCCAGCCCACGACTTGGAGCGGCTTAATGAAATGGGTGAAACGGAACGGGACATGGGTTGCCTCACTTGAGGACGACAGCACGTGCTGGCCCTGGGTCGATTGGGGGTATAAACGGCTCTTGGCGGCCTGTCCGGTCCTCTCCCCTTCGGACACGGTGGCGAGGGACAGCGCTTCAAAAGATTTTAGAACAATTCGTGTTTTCATGCGTTTCAGCTATTATGAAATGTGTGCCGCAAAATTGACTCCTCGGACGAAGCGGTTCCCGTGCCAACTGGAGCGGACTTTGCTCCTTTGAGGGATTCGAGCGCATGGGGAGGCGCTTCGGCGGAATATGAATGAGATGAATGGAACAAATCATTCCACAAATGGCGTCCCGAGTGTCACCGGGACCGGCCCGGGGCCGAAATTGCGCCTGACCGGCCTGATCCTGATGGCCCTGCTGGGAGCCGTCCTGGTCCTTTGGGTCAGCCGCGCCACTTGGGAGCGGGTGGACAGGCTGCAAGGCGAATTCGCCGGTCTGAAGGCGGACAGCTTTTACCGGGGCGTCCGCATGCGCAACGACATTGAGCGTATGAACGAGAATTTGCTGCGCTACCGGCTGCGCGGCGACACCAACGACGCGGAAGCCTTTCGCAAGGGAAAGCGGGATTTCGAACGCCGGCTGGACAACGCCAGCACCAACGCGGCCACGCCGCTGGAAACCAATTTCTTGCAAATTGTCAGGATGGCTTATGCCGATTACTCGGTCGAAAGCGCGAAAGTCCTCGAGGCCAGCCGCGCCCACTGGAGCTCCACGCAAGCCAAAGACTTTCTGGTCAGCTACGAAAAAGTCCAGCAATTGTCGGAGCATTTGCTCTCCGTGTGCGATACTTTTATTGACAATCAGCGCGCGGCCTTCGACGCTTTTCTCAGGGGGTCCAATGCCACCCTGGCCAATTTCAAGCGTCTTCTCCAATTTGCCGCCGCGCTTCTCCTCGCTTTGGCCGCCGCCCTGGTTCTGCTCGTGTATCGCGGCATGATCGCCCCGCTCCGCCTCCGCCTGACCGAAAGCCAGGCCATCATCGCGCGCCAGGAAAAGCTCGCCTCCCTCGGTGTGCTCGCCGCCGGCGTCGCCCATGAAATCCGCAATCCGCTCACCGCCATTAAATTCCGCCTCTTCAGCCTGAAAAAATCCCTCCCCGCCGCCGCCCAAGAGGACGCCGCTGTCATCGCGGGCGAAATCAGCCGCCTGGAGCGGATTGTGAAGGACTTTTTGCAGTTCGCACGGCCGTCCGAGCCGGAGTTGGTGGTCATGCCTGGGCAACGCATCATGCAGGAAGTGTGTGATCTGTTGCGGCCGCAATTGGAAAAATCCGCCATCAAGTTGGAGATGGAAGCCTCCGAGCAGGGTTGGGTGCGCGCGGACAACCAGCAAATCAAACAGGTGTTGATCAACCTTATTCAAAATTCGGCGGACAGCATCGGGCGCGACGGTGTGATCAAATTGCGCGTGTCCAGCCTGTCCGGCCCGGCCCGCAACGGCTCGAACGGCACGGTGGCGTTGGAAGTGTCGGATACCGGCAAAGGCATCCCGCCGGAGGTGGAGAAGCGCCTGTTCGATCCGTTCTTCACCACCAAGGAGGGTGGGACGGGACTGGGCCTGCCCATCGCCGCGCGTATTGTTGACAAACATGGCGGCAAGCTCGATTATCAAACGGCGCGCAATCGCGGCACGACCTTCCGCATTTTGCTGCCCCAAGCCGGGAACAATGAAACCTAAAATATTGCTCATCGAAGACGACGCCAGCACCGCGGCTTCCTTGCAGAAGGTGCTGTGCGCTGAGGGCTATGAAGTCGATACGGCGGGCTGCGGCGACGACGGCCTGGCCCGGGCGCGGGAATACGACTACAATGTGGTGGTCACTGACTTGCGATTGCCCGGCTTGAGCGGGCTGGAGCTGGTCGCCCAACTGCACGCCGCCAAACCGAAGCAGCCGATCATTTTGATGACGGCCCACGGCACCACCGAGACCGCCATCGAGGCCACCAAATTGGGCGCGTGCGATTACCTGCTCAAACCGTTTGAGGCCGATGAATTGTTTGATTTGCTCGCTTCAGCCGTGGCCAGCAGCCGGCTCATGTCCGAACCGATCGACATGGGAGAAGCCCGGCAGGACCGCTCGGCCATTATCGGCAACAGCCGCGCCATGCAGGGGATTTACAAGGAGATCGGACGCGTGGCCGCCACTTCCGCCACCGTCCTCATCCGCGGCCCGACCGGCACGGGCAAGGAACTCATCGCACGGGCCATTTATCAGCACAGCGACCGCGCCGACAAGCCGTTCATTGCCGTCAATTGCGCCGCCATTCCCGATGCCTTGCTGGAGAGCGAACTGTTCGGCCACGAACGCGGCGCCTTCACCGGCGCGCAAGCCCGGCGCATTGGCCGTTTCGAGCAGGCCCACGGCGGCACTCTTTTCCTGGACGAAATCGGCGACTTGAACGCCAACACCCAGGGCAAGCTGCTGCGGGTGCTGCAGGAGCGCTGCATTCAGCGACTCGGCAGCGAGGCCGATGTCCCGGTGGATGTGCGGGTGCTGGCCGCGACTCATCGCGATCTGGAAGGGGCCATCCAGGAAAAGGAATTTCGCGAGGATTTGTTCTATCGCCTGAGCGTCGTCACCATCACGCTGCCGACGCTGGCCAAACGCGCGGAGGACGTGCCGCAGTTGGCCAAGTACTTCATCCAACGCTATGCCCGGGAACTCGGTCTCGACGCGCCGTCCGTCCAGCCGGAAGCCCTCGCCTTTCTGCAAAGCCAGCCTTGGCCCGGCAACGTGCGGGAATTGGAAAATGTGGTGCGGCAGGCCCTGCTGTTGGCCAAGCCCTTCCCCATCAGCCTCGAACATGTTCGGCAGGTCATGGCCAAGGCGGCGCAACCCGCCACCGACCATCAGGCCCACGCCGCCTACATCGCGGAATTGCTGGCGCGCGCGCAACGGGGCGAAATCCAGGACGCCTACTCGCGGATGATTGCCGAATTGGAGCCGGAATTGTTCAGCCAGGCCATCAAACTGGCGCATGGCAACCAGGCCAAGGCCGCCCGCTGGCTCGGCGTCACCCGGTTGAAAATGCGCGAAACGCTCGCCCAACTGGGCTTGCATCCCGCACAGGCCGGGAAGAATGCTGAATGAACAAATCGGATTTGGAATTCTTAGCAACGGATGGACACGGTCTGTAAACCCGCAACATGAGCATCGGCAGGTGAGCCGCGAGTTTGCCAAGTTTCAGGCGTAGTCTGGAAGGGGAATCGAAAACTTGGCAGTCTCGCGGATTGGCAAAAACAACATTTTTATGTAAAAACAAGGATATATTTGAGAGTAATTAATATGCACGATTGACTTTCAACATAAAATATGCAAACATTGGCTTATGATTCATAAAATCACGATAGAAAATTTCTTTTCAGTAGCCGACAGGCAGGAAATGGATTTTCGGGTGTCTGCCAATGCACCAGACTTGGGCTGTTTCCGCGATTCGCAGGCCGTCGCCGGTCAACGATTGGCGCTGATCATCGGTCTTTATGGGCCAAACGCATCCGGTAAGTCCACTATTCTGCGGGCCGTTACGACTACAGCCTGGTTCGTGCAGCATAGTTTTGCACTGTTGCCAAACGCCGCCATTCCTCTTTTCAATCCATTTGCGCATAATAATTGGTGGAATCGCCCCACAAAAATCAGTGTGGAATATGACGGCGAACTTGCGGAAAACGAACCTGCCACCGTATTCCGTTATGAGTTGCACGTCGGCCATGAACCAAACAAGTTTGGCAGCGAAGTAATTTTTGAATCGCTGTCCTGCGCACCGCACGGAAAATTCCGCAGGATTTTTGAGCGTCATCAACAGGAATTCACTTTTGGACGCGAGTTCGGCATAACAAATGGAGATTCGCGAGTTCAAAGCATTCGCCCAAATGCAAGCGTTATTAGCACGCTCGCGCAACTTAACCACAAACTGTCCAGCGATTTCATTTTGTCGCTTCGGGGGCTGCAAACAAATATCATAGGACTGGATAAAGCGAATGGCGGGCTTAACAACGCTCTTTCCTTTTATGCGCAACGTCCCGACTATCTCAAGCGTTTGAACAGCGAACTCAGTCGCCTTGATTTGGGACTCGAAGAAATGAAGATTCATCCCGGGAACACCGGCCCCATTGCGACATTTAAGCATGTTGGGCTGGATTGCGACATAGTGCTTGCGCAGGAATCGGCAGGCACGCGGCGGTTTATTGAGATATTTCCCTTTCTCCAATTCGTTTTGGATGTTGGCGGCGTTGCTGTAATTGATGAACTGGATGCAGACGTGCATCCTCTGCTCATCCCGGAACTGTTCCGTTGGTTTTACGATAAGCAACGCAACCTCAAGGGGGCGCAACTTTTGTTCACGGCTCACAATCCTGCGATTCTTGATGAACTGGAAAAAGAGCAGGTCTTTTTTACTGACAAGCCGAGCGGCAAACCAACACGCCTTTACGGGGCGCGAGAAATCAAAGGGCTTCGCCGGGAGCCAAGCCTGATGAAGAAATACCTTTCTGGTGAACTTGGAGCTGTCCCGCATATCGGCTGATCTATGCCGGCGCCAATAATCAGAACACGATTTTTTCTAGCCGTTGAAGGGGAGAGTGAGCAATCCCTTGTGAGATGGCTGCAAACACTGTCAGAAAAAGAGCTGCACATTCATCTGGATGTCGTTCCCCTCGGCGGCGGCGGATTCAAATCCATGCTTGAAAGGGCTGTGCGTTTGCATGAACGACATTGCAGAATCGGGGTTTACCGAGACCGCTTTCTCCTCGTGGATGGAGATCGCGCAGAACAGGGCGACTCAATCGAGAAATTGAAACGCGAGGCAGCCAAGCACGGATTTACCGTATGTGTGCAAAATCCAAACCACGAAGGGTTGTTGTTAAGAATGATGCCCGGCATGGAGCGAGAAATCCCCGATGCCGCCTCGGCGAATGCAAGATTGCGAAGCCGATGGGCAAACTATGAAAAACCAATGAACGCACACGCATTGGGCCGGCAATTTTCACTTGATGATCTCCTGCGAGTTGCGAGTGTTGACATCGATTTGGCAACGCTTTTAAGAAAAATTGGTCTGATGGGCGGCCCGTGAAGCCCGCCCAAGCGATTATTCGGCTTTTTCAAAAGCAACCCGCAAGGTGAAGCGCCCATCAGGGAAACTTCGGTCGGGACGCTGAAGCTCGATGGGCCATTTCTTGCGCCAGCCAACTGGTCTTTTCCATTCCACTGCTGGTTTGAATTGTGCCAGTTTTCCGGCCTCAAAGGCTGTTTTCCCCCTCAAACAAGGCGGCATGACGCCTTTTTTCGGACGGTATGGAACTTGCATTCCAAGACCATGCCAGCCTTTGCGGCTGGTGAACGAAAGGATTGCAATGAAAACAATTCGAATATGTACCGCGGCAGCCGCCGCCGTGGCCCTGATGAGCTTGGCTCAAGTCAGCCGGGCTTCCGGCAACGAATGCAGCGCTGCCCGGAAGGAGAAATCCTTCACCGGCAACGTCACCGCCGTGGATCCGCAGGACAAGACCTTCTCGGTGAAGGGGCTGTTCTTCACGAGAAACTTCAGCATGGCCGCTGACGGCAGGGTGTTCTTGGAAAATAAGCCGGGCGCTTCCCTGGCGGAGCTTCGCCCCGGACAAAGAGTGTTGGTGCATTACGAGAACGATAATGGCGTGCTGATCGCCATGGGTGTCTCCCAGCACGACTTGACCTACACGGGCCGCATTACCGCCATTGACCCGGCTGCGCGCACGCTCGCGCTCAGGGACGGCCTGATGACCCACGACCTCGCCATTGCGCCCGATTGCGCCGTGGTGCTGAAAGGTGATCAAGCTGGCACGTGGGGCAACCTGCTGATCGGCGACACCGTTCAGGTCTGCTATGAACAGGCTGGCAGCTCGCACATCGCGCGCCGGATTCAGGAGCAGAGCGCCATGTTCGTGGGCACAATCCAGGCCGTTGATGCCACCACCAAGTCCATCAAGGTCGAGGCCGCCCACGGCGAAAAGCAGTTTCATCTGGCTGACAGTTGTCCCATCGTCATCAATGGCAGACTCAACGGAGGAATGAGTGATCTGCGCATCGGCGACCGGGTTTCTCTCAGCTACGATGAACGGGACGGGGTGTTGGTCGCCAATCGCGTCAGCCCGATGACTGGCGCCATTGCCGCGGAGCCCGCCGCGCCTGCGCCTGCGCAGAGCGCGAAGACAACCCCACAGCAGCCGAACACATTCTACGGCTACTGAGTCCAGGCCGGGCCATCGATCAAGGAGGGTACAAAAGGTGGGAAGGGTATGAGGGAAAGTGCTCCCGCCCTTCCGGCATTCATCGCCGGGAGGGCGGAGTTTTTTTGGCTTATGGCAGAAACTCGTCAATAAAGGTCAGATACCCCTGCCTCCCGTCCATTTTGGTGTGGCGTTCGACAGATTTGACGAGTTCCCGCAAACAATCCACCAACAGTTGAAGAGGGATGGGAGGCATGTTTTCGGTGCCGGGAACCGGATTTGGTCCGCGTGCCAGCCGGAATTCGCACATGGCGTTGACAGCCTCAAATGCCGCGGCATCAAGTCCGCTCAAGCCGGGTGGCTTCGGAGTATGACCACGCAACTCAGCCCGGTAAGTCTGGAAAGCAGCCTCATAAACGCGCAATGCGGTGTAATCCGACATTTCCGGGTGGGCGCGCCAGATTTCCACAACGCTGAACTCCAGATTCTGGAGAACGCCGATTTTGTCGTCTGCCCATTCCATTGCGGCTGAATGGTTATGCAAAGATGTCCGGCTTGGCGAGCCGGAAAACCCGAAGCTCTCAACTTCAGCCCTTCATCCTTCATCCTTCTGCCTTTTCCTTTGACATCCTCCCATGGCGGGGGCAAAAATTTTCGATGACGGAGCAGATTCTCATTCTGGATTTTGGCTCGCAATACACCCAGGTCATCGCCCGGCGCGTTCGCGAGTGCCATGTCTATTCCACCATCGCGCGCTTTGACACGCCCGCCTCCGAAATCGCCGCCCTCAAGCCCAAGGGCCTGATCCTGTCCGGCGGACCGTCCAGTGTGTATTCGCCCAAAGCCCCCCTGGCCGACCCGGCCATTTTCAAACTGGGAGTGCCGATCCTGGGGATTTGTTACGGCCTGCAATTGATGGCCCAGTTCCTGGGCGGCAAAGTCGAGCGCGGCCTGAAACGCGAGTATGGCAAAGGGACATTGTCGGTCACGGATGCCGCCTGCGCGCTGTTTGCTGGCCTGCCGGCCTTGCTCCAGGTCTGGAATTCGCACGGAGACAAGCTGGCCAGAATGCCCCGGGGCTTCAAGGCCGTGGCCGCTTCGGACAATTCGGAGTTCGCGGCCATCGAGGACCGCGCCCGCCGGTTTTTCGGCCTGCAATTTCATCCCGAAGTCGTCCACACCCTGCGGGGCCGCGAGATCATGGCCAATTTCGTCCAAAAAATTTGCGGCTGCGGGGCGGACTGGACGATGCGGCATTACGCGGACCAGGCGGTGGAGGAAATTCGCCGGGTGGCGGGCCAGGAGCGCGTCATTCTCGGGCTGAGCGGGGGGGTCGATTCAAGCGTGGCGGCGGCCCTGCTCCACAAGGCCATCGGCAGCCAATTGACCTGCATCTTTGTCAACAATGGATTGCTGCGCGGGCGCGAAGAGCGCGTCGTGCGCGAAGTTTTCGAACGCCATTTCAAAATCAGGTTGCACTATGAGGACGCCACGAAACTGTTCCTGCGGCACCTCAAAGGCGTGACCGACCCCGAACGCAAACGCAAAATCATCGGCAAAACGTTCATCGAAGTCTTTCAAGCGGCGGCCAAACGGGCGGGAAAGGCCCGCTTTCTGGCGCAGGGCACATTGTATCCCGACGTCATCGAGTCAGTGCCAATTGGCGGCAATCCGGCGGCGCTGATCAAGAGCCACCACAACGTCGGCGGCCTGCCGAAGAAGATGAAATTCAAACTGATCGAACCGCTCAAATGCCTGTTCAAGGACGAGGTCCGGCAATTGGGCCTGGAATTGGGATTGCCGAAGGAAATTGTCTTCCGCCAGCCCTTCCCCGGCCCCGGCCTGGCCGTGCGCATCCTGGGCGAAGTCACCCCGGCGCGCTGCGACATTTTGCGCGCGGCTGACGGCATCGTGGTGGAGGAAATGAAAGCCGCCGGTTGGTATTACAAAATCTGGCAGAGCTTTGCCGTCTTGCTGCCGGTGCGCAGCGTGGGCGTGATGGGCGACGAACGCACCTATGATTTCACCATCGCCATCCGCGCCGTCGAATCCCAGGACGGCATGACGGCCGATTGGGTCAAGCTCCCCTATGATTTGCTGGAAAAGCTGTCCACCCGGATCATCAACGAAGTCAAAGGCGTCAACCGCGTCTGCCTTGACATCTCGAGCAAACCCCCCGCCACCATCGAGTGGGAGTGAATCGCGGTTCCCTGCAATGTAGTCGAGGCATCCCTGCGGGATATGCAGGCATATGACTTTCCGGGGGGACACATCTTGAGCGGCACTACGAGGCTCATGGGCTATGAGCTAACGTTACTTCTCAGGGGCGGGACTTTCAACGCCGTCGCCTGCAGAAGAATGTTGGCTGTCGAAATCATTATCCTTTTGAAGCCAGAAGATTTGTCCATTTTTTCCGACGGTTATTATGAACTGGACAGTGGAACGTTCATGCAGCCTTTTCCAGTTCAAGGATTTCAGCGTAGCCGCAGCGGGCGGGGCTGATTTTGGTTGCGAGGAATTTCTTGAGGGTAACGCTTTCGGGTGA
>JBEKDI010000126.1:0-14097 GCA_050014435.1 Verrucomicrobiota bacterium | reverse complement strand
CCAACTACAAGCGGCTCCGAGAGCTGACCGAAAAATGGGTGGGCTTATCCCTCCGTCTGGCCAAAGAAAAACGCCAAAGGACCGCGTAACGTATCGGAGAACGTTTCACTCCTCAGTTATTAGTTTGATTCATTTTGTATCGCATTTCGGCGGGTGGCAGCGGTTTGCGCCCGGCCCGCCGGTAGCTGGAGAAGCTCACCCCCGCTCCCTCCCCTCATTAGTTGCCGTTGCGCCGGCCGATCAAACAACCCACCAAGGCGCCGATACCGAAAGCCATGCCAATGGCCTGATAGGGATGTTCGCGAATTTGTTTGTCAACAGACTGGGCGCCTTCCACCGCTTTTTGCTGAAGGCGGTCGCAAGTTTCGCGGGCCGACTCAATGGCGGCAGACAAGCGGTCGCGGGCATCGATGATTTTTTGTTCGGTTGCGTTCGCGGTGGCGGCCACTAATGACTGGGCATCGTCCGCAAGATCTGAAGTTTGATTTTGCATAGTATTCTTATTTCTTTTGTGTTTCATGTGGGTCCTTTCCCGGTGGAATTTTCCCGGTGGAATGAATTTGCTTAAAGCGTGCCAAGCATTTCCGGGTGTTTCCTCTCTGTCGAACATAAAGGCGTCCGCGCATTTTGCCCAAAACCACGCGGGCACCGTGGCATTTTGCGAAACAAAAGGAAATCCCTAACGGTGACGCTTGATTTTGCCGGAGTGCCCGGATTCTGTCACCTGGTTGAGGCCACCGCCGAATTGGATGCGCCGATCACTTGGACGGTATTAAGCAGAACATGGCGGGCAGGAACGGTCATATCCGCGCATCAGTTTCCGCCCTCCGGCGAAAGGCGGTAAAGGCCCGCGCCATGGGCATTGATCACGGGCGCGAATTTGTCCGCGACGGAACCGAGATTCTTTTGCAGCCACAAATCCCGAACCTGCGCTTTACCACCCCAGCCAAGCTCAGCCAGTTTGACCGGAATTGCCGCCGCCGGCTCGCCTGCGCCAGGCGCCCGCGTATTGAACAACGCAATGTATTTATCCGCCGAGCCGGGCACATCAGCCACCCAGACACAAAAGTCGCCGTGATGAAACAATTCACGGTTGTTGGAACTCTTTTGATTGACAGCAATGACGTTGTCATTGGTGAGCAACGAGAGCGTGAAGTCGTCCAGCTTCGTGAGGTCGGCGCCGATCATCAGCGGCGAACGCGCGATGCTCCAGAGAGACATAAGTGTGAATTGCTCGTCACGAGAGAAATGCGTTTTGTTTTTCCCCAGTTGCAGGACGCCGATCGGCAGCATGTCGGCGTCAGGGAAATGCCCCGGCCCGCGAAAGGGCGTCCAGTCTCGCACGCGGGCGAACTGGGCGTAAAGGAGGTCCCATTTGTCCCAAAAATCGTCGCTGATGCGCCACATGTTGGCGTTGGTGCTGACATTTGCGCCGGCCCTGACCGGCGTGGCGCCCGGCGAGGTGCTGAACACAATGGCCCGGCCGCTGCGGTCAATCGCCTTGCGGATGGCTTCAATTTCGTCGTCGTGATAGGGCCTGGATAGATCGTCCACTTTCACGAAGTCCAGACCCCATTTCGCGAACTGCTTGAAAACCGAATCGTAGTATTCCTGCGCGCCTTGTCTGGACATATCCACTCCATACATGTCGCTGTTCCAAAGACAGATGCTGTTGGTATCGGCGACCTCGGCGGCGGTGCGGCGCGCGCTTTTGATGCGAGTTTTCGCCGCCACCGCCTGGCGCGGAATGCCGCGCATGAGATGGACGCCGAATTTCAGGCCCAGGCTGTGAACGTAGTCGGCCAACGGCTTGAAACCCCTGCCGTTGATCGCAGACGGGAATTTATTGGTTGCGGGCAGCAGCCGTCCCCATTTGTCCATTTCAAGTTTGGCGCCCCTGTGATATTCGAAACCATTGGCGAGCGGCTCATACCATTGGATATCGACAACGATGTATTCCCAGCCGTAACGCTGCAAATTCGCCGCCATGAAATCGGCCTGGGCGCGGGTCTGGGCCTCGGTGATCGTCGTGGCGAAGCCGTCCCAACTGTTCCAGCCCATGGGAGGCGTCGGCGCCCAGGACCAGTAAGCAGGATCCGCCGCGCGCGCCGGAGTCAAACCTACAAACACACCGATACAAACGAACGACAGAATCAGATGATATTTCAGGCTCAAGGATTTTATTCTAAGCCTTCTTCGCGCAATTACACGCCAATTCAGCCGGCAACGGCCAACTGTGTCCTTGCGAGAGAAGACTTTGGGCCTCCTCCGGCCCCCAGGTGCCCGCAGCATAATTGGGAAAATCGCTGGGAGGGGCGGCGGCCCAGACGTCGAGAACCGGCATCAAGATGCGCCAAGCCGCTTCGATCTGGTCGGCGCGCATGAACAAGGTGGGGTCGTTCCTCATGACATCCCAGAGCAATGTTTCATAAGCGTCGGGTGACGACGTGGCGAAAGCATCCTGGTAGTTGAACTGCATCTGGACGGAGCGCAGGTGCATTTTGGGTCCGGGATGTTTAGCCTGAAAGTGCAGCACAATGCCTTCGTCGGGCTGGATGGCAACGACCAGCCTGGAGGACTGCCAATCGAGGGTGGACTCGACTGGGAAAGATTGATGGGGGACGGCGCGGAACTGGATGGCGATTTCCGAGGCTTGCCGGGTGATGCGCTTTCCGGTGCGGAGGTAAAACGGCACGCCCTGCCAGCGCCAGTTGTCGAGGAACAATTTGAGCGCGACGAAGGTCTCGGTCTGGGAATCCGGCGGCACACCCGGCTCCTGGCGGTAACCGCAAACCTTCTTGCCGCCCTCCCAACCCGGGCCGTACTGCCCGCGCACCGTGCATTCATGGACCGCATCGGGGTGAATCGGGCGGACGGCGTGGAGGACATCGACTTTCTTGTTGCGAATCTCCTCGGCCTGGAAGGAAACCATCGGTTCCATTGCCACCAAACAGAGCAGTTGCATCAGGTGATTCTGCACCATGTCGCGCAAAGCCCCGGCGCGGTCGTAGTAGCCGCCGCGATGTTCGACCCCGACGGCTTCGAGGGCGGTGATGGTGACGCATTCGACGTAGCGCCGGTTCCAGATCGGTTCGAAGAGGGGATTGGCAAAGCGGAAGGCGAGAATGTTCTGCACCGTTTCCTTGCCCAGGTAATGGTCGATGCGGAAGATTTGGCATTCTTTGAAATTGGCGGCCAGCGTAGCGTTCAACGCTGCAGCGGATTGCAGGTCATAGCCGATGGGCTTTTCGACCACGATGCGCGCCAGTTCCTGGTCTCGCGCCAACCCGGCTTGGCCGAGGTATTTGGGGATTTCGCCGAACATGCTGGGCGGGGTGGCCATGTAATAGACGCGATGGAGCTTTACGCCCCATTCCTTTTGCAGCCTGGCGCATTGCTGGCCCAGCGCCTCGTAGGTCTGGATTTTTTTGAAATCGCCCTGCTGGTAGTGGATGTGCTTGGCGAATTCGGCCCACTCAGCGGTCTTGGCTTTGCCGAAGCGCGAGAACTGGTTGACGCCGGCGCGCAAGCGCTTGCGCAGCGCCTCGTCGCTCATGGCAAGGCGATCCACCGCAATGATCGAATAATTTGCGGGCATGCTTCGCACCTGCGATAGATCAAACAAGGCCGGCACGAGTTTGCGCCAGGTCAAATCGCCGCCGCCGCCAAAAATGATAAACACAGTGGGGTCAAGAGAATCGTTAGTCTTCATCTTTTTCCCTGTAACATCATCGATGCCGCAAAATGTGCAAATCAGTTTTTGGAAATGGATAATGGACAATTAATGACTGACCGTGGCGGCCTGCTGTCGAGATTCTTTACAGTCTCAGCCGCGAGCGACATCGAACCAAAATCACTTTGAGTCGCTTTGAGGAGTATGAGCAGCTTAACGGTTGATTGATTTGTAAGGTATTCCTGTATAGGACTTTGCACATAATTGGACCGAGAGAGCAGAGGTTTGATTGCATTGTAATTAAGATAAATTACGGTTGCACCTTGGCCACGGCGCAACGGACGGACAAGTTGGGGGACAATTGAACCCGGAGGGGCCGGATTTGAGTGCGACTGATTGTGAGGCCGTGAAAAGATCACTGCGACTGGCTTTGACGCGCTGCCACCCGGTTTGATGGGGATTTGATCCCGCCTTACCGTTTCGCCAAGGCGCCACGAACAGACAAAGGGGCGGACAGGCGAATTGACTTTTTTCTCCAGCGGTCATTTTCATGACTTTAGCATTCAGCAATTTTGCCTTCCCGACATGGCCAGAATGCGCCATTCATTAGCTGAACACTAAAGTTAACACATTGTTTTGTCAATTTATTTTTTAAAGAATTTCTAAAAAGATGTGATTTGTCTTAGTGGTCACTCCTTCGCGTTCAGCGCGTAGCCATGATCGCCGTAGATGACGCAAGAGGCCGTCTGGTCGATTTCACGGAATTGCACGATTAGCCAGACTTCCAGGACCGAGCCATCCCGGGAACGGACCCAGCTCGGGACCAACGCGAGCGGGCCGAGTTTGGACTGGCCGGTTCTTTCGATACCGCCGATTTTCAACATTTGCGTTATTTCATCCTGATCACCCACGTCGCGCAGCAATTTATCGGGCCAGCCGGCGGTCAGAGGCCAAAGCTGGCGGATGCGCGCCAGGTCGTTTGTGATGCGGGCCGACCAAAATTGCCCAAGAATCTTTTGACAGGCTTGTTCGCGGCTCATCGCCTGCGCGGAAATCCCACACATGGGATCGCTTAATGACGAAAGACTGGCTTCCGGGACCGTTAATGGCATGTTGGTAAAGGACGCGCCTGTGGGAGGTTGGTAGTCGAAGACAGCAGCCGGCAGATCCTCAAAATAGAGGATCTTCTCACAGCAACAGTTCGGCACTCCCTCTTGTGTGGAATTTTGCCAACTTTTCGAGCTTACGAGCAGCTTGGTCCGGACATCAAATTCGAGTAAAAGCGATACCGGCCCGAACGATTGCGGCCCAGAAGTGTTCTCGATGCTGCAAGTGACGACGACCCGTTTCCGTCCTGTGGCCGGATCGTCGCCTTCAAACGCGTTATAATTCTTCATTCTTGTCAGCATGGTCAGACTCTTTGGACCGGGCCAGGGGTTCAATCCCCCAAAAGTAGTAATCCCCGGCTCGACGTACACCGTATTGTCGGACTGATCATAGCTGTAGGTCCTGTTGTCCTTGGTCCAAATCGTAGCACCTTCAGTTTTCAACAGGCCGGTTTCGACCAGGTTACCGGTCATGTCAGCCCGCGCCCAGACGTCGAGGGGAATGGCTTTGCCGTCTTTTGTGACATAGCCGGTAATGTGAAGGCCCCTGTATTTCTTGAGGGCTTCGATTGTCTGCTCCATGGCCCAAGCCGAAGGGGTCGAATGAATTAAAGCCAGGGCTACCACCGCTGCCAGCACCAGGGTGCTGGCGATGGTGTAACGGGTGGATTGTTTTTTCAGAATCAAAGCGAAGAATTGTCCGAGATTTGGTTGCGCGGCAGAGGGCGCTGTGGCAGGCGACGCCACAGCATTGTCAATTTCACGATGAACGCGTTCATCGAGCTTCGAACTGGCCGGCACGCGAATTTGCCGGAAGATTTGCGAAATATCCTGTGTCTTTTTCATAGGCTAGTTTTCCGTCCAAAAGTGTTTTTAGTTTGTCCAAGCCGTAGCGGTAACGGCCTTGGACTGTGTTGATTGAGACGCCTTGCATTCGGGCAATGGCGTGAAACCGCAACCCGCTGCACAGCCGCAACACAACCGCTTCCCGCTGTGCATAAGGCAACTCCGCCAAGGCCCGGCCCACGCACTTTAGCTCCTCTCCGAACATGGCCGCCGAGTCGGGACGCTCGTGATCCGGCGCGGCAGGTTCAACGACAGCGGCTTCGTTCGGAATAGACTGGCGGCTGGACTTGTTCCGGTTGCGAGCCCGGTTTGCCACACACGTGGCCAAAAAACCTTTCAGACTACCTGTCAGCCGGAACCGGCCACCGGAGCGAATGAAGCCGAAAAAGACATCATGGACAACATCTTCCGCTTCCGCCTTATCCAGCAGGAGCACCGCAGCCAGGGTGACCAGCTCGTGCTTGTGCCCTTCATAGATCTCGCGCACAGCGTCCGGGTTGCCACGGTTGAACCGCCAAATCAGTTGCACTTCACTGAGCATGTGCCATTTGGGTCAACTCTTCATTTACCTGTCCATACTCACTTATTACAACAAATTGGCCAGCCGTTTTAGTATAAAGTTCGTTTGGGTTTTAGTTGACGGAATCGGATCGGGCTTGAGGTTATTTTCAGCGGCATCACGCCAGAGCCAACTGCCGTTGGCACTGTCAGTGGGGCGCAGGGCAGAACTAATAACCCATCAAACTTCAGGTTCCAGGGATTATTTGGGAGGTGAAAATCGGTTCCGCGCAGGCCAGTTCCACCGAAAAACGAAGTTTTGGCTTTGCAGAATGGCTTGCAACTCCGTGCCGCTGGGGGAAAATCACGCAGCGACAAAAACAGCTTATTGACAACATGAACAACAAACCCAATGGGAAATCACGGTGAACACTTCTTTGACACAAACCTGCAGACTGGCCGTCCTGGCGCTCGTTATCGCCGTCCGCGGAACGAACGCGCAGGAAACACTTCCTTACCAGAACCCCCAGGCGCCAATCGAGGATCGCGTGAACGACCTGTTCAACCGGCTGACGCCGGACGAAAAACTCGCTCTTCTCGGCGGCACCGGCTTCACCACCCAGCCCATTCCGCGGCTCGGGGTTCCCGCCATGGGCATGGTCGATGCCGGCCAGGGTGTGCGCGGCGGCACCGACCGCACCCAAGGTCCGGCAACCGCCTTCCCCTGCGGCGCGCTGATGGCGTCAACCTGGGATCCCGAACTCATCGCGCGCGTGGGCCACGCCATCGGCGTCGAGTCGCGGAACAAGGGCGAGGGCGCTTCGGTCCTCCTCGGCCCCGCCGTCAATATCCACCGCTCCCCGCTCGGCGGGCGTAACGCCGAGTATTTCAGCGAGGACCCCTTCCTCGCCGCCCGCCTCGCCGCCGCCTACATCCGGGGCCTCCAATCCAGCGGTAATGCGGCCTGCATCAAGCATTTCGCCTGCAACAACCAGGAAACCGACCGTTCCGATGTCAATGCCACCGTGAATGAGCGCGCCTTGCGCGAAATCTATCTGCCCGCATTTGAAGCCGGCGTGAAGGAAGGCAACGTCTGGTCCGTCATGAGTTCCTACAACCAGGTCAACGGCCGGCATTCCAGCGCCAATCCTGTCCTGCTCAAGGATATCTTGAAAGGTGAGTGGGCCTTCAATGGTCTCGTCATGTCGGACTGGGGCGGCGTCCATCAGACCTCCGTCGTGCAGGCCGGCAACGACCTGGAAATGCCCACCGGCGATAACATGAGCGTTCCCAAACTCAAGGCCGCACTCGCCGACGGCACCGTCACCCAGGCCGCCGTGGATGATTCCGTGCATCGTATTCTTCGGACGATCCTCCGGGTGGGCCTGCTCGATCACCCGCTGCAACCGGACCACCAGCTCGTCAACTCCCGCGAACATGATCAACTCGCCTTCGAAACCGCCACCAAGGGCATCGTTCTCCTCAAAAACAACCAAAACCTCCTGCCCCTCGACCGCGCCCGCATCAAATCCATCGCCCTGATCGGCGAACCGGCCAAAAAACTCCAGGTCGGAGCACTCGGCAGTCCGGAAGTGCCCCCCCTCCACACCACCGAATTGATCGATGGCATCAAAAACGTAGTCGGCGACCAGGTCGCCATCCACTTCGCCGCCGCCGAACTGGATGGCATTCTCGTCCCGGGGTCCGCCATCCGGCAACCCGACGGGACCAGCGGCTTCCGGGCCCAATACTTCGGGAATATGTCGCTTGACGGCCAGCCCGTGTGCTCACGCATCGAAAACCAGGTCAATATCAATTCGCCCTCCGCGCCAGCGCCAGGTCTTGCCACCACTCATTTCAGCGTTCGCTGGACCGGCAAGCTGCTCGCGCCCGTCACCGGCACCGTTGGCTTCTCGTTCACCGGCGATGACGGCTATCGGGTTTATCTCGACGGCAAACTCCTGGTCGATCAATGGCGGGACGGCGCCGTCACCACCGGCACCGCCTCTGCCAGCCTGGAGGCCGGCAAATCCTACGATCTGCGCATCGAATTCTACCAGAACGACGGCGATTACGTGGCCCGCTTCGACTGGCTGCTGCCCAGTGTTTCCCCGTATGCCGACGCCATCGATGCCGCCAAGAATAGCGACGTGGCCGTGGTTTGTGTATCCACCCGGCATACCGAAGGCGAAGGGGCCGACCGTCAGTCCATGGATCTGCCCTCCCATCAAGCCGACCTCATTCGCGCCGTGGCCGCAGCCAATCCCAAAACCATCGTCCTCCTGAATGCCGGCGCGCCCGTGACCATGAACGATTGGCTCCCGCAGGTGCCCGCCCTCCTCGACGCTTGGTTCCCCGGCCAGGCAGGCGGCGCCGCCATCGCGGCTGTCCTCTTCGGCAACGTCAACCCATCCGGCAAGCTCCCCGACACCTTCGCCGTCAGTCGCGACGATTATTCCGACGCCCCCAATTTCCCCGGCGCCAATCATCAGGTGAATTACGCGGAAGGCATTTTCGTCGGCTACCGCCGCTTTGACCACGCGGGCATCCAGCCCCTGTTCCCCTTCGGCTTCGGACTCTCCTACACGACGTTCAAATACAAGAACCTGAAGCTCTCCGCCGCCAGCCTGAAAGCCGATGGCTCGCTTACCGCCTCCGTGGACGTAAGCAACATCGGCCATCGCGCCGGCGAGGAAGTCGCCCAACTCTACGTGCATGATCCCCGCCCCAAAATTGAGAAAGCCCCACGCGAACTCAAAGGCTTCGCCAAAGTGCCCCTCAAGCCCGGCGAAACCAAAACCATCACCTTCACCCTCAAACCCCGCGACTTCGCTTATTTCGACGTCCCCGGCCGCCAGTGGAAGGCCGACACTGGATCCTATGAAATCGCGGTGGGCCCTTCGTCGCGCGATCTGCCCCTGACTGAAAAAGTGCGGTTGACTGAGGACTTCACCGACAAGGTCGCCGGCGGAAAATAGCCGTTAAATGGGTTTGAGGGGCAATGAAATCATCCTGACTAGCCAATTATGGCACGCAAGATACGGCGACAAGAACATCACCGCTGCCAGAGGATGTGAGCGGCTTCCAGAGGAACGGATACGCCATCGCAGTTCGGTATGATTCGCGCCGTATAATCACCCGGCGGGCGCGCCGCAGGGACAGCCGCGCTATAGACGTAACCACCCGATGCGCCGGGCAGCTTGCGGACGTTTTTCATCTCCTGCCGCACGGCGGGACCGCTCATCCCGCCTTGGGCGCAAAGTTCAACCCGCACCGCCTGCGGGTCGAGATCGCTTAGGAAGACTTGAACGTCAAACGTATGCCGTCCGTCGTTTGTTTTCACTTTGACTTCACCGAAGCGCAATGCGGGCCATTTCTGGTCCAGAGTGCGCCGCCATTCGATCTGTTGCCTGCCGATGGCTCCTTTGTTGGCCATGCGCGCCTGGCAGGCGGCGGCCAGCGGAAGGTAGTGTTCCTCGGTGTATTCACGCACCGTGCGATTGGCCGAGAAGCGCGGCGTCAACCGGGCCATGCTTTCCCGCATCCGCGCCACCCACGCCGTGGGAATGCCCTGATCGTTGCGGGTGTAAAACTCCGGAATCACGTCGTGCTCCAGCCTTTCGTAAAGCGCCTCGGCCTCCGCCGCGTACCAAGCCGGATCGTCGCCGTGTTCCTGTCCGTCTCCCAGCGCCCAACCCACGTCCGGCGTGTAAGCTTCCGCCCACCAGCCGTCCAACTCCGAGAGATTGAGGCCGCCGTTGACGAGGACTTTCATACCGCTGGTGCCGCACGCTTCCCAAGGCCGGCGCGGTGTATTGAGCCAGACATCCACCCCTTGCACCAGACGCTCGGTCAGGTGCATGTCGTAATCGGCAAGGAAAATAACATGAGGCCGGACCTCCGGGCGACGGATGAATTGGATCCATTGCCGGATGAGAGATTGCCCCGGCTGGTCCGCCGGGTGGGCCTTGCCAGCGATGATAAGTTGCACCGGACGCTGCGGATTGGACAACAGGCGCAGCAGGCGCTCGGGGTCGTGCAGCAGCAAGTTCGGGCGTTTGTAGGTGGCAAAGCGGCGCGCAAAGCCCAGGGTAAGCGCGTTGGGGT
Organism: Verrucomicrobiota bacterium; assembly: GCA_050014435.1. Lineage (GTDB taxonomy): Bacteria > Verrucomicrobiota > Verrucomicrobiia > Limisphaerales > Palsa-1400 > DASRLE01. Next base: position 3,867 of record JBEKDI010000126.1, on the reverse strand, counting down.
CGAAGAGGTGCTTCGACGCTTCGAGGGCCTCCTGCGTTGCGCCCGAGGCGGCGAGGCTGCGGGCCAAACGTTGGCGAGCGTAGTCAATTAGCGCCTGCCTGGCCGCCGTGCGAAACTGCCAGAGCCCGGCGTCGGGGACCCTGCGAATCTCTTTCTCCAGGTTTTCCATTGTTCCAATCCAGCGGCCTTTGCCGCAGGCACCCGTCCAAAGATCGTCCGCCGCAGCCGAGTCCCAGGTTGGCAAGTGGACGCCGTTGGTCACATATCCGACGGGCACTTCTTCCTCCGGCCAGCGTGGAAACAGGGGCGCGAAAAGCTGCCGGCTGACTTTTCCGTGCAAGCGGCTCACGCCGTTGACCGCGCCGCTGCCGCGGATGGCCAGATAGGCCATGTTGAAACTCTCCGAAGCATCATTCGGATTCTGCCGGCCCAAGGCCAGCAAATCGTGGAGTGTAATGCCCAGCTTCTCCTTCGCGTAATGGCCAAGGTACTGATCGATGAGGCACGGCGGGAAACGGTCAAAGCCGGCGGCGACGGCAGTGTGGGTGGTGAAAAGGTTCCCTGCCCTCGTGACGGACAACGCGACATCAAAAGGCTGCGCATTGTCCTGCATGAAACTGCGCGCCCGTTCCAATACGGCAAAGGCGGCATGACCTTCGTTGAGGTGGCAGACATCGGGTTTGAGGCCGAGCGCGCCAAGCAGCCGCCAGCCGCCAATGCCGAGGAGCAGCTCCTGCACGAGGCGCAACTCCGGCCCGCCGCCGTACAACTCGCTGGTGATGCCGCGATGGGCGGGAAAGTTCGCCAGGTCATTGCTGTCAAGCAGATAAAGTTTCACCCGGCCCACCTGGACCTGCCAGACACGCAGCCAGACCGAGTAACCGGGCAGCGCGATTTCCAGCCGCAGCCATTCGCCATTAGGCTGGCGCACCGGTGTGATGGGCAACTGCGCGGGGTCGTTATAGGGGTAAAGAGCCTGCTGCCCGCCGTCCTGGTCAATCACCTGGCGGAAATAACCCTGTTGGTAGAACAGTCCGATTGCGGACACCGGCACGCCCAGGTTGCTGGCGGTCTTAAGCTGATCGCCTGCCACGTTGCCAAGGCCCCCCGAGTAGATGGGCAGCGCTTCGCTGAGCATGAATTCCATGCTGAAATAAGCCACGCAGGTCAAAGGAGCCTTCGGGTGCTGCTGCTGAAACCACGCAGGTGTTGCATCCGTCTTGCGCTTTCTCTGCAGCAGATCATCCACGGTTTTCCGGAAGGCGGGATCGGCCAGGGTGCTCTTGAGTTTGTCCCGGGAGACTGTTTGCAGAACAACCCAGGGGTTCTGGGTCAAATCCCACAAGGCAGTATCCAGCACCTGCCATATTTTGTCGGCGTAATGACTCCACGACCAGCGCATGTCCAAAGCCAGCTCCGCCAGGGAATCGAATCCGTCCACTTCCGTGGGCAGAAGACTGTAGATCGGGTGATTGACAGGTGTTTGTTTGCTCATAATTCCTCCTTCAGCGCCTCGCTGACAATGGTTTGGGCCTCTTCCTGGATGCGGCGCAAATGTGCTTCCCCCCGGAAGCTTTCCGCATAAATCTTGTAAATATCCTCCGTCCCCGACGGACGCGCGGCGAACCATCCGCTCTTCGCCTCCACTTTCAACCCACCGATGGGAGCGCAATTGCCCGGAGCGACGGTAAGGACAGTTTCAATTTTTTCGCCCGCCAACTCCGTAATCTTGACCTGCCTGGGCGACAGTTTTGCCAGCAGTTTCTTTTGCTCCGGCGTGGCCGGCGCTTCTACGCGGTCATAGGCAGGTTCGCCAAACTCGCGCGTCAGGTCGCGGTAAATCTCACCGGGATCGCGGCCCATCCCCGCGGTGATTTCCGCCGATAACAAAGCAGGGACAATCCCATCCTTGTCCGTCGTCCAAACGGTCCCATCCAGGCGGACGAAGCTGGCCCCGGCGCTTTCTTCGCCGACGAAGCCAAGCGAACCATCAAGCAAACCGTCAACGAACCATTTGAAGCCCACCGGCACCTCGTAGAGTTTCCGGCCAACCTTCTCGGTGACGCGATCAATCATCTGGCTGCTCACCAGCGTTTTGCCGACCGACGCTTCCTTGCGCCACTTGGGCCGGTGTTGGAAAAGGTGGAAGATGGACACGGAGAGATAATGATTGGGCGGCAACAATCCCGCGCTACGGGTGACAATGCCGTGCCGGTCGTGGTCAGTGTCGCAGGCAAAGGCAAGGTCAAAACGATCTTTCATTGCGATTAACCGCTGCATGGCAAAAGCGGAAGACGGGTCCATGCGGATCTGGCCGTCCCAATCCACGGTCATGAACCGGAAGGTGGGATCGACCTCTTGGTTGACCACGGTGAGATTCAAACCATAGCGCTCGGCGATTCGCGCCCAATAATGCACACCCGCGCCGCCCAGGGGGTCAACCCCAAGCCTGAGTTTCGAACCGCGAATGGCTTCCATGTCAACGACATTTCCGAGATCGGCAACGTAAGGGCTGATGTAATCGCGCCGATGCGTCGTGGCAGCTCGCAGGGCCTGGTCGAGGGGGATTCGTTTCACCCCTTTGAGTCTGGCTTCGAGCAACGCGTTCGCCTGCGCCTCAATCCAATCGGTCACGGCCTTGTCCGCCGGGCCGCCATTGGGCGGATTATACTTGAAGCCGCCGTCATGGGGTGGATTGTGCGAAGGCGTGATGACAATACCGTCGGCCAGTCCGTCCTTTCGCCCGCGATTATAGGTCAGGATCGCGTGGGAAATCACCGGGGTGGGCGTGTATTCGTCGCCTTCCGCGATGGTGGCCTCGACTCCGTTTGCGGCCAGCACTTCGAGCGCCGTGGCGCAGGCCGGCACAGAAAGCGCATGTGTGTCGATGCCGAGAAAAAGCGGGCCAACGGTCCCCTGCCGCTGCCGATACAGGCAAATCGCCTGAGTGATGGCCAGGATATGCCATTCGTTAAACGCCCGATTGAAGGATGACCCTCGATGCCCGGAGGTGCCGAAAGAGACGCGTTGCGCCGGCACCGCGGGATCCGGCACGTCGGAATAATAGGCGGTGATGAGCCGCGGCACATCAACGAGTACTGCAAATGGCGCCGCCTTACCGGCAAGAGGGCTTGTTTTCATGGTGTTTTCCCTGCGGGCGCGTTCTCGAGTTGCGCGACTTTCGCCAGACGGCGGCGATGACGCGCCGCACCGCTGAAACGCGCGTTGAGAAATGTTTGGACCAACTCCCAGGCCAGCGAGTGGCCGACGACGCGGCCGCCGAGGCAGATCACGTTCAGATTGTCGTCCTCGACGCCTTGATGCGCCGAAAAATTATCATGAATCAGGCAGGCCCGGACCCCCGCCACTTTGTTCGCGGCGACCGATGCCCCCACCCCACTGCCGCACACAGCCACGCCTCGCTCCACCTTGCCGGCGGCGACGGCGCGGGCCAGCGGGACGACAAAATCCGGGTAATCATCCTCTGTATTCAACCGCGGAGGCCCAAAGTCCTTCAGTTTATATCCGGCTTTGCGCAACATCCCGGCCAGATGTTCCTTCAACTCATACCCGCCGTGATCGGCGGCGATGCCGACAAGTTTCGGGGCCCGTGTCAAATTTGTCAGGCGATCAGACATGTTTTTCCTTCCAGTTAATCCAGTTCTCGGACAGCAGACAGACTCAGCACGATATTATTCTACACCGAAACTGCCTTCGCTCAATCCCGGAATTTTGACGACGCTCCGCGCCAGGGCAAACGCATTTAAATTCCGAGCAATCGCAGTAAATAGGCGTGATCCCAACTGGCATTGAGTTGTTTGCCACGGATGCCGCGCTTTTTGGTTTTCTCCCTTTTGAGGAGATTAA
>JBEKDI010000125.1:0-14152 GCA_050014435.1 Verrucomicrobiota bacterium | reverse complement strand
CGAAGCTGGAGCAGTAACTGCACCGTTCGCTGATTGCCGTTGGCAAATACAGGACGCATATTGGCGCCGGAGCATAATGCGCAGCGGCACTCATGTCGCATTATTTATGCGCGGATATATAGAGCCATCGAGCTCAAACCGGATGATGCGCTTGCCTACACAGTTCGAGGCGTTGGGGAGCAAGAAAAAGGGGATCTAGACGGCGCAATCGCGGACCATACCAAAGCCATCGAACTAAAACCGGATTACGCATACGCCTATTTTAATCGTGGCAATGCGAAGCAATACAAAGACGATTCAGACGGTGCTATTGCGGACTTCACAAAAGCCCTCCAACGCAATCCGGGTTTTGCGGCTGCGTATTATAACCGCGGCACTACGAAACACCACAAAGGAGACCTTGCCGGCGCAATTGTAGACTACACCGAAGCCATCCAACAGCAGCCGGATTTAGCAGTTGCGTACAGTAATCGTGGCAGCGCGAAGCATGATGAAGGCGATCTGGAAGGCGCAATCGCGGACTTCACCAAAGCAATCGAACTCAAACCGGCTTATGAGGTGCCTACAACAATCGGGGCCTTGCGCAGCAGGACAAAGGCGACCTGAGAGGTGCCATCGCGGATTACGACAAAGTAATCGAACTCAAACCGGGGTATGCTGGTGCGTACTACAATCGCGGTTGTCTCCGTTATGATTCGCGCCATTTCACGGATGCTTTGGTTGATTTTAGCAAGGTAGTCGAGTTGGATTCCTCCAACGATTATGCCCGTTTCAGGCTCTGGTTGATCCGCGCTCGGCTTGGCGAGGTAGAGGCCGCCACGATGGAGTTGCAAACTTATCTCGCCGGTCGCGCTAACGGCAGGCTGGACTGGGCTTCCAAAATCGGCCATTTTCTCGCCGGTCAATTGCCCGAACCGGAGTTTCTGGCCGCCGCCAAAAATGGGGACCAGAAAACAACGACCGGGCAGCTATGCGAGGCGTATTTTTACGCCGCTTCAAAACACCTCTTCTGCGGCCAAAGACCAATAGCGACGGATTATTTTCAAAAATCCATCGCCACCGACAAAAGCGATTACCTCGAATACGCCAGTGCGGTGGCAGAGTTGAAATATTTAAACAATCAGAAGTAGCAAACTGAAGGCGCCAACTGCCGTTGGTTCCTGAGCCTTCTTCGCCCGCATGATCAAATTATAGCATCGGGTGGTATGCTGGTCGGAACGCCAAGCACTCGTCGCCTAGCTTCTTGCTTCAACCATTCAACCAGAATCGAAAACGACCACGACGCACCCGGCTTGATAATATGTTCGACAGCCATTTTCCAAATCTTGCTGTCTCGGGAAGAATCCAGAAAGTCGTGACCAGCCCAAGTAAGCCTGATAATCATAGCTTCGCGTGGAATGCCCCTCTCTGTGATTACATCCGCTTCCAGCAAAGCAGCGTCTTTCATAAGTGCAATCTGATATGCCTCATTAACGGTTTTCGCCGTATAATGCTCATCCTCAAACTCAATGGCCTCGGCTCCGTGAAGTATGTGCCGAATCAATTCCATGTCGCGCTTCATCTGTCGCGGAAGATTTCGCCGTCAGCACCGAAGGTCAAGCCTTTAACGCGATTGAATCAACGCAATCCCAGAGCCTGCCGCGCCTCTTTGCGGAATTCTCGGCAAAGTTTTATGGCATGGCGGGCATCATTCTTAGTGACAGAGTTGCCGGGATAACGGGTCTGCACCGCATAACTGACCAGCAGGCTAAAGGCAGATTGATACGACGACCAGAGCGGCTCCGCCGGCGCGGCAAGATTCAGGAGATGCAGCAAATCATGTGTTTTCGGGACGCTCAATCCGGCTTCCTCCAGTCGCGCTTTGAGATACTTTTCCACCGCCTGTTGAACGTGGAAACACACTATGTTCCAAAGCGGTTTCTTGCGCCGACGGTTGAGTGCGGTCGCGGCAAGAAAGTCTTCCTCGGCCTTTAGCATCCACTCACGCGCACTTGCCTTCATACATCATTTGGCCGTAACGCAGGACGCCAGCCATGAAGCTGTCACCGCACGCGAGTCGCCGCGCAACTTGTTGGGGCGAACGCACAAGGACGTCCATCGGAAATGGAGCAGGCACGCGTTCCCGAATCGCCGCTGCCTGCCGCACGTCGCGATGTCCGCGCGCCAATGGCATTACAACCAGCACATCAACATCGGAGTCTTCCGTGGGAGTGCCGTAGGCGTATGAGCCGAACAGAATAATTTGCTCAGGCCGAAATTCGCGGGCCACAATTTCGCACCATTTCTTGATGTCTCGCCGTTGGATCATTGCATCAATTTGCCATTCGGCAAACATACGGAATTCGGCCAACGTTGGCAATCAAAGCATGGAAAAATGTCGCGGCTGTATGGAGATGTCTCCATCGGCCGTGAACGGCCATTGAGATTGCAACCTTCAATTCACAGGGGCGACTCGGTGCGGCGGCGTTTGAAGAACCGGCAGTAGCGGTTGTAGCCCACCGAGCGCGCCAGCGCCACGGCTTCGACAAAGCCGCTGCCCACTTCAACCGGCGCATGGGCGTCGGAACCGAACGTGATCGGGATGTTTCTTTGCGCGGCCAGTTGCAGGAAGGCCCGGCTGGGGTAAATCTCCTGGCAGTCTTTGCGCAGCCCGGCGGTGTTGAGTTCGATGGCAACGTTCTTCTTTTGCGCCGATTCCAAAAAACGGTTGAACAGCGGCCCGCAGTCTTCCTTGGGGCAGATCCTGAATTTCTTTGGCAAATCAGCATGACCGATGATATCAAACAGACCCGAGTCCGCCGCCTCCGTCAGCCTGTCGAAATACGCCGCCCAAACCTCATACGGATCGCGCCCTTTCCACTTGGCAATGTCCTCGGGATTGTCCACCGCCCATGAATCGGAAACGTAATGCACCGAGCCGATTAAATAGTCCCAAGGATGCCGGGCCGCCAGTTCGCGAATCCAGTCTTCGTGACCGGGCAGATAATCGATTTCCAGGGCGAGCCTGACGGTGAGACCGGTGGAATCTTTTTGCACGCGGCGCACGCTCTCGACGTATTCGTCCAATTGATCGAACCGCATGCGCCAATTGTCAAAGTCATCGCGGCGCATCGGGGAATGGTCCGAGAAGCCGATTTCCGTCAGGCCAACCGCCACGGCGCGGGCCGCGTATTCGGCGGGCCGCCCGCTGGCATGGCGACACAGCGGGGTGTGCATGTGGTAATCTGCGGGCCACGACATGGCTCCACTTTCGAACCACCGTGCCGGAATGTCGATGATAAACGATGACACTAGCGTTGACACCTGGGCCTGTATGCTGCTACATTCCTGCTCAAGGTTCGGTTTATGAATTCGTTCCTTAACCAACATGTCCTGGTGCTGAACCGCCTCTGGCAGGCCGTCAATGTCTGCACGGCGAGGCGGGCCTTGACGCTTTTGTTTGAGGGCCACGCCCAGGTCGTGTTGAGCGACGACGAGGGCGTTTTTCAAACCTTCAGCTTCAGCCAGTGGCGGCATTTTTCCGAGCGGGAGCCGCACCCGGAAACCATTGCCACCGTCTCGTTCAAAATCCGCGTGCCGCGCGTCATTTTGCTCGTGCTCTTTGACCGCCTGCCGAAGAAGGAGGTCAAATTCACCCGGCACAACATTTTCGAGCGCGACCGCAACACTTGTCAATACTGCGGAACCACCTACGAGCGGAAGGACTTGAACCTGGACCACGTTGTCCCTCGCGACCGGGGCGGCCCGACTTCATGGGAGAACATCGTCTGCTCCTGCGTGCGTTGCAACACTCTCAAGGCCAACCGCACTCCCCAGGAAGCCGGCTTGCATCTGGTGCGAAAACCCAAGCGCCCGAAGTGGCGCCCCTTCGTGCAGGTCAACTTCGGCGTGCAGCACGACAGTTGGAAGCATTTCCTCGACCTCGCTTATTGGAACGTCGAGCTGGGCGAAGACGCGGAGTGAGCCGGGAATTTCACTTCACCTTCCAAATGGCGTTGAGTGGGTGATCGTCCAAAATATTCGGGTAAATCCCCTTTATTTTGGCGGCATCATAGTAGGTCAATCCCACAAAAAAATAGAGGGGGATGATTGGCATTTCGTCAATGACCAGACGGCGTTCGGCTTGCTGCAGGAGCGCGGCGCGCCGGGCCAGGTCCGTCTGCCTGTTGGCTTCGCGCATCAAGGCGTCGTAACGCGCATCCTTCCACCCGGTGCGGTTGTTGCCATTGTCGCTCCGGAATAAATCCAGGAAGGTATTCGGATCGTCATAGTCCCCGACCCAGTCGCCGCTCGTCAGGTCGTAATCCAATCTGTTTTGCGCCGCGATATACACGCTCTTCTCCATTTGTTGCAGGCCGGCGTGGATGCCCAACTGTTCCTCCCACATTTGTTGCAGTTCGACCCCGATTTTTTGGTTGACTCCACCGCCGCCGACGGCCGCAAAAAGGTACGAGAAGGCCGGAAAGCCCTTCCCGCCGGGATAGCCCGCTTCAGCCAGTAATTGCCGCGCCAGGGCGGGGTTGTAAGCCAGGCCGGACACCGACCCATAATGGGCCGTGCCGTCCGGCACGAGATGGTTCGCTACCGGCTGGCCGCCGCGCAGGAATTTGTCCACCAGCCGCCGTTTATCAATGGTCAAGGCCAGCGCCTTGCGCACTCGCGCGTCGCTGAAGGGCGGCCGCGTCGTGTTGCAGCGGATGAAATACGTTCCCAGATAATGGAAGGAATGGAAATCGGGGCGCTGGCTCAGAACGTCCATCAGTTCATTGGGCAGGAAGTCATGGTCCCAGATGATGTCAGCCTGGCCGGTTTCGTACAGGTTCAAGGCCGTGTTCGGCGCGCTGAGGCAGAGGTAATCGGCGACGCCGCATTTGGTATTGGCCGCGTCCCAGTAAAAGGGGTTTTTGCGCAGGCGGATTTTGTCGTTGAGCCGCCAGAAATCCAGCACATACGGCCCGCTGGAGGGCAGGGGCCGGGCGCGCATCCAATCTTCGCCGTATTTCCCGATCACCTGTCGCGGGACAACGGAAAGGGTTTGAAAAGCGCAAAGGTCGAGGAAAAACGCCGTCGGCTGGTTCAGTTCAACCTGCACGGTGTGCGCATCCAACGCGCGCACGCCGACCTGCGACGGGTCTTTGATTTTGCCGCTGTTGTAGTCCTCGCCGTTTTTGACGTAGAACAACTGGCCAGCGTATTCCGAGGCGGTTTGCGGATCAAGGACGCGCCGCCAGGAATACACAACGTCCTCTGCCGTGATCGGCTCGCCGGCCCCCCAAAACAGATTGTCTCTGAGGTGAAAAGTATAAACGCGTCCGTCCGGAGAAATCTCCCAGCTCCGGGCCAGGCCGGGAACGGGGGCCGCAGTGACGGGATCATTGCGGGCCAGTCCTTCAAAAAGGCCGGCCACGACTCGCAGGCCTTCAAGGCTGGTGACCAGGGCCGGATCCAGTGTTTCCGGGTCAGGTCCGTTGATCATGACGAGATCGGCCCGCGGTTCAGAGCGGGTGCATCCAGCCAGCGCCAATAAAACCGCCAACCCTGCCATCCTCAGACGCCGCGCCCCGGGAAAAGCCCCCAGCGTGCGCCGCAAAAGGCTCATGAACGATTACTTGTTTGTAGCCGGGGTGGCTGGCTTGGCGGCCGGAGCCGTGGATTGCGTCGGAGGCAGATTGGAAAACAACGGAGTTTGCAGCAGCCCGCCACCGGCCGGCGGGGTGGACGAAGAAGGCGAACCCAGACCGCCGATGGGCGCCGGCGACTGTTTCGACAAGGCCTCTCTCAGCGCCTCCGCGCTGGATTTCGCGTGCTGGCTGGAAGACATTACGGCCATGCAAATGGCGAGAAGGAAGAATATGCCCGCGGCGTATTTGGTGATTTTGGTCAAGACGTTGCCGGAGCCTGCGCCAAACAGGGCGTCGGTCGCGCCGCTGCCGAAGGCCAGACCGGCCCCGGCGTCCTTCTTCGGCAGTTGCAGCAGCACCAAAAGAACCAAAATGACGCAATCCACAAACATGAGGAAGGTCAGAAAGATATAAAATAAATTACTCATAATTCCCAGTTAAATCGAGTTTTTAATAATATCAGAAAAACTGCGGATGTCCAGCGATGCCCCGCCCACCAGCGCCCCGTCCACGTCCGGCTGGCCCATCAGGTCCCGGGCATTGGAGGCCTTGACGCTGCCGCCGTACTGGATGCGCACGCGCCGGGCGACTTTGTCGCCGAACATGCCCGCCAGCAATTTGCGAATATGGGCATGGGCTTCCTGGGCCTGGGCGGTGGTGGCCGTTTTGCCGGTGCCGATGGCCCAAACCGGTTCATACGCGACAACCGTTTCCTCCATTTGCTCCGCCGTCAGCCCGGCCAGGCTGCCATGCACTTGGGTTTCGAGGACTTTTTCGGTCTGGCCCGCCTCCCTTTCGCTCAACAATTCGCCCACGCACACAATCGGCTTGAGAGAAGCCGCATGCACGGCCAGGGCCTTCCTGGAAATGAGCTGGTCGCTTTCCTTTTGGTATTGGCGCCGTTCGGAATGGCCCAGGATGACGTAGCGCACGGAAAACTCCTTGAGCATCCCGGCCGCAATTTCGCCGGTGAAAGCGCCAAAGTTGTTTTCGCTCATGTTTTGCGCCCCCAGGCGGATCACGGTCTCGAGGATCTCCTTCGACACTTCGCTCAACGCGGTGAACGGCGGACACACGACGATATCGACCTCTTTGCAATTGCCCAGTTCGATTTTCAATCCCCGCACCAAAGCGATCGCTTCAGCCACGGTTTTGTTCATCTTCCAATTGCCGGCGATGATTAATTTGCGTTCTTTATTCATGATTAGTGGTTCCTTGGCTGCCGCTTATTTCTTGGACAATGCTTCCACTCCGGGCAGAGCCTTGCCTTCCAGGAATTCCAGGCTGGCTCCGCCGCCGGTGCTCATAAAAGTCACCTTGTCACCCAATTTGGCCTGGTTCAGCGCCTTGACGCTGTCACCGCCGCCGATGATGCTCTTGGCCCCCTTCGCCGTCGCGTCAGCCACGGCGCGCGCCACCGCATTGGTGCCGGCGGCGTAACGGGCGTCTTCAAACATCCCCATCGGGCCGTTCCACATGATGGTCCTGGCTTTGCTGATGATTTCGCCGAAACGCTTGGCGGTTTCCGGTCCGATGTCCAGTCCGGCTGCGTCATCGGGAATATTGGCCTGGGCGTTCGTGCGCGGATTTTGCATTTCGATGATCGGTTTGCTCTTTTTGTTCAGCTTTCCGGTATCGACCGGCGTGCCGATGACGTCATCGACCGGCAGCACAAACTGCACGCCGCGCGCCTTGGCCTTCTCCAACGCCGCCTTCGCCAGTTCCACTTTGTCCGGTTCGGAGAGGGATTTGCCGATCTTGCAACCCTGCGCCAACTTGAAAGTATAAACCATCGCCCCGCCAATCAGGATCGAGTCCGCCTTTTCCAAAAGACGGTCGATTACCTTGATTTTGTCCGAAACCTTCGCCCCGCCCAAAATAACGACGAACGGCCGGGCCGGATTCTCCAACTCCTGGCCGAGGTACTTCAACTCCCGCTCCATCAACAAGCCCGCGGCGCACAACCCGCCGCGTTGAGCGATGATCCGCGCCGCTCCTTCCGTCGAGGCATGAGCGCGATGGGCCGCGCCAAAGGCGTCGTTGACATAGACATCCGCCAGCGCGGCCAGCTTGGCGGCAAAGGCTGGGTCATTGGCCTCCTCCTCATTGTAATAGCGGACATTCTCCAACAACAGCACGTCGCCGGCCTTGAGCGCCGCCACGGCTTTTTCCGCCTTCTCGCCGATGCAATCCTCCGCGAACGCCACCGGCCGTCCCAGCAACTTCGACAACTCGCCTGCCACTGGGCGGATCGACATGGACGGCTCCCGTTTGCCTTTGGGCCGGCCGAGGTGGGCGGCCAGGATGATCTTGGCCCCCTTCTCGATCAGCAGCCGCAACGTGGGCAGCGTTTCCTTGATGCGCGTGGAATCATTGATGATCATCTGCCCGTTCTTCTCCTCCATGGGCACATTGTAATCGACGCGCACCAGCACGCGCTGGTCCTTCACCTTCAAATCATTCACAGTCAGCTTATTCATAAGGCCCACCAGATTACCCCAACCCCGCGCGAAAGAAAGGAAGAATTAAGAAGGATTCCGCCGTCGCCGGATTGTGGCGCAGAGTCGCGAGCAAACCACTGAGTCTGAATTGAGAATTGGGTCTTCGAGAATCTCTCATTTTTCATTTATTCTGTGGCACGACATACCCCGAAATTCCCTGAAATAGCCTGAAAGCGTCGGAATGGTTTACAGAGCAAGCGAATTCTGAATTGGCCATTGATAATCAATTAGTTACGACTAAACCATTTAGAAGCAGGGGTAATTGCGTCGGAATTCCTTACATTCTGACACAATCGCCTGACAGCCGAAAGCAATCAACACATTAGTTGTGACTCATTGGCTTGCAGCCTCTTACATCCAAAACAGAACCCTGTCTTCCATTCTTGGCATTTCTTATGCTTAAAATTCGATGCCCTAATAATTATTTAACAGACACGCAAAATGAAAAATATAACCCAAGCAAACTCCATTTGGCCACGGGCTGCAGCCTTGGCAGCCACCGTCATTTCAATGACCGCGGCTGCTTTCTCAGCCCATGCCGTTATTAGCCAAGACACCCTCCTGATCACCGAAAACTCAGATACCTCGCTGTCGGTAACTTGGAACGGTACGGCCATTACGCCGAGTTTCCTGGCGGATGACCACTGGCAGTTTAACCTTCCAGTGGGGGTTTACCTTGGCGGTGAACGAGCATTTGGCTCTCCCAATGGATCCTCCATTCCAGAGCCGGGAGGCAGTTCCATAACGGGCCCTTGGAATAATGTTTTCGACACCTCCACCGCAAGTGTTCCGTTCGTAACGCTGGTTGATGTGCAAAGCGACGACCCGACGACTACGGGTTTTGCCACTGTGATCGCAAATGATGTGTCGGGCTTGGCCGGAGCTGATGCGAATGGCCTCCCCGTATATCTAACGTTCAACGATTTGGGAGACTCGACTGGTGGTGGCGGCTCGGTTCCTGATCACGCTTCTACGGGGCTGCTGGCGCTGTTATCCGTCATCATCGTTTTGGGAATGGCAAGGTTCCGAACGGCAAAGGTGGGTTGAACCACCATAGATTTGTTCACCCGTTGGCCCGTGGTTGGCTTGCTGGCACGGCTTCCGTCATTGGTCATTGGGGATCTTTATTGGTCATCACGACTTTGTCGTCCGGCATTTTCACGCGTAAATTGAGATTATGCCTCCGTCAGTGTTGGCCAGTGTCCAAAAACTGATATCCATCCTTCCGGGAGCCCCAACTGGCTCATGGCGGTTTGACTTGCTGGCCAAGGCCCGTACTTTGTCTGGATGTTCGAATTGTCCGCGCCCTACCAGCCGGCCGGCGACCAGCCGCAGGCCATCGCCAAGTTGACCGAAGGGGTCCTGGCGGGCGCGAGGCATCAAACGCTCGTCGGCGTGACCGGTTCGGGCAAAACCTTCACCGTGGCCAATGTCATCCAGGCCGTGAGGAAGCCGACCCTGGTCATTTCCCATAACAAGACGCTGGCCGCCCAGCTTTACGCGGAGTTCAAGGGTTTTTTTCCCGGCAACGCCGTGGAGTATTTCGTCAGTTACTTCGATTATTACCAGCCCGAGGCCTATATCCCGCGCACCGACACTTTTATCGAGAAGGATTCCAGCATCAACGAAGAGATTGAGCGGCTGCGGCTCTCGACCATGAGTTCACTGCTGACGCGGCGGGACGTGGTGGTGGTGGCCAGCGTTTCATGCATTTACGGCATCGGCAGCAAGGAGGATTACCAGGCCCTGGTGCAGCAGGTGCAGGTCGGCATGCAGCTTTCCCGCGACCAGTTGCTCTCCCGCCTGGTTGATCTGCAGTACTCCCGCAACGACGTCGCCTTCGAGCGTGGACAATTCCGGGTGCGGGGCGATGTGGTCGAACTGCGCCCGTCCTGGACGGAAGACGGGTTGCGCATCGAATTCTTTGGCGAGGAGATCGAGCGCCTTTCCCGCTTCGAGCCGCTGACCGGGGAACGGACCGAGGCGCCGCAGTCACTGGTCATTTTCCCCGCCAAACAATTCGTCACGACGCAATCCAAGATCAACCGCGCCCTCCTGGCCATTCGCGAGGAAATGGGCGACCGCATCGCCTGGTTCGAAGCGCGCGGCAAACTGCTGGAGGCGCAACGCATCAAGATGCGGACGGAATACGATTTGGAAATGATGGAGGAGATGGGGTTTTGCTCCGGGATCGAGAACTACTCGCGCCATTTGGCGGGGCGCGCGCCGGGATCGCGCCCCTGCACGCTGCTGGACTTTTTCCCGGACGATTACCTGCTCATCATGGACGAGAGCCACGCCACTGTGCCGCAAATCGGCGGGATGTACGCCGGAGACCGTTCGCGCAAGCAGGTGCTGGTCGAGCACGGTTTCCGCCTGCCCAGCGCGCTGGACAACCGCCCGCTGGAATTCCTGGAATTCCAGGCGATGCAGGGGCAGACCATCTACCTCAGCGCCACGCCCACTCCGAGGGAATTGGAGTGGTCGAAGGGGCACGTAGTCGAACAAATTGTCCGCCCGACGGGATTGGTGGACCCGAAAATCACCGTCAAACCTTTGGAGGGGCAGATTGATGATCTGCTGGAAGAAGTGCGCAAGCGCAGCGACGCCAAAGAGCGCACGCTCGTGACCACCCTGACCAAGCGTTCCGCCGAAGAATTGACCGATTACCTGCGCGACTTGGGCGTCAACGTCCGCTACCTGCACAGTGAAATTGACGCCATTGAACGGGTCGAGGTCCTGCGCGCGTTGCGCAAGGGCGATTTTGACGTGTTGGTGGGCATCAACTTGTTGCGCGAGGGGCTTGACCTGCCGGAAGTCTCCCTTGTGGCCATTTTGGACGCGGACAAGGAAGGTTACCTGCGCAGCGCGACGAGCCTCATTCAAACCGCGGGCCGGGCGGCGCGCCATCTCCACGGCGAAGTCATTCTTTACGCCAGCGTGATGACCCAAAGCATACAGAAATTCCTGGCCGTGTCAGAATACCGGCGGCAGAAGCAACTGGACTGGAACCGGGAGCACAACATCACCCCCCGCAGCGTCAGCCGCGCGGTCGAGGACAGCCTGGCCGTCTATCAAAACACCCGCTCCCGGGCGTCGCTGCTTCTCAACGAGGTCGGCGGGAATTTCGATGTGACAGAGACGTTGCGCGAGTTGCAGGAACAAATGGTGGAGGCCTCCAACAACCTGGAATTCGAAAAGGCCGCCCTGCTGCGCGACCAGATCCGGGAATTGAAACAGAGCTTTGCCGGTGGTCCGCCGGAGGATAAAACCTCGCCATCATCAGTCAAATATAAACCCGCCCGGCGTGGCAAAAAGCAAAGGGCTTAATTGGAGCGTTTGCGCCGGCCGAGGCGGAGCAGGACGGCTGAACCGGCCAGCATGAGACTGATCGAGGAGGGTTCCGGCTGTGACAACAGCGGTACCGCTGCCCCCCCGGTGAGAGGTGTCACGGGCGGAGCGCTGGGGATTTCGGCCGTTGGTAAATACCTCTCAGGGTTCCCTTCCCTTATCTCAACCAGGCCGGCGAGTTCCCCACCACCGCCGGCAGAACACTCCCACCCGCCCAGCGCCGGCGCGCTGCTTTGGATCGGGGCGATGGCCGGAAGGTCGAGCCCTGATTGAAGTGGGCTGGCGCCACCTTGAGCCTGGCACAGGGATAAGGGTCCGGGGACCAACAAAAAGCCGAGGCAACACCCCACCACTGTCTTTTTGATGTTTTGCGCAATGGTTCTCATAGTGATTAAATTGACCCTAGTGCGCCCCGCGCCAGCCTGCAAGCATTATAATGCAGTTTTTTGGCGCAACGCCGCTGTTCAAGTTGGGTAGAGTCAAACATGAAATTAAATCCAGATCAGAAGCTGGCCGGAATCTTGGAACCGGTCTTTGCCATTCGCACCGAGGACGACCTCGGCATTGGCGATACCGACGGCGTCCGGCAAATGATCGATTGGTGCCATCAGCATGGCCTGAACATTTTCCAGACCCTGCCCATCAACGAAACCGGGGATGACCACTGCCCTTACAACACCATCAGCGCGCTCGCCATCGATCCCGCAACTCTCGCCGTTTCTCCGCCCTTCCTCCCTGATCTGCCGCGGGAAGAGTTCGGGCGAATCGCCAAGCCCGGGCTCCTGCGGGAACTGCGCCGGGGTCCTGCCAGTTACACGAATGTCAAGGCCCTGAAACGCGCGTTGTTGCAGGCGGCTTTTGACACTTTCATGGCCTGTCACTTCGAGGCCGGGACGACACGCGCCGGCCTTTTCCGTCAGTTTCTAGAAAGTCACGCCATCTGGCTTGCCGACTACGCGCTACATCGCGCGTTGATGGAGGAGAATGGCGGGCAGCCCGCATGGGAGCAATGGCCGCCCGAGCATCAAACACCGACCCTGGCGCGCGCCTGGCTTCTGAAGTTGCCCGAAAACCAGCGCGCCGGACTGGAGCGCAAACAGCTTTTTTTCATGTACGTCCAATGGCTGGCCTTCGATCAGTGGCAGGCGCTCAAAAGTTACGGCGAAAGCAAACAAGTCCGGCTCATGGGCGACATGCCGTTTGGCGTGGGGCGCGCCAGCGGGGATGTCTGGGCCAACCGCGACCTTTTCGACCTGGACTGGAGCGGCGGCGCGCCGCCTGAGAAGCTTTTCAAGACGGACGCCTTCACCGAAAAGTGGGGGCAGAATTGGGGGATGCCGCTTTATCGTTGGGATGAAATGCGCCGGCGGAATTTTGATTGGTGGCGCGCCCGCGCCGGCAACATCCAAAAAATCTTCCATCTTTGTCGTATGGACCATGCTCCGGGTTTCTTTCGCATTTATTCATTTCCCTGGACGCCGGATCGCAACCCGCAATTCCTGCCCCTGGACGAGACCCAGGCGGCGGCCCGGACGGCAGGCAGGCTGCCCGGATTCAAACCGTTTCCCGACGACACACCCGAACACAAGGCTTTCAATCAACAGCAGGGCAAGGAATTGTTCCGCGTTGTGCTCGAGGCCTTTGGAGACACTGTCGTCGTGGCGGAGGACCTCGGCGTGGTGCCCGATTACATGCCGGGTGTTCTGCGGAAACTGGGCATTCCGGGATTTCGCATTCCCTCCTTCTTCCGTGAACGCGATGGCGGCTACTCCGACCCGGCGAAGTATCCGCGTCTTTCCCTCGTCCAACCCGCCACGCACGATCACGCGCCTTTGGCCGCTGCCTGGGCCGGGCATTGGCAGAACATTGACGCCGGCAGCGACGTTGAGGAGCACCGGCGCGAACTGCGGAGGCTGATGGACTTTGCCGGCATAGGCGACGGGGAGCCGCCGCGCGAATTCACCCGCGGGTTGCACGAGGGTTATTTGCGCGCCGTCCTGCAATCCAATTCCTGGCTGGCGGTGGTCATGATCACCGATGTTTTTGGGGAATCCATCCGTTTCAATACGCCCGGCACTCTCAGTTCGGACAACTGGACGCCGCGGCTGCCCTGGACGGTGAAGGAGCTGGCCGCAGCCCCCGTTCTGCTGGCCATGACCGAAACCTATGCCCGCCTGTCGCGCGAGGCGACAAGAGGGGCGGCAGCGCTCCAGGCACGGGGGCCGGAAAGGCTGAAGGCTAAATGCTGCAGTTCTGAAAAGGCAGAAGACAGCCGAGCCAACCATGGAATGCGCGAACCATGAACTACTTTCGGGGTCACGGCGGACGAGACAGCGGACAAAAAGGCGCGGGGAGGAGAGAACAGGATGACAGGATTGGGAATGGATTCGGATTTTCGATTCATGCCTGGATTCCGCTAAATCTGGCAGACTCTTTGCGGTTTAGCGACTTGCGCGCTTTGCGTTTCGTCTGGACAGGACTTGTTGGTGGACAGAGCAGGCGGGGTGCGGCAGGCGAAATATCCCAAAGTTACGGACTGACACCTTCGCTGACACCTTCCACTGCTGTCCAAATTAGCCGGTTTTAAGAGGGGTTTCCCTCGGAGATGTTCCTCGAAATGGCATTTTTGGAAAACAGGTTGGTCATGGCGACGCCGGTGTGCTGTCCAAATGAAACTCC
>JBEKDI010000124.1:0-14235 GCA_050014435.1 Verrucomicrobiota bacterium | reverse complement strand
TGGCCAACTACAAGCGGCTCCGAGAGCTGACCGAAAAATGGGTGGGCTTATCCCTCCGTCTGGCCAAAGAAAAACGCCAAAGGACCGCGTAACGTATCGGAGAACGTTTCACTCCTCAGTCAGTAATTCGACAAATGGGGAGATGTACATAGTTGCTTTCCGAGATGGCAAATCCTGGTGGACTGTAAACGAAGACGTACTGTCCATGAATGCGGGCGTCAATCAAGAAGTGACACTGCGGCTTGATAGGATAACCGGGCGAGTCAAGAGTACCACGATTGAACTAATAGATGGTGACGGAAAGAACTGCTACTTCACTGATTTTAACGCAGATGGGATACCCGATAAAGAGCGTGTTTCAGGTGAAGAGGATTTCCGGGTCTTTTATGCCGGCGAATTCATGCCATCATTTAAAGATGGCACGAACCGACTTATAAGACTTGGTGCGACGAACTTGGCGATAAGGTTTGACGGCAAGAAATGGGTGCCTAAATAGCGCCATCAATTGGTTAGTTCGCTGCATGGCAGAAAGCAGCGTTGGTTTCACAGATGCTTGTCGGCAAAATCGAGGAAGATTTTCCAATCGCCGCGTGTCATGGAGTGTTTTCCAGGGCGGATGAAGTACCCCACGTTGCTGTCAATCAATTGGTTTGTGCCGGGCATGGTCTGCGCGGCCAGGCCTTCCGCGCCCGTCAGCCGGTAGGCCCCGCCGGCCGCCTGCAACATCTCGAAGGCCCCAGATGGATTGGCCCACGTGTCCTCCACCGCTGCGCCCAGCAGGACGGGGCGCGGCGCACACAACGCAACCAGGCAATCCTGGTCGAACGGCAGGCGCTCCGGCTGGTCGTTGAACTGCTTGAAAACGTCGCAGAACCAGTGCGGAAACTGACTGTTAATCTGTTTGACTGACTCGCCAATCCTGCCGCGGCTGGGCGCGGTGCCGCCGCAACCGGCTTGCAGGGGGATGACCAGCGCCACCCGGTCGTCGAACGCCCCCGCCAGGAGCGCCGCCTTGCCCAGCCGCGAATGGCCGACCAAGGCGATGCGCTTGCCGTCAATGTCCCTGTCCGTGGCCAGATAATCCATCACGCGCTGCAATCCCCAGGCCCACGCCGCGATGGTCCCCCAATCATCGGCGGCGCGCGGCACTTGAATCGTCTCGCGCACCCCTCCCGCCGCGTTCGTTTTATCCGGTTCCACGTCGCCGCAGAAATACGTCGACACGGCATAGCCGCGGTCGATCGATTGTTCGAGCGCCCAAGTGTCAACCTCCGTGCCGCGCCCTGTTTTGCTGCCGTAGTCCGGCACGTTGGTTTCGTCCACCAACGCGTGATTCCCGTTGAAATTCATCCCCAGAAAAACCGGCGCCGGTTTCTTGCGCTGGTTCGGTATCACCATCAGCAAATGAATTTGGGGCGCCGGAGCCTGGTCGAAACTGATCATCGCCAATTTCAGCGTAGCCTTGCCGCCAAAAAAGCCCTTGTCAGCATAAGTGACCTTCCCTCTGACTTTAACCGGTGGAGGGAACCAGCCGTACATGTAATGTTGGAACAGCGCCTTGAGTTCCGGACGGCGTTTCTGGAACCAGTCCTCTTTCGTCGTCACCGGCGTCCCGTCCAACATGACCAACGGGTCGGGCGCATCGGGTCGTAAAGCAAGTTCCGCCACCGGAGGAAATGTTTCCGCGCCGCCGGCGCCAAAAGCCGCAAGAAGTAACGCAGTCATAATCAAAAGAATGTTCAAAAACGGCCCCCCTGGCTGACAGATTCCTTCGCGCGCCCGGCGCGATGGCCGTAAAGTCCATAAAAGGCGATATACGCGAATGCCGCCATCGGCACAACAAACGAGGATTGAATGCCATGATGGTCCGCAACCATGCCTTGCAGGGGAGGCAGAAGCGCGCCGCCCAGGACGGCCATGATCAACAGAGAGGATCCCTGCCCCTTCAACGGCCCCAACCCCTCGATCGCCAGCGAAAAGATATTTGACCACATCACCGAGCAGAACAGGCCGACACCAAGAATGGCCCACTTGGCCGTGTCGCCCGCCGCGCCGATTCCGACCCCCAATAGCGCGATGATGACCACGCTGAACAAGGCCAGCATCCGATGAGGACTGGATTCGCCGGCAATAAAGGCCGCCAGCAGGAGCAGCAGGAGAACGCCGTAGTGTTGCGCATTGGCCAGGCTGCACAATTCGGCCGCGCGCGGCACCCAGGCAAAACCCATGGCGCCGGCCAATCCTGGCAAGCAAAGAATGACGCCGAATGCCGCCAGAGGCGTAAGAACAACCAGGGTATGTTTCCTGACCGGTTTGATTTCGCTCAGGGCGAACGCCCCCATAAAACGCCCGATCATCAGCCCGCCCCAGTAAAACGCCAGATAACCGCTGGCCGTTTCATGAGGCACGCTCCCCAACTTGGGCAGGGCGAGAAAATTGACGATGACGCTGCCGACCCCCACTTCGCCGCCTACATACATGAAGATGGCGAGCATTCCCAGCGCTGTGTGCGGATGCTTCAGCGCGCCCGCGCCGCGTCCGATTTGTTCCGTGTTGGCAAAGCCGGGCAGATGCGCAAACTTGAAAAGCACCGCCAGCAGCAGGAACACCCCGGCAAAGCAAAGGTACGGAATCTTGACTGAATCTGCCCCATGCTCTCCCGGCCGCATGAAGAAAGTGAAAACCAGCCATCCGCCGATGATCGGACCGATGGTGGTGCCAAAGGAGTTAAAGGCCTGCGACAGATTAAGGCGGCTCGAGGCCGTGCGTTCCGCGCCCAGGATTGTTACGTAGGGGTTCGCCGCAATTTGCAGCATGGCAAATCCCAGGCCGACCACGAACAATGCGGCCAGGAAAAGCGGATAGGACGCCAGCGTCGCAGCCGGGTAAAAAAGCCCGCTGCCGAGAGCCGCGGTCAACAAACCGACAATCACCCCGTTCTTGTAGCCCATGCGATTGATCGGATCGCCGCCTGCCATCGAAACAAGATAATAAATCAGCGCCCCAACACTGTAAGCTCCGAAGAAGGCGAACTGCACCAGCATGGCCTCGAAATGACTCAACTGGAATGCATCCTTGAAACGCGGGATCAAAATGTCGTTCCAAACGGTCATGAACCCCCACATAAAAAAAAGGACGGTCATGATCGCAAACGGGCCGCGATACGTTTGAGTGGCGCTTTCCGGCGCGCCGGAAACGGTCCGATCAGAAGGGCTGCTGATGTTGGACATGGTCGATTGGGTTTCTGAAGGTGCTGCGTGTGTTTCCCCTGCCGCCGCCATCATTCATGGGATTGCTTGAGCCCCAGGTCCTTCTCATAAGCGCCCAGCGTTTTGGTCTGGACCTTCTGGCTGGCCTTCAACTCCGATTGCAAGCTGGCCAGTCGGCTCATCGCCATGGTGGCCAGGGCGCTCCCGGGAAATTTTTCCATTACACGACGCAGCGTCCCCTCCGCCGCTGCCGCATCATGCGCCACCTTGATATGCAGCGTCGCCAGCAAATTGAGCCACCGCGCCACATGTTTCGGCGGTTCGGCTGGCAGCTCGATCAGTTGCTCCAACTGATCCGAGGCCATATCCAATCGTTGAAATTCCTCCGCGTAGAGAACCGCCAGCTTCTCCCGCGTGTCCGTGTCCGATGGGTGCAATTCCAACTGTCTGACATACTCCTCCGCCAACGCATGAGGATCGGCGGGGGCTGCAACCGCCGCGCTCTCCTGGCTCAACCCGACGTCGCGCCTGCCCGGCGCCACCGTGAACTTGCTGTGATGCCGGACGCGGCTGGTTTCATCGGCAGAACCAAGACGCGCGATGCGCTGTTCCGCCGCGTGCGCGAATGGCGTGTCCGGATAAAGCTGGACAATGCGTTGCAACGATCCGATCGCCGCCTGGGCATCCCGGCCGTATTGCAATTGCCAATCGCTCAACAAATGCAGCGCGCCGGCCGCCTCTCTGGGCGCGCGCTCCGGCAAGTCCAGAAACTCATTCAGCGTCGCTTCCGCGGCGGGCAGGTCCTTCAGGTCCTCCATTTGGATCGAGGCCAGCTTCGTGTACCCCTCGCAATCTCCCGGGAATTTCCCCAATTGCCTCCGCACCTCGGCCATCGCCTCCTCAAAAAGCCCCTTCTGCCGTTTCGCCTCCGCGATGAAATAAAATGGCCTGGCTTCAGACTCCTCGTCCCCGCCGTCAAGGGCGACCGTCAGCGGTTTGCACAGCATGGTGCCGATGCTGGGCGCCCACAGCACGGCCAGAATGAGCGAAGGGATCAGCACAAAAATGGGGGTGTACAGATTCACAGAATGAATCAGGCGCAAAAGGACCCATATCAGCGGCGCCGAAATAATCCACCTCACAACCAAGCCGCCCCGGTCAGTGCTGCGCTTGTAAGCCCGCCAGGACAAACAGGCCAGGATCAGCACAACGAGCACCCAGGAGACCACATCGACTGCGTTGCTCCATGGGTGTGTCATAATTCATTGGCTTATATCAAATTTCAGTTCCGTACGCGAGCCTGTTTTTTTATTGCGGATGTCCATCTTCTCCAACCGCCACCGGCCGTTGACCTTCTTGAAGCTGCTGCCGTGCAGGGAGTACTCCTTGACCACGTGTCCCTGCGCGTCATAACCCACGGCGATCAGGGGCGCTCGGAATTCCTTGTCGATGTCCGATCTCACCCTCACGATTTCCCCGGCGCGCGAATTGCTGCTTTCCAGGACTTCGCAAGGTTCGCCCAGGCGCATTTCGCCTTTCAACTGTCGTTGCGCGGGCCAATGCAGAAATTCCAGCCCCAAATCCGCCAATGAAAAATCAGAGCCGGCCAGGGGAATGCCTGCCTCCGCCGCCGGCACGGGCGCCGGTGTGGGCAACGGGCCCTCAGGCGACGCTGCCTTCGCGTAAAAATACTGGCTCGGCCGGTTGGTGCTGTGCAACACCACCAGGCGTTCCGCTCCGCATTGGCCGGTCCCGGCTGTTTCATAATCCGTTTCCCAGGAGTCGGCCTTGACAGTGACCCGGCAGACGATGGGAATTTCCCTCTGCGCGCCTTCCGACTTGATGATGAGTTTGCCGTGGATTTCCGAACTCTCCGGAGGGACGGAGGAGCGCACCAGTTCGGCCAGGGCCTGGCCGCCGGCCAGTTGCTCCGCCGTGGACGGACCGTTCACCGCCGACGGAGGCGCGGCCCAGAGGGCAAAGAATGGAATGGAGACAAAAGCCAGGACGGTGGCGGCCAGAACGCGGCGCATCATTTTGGGCAGAGCGCCAGGGCGATCATCTGTGAAATATTTTTGACAAAATGCGCCTTCAGCTTCCGCCTCACTTCCACCGGCACTTCCAGCCAGTCGTTGCGGTTCTGGTCCGGCAGGATCAATTGTTTCATCCCCGAACGCGCCGCCGCCAGCACCTTTTCCTTGATGCCGCCCACGCGCAGAACGCGGCCCCGCAAACTGATCTCCCCCGTCATGGCGAGATCGGACCGGACCTGCCGCCCCGAGAACAACGACGCCAGCGCGGCAACAATGGTCAACCCCGCGCTCGGGCCGTCCTTGGGCGTGGCCCCGGCCGGGACGTGGATGTGGATATCGCGCTTGTCGTGGTCGCTCAAGTCGATCTTCAACTCCGCCGCGCGATTCCGCAAAAAACTGAAGGCCGTATGCGCGCTTTCCTTCATCACTTCCCCCAGCGACCCCGTCAAAATCAACGCGCCCTTGCCGGGCATCCGCGTGGCCTCGATAAACAGGATTTCCCCGCCCACCGGCGTCCAAGCCAGGCCGATGGCGATGCCGCACTCGCTGATGCGCTCCGCCAGTTCGGAGGTGAACGGAGGCGGACCAAGATAGCTCACCAGTGATCCCGGAGTGATGATCAATGGCCCGCGTTGACTGTGTCGCGCGACTATCTTGCGGGCCGCCTTGCGGGTCAGGGCGGCGATTTCGCGTTCCAGTTGGCGCACACCCGCCTCGCGTGTGTAATCCTGAATCACCCGCCGGAGGGTGGCTTCGGGAAAGCGCACCAGCTTCTTCTTCAATCCGTGCTCTTCCAATTGCCTCGGCACCAGGTGCCGCCGCCCAATCTGCACTTTCTCCGCCGCGGTGTAGCTCGGCAGTTCGATCACCTCCAGCCGGTCGCGCAACGCGGGATGGATGGGATCAAGCCAGTTCGCCGTGGTCACGAAGAGCACGCGCGACAGATCGAAGGGGACGTCCAGATAATGGTCGGTAAAAGAGTTGTTCTGGGCCGGGTCCAGGACCTCCAGCAGGGCCGAAGCCGGATCGCCCCGGAAATCCGACCCCACCTTGTCCAGTTCATCCAGCAGGATCACCGGGTTGCTGGATTCGACCCGGCGCAATGTCTGCAAAATGCGGCCGGGCAACGCGCCCACATAAGTCCGGCGATGGCCACGAATCTCCGCTTCATCGCGCATGCCGCCCAGGGAAATGCGGGCAAATTTCCGGCCCAGCGCGTCCGCCACACTCTTGCCCAACGAGGTCTTGCCCACGCCTGGCGGCCCGACCAGGCAAAGGATCGGGCCTTTCAATTGTTGTTTGAGCTTGATGACGGCCAGAAATTCCAGCAGCCGATCCTTGACTTTGCGCAGCCCGAAATGTTGTTCATCCAGCAGCCGGCCCGCCGCCGCCAAATCCAGTTTGTCCTCTGTGAACTTGGACCACGGCAGGTTGATCAGCCAATCCAGATAATTGCGCGTCATCGTGTACTCGGCCATCGAAGGGGACATCTGCTGCAACCGCTCCAATTCCTTCAAGGCGGTCTTTTTCGCCTCCTCCGGCAACAGGTTCCGCTCGATTTGATCGTGCAGCTCCTTGGCCTCCGTCGCCCCGCTGTCCACCTCCCCCAACTCGCGTTGAATGGCGCGGATTTGCTCCCGCAGAAAGAAATCGCGCTGGTTTTTGGACATCGAGGCCACCACCTCGTTTTGGATTTTCGAGCCAAGCCGCAGTACTTCCAATTCGCGGCTGAGCAACGGCAGCAGCCGGGTCAGCCGCTCTTTCACCACCGGGGTCTCCAGCAGGCGCTGGCGCTCCTCCAGGCTCAGGTTGAGATTGGCCGCGATTAAATCGGCCAGCTTGGCCGGCTCTTCCGTGTTGAGCGCGGCCACCTTCACCTGCTCGGCCAGCGTGGGCGAAAGCTTGACCACCTCCTGAAATTCGCGCTCCGAATTGCGCGCCAGGGCCGTTAATTCCAGGGAATCGTCGGCAATGTCCTTCAGCTTCTCGATCCGCGCCACCAGATACGGCGTCTCCGAGGCGTAATCAATGACCCGAAACCGGCGCAAACCCTCCACCAGCACCCTCACGGTGCCATCAGGAAACTTCAGCATCTTCAGCACCCGTCCGGCGCAGCCATTCGGCCATAAATCGGCCGGCGTCGGGTTCTCCACCTCGGCATTGCGCTGCAACACCAACCCCAGAAATCGGTCCCCCGCCACCACGTCGTCAATCAGACGGATGCTTTGCAGCGATTCCACCAGCAGCGGCATGACCGTTCCAGGGAAGATGACTATGTCCGACAACCCCAGGATAGGCAGGGATTCGGGCAGGGCTTTGGACCAGACTTTCGTTCCGGACGAATCGGGCGTCCCTCCAGCCCCAAGGATGCTGATAAACTCAGTTTCCGGTGTGCTCATGCCGTGGTGTTAAATCTCGTCGCTCCCGACCATGTTGGATCGGTCAGACTGCAGGTCCACCGGCACATCCACGCGCAGGAACCCATTTTGATAAGCCGCCCTGGCCCGGGTCAAATCGTAGCCTTCCGGCAGTTCGATCACGCTTTCGAACGCTCCATAGTTAATCTCCATCACAAGAAATTTGCACTGCGGCGGACGACATCCGTCCGGCCGCTGCCCGCGAATGTGCAGGCGCGGACCATCGATGGTCAACTCCAAATCCTCTCGCTGCATGCCCGCCAGTTCCACCTTGATGATGATCGCGCCGTCAGTCACATACACGTCCGTGTTGGGGACCCAGTGCGTGTCGTGGTCCTTGGAGAAAGACAGCTTGGTTTTGGAAAACTGCACGGTTGAACTGAGTTTTTGCATGGTAAGAGTTGATCCTATTTCATGTTGAGGGGTTTGGCAAGCAGGAAGAAAACTGGGCATATGAAACCTATCTTGACTTGACGATAATGCGCGCGCGCTCCCCCTTGCGCGCCTGAAACACAATGGATTCCTGCCGGCCTTGCATGACAGTGCATCCGCAATGGCTGTCGCGCTCGAAGCTGAACTTGCGCTTGCGCAATTTCGCCCGGGCAAAAGCCCCCGCAGTCACACCCACGACGACAAACGATGCAATCTTCTGCCAATCCATTCAACTAACATAGCCGTTTGTTGGCCGTGCGCAACTGGTTGTTTGCGCCCCATCCTGCGGCAGGATTTCTTGACACCCGCGCCGCGCCAGGCTGCGCCCCTTCCCCAGCCCCTGCATATCCCGTTCGTCCTGTCAGTCCGGCCCGTCCGACCTGTCCCATCCAGTCTGATGTGGTTCCTGGGCCAAAAAGTTGCCACCCCGCAATGCATCAGGCCGGTCCCGACGACCGGCCTGTCCTGAAAGGAAGATTCTGAAAACGAACTCTATGCAGTGCGGTTCTTGCGCAGCATCCGCAGCAGACCCGCCCCCAGCGGCGTCAGCAACAGCGCCATCGTCGAGGGTTCGGGTATCGACTCAATCTCGTCCAGAGCGATGTAGCCGTAATCAGGCTGAGTAAAGCCATATTCTGTGGCGCCGGTGCCGACTTTAGCTCCGTCGTCGTTTGGTTGTTCACCCAATGGCGACCAACCATACACTTCCAAGACTGAGCCTACCCCGGTAAGCGTTTCGGTTTCAACACTTAGGGTAAACGATTGCGCACTGGTGCCGGCATTATATGGAGAACCTGTCTCGCCATTGCTCCCCCAAGGATCAAGGACGTTGATCGTTCCCGAGACCGAGGAACCGCTCACGGCCAAATTCACACCAGTCAACGTGACAAAATGTCCACCACTGCCGATGGAAACAGCGCCGCTGACCGGCTCAGAAGTCCACAAGATGCCCAACTGGACCGCCTGAAGAGCGCTCGCGCTGCCTATGGATGCGGCCATGGTCGTGGGAGTTGAAACGCTGTTTTGCGCGTAGGTAAAGTAGTCGTTCGCCGGATTGTCCACGGTGCTATAAGTGCCCAGTCCAGTCGTGACGCCGCTGGCATAGGTGCCGGTGCTCGTCGTGCCCATGGCCGTGATGAGTTGGTTCACGGTTCCATAACCGTCCGGGTTGTTCGCAAACGAAATCGGGTCTTCACCATACAGATAATCCAGCCCCATTGCCACGGCCGTGGGTGCGCAGGCGTTGTTGGCTATCGCCTGTGTGTTGGCCGACACGATGTCCGAGTTCCCCTGACCCAAGCTAATGGAACCGTAGTTCTCGCTCCAGTTATAGGTTTGGGCGTTGAGGCTCAAGGGGATACAGACCGACAAGGCACTGAGCAGGGGGGCCAGGAACCGCCGCGTAAACAAGGTTTTTTGCAATGTCTGGTTCATATTGGTATTGGATTCTGCACATTTTGAAAGCTTATGCAAGCTTTTTTTATGCGAATTATGCATTTTTTCGGGTTTTTTCAACATCAGAAGTTGCACGTTCCGGGGTTGCTAAAGTTGCCGGTACTGTTCGATCCGCCCAATCCGGTGCCGCCAGGGGTACAATAGGGGCTGTGGTTCTCCGGAGCCCCGGCATTGTCGGACTGATTGAAATACTGCCCATTCTGACAGGGTGTTTGATGGCAGGCCTTGGGGGCGAGGGTGCCATAAGCCGGCTGGGCGTCAGAATAACATGCGGCTCCAAACTGCCAGTTGAAGGACAATCCCGGCAAATTGCAGCTAAAGTCGGCCGTCCAACAGACGGACTGGCAGTTGGCAAAAATCGGCAGCCACGGGATTGTGCAACCGGACAGGAATATCTGGTCGTCCCCGCCACTGGGCAGCGTGGTGTTCCAATTCGTCCCGTCAAACCAGTTGGTCGCAACGGTGCACGACGGACTGAAAAGGATTTGTCCATTCGGGACCGGGTATGTGTAGGCCCTCCCTATGCAGTTAAACGTCACTGAGGCGTTCGAGCAGACAACGAGAACCTCCTGGTTGCCCGGCCGGCCAGACATCTGGGAATTAAGCCACAGCCAGCCGCTTCCAGGGTTCCTCGAATTGAAGCTCGTGCAGATTGTATTCGTGAAGTGGTTGGTGAGTGGCAATGTCGTCCAAGTGTTGGTCACCCAGTCAATCGCATAACCGCCGCAGAGATTCGTCGCGCTGATCGTGAAGATCTGCGTCACGTTGCAGGTGTTCGTGCTGACGGACATCGTCACATAAACCGGCGCCGGGCTGCAGGTATCCGTTGCGGTCACTTCCGCCTGGACACCGGCCAAGGTCGGAATGTTGGTGGGATTGATGCCTAAATTATCGCTGGCCGGGACACCCTTCAGCACCGGCGGAAGCACTGTGCCGGCGGCAAAGGTGCAGGTCGTATCGGCGCCACTCCATGAACCCGTGTAATTGCCCCCACCAAGGCCGGTGCCGCCACCGACGCAGTACGTCTTGTTATTCTCCGGGGTCCCGGCATTGTCGCTGGCACTGTAATACTGCCCGTTGGGACACGGAGTCTGCAGGCAGGCCTTCGGCGCCATGCTGGCGTAAGCGGGCTGGTTGTTGGCATAGCAGGCCGCGCCCCACTGCCAGTTGAAGGACAATCCAGGGGTATCGCAGCTAAATACTCCCGTCCAACACACGTTTTGGCACCCTGCAAATGCCGACTGCCACGGGATCCCGCAACCCGACAGGAATATCTGGCCGTCCCCGCTGCTGGGCAGGGTCGTGTTCCAATTCGTTCCGTCAAACCAGTTGGTCGCCACCGTGCAGGTGGAACTGAAATGGATTGTTCCGTTCGGGACGGGATAAGTGTAGGACTGCCCATTCCAGCAATTCAGCGTCACAGAGGCATTCTGGCAGTAGAGCGTGCAATTCTGACCCGGATTGCCGCCCACGTTAGCGTTGAACCACAACCAGCCGCTCCCAGGATTCTTCGAATTGAATCCGCAGCAGATCGAATTCGTGCAGAGTTCGGGGTTGTATCCGATCCAACTGTAGGTCACGTTGGTGGTTGTCGTCAGCCCGCAAGCATCTGTCGCCGTGATGGTAAAGGTCCGCGATCCCTGACAGCCATTGGTCGTATCCTGATATGAAACCGTGATGGTCGCCGGCCCGCACTCGCCACTGGCTGTGACTCCCGTCAGCACGGTGCTGTCATTCGGCAAGTTGGTGATGCCGCAACCCAGGAAGATGTTCGTCGGCACCCCGCTGATTATCGGCGGTATGGTGTCCACCGTCCAAGTGTTGGTCACATGGGCCGTAGTCGCGCCGCCACAGCCATTGACAGCGCTGATAGTGAAGATTTGCGTCACGGCGCAGCCGTTGGTGGTGGCGACCAGCGTGACTTGCACTGCTGCAGCGCTGCAGGTTTCACTGGCTGACACTTCCGCCTCGACGCTGGCCAGGGTCGGCACATTGGTCGGATTACAGCCGAAGTTCATGCTGGCGGGCACGCCGCTCAACACCGGCAACTGTATGGTCGGGACAACCGTCGTGTTCGTCGTAACTGTCGTAACAGGCGTGGTCGTCGTGTTCGTCGTCACGGCGGTGTTGGTCGTGTAGGTTATGACATTCGTGTAGGTTATGTTCGTCTTGGTGCCAAACGTGCAGGTGGTCGAGGAGCCGTCCCAGTTACCGGTGCAATTGTTTCCGCCGAAGCCCGTGCCGCCTGCCACGCAATACGGCTTGCAATTCTCCGGACTTCCGGCGTTGTCAGCTGCATTGTAATATTGGCCGTTCGGGCAGGGAGTCTGCAGGCAGGCCTTGGGGGTTATGGACCCCATATAGGGAAGGCTATTTGAATAGCAAGCCGCGCCCCATTGCCAGTTGCAAGTCAACCCGGGGGTGGCGCTGCTAAAGGCGGCGGTCCAACAGGCGGATTGGCAATTGGCAAATGCCGCCTGCCACGGGATCGTGAATCCCTGTGTGAAGATTTGGCTGTCCCCGGCGCAAGGAACTGTGGTGTGCCAGCTCGTTCCGTCAAACCAGTTCGTTGCCACCGTGCAGCTCGAACTGAAAACGACTGTTCCATTCGGGATTGCGTACCAATAGCTCTGACCATTATTGCACGCCAGCGTCACCGAGGCGTTCTGGATGTTGATGGTGCAATTCTGGCCCGGATTAGCACTAAGGTGAGCGTTGACCCACAGCCACCCGCTTCCTGGGTTTTGCGTATTGAAGTTCCCGCAGATTGAGTTCGTGCAGCAATTGGTCGTGATGGTGATGTTCGTCACGGTGGTGACGTTGGTCGTGATCGTTTTATTGGTCAGGTAAGAAATGTTGGTCACGATCACGGTGTTGGTCAGAAAACTCATGTTAGTCACCAAAACGGTCGGAAGCTCCGTCCAGGTGTTGGTCACATAGGCCGTCGCCCTGTTCCCGCAGGCATTGGTCGCGACGATCGCGAAGACCTGGGTCACCCCGCAGCCATTGGTGATGGGATTTCCGCCCGTGACGACTACGGTTGCCGGACTGCACGTGTCATTGGTCGAATACACCTGGGCCTGCACGCTGGCTGCGGTCGGCACATTGGTCGGGTTGCAGCCCAAATTCGTGCCCGCCGGCACACCGCTCAGCACCGGCGCGGTTGTGTTGGCCGTCCAGGTGTTGGTCACGTAGGCCGTCGCCGAGCTGCCACAGGTGTTGGTCGCGATGATTGTGAAGAGTTGCGTCACTTGGCAGCCATTCGTACTCGGAACTCCACCGGTCACATGAACAGTCGCGGGGCTGCAAGTATTATTGGTCGAATACACCACCGCCTGCACACTGGCCACTGTCGGAACATTGGCGGGATTGCAGCCTAAATTCGTCCCAACCGGGACTCCACCCAACAATGGCGGGGTCGAATTCGCCGCCCACGTGTTGGTCACGTACGTCGTGGCCGTGTTGCCGCAGTTGTCCGCCGCCACGATGGTAAAGATCTGCGTTACTTCACAACCATTGGTCGTGATCACGTTGGTTTGGGTGATCGAAGCCGTCCCGCAGGCATCGCTCGCGCTCAACCCGGAGATGGCTGTGGGCACGCTGCCCGGGTTGCAGCCGTAATTGGTTCCTGCCGGAACTCCATTGATCAGCGGCGGCGTTGTGCTGGCCGTCCAAGTGTTGGTCACATACGCCGTCGAGATGTTGCCGCAGCCACCAGTCGCCACAATGGTAAAGACCTGCGTCACATGGCAACCATTGGTCGTTATTACGCTACTCTGGGCAATAGAGGCAGACCCACAAGCGTTGCTGGCGCTCAACCCGACGATGCTCGAGGGCACACTGGCCGGGTTGCAGCCGTAATTGGTTCCAGCAGGCACTCCGCTGATCACCGGCGCAGTCGTGTTCGCCGTCCAGGTGTTCGTCACATACGCCGTCGAGGTGTTCCCGCAGCCGTCAGTCGCCACAATCGTAAAGAGCTGCGTCACCAGACAACCATTGGTTGTTACTGAATTGGTTTGGACAATCGCGGCAGTCCCGCAAGCATTGCTTGCCCTCAACCCGGAAATGCTCGAAGGCACGCTGGCCGGGTTGCAGCCGTAATTCGTTCCGGCCGGCACTCCGCTGATCACCGGCGCAGTCGTGTTCGCCGTCCACGTGTTCGTCACATACGCCGTCGAGGTGTTCCCGCAGCCGTCAGTCGCCACAATCGTAAAGAGCTGCGTCACCAAACAACCATTGGTCGTTACTGAGTTGGTCTGGGCAATCGCCGCAGTCCCGCAAGCGTTGCTTGCCCTCAGCCCGGAGATGCTCGTAGGCACACTGGCCGGGTTACAGCCGTAATTCGTTCCAGCCGGCACTCCGCTGATCACCGGCGGGGTCGTGCTCACCGTCCAGGTGTTGGTCACATGCGCTGTGGCGCTGTTGCCGCATTCGTCGGTCGCCACAATGCTGAAAACTTGCGTCACCACACAACAATTGGTCGTGATCTCGCTCCTTTGGGTGATCGACGCCTGCCCGCAAGGGCCGCCCGCGCTCAGTCCTCCGATATTCGTGGAAATGCAAGCAGCGCAAGGATAGGGAACCTCCAGCATCGTTAATTGCACCGGGTTATAATCCCCGGCGATTTCAGCCACGATCACGCCGATGACGTCGCCGCATTGCAATTGCCAGCTGGCCGCGTTGGTGGCC
>JBEKDI010000123.1:0-14857 GCA_050014435.1 Verrucomicrobiota bacterium | reverse complement strand
ACCCTGACGGCGCAGAGCGAAGGTTGCGGCAAAGGGGCCGCCTTCATACTGGAACTGCCGCTGGACACTCCCTCGCAGACTGTCACCATGCGCCACCCGCCCTCCAATGGCGGATCCAACAATGCGGCCCTGGTTTCAGCCACGGTTGTGCCGCAGGTCACATTGCCTCCCAAACGCGGCGGACTCGAAGAAGTGCCGCAGAACAGCAGACTCAACTGATCCGGGCTAAAACAGCCGATCCAACGAGGATTTCCGCTTGGCTTCCGACCAATAGCTCTCAGCGCCCGCCGGGCGGCGCAGGCGCAAAGGATCCTTCCCCAGCGCCCGCATGGCCAGCCCCAGCGGTGTGATGATGATGAAGAAAATCGACGCCAGTATGACGCGCCCCAGGATCTGACTCAGTCCAAATCCCACCTTTGCGGAAAAACGATAATAACGCCGGAACCATCGCGGTCGCAACAGAGCGGCCACGGCCAGCGCAGCCAGCGCACACAGCGCCACGACCCACGCCGCCACGGGCAGGACACGCCGCCAGCGCAAAAGGCTGCTGAGAACCGCCAGGCCCAGCGCGCTCATCCATGCCGCCTTGCGCCATTCCTTCGCCTCCTCTTTAAGTTTCAACTTCATCTTCAGTCCTTTTGCGGCGCCACGCGCCGTTCGGCCGGGCGCGCCGGCTGTTCGGCGCGATCCAACATGAAATTCCCCAGCACTAGGTAATCCATCTCCGTGTGGACAAAACACCGGTAGGCATCCTCCGGTGAGCAAACGATCGGCTCCCCCCTCACGTTGAAGGAGGTATTGACAAGAACGCCGCATTGGGTGGCGCGCTCAAAGCGCAACAGCAGCTCGTAAAGCAGCGGATTGTCCCGGGCCTCCACCGTTTGGATTCGCGCCGAGTAATCCACATGCGTCACAGCCGGCAGCGTGGACCGCGCCTGCTTCAGCAATTCCATCCCCTTCATCCCCGCCGAGACGGGCCGGCGCAGTTTTGCCAGGACCGGCGCCACCAGCAGCATGTAGGGCGATGCTTCAGTCAAGTCGAAGTATTCGCCCACCCGTTCAAGGCGCACGATGGGCGCGAAAGGCCGGAAAGATTCGCGAAATTTCACCTTCAGGTTCATGACGGATTGCATCCGCGGCGACCGGGCGTCGCCCAGAATTGAACGATTGCCCAGGGCGCGCGGCCCGAACTCCATCCGCCCCTGGAACCAGCCGATCACCTTTTCGGCCCGCAAAAGATCAACCGTGGCATCGAGCAAATCGGTTGTGGCAAACCGTTTGAATTTGGCCCCGTGGCCGCGCAGGGTGGCCTCAATTTCCTCATCCGAGTACTCGGGGCCGAGGAGCGCGCCGCGCATCGCGTCGGCCTTGGCGGGAACGGGGCCGGTTTCGTTTTGTTGCGCGTGCCAGGCGGCGAAGGCGGCTCCCAGCGCCCCCCCGGCATCGCTGGCAGCCGGCTGGATCCAAATGCCGTCGAACACCCGCTCGCGCAGAAGGAGGCCGTTGGCCACGCAATTGAGCGCCACGCCTCCCGCGAGGCAGAGGTGCCTTTCGCCCGTCAAATCCCGCGCTTGACGGGCCAGGCGCAGCACAACTTCCTCCGTCACAGCCTGAATCGAGCGCGCGACGTCCATGTGGCGCTGCTCGATGGATTCATCCGGGCGGCGGGCCGGCCCGCCGAAGAGCTGGTGAAAACCCCGGTTGGTCATGGTTGTGCCGCGCAGAAAATTGAAGTAATCCAAATTCATCCAGAAGGAGCCGTCGGCTTTCAAGTCCAGCAATTCCCGGAGGATGGCGTCCTTGTAAATCGGTTCCCCATAAGGGGCCAGGCCCATGAGTTTGTACTCGCCTGAATTGATGCGAAAACCACAGTAATCCGTGAACGCCGAGTAAAGCATGCCCAGCGAATGCGGAAAGCGCAGTTCCCGGAGCAGCTCAATGCTGTCTCCTTGCCCGCGGCCGATGGTCGTCGTCGCCCATTCTCCCACGGCGTCGATGGTCAGGATGGCGGCCGAAGCGAACGGCGAGGGATAAAACGCGCTGGCGGCGTGGGCTTCATGATGCGCCGTGAAGAGGATCGGACAGTCCGCGCGCAAGCCGGGCAATTCCTCGCGGATGGTTTTGCGCAGGTCTAATTTTCCGCCCAGCCAGTTGGAAATGACCTCCGGAAAAGTCCGCCATCCCCCCGGCGCCACGGCCAGGTAGGATTCAAGCAAGCGCGTGAATTTCAACACGGGCTTGTCGTAAAAAGCGACGCAATCCAGTTCCTCCGCGCTCAACCCGCCGTGGCGCAGGCAAAACTGGATGGCTTGACGCGGAAACTCCGGGTCGTTCTTGATGCGTGAAAACCGTTCCTCCTGCGCGGCGGCGATGATCTGCCCGTCGCGCAGCAACGCCGCGGCGGCGTCATGGTAATAAGCGGAGATTCCCAGGACATGGCGCGGCGGGGACATTGTTCACATGAAGGGATAGAGAGCCCAGGCGATGCCCGAACTGGCTGTAAAGATGAGAATTGCGCCAAGCACGAGCAACAGGACAATCAGCGGGATCAGCCACCACTTTTTCTCCTGCCTGCAAAAACCCAGGAATTCCTTGAATAGGGACCACATGATTTCCGCCATCATACGATTTGGCGCGCAAAATTGCAATAGGAATGTCAAGTCCTGTAAAATGATTCTTGCGCGAGGCAAGGTATTTACGGTATAATTCTGCTTTAATTACATGAACTTCTCTCCAGTCACGCTTGGCTGACACGAAACTCATGCCCAAAAACAACCACAGGAACAGACCAGACAAACCCGCCCGCCGGGATAATGCGCCGCCCGGGCCAACATCCTGCATCGCTGGTTGGAAGGCCTGGTTCTTTCGGCTTCTGGCTTTCATCGCCGCGCCCGTCGTTTTTTTGGCGCTCTGCGAACTGGGACTGAGGCTGGCTGGCGTCGGCTATCCAACGGAGTTTTTGCTGCCGTCTTCCCGCAACGGGCAAAAGACTTTCATTCAAAACAATAAATTCTGCTGGCGCTTTTTGGGGCCGCAACTGGCCCGATTGCCATATCCGCTTTGCATCGAACAACCCAAGCCGCCCGGGACGATCCGGATTTTTGTCCTGGGCGAATCAGCGGCCAAAGGCGAGCCGAAACCATATTTTGGCCTGCCGCGAATGTTGCTGGCGATGTTGAGCCTGCGTCATCCCGGCACGCGTTTCGAGGTGGAGAATGCCGCCGTCACCGCCATCAACTCCCACGTCATCCTGCCGATTGCGCGCGACTGCGCCGCCGCCGACGGTGACTTCTGGGTCATTTACATGGGCAACAACGAAGTGGTGGGTCCGTTTGGCGCCGGCACGGTTTTCGGCAGCCAGACGCCGCCCCTGCCCTTCATTCGGGGCGCCATTGCCTTGAAGGCGACGCGCCTCGGGCAATTCTTCGATGCCGTTCTTCAATGGACGCAAAAAAAGCCGTCGCAGAGGGACGCTTGGGGCGGCATGAAGATGTTCCTCCACGAGCAAGTGCGGGCGGACGACCCGCGCATGGAAGCGGTGTATCGTAATTTCAAGCGAAACCTTGCCGATATCATTCAAACTGGGCGGAAGGCCGGCGTGGGCATTGTGGTCAGCACAGTCGCCGTCAATTTGAAAGATTGCGCGCCGTTTGGCTCGGAGCATCGGCCGGATTTATCCGAGCGCCTCAAGGCCACGTGGGAAAAGTTCTATCAACTTGGCATTGCCGCCCAACAGGCCACAAACCATGAGGAAGCGGCGGGGTATTTTCGCGAAGCGGCGCAGATTGACGACACTTTCGCGGACCTGCGTTTTCGCCAGGCCGAGTGCGCCCTGGCGCTGGGCAGAACCGCCGAGGCATCGCAAAACTTTCAGCAGGCGCGGGAACTGGATACCCTGCGTTTTCGTTGCGACCGCCGCCTTAACGACCTGACGAGGCAGACCGCCGCCAATCGCCAGTCAGAGCGCATTCTCCTGGCGGATGCGGAGAGCGCGTTCGCCAGGGAAAGTCCGGATGGGTTGCCAGGCGGGAACCTGTTTTACGAGCACGTTCACCCCAACTTCGCAGGCAACTACCTCCTGGCGCGAACGATTGCGGAACAGTTGGAGAAGCTGTTGCCGGAGCAAGCAGGCGGGAGCGCCGATCCAAGGCAGCCGTGGCCCACGGCCGGGGATTGCGCGCGACGGTTGGGTTGGAGCGATTGGGCGCGGCTGGACGCAGAGGCGAGCATCCTTGACCGCCTGCAGGAACCGCCCTTCACCGCGCAACTCAACAATGACGCGCAAAAGCAACAGTTGCAGGAGTTGCTCAATTCAATGAGACCGGCCACCTCGCCGCAGGGAATCCGCGAAGCGCGGCAAGTTTGCGAAAAAGCGTTGGCGGAGGCGCCGGATGAACCCGAACTGCTCAACCAGTTGGCATCCTTGCAAGAGGCGGCGGGCGATTTTGCCGGGGCCGCGGCGACTGAGCGGCGCTCGCTGGAATTGCGTCCCAGCAGCGGGGGAGAATGGCAGAAATTGGGCGAGATTCTCGTGCGCCTCGGCCAGCGGGAGGCCGCGGTGGATGCCCTTGAGCGCTCGCTGGCGCTGGATCCACAAGATGTGGACTCGCTCGCAAATCTCGCCCAGACAATGTCGGCGCTGGGTCGGCGTGCAGAAGCCATCGTTGATTATCGGCGCGCGGTGAGACTCCAGCCGCGGTTCAGCTTTGCCTGGATCGGACTCGGCGAGACTTACGAAGCGATGGGCCGACGCGCCGAAGCAGAGGATTGTTATCACAAAGCACTGGCCGGCCATCTGTATCCTTGGGAATCGGAAGTGCTGGCGCACTTTTGCGAGAGGCGCGGGTGGCTCGAGGCGGCGGCGACGAACTACAGCAGCGCCATCCAGACGAAACCATCGAACGTCAGACTGCGCATCGCTGCGGGCCAGAACCTTGTGGCCCTGAAGCGTTACGCGGAGGCGGGCGAACAATTCAGTGAGGCCGCGCGTTTGCAGCCGGGACTGGCCGAGGCGCATTATTTTTATGGCTCGGTTCTGGGCGTGCAGGGCAAGCCCGCCGCCGCCGCAGAACAATTCAATGAGGCTCTGCGACTCAAGCCGGATTTACTCGAGGCCAGAATCAACCTCGGTGCCGCCCTGATGAACTCGGGGCGCGACGCCGAGGCCCTCGCCCAGTTTGAAGAGGTTCTGCAACGATGTCCCACCAACGTGCCCGCCCTGCAAGCTGTTCAATTCTTGCGCGCCAGGAATGGCTCCGGAGGAACACACTGACTATGATTTGTGGACATCCTTCGCTTTTGCGCCGGTGACGCCAGCGCGGGTTTGCAGCGGGCATTATCTTGCTTGATTTTCGCCGCTTTATCCGCTTCTTTGGAAGAAAGTTACAACCGATTGAAAAACATGAAATTCCCACCGATTAATGCTGTTCTGCTCTGCGCGGCTCTAATGGCGACACCTCTGCTTTTGTCCGGCCAGACTGCGTCGCCTGCCGGCACGGGGCTTTTGGGGCCGAGGCTCATTTTCGCCACCAACGAATTTCATTTTGGCCGGGTCGACGCCGGCACGCCGGTTCACTACACTTTCATTGTGAGCAACGCAGGAGATCAAACCCTCGTGATTTCCAAGGTGCTGCCGGGATGCCGTTGCATAACGGCGGAAGCCTGGGATCATGCCATCGAGCCGGGCAAAACGGGGAAGATTCCCGTCCAATTCGACAGCACCGGCTTTCAGGATGACGTGTCCAAATCCATCGGCGTGATGTCCAACGACAAACTCGCGCCCAGCCAAAACCTTCTCCTCCAAGGCACGGTTTGGAGCGCGCTCAAACTGACACCGCAGTTCGCCCAAATGATGATTGTTGCCGATGAGCTTTCAAATTTGACCACCACTGTTCAGATCACGAATCAATCCGATCAGCCGGTTACCCTGTCCAAGCCGACCAGCACCAGCGACTCGTTTAAGACCAGGCTGAGAAAACTAAAACCAGGCTGGAAGTATGAGCTGGTCGTTGACGTCGTGCCGCCTTTCGGGCCTGGAAGCTTGATGTCAACCATTTCCATCCCGACTTCATTGACCAATATGCCGGTGCTGCATGTCACGGCCGTTGCCATGATCATGCCGGGCATAAGCGTGATTCCCACCCAAATCAATCTGCCGCCGCAATTAGATGACGGGACGACAAATGTTACCACCATTCAAGCCAATGGGAGCAAAATCATTGCTTTGTCCAACCCGGAATCTTCTGACCCAAGGGTCAGCGTCGAACTCAAGGAGATCACACCGGGACGCCTTTTCAAGCTTATCGCGGTTTTCCCGCCCGGGTTCAAGATGGCCCCGGGCCAGTCGGCACAGTTGAGCGTCAAATCAAGTATTGCACGGAACCCGCTCATCGAGGTGCCCATCTTCCAGCCCGACCGGGCGCCGAACGTTCCCATGCCGGTCGGTCGATGAGCGCGAGCCCATCGCCGCCTTGAGAAACCGGCTGGCGCTGACGCGCCAAGGCCTGAACAGCCCCATTAATCGGGAAATCCAATGCTCGGCCAGGAATCTTCGCCCAACGCGCGCCTCGAGGCTGGGCGCCCGCAATCATGCCGGCGCAAGGCGGTGATTTGTCTGGCGCTGGCCGCCATCACCTTCGCCGTTTTCGGCCGGACACTGACTCATGGGTTTGTTGACTACGATGACGGGACTTATGTATTTGACAATGCCATGGTTTTCCATGGTCTGACCCTGCGCGGGCTGGCTTGGGCCTTCACCAGCACTCACGCCGCCAATTGGCACCCCCTGACCTGGCTTTCCCACATGCTGGACTGCCAGTTATACGGATTGCATCCGGGCGGACATCATCTGACCAATGTCTTGCTTCACACCGCGACGGTCATCGCGCTTTTCCTGGTCCTGCGCCAGATGACCGGCGCGCTGTGGCGCAGCGCGTTTGTGGCGGCGGTCTTCGCCATTCATCCCCTGCGGGTGGAATCGGTGGCTTGGGTGGCCGAGCGCAAGGACGTGCTCAGCGGATTGTTCTTCATGTTGACAATCGCGGCTTATGTCCGCTTTGCGCGCCGGCCGGGGCCGGCTCGATACGCGCTGGTTTCGCTTCTGTTTGCCTTGGGCCTGATGTGCAAGCCGATGCTGGTGACGCTGCCCTTGGTGTTGCTGTTGCTGGATTACTGGCCCTTGCGCCGCGGGGACTCCCGCAAGTTGTCGGGGTTGGTGATGGAGAAACTGCCTTTGCTGGCGCTCAGCGCCGCCTCCTCCGTCGCAACCCTCCTGGCGCAAAGCAGGGAGATTCAGGCGTCCGGTTCGTTCTCGCTGCCGTGGCGCCTGGGCAATGCCTTGATGGCGTACATGATTTATCTCGGCCAAATGGTCTGGCCGTCGGGGCTGGCGGCCTTTTACCCCTATCCACCCGCTCATTGGCCGGCATGGGAAATGGCGCTGGCCGGGCTGCTGCTGGCCGGTCTTTCATGGGCTGCGTGGAAGCAAAGGCGCAACCAACCCTGGCTGCTCACGGGCTGGCTCTGGTTCCTGGTGATGCTGCTGCCAGTGGTGGGAATCGTCCAAGTCGCCTTGCAATCTCATGCCGATCGATACACCTACCTGCCGCAGATTGGCCTTTATACCGCTTTGACCTGGCTGGCGGCGGAGTGGTGTGCCCAACGGCGGACCAGCCGGGCGGCGCTTGGGAGTTTGATGGCCGCTGTGCTCGCGGCATTGGGTGCCTGCGCCTGGAAACAGACCGCGTATTGGAAAGACAGCCAGACCCTCTGGACCCATGCCGCGTCTTGCACTACGGACAATTACGTCGCCCATTTCAAGCTCGGCAGCCTTTTCCTGCAGAGCGGCCAACTCGATGAGGCCATCGCCCATTTCCAAAGCGCTCTGCAATTCAGGCCCGACTACGCGCAAGCCCATAACAACATCGGCGCCGCTCTCCTGCAAGAGGGCAAAGTGGACGAAGCCATTCTTCATTTCCAAAAAGCCCTGCAACTCAGCCCTGCCTACGGCCAGGCCGAGAACAACCTTGCCAGCGCTTTTTTGCAAAAGGGAAAATTTGACGAGGCGATTGCTCATTTGCAGCGGGCTTTGCAACTTGAACCGGCCAATCCAGGCGTCCTGAACACTCTTTCCTGGCTCCTCGCTGCCGGTCCGGACCCGTCCTTGCGCGACGGCACCAAGGCCGTGCAACTGGCTCTCCGCGCCAATGCCCTCGCCGGCGGCCACAATCCGTTGATTCTCCACACCCTGGCCGCCGCCTTCGCGCAAGCCGGCCAGTTTCCCCAAGCGATGGAGACGGCACAGCGCGCTTTGCAACTGGCCCTGGCGCAATCCAACACGCAACTGGCTGCATCACTTCAGTTTGACTTGAGGCTCTATCATGCCAGCCGGTCCCTTCCCATCCCTGCGCATACACTCCAACCGTAGTGGACTGGGAAACCGACGGACATGCCGCCGCCAGCAGGGTAATTTGCGCGCATCAACCACCCTGAGTCTGCCACAATGAGAAGGCGGGCGCCGGTAATGAACCGTTGCCCGCCGTGGAAACTAAAAGGCGGGCGCCGGAAAGCCGGTGCCCGCCGTGTTAAGATGCTACAACATCAATTAGGAACAGCGCCAGTCAGCGTAATGTTGGCGCTGACGCCTGCAGGTATATTGCTATTGTTATAGTCTGTCACCTGGACGTTCTCCGGCGTTGTGGTATCGGGCGTCGCTGCGCCGTCATTTCCCCAACTGTAGCTATTGGCAGCGGTGAATATCGCTATTCCCGAGCTCAATTTCACATTAGCCGTGGGACCGACGAAGTCGCCGGCAGCACCGCCGTCCGTAAGACAGGAGAGCACGACCGTGTCAACCGCGCTGGTAACCAGGTAACCACCGGCGTCAACCGCGAAGACATAAGTGTCTCCAGGATTCGTGGCAACTGGCGACCCGCTTTCGGTCAAGGTCACGCTGGTGGAAACGTTCCCCTCAACCCAGGGAGAACCGTTAAGCGCGGTGGGCGTTCCTGTAATTGTAACCAAACCCTGCTTGGTTATCGATACGCTTTGGCCCGGCAGCGCCACTTCGAGCGCTGTGTAATCACGTTGCAGCAGTGCGAAGTACTGCTGGGTGCTTGACGGGCTTTGCAGGTCGCCGGTCAGAACCAACTGGCCGTAAGCGCCGAACAATGATAACGGACCGAAGCTCGACACAGGATACCATGCCGTCGGGGAACTGATTGCCGACGTGTCTTGCAGACCAAAGCCGACGGCCGGACTCGTCCAGTCAACCCAGTAGGCTGCGTCGGTGGGCACGCAGAACACTGTGCTGGGATCAGCCGAAGCGGTGGCTACCCAATTGGCGGGAATATTTGTGCTCGTCCCTGTGTTGGCGTTAAAGACCGCGCTGGCGGCGACGCCACTGGGCACACCTGAAATGGTGATGCTGCCGTAAGTCACCGGTTGGTTGATGGCGTCCGCGTTGTTGGCTTGCCCGCCCAACACAATCGAGAACGGATTAGCGCCGGCGCCTTCCGCAAAGGCCGTGTCAAATGTGCCGGCGGGAACTGTAAAGGTGCCGATGGTGCCATCGGGCACTTGCAGTGTTCCGGCGTCATTCCCGGTGAATGTCAGGGTGTAATTTCCAAGAAGCTTGGCGCTCTTGACTGAGGTATTTGTCGTGCCCATCCACACGACATTGGTGCTGGGTTCCGCATTGGAAAGCCCGACCTTATACGTGATCATCGCCTGTCCGCTGGAATTCGCAGCCGTGCCGGCAGAGGTTGACTGCACTTCCAGGATCAAGATGTTTTGTTCACCCCAGTCTGGGGCATTCTCGGGCTGGGTTGCGCTGGGGTTGGGCACCAGGAACATGTAGGATTCGCCATGATATGCAGCCGTGGTCGTCGGATAACCGGCAAGGTTAAACGAGTAGCTGGCTCCGGCATTTCCGATCCAGGACAATCCGCTGTTGAGCGTAGAAGCGACCTCGTTGCGATCATAGAAGGAATTACCCTCCGTAGCGTTGAAGATAGCCAATCCCGGGACAGCCGGGGTGACGCTCGTCAATGTAGGATTAGGAGGCGGGGCAGAGCCAACCAGTGTGACGTTGGCAATCCACCACTTGGCGCTGCAATTCGCCGCAATGGCCCATTGGCTATTATACCATTTATCGAACCAAACGCCTAAACAGGGGTTGATGTTGGCGGTGCTGGGCGGATAGCTCAGCGTCATCCGCTGCCAACCGGAGGCGGCAGCGTCCGGGATGGTAAGAGTCCCGATCTGCGAATAGCTGCCGTTGCCGGGAGTATATCCCACCTGGATGGCGGGGTAGCACCCTTGTGACTGAATGTAATTCTGACCCTCCCAACTGTTGGCCAACTCGGTCGGATACGTCCAATTGGTTGTCGTATTGAATTGATCAATCGTCAGGGTGGAGGTCGTGTCATACAGAATGTCGAACTGGAGGGCCTTATACAGAGTGCCGTTGATCGGCGTGCCGTTGTTGGGCCAGTAGTAGTTGTCTTCTCCATACTGGTCTCCAATCATCAACCCTTCATAAATCGGGTGGCCATACTCATTGCCGCCCGTCAGGTTGCCGTCAAAATAGATCGAACCAGTCGGGTCGCCATGAGTGCCATCCCATGTCGGCACAGTGCCATCCCAGCCGATGCACAGAGTAACGTCATCGCACTCGTTGGTCGAGGCGTTGGGCACCCCTTGCGTGGGTTGCCCACCCTGCGTCCCTGTGGTGGTGTTGAAAATATAATTTTGTGTTTGAGCCTGCAACTGAACCGACCCTGCCAGCAGCAAAGCGCCGGCTGCCAGAATTCCTGTCGTGATGAATTTCTGTTTTTTCATAATGTTGTATTTGTGGTTGTTATCATTGAGGTGATGAGCATCGCTGGTTAGCCTTGGACGGCAGGTTCCGACGCCTTGCCGCCTGATGAAAGTGATTTTTCATATGCTGTTGATCATTTATCGCAAAAATCGGACATTTTGTCACGCAGGCAAAAGAGGTATTTATAATCACTACTTAAGTATAGGTTTTAACTAATCAGAGTGCGCTCTTGACTGGAATCGACCTTTTTGGGATGGTTATAAATTACTTGTTCTGACGGATTTGCATGAAACTTAACGATTTCTTTGCTGTTTATCAAGGAATCGGGCATGTTCAGAAGGTGAAGTTGATGCGCCCCACCCCAAATCTAGGGTCATTCGGCACCGTTTGCCTGCTGGCCTGCATTTTGGCGATAGTTGGAACGCGGAATGCTGAGGCCGGGGCGGACGATGCTTCCCCCGTCGCGACTTTGGGTCAAGTGCGGACAATGACCCCCGGGCAAGCTGACAAATCTTTCCCAGCCCATCTGCGCGGAGTGGTCACGTTTTCCGATTGGAACGCCGACCGGGCCATGTTCATCCAGGATCCAACCGCCGGCTTGTATATTGGGTTGACTACGCCTGGCGATCTGCCCGTTGGCGAGGAGGTGGAGGTGGACGGAACCACCGTCGGGGGCGACTTCGTTCCATATGTCAGGGCGCGGCAAATCCGGAGGCTGGGTCTCAAACCGTTGCCCGAGCCGCACCGCGTCTCGTACGAACAATTGGCCGGAGGCAGGGAGGACAGCCAGTGGGTGGAAGTGCGCGGCGTCGTTCGTTCCGTCATTGAGTCCACCATGAATCGGGCGCGGATGGATTTACTGGTCGATGGGGAGCGGCTGAGCGCGCTCGTCTCGGGTCTGGACGTGACCAATGCCCAGCGACTGGTTTGCGCCACCGTGCGTGTCCGGGGGGTCTGCCGCACCCGCTTCAACCTCAAACGCCAGATGCGTGCCCCCTATCTGAGCGTTAGCGGTTCCGCCGATATTGTTGTCGCACTGCCAGCGCCCGGCAATCCGGTCGAGGTGCCGATGGCTTCCTTGCTGCGCTTCAATTCGGCTGGCTACTATGGCCGCAGGGTCGCCGTGCGTGGAGTGGTCACCGAACAGAAAGGCGAGTCCCTTTTTCTTCAGGACAAAGGCGCCACCCTTTACGTCAAAAGCCAGCAAGGCACCCCGGTCGTCCCCGGCGACATTGTCGAGGTCATTGGCTTTCCCATGCTCGGCCAATACGCGCCGGTGCTGGAGGATGCCGTTTACCAGATCGTCGGGCGCCAGAACCCACCCGAGCCAGTCGAGGTCGAGATTAATCAATTGCTCACTG
The DNA here is from genome assembly GCA_050014435.1 of Verrucomicrobiota bacterium. Classification (GTDB taxonomy): domain Bacteria; phylum Verrucomicrobiota; class Verrucomicrobiia; order Limisphaerales; family Palsa-1400; genus DASRLE01. The sequence continues at coordinate 2,677 of JBEKDI010000123.1, read as the reverse complement.
AGCATTACGACCTGGTCCTGGTACGGCTGCAAGGGCGACTGCTCAATCGCGTGGACCGGTACGACGAAGAAGTGCTCGTTTTGGAGTCGGAAAACATGATCTTGAGCGCGCACTTGGACACTCTCAAAACGGACAGCCGCATCACCCAGTTGGAAAACGGCAGCGAATTGGAACTGACCGGCGTCTGCTTGGCCCAGCCGGTGGCCAACTGGAATCCTTCCCTCCCCAGCCATCCCGAGGCTTTCCAACTCTTGCTCCGCTCCGCCGGCGATGTCGTCGTGCTGCAGTATCCTTCCTGGTGGACTTTGTCGCGCCTGTGCTGGGTGCTGGGGATGCTGACGGTGGCGCTCCTGGCCGGATTTGCCTGGGTCTTCGTGCTGGACCGCCGCGTCAGGCAGCAAACACATATTATCCAGCGGAAAATACAACATGAAGCCGTGCTGGAAGAGCGCACGCGCATTGCCCGCGAATTTCACGACACCCTCGAACAGGAATTGGCCGCCATCACCATTCAACTGGACACTGTTGCCGCGCAATTTACCGAAGCCCCGGCAGTCGCCCGGCAGTTGCTCGAACTGGCCCGCACCATGAGCCGGCGCAGCCTCTCCGAGGCCCGCCGCTCCGTCTGGGATTTGCGTTCCCACCTCCTTGAAAACAGCAACCTCCTCAACGCCCTTTCCGAAGTGGCCAAATTCACCGCCGCCGGCGCCCATGTCCGAATTGACGTCCAGACCTCCGGCCAGCCCCGCAAACTGCCCGCCACGGTGGAGAACAACCTGCTCCGCATCGCCCAGGAAGCCCTCGCCAACGCCCTCAAGCACGCCAGCGCCTCACAAATCGTCCTCAAGCTCATTTATGAGCCGTCCCAAGTCCTCCTGCGCATCTGCGATGATGGAGCGGGCTTCGACACGGCTTGCCACGCCGGCGTTGATGGAGGACACTTCGGCTTGCTGGACATGAGCGAGCGGGCCGGGAAAATCGGCGGCACATTGTCCATGATCAGCGCGCCCGGCCAGGGCACTGAAATTGTGGCGGCCGTCACGGACCGGCCGCCCGGCCCCGCCGCCGGGGGCGCGCCCCATGATAATCAAAGAGAAAAAGTTTCAGCGGCATGACCGCGCCAATGTCGATGACACCCAATGCCAAAAGCAAAATCCGCGTCATGGTGGTGGACGATCACTTTGTCGTTCGCATGGGCCTGACCGGTTCCGTCAACGTCGAGGCGGACATGACGGTGGAAGCCGAGGCCTCCACCGGCGAGCAGGCCGTTGCCGCCTTCCGCCAGCATCAGCCGGACATCGTCCTGATGGACTTGAAGCTCCCCGGCATCAGCGGCGTGGAGGCCACCAAGGCCATCTGCGCGGAATTCCCGGCAGCTTCCATCATCATGCTTTCCACCCATGACGGGGAAGAGGACATTTACCGGTCCCTCCAGGCCGGAGCGCGCGCCTACCTGCTTAAGACAGTGGAGCGCAAGGAATTGATTGACACCATCCGGTCCGTTCACGGCGGCGGACGCTGCATTTCCCCGGCCGTGGGCGCCCGCCTGGCCGAGCGCATGACTCATCCGGACTTGACCGCGCGCGAAAAAGAAGTTCTGCAACTCATCGTCAAAGGCCGCAGCAACAAGGAGATTGCCTCCGACCTCTCCATCGCCGAGGTCACGGTCAAACTTCACGTCGGGCACATCCTCAATAAACTGGGCGTCAACGACCGCACCCAAGCCACTACCACCGCCCTGCAACGGGGCATCATCCATCTGGATTGACACCCAACTCGCAATTCACCCCAGGAATTAGTGGTTCCCGAACTGGTTCACCAGCATCCAATAGCCCAGCGGTCCAGAGCCGGACGTGGCAGCGAATGAACCGTAGGCGCCGACACTCCATGGGCCACCGATGTTCGTGTTTCCAGGGGCGCATGATTGCGGGATCGAGTAAGGCGACACATGGTTGTCATGAAAAAGATAATTAAACGTTCCGCCGTGATTGGCATAAAGCGCCGCCCCTTGATTATTGCTATCGTTCGGATCGATTTGGACCTGATCTCCGCCGCCAGCAACACTGTTATAGGGCCCGAGACAGGTGGCCGGCCAGACATTGGCCGCGGCATTCCGTCCATCGGCCATTTCAACCAGCACGATCGTGTTGGCCGGTTTCTGCACCACCGACGTCTTGTAGCCCGGCGCGCTCCAGGGATTATTCGGGTCGTTGTCCCAGTAAACTCCAATGCCCTGGTGGACCGGCGGTAATTCATAGTTGCCTCCCGTCACTGCTGTTTGCCCCGCTCCGTTTTCCATGCCGGGTGCGTTCATGCCATACGTTCTCCGCCCGACTGGGTTTGGAGGGGTGTCTTGGTCTTGCGATTCCAGCCAAAAGGTGTCCGGTCCAGTGTCAGCAGGACACAGTAAAATAGGAGGGCTCATCGGCCTGGGCCATCCATTGTTATCCTCGATGATATGCAATTGGGCGTAAGTAAGGTGACCGCCGGAAATGTAGAAGTTAATGTAAGTGTCCCATGACATTTGCGGGGCGCCTGTTTGGGTGGAGTCATCCGCGCCGGGCGGGAAGGTCTCCGTGTTGTCGCCGGCGAAAAGTGTGATCGCTGTCCCCAGTTGTTTCAGGTTGGACGAGCATTTGGCCTTGGCCGCGCTGGCTTTGGCCCTGGCCAATGCCGG
>JBEKDI010000122.1:0-15096 GCA_050014435.1 Verrucomicrobiota bacterium | reverse complement strand
CCGGGCAAGGAACAACTGGGCCAGGTTTTGAACGGCATTTGCGAGTCGGCGCAATTGCAGCCGGCGGAGGGGGACGAACGGGACCAGGTGTTGGACGCCGCCTGCGGGCTGACTACGATTGAACCGATGCACGAATTGACCTCCACCTTCATCGCAAACAAGGGCTGTGCCACAACGCATTTCGACATGGACTCGGTTGAAGCCATTGGTCTCGTCAAAATGGATATCCTGGCTCAAGGAGGACTGGCTGCGATGCGGGATGTTAAATCCATGCTGGCCGGGCGCGGCATTGAAGTGGATTTGGAACGATGTGTAGCGAGAGAGAAAGCAGGTGGAAAACTTCTGCTGGGAGACGCCGAAGCCGTTGAACCTTGGTGCGACCAGAGCGTGTGGGAGATGATCGCCAGTGGAAATGCGCGCGCGGTTCACCATATTGAAAGCCCGGCAATGACGAGTCTCAGCCGCATGTGCAACGTCAGGGAAATTGACGGGCTGATTGCTATTGTCAGCGTCATCAGGCCAGGAGCGGCTAATGAGGGGAAGAAGCTGTCGTTTACCCGCCGCTATCAGCGGATGGAACCCATCGAATATCCGCATCCGTCACTGGAAGCCAGCCTTCGCAGCACATACGGACTTGTGGTTTACGAAGAGCATATCCTGCAAATCTGCGAAGCGTTTGCCGGCCTTCCACCGGGCCGAGCCGATCTGCTCCGCCGGGCGCTCAACAAACAAAAGCGTCCGGTCATCGAGGAAATTCGTGGTGATTTCTTTTCCTCCTCCCTGGCTCGCGGCCATTCATCTGAGAAAACGGCTGAAGTGTGGGAACTGGTAACCGGGTTTGCCGGTTACGCCTTCTGCAAAGCGCACAGCACAGCCTACGGGGTCGAGGCGTATCAATCAGCCTGGCTGAAGCGATACTTCCCCGCTGAATTCATGGCGGCAGTCTTGACCCATGGCAAAGGTTTTTACAACCCCCTGGTTTACGTCCTTGAATGTCATCGGCTCGGATTAAAGCTCCTCCCTCCATCCGTGAATGAACCGGGTCCGGCTTTTGTGCCGCATAGAAATCTTATTCGCGTTCCAATCACCAAAATGAAAGGCTTGGCGGATCGAACTTCGGATACAATCATCGAGGCACGGGCACATGGCGCGTTCGCTTCTCTGGCAGACTTTTTCCATCGCGTCACCCCTTCCAGTGAGGAGTTGGAATCCATGATTAGGGCTGGAGCATTTGACATTTTCGGGGACAAACGCACACGGCAGTTTTGGCAGGCACAATATCTGTTGCGAACGTTTGGCTCATCATCCGAACCGAAACAGGGCTGGCTCATTCCGCCAACAGACCCAGCCAAACTGCCAGACCCTCCCGTTATCGAACCAACACGCAAGGAACAGCTTCATGCTGAAACAGAACTGTTTGGCTTTGCCGTAAGCGGACACCCACTTGAACTGTTCGATGACATTGCCTGGGATACATATTGCCCCGTAAACCGCTTGGGGGAGTTTATCGGCAAAACTGTTTCTGTCTGCGGCCTGGTTGTCGAACAGAGGGTTCATCATCAAATCACAGGGGAACCGATGAAATTTTTATCCCTGGCTGATTGGACGGGAATCATCGAGACGGAATTGTTCGCCCAGACATACCGGACATACGGGCTGGCCACGGTGCGGTATCCTGTGCTTGAGATTGAGGCCCGCATTGAACCTTATGAGAATGGGCGCGGGTTTAGTCTGCGGGCGTTGTCGGCGAGAAGCCCACGTCAACGAAAGCGTATAATGAGGAACAGGTGTCCGGGGCATCGAAGCGCGGTGAAAAACTCAAGTCGGCGGTCGGCACAGTTCCTGCGTCGCTCATAATTGCGTCTCGGGCATTACGGGAGTTATATGGGGGCATGAATACTCCCAGACGAGAGTTCCTCAAAACCATGGCGGCGGTGGGCTTGGGCACGGTGGCATCTGAGATGGTGGCGGGCGCGGATAAACCTGGATTACCGGAAGCCTCGGCTTCAAAGCTGCCGCCGTGGCGCGGGTTCAATCTCTTGAACAAGTTCAATGGTCGAAATGATCCATTTGAACAGCGTGACTTCGAGTGGCTGGCGGAACTGGGCTTCAATTTTGTCCGCCTTCCAATGGATTACCGCATGTGGATTGAGAACGGTGATTGGACCAGGTTTCGCGAGTCGACCCTCAAAGAGATTGATCGCGCGGTGGACTTGGGAACTCGTCATGGCATCCATGTCTGCCTGAATTTCCATCGCGCCCCCGGGTACACGGTGGCCAAACCGCCGGAGGAAAAATCGCTCTGGTCGGACGATGAAGTGTTGCGGGTTTGCGGTTTGCACTGGGCGCATTTTGCGGAGCGTTACAAAGGGATTTCCAATCGCCAGCTCAGTTTCGATTTGTTCAATGAACCACCCAAACTGGAACCGCAGACCTACCGGCGCGTGGTCAGCAGCGTGTGCGATGCCATTCGCAAGCGGGATCCGGGCCGCTTGATAATCTGTGACGGACGGGACTGGGGCAACACCGCGCCGACGGAACTCGTCGGGTTGAGAATCGCGGCGTCCACACGTGGTTATACGCCCATGCATGTCTCGCATTACCAAGCCAGTTGGGTGGATGGGTCGGACCGATGGCCGGACCCGACTTGGCCGATGGAAGAGGGAGGTGTTCTTTGGAACAAAGAGACGCTTCAATCTCGTCAAATCGCCCCTTGGAAACGACTGGAGATGCAAGGAGTCGGCGTGATGGTGGGGGAATTTGGCGCTTACGACAAAACGCCGCACCCGGTCGTCCTGGCTTGGATGCGGGATTATGTGGATTTGTGGACGGCGGCGGGTTGGGGCTGGGCGATGTGGAATCTCACAGGATCATTCGGTATTATCGACAGCGGCCGGCCCGATGTTGAATATGAGAATTGGCACGGTCACAAGCTGGATCGGGAGCTGTTGAAGCTGGTGCAAGGTCGGATTGTTTAGGCAGGTGGACAGTATTTGTCCAACCTCCAAGGCTATGCTCCGGGTATATGAAAAATATACGAAATTCCTTGCTCCGGCACCTGTTGAAACCCGGCCTCGATCCCAAACCGTTTCCCAACGAGAAATTATTTTATTGGATCGCCCGGCCCCGCAATCCTGTCCTGGCCTGCAATGACGACCTGGCCAAAATGTTCATTGAGGGGATGGTGACAGGGGAACCGGTCCAATTCATCTACTGCGGTGGATCAACCCCCGGTGCAACCCGAAGCCTTAAAGTTTCCCTTGTCTTCCAGCATGAACCTGGCGGACGGGTTTATGTCTCGGGTTATTGTCCGGAACGCGCCGCCAACCGGGTTTTTTCCTTGGACCTGATCATGGTGGTGGATGCCTGGAATTGATGGGCTTTTGGATAAAAGCTCCTCCTGCAAAAAAATCCGAAACAAATATGGCGTGGCCGGGTTATTAAAGACAGATGCAATTGCAGTCGATGTATAATCATATCATGAAAGCTGACCAAATCTCGCAAATGAAAGTCCAGCCCAAGAGAAGGCCTTTGACCTTCGGTGATTTCGTGGCGGGCGTTTACCACACTTGGGGCGAACGCAAGGCTAAAGGCATTGTCCAACTCGCCATCAAATCGCATGTGATTGAGTTTCGCGGCACGGAGCTGTTTGTGGTTTCTTGAAGCATTCCGTTATCGTCCTTGCCATCGCCGTTATTAGCCTTGCCGCAACAGTTCTGATCACCGGGGAATGCGGGAGGCACTTTCACCGCCATCACCCCGCCCTTCTCCGGGTGGTCTTGGTTCCCAGATGGTGTCATCGCCGATAAACGGGCACTCGACGACGCCCGTCACTTCTTCAAAGCACATAAGACCATGCTGATTTTGAACCCGGGTTAACGAGGTTCCCGCTGCGACGAATTGCCGCAATGCCAAATCCCCCTGGTGCTGCCTCATTTTCCCATCAAATCATCCCATGGACATCCCAGGGCATTTTTGATCCTGCGGGCTGTTGTGATGAGGATGTTGATCTCCCCGGCCTCAATCCGCTGCACGTTCCGGATATTCAGGTCCACCTTCTCGGCCAGCTTTTCTTGGGATAATCCCCTGGCGCTGCGTTGACGGCGAACGTTCTGGCCGAACTGCTTGATGAATTTCTCCATTGGGAGCGACACAATGGGGCAATTTCTGCCACAGATTGGGCTTGACGGTTACGACGCATTACGGCGGAATCTATGAAAACGGCGTGGTGCGTCATAAAAACGCCGTAAAAATTACAATAGACAGGGGTCCCAACGATGTGTGACTACTATCAAATCCTCGGAGTCGAGCCGGATTCAGATCTCAACACGATCAAGAAGGCATATTGGAAGCGAGCCATGGAATGTCATCCCGACCGAGGAGGAACCCATGAGCAGATGCTTCAGATCAATGAGGCTTTCCAGATTCTATCAAATCCGTCTGCCCGGAGCCATTACGACGCGATCAGAACGAATACGGCTAGCCAACAGACTCGTGAAACGTCCGAAGCCGACGTTCATCAAGCCCGCCAGCAAGCGCAGGAATATCCGCATGATTGGGCAGGGTTTGAAACTTGGTGGAACGCAATCTCCAAAGACATCGCCAACGCTGAATATGGCGAATGGCGGGGTTTGCCACTATGGTCAATTCCGACGGCCGGAAAAAGTGTGAGTGGCTGGCTTTTCATTATCGGAGGAGCGGTCTTGGGATTCATAGTATGCGGTTGCATTTTCGCAGGCATGCCCGATAATAACGGTAACAACATCGGAGCCTTAGGAATTGGCCTCGTCGCGGGAGGCGGTTGGATCGGCAAAAAGCTTCACGAATTACTTCGCAAGAATGTTCAGCCGACCGCACAACAACACACCTCCCAAAACAGCGGTGGCACAATTGAGCCAGAAACCCTCACCGTGAACTGTCCGAAATGCTCGCAAAAGCTTCGGGTTCCGGTAACGCACAATCAATTGCGCCTCCGTTGCCGGACTTGTGGTCACGAGTTTGTCCATTCCCCATAAAGACATTTAATAAACCACAACAAATCGGAAGGAAATATTATGCGAAAAGTGGGCATCATTTTGATAGTTCTCACACTGATTTTTTACGCAGAGAAAGAACGCCTGCTGGGCTGGGATGCATTTTATAATCCCGATGGCGTAGGCGGAGATTGGGCTCGTGGCTCAAACACTTTTATGGCACACCATCCACATTTCCTTGAGGCTGGGGTATTTTACAATTACCTCACATTGTACGAATGCAGACTGATTTCCTTCCTGGTGATCGGAGCCGGCGTCACTTTAATCTGCCAGTCACGGCGAAAGAAGGAAGACGTTTTAAAAAAAAATAAAACTTCAAGACAACGCAACACTACTGGACCGGAAACCAGTCTGAGTCGTGTTTTGGATGATGGTTGTGATTGGCTTGGTTACTCTCATGTGGCCTTTGGTCAGAACCCGGAGGCGTAATGGCTGGTTTCAAGATCACGGAACCATTAGTCCCCGCCCGGGGATTGGCCAAGGCCGCCACAGCCGCCTGTCGGCTATTCCCTCACATGCCCGGCCACCAATTTGGTGGTCTCGAGCGTGCTGAACCCAGGGAACCAGCCTAAAATCGTCCAGGACGCGTTTTACCGCCGTTTCGGTTAGTTAGTACCATCGTTCAATCAAAGTGGCTAGAAGTACCTTCCCCGTACGAAATTAAGCCATCCTTGGCCCAGGTCTGCCGCTGTCGACCGACATCTCAATAAATCATCGGGATCAGACGCTTGGTCCGCTTCATATAGGTGCAGTATGGTTCACCCAACGCTTCGACCAGAGCCTCTTCTTCGATGTGAATCCGCCACAGTGTAACGGCACAAACCGGCACAAGGATGGCCAGGAGCGAGGCCCAGTTCGCAAAAATCAAGGTGAAGCCCAAGGCGGCCATCAGGCTGCCGGCGTAACTGGGATGACGAATGAAGCGATATGGGCCGGAATCGATCAGATGATGATCCTTGGCGATGGCGACATTGGTGGTGAAAAAGCGTCCCAGATGAATAATTGAGTACCAGCGCAGGGCCAAGCCAAAGGCAAACAGACAGCAGCCAAGTTCGAGATCCAGCTTCGGCCAGGGAGCATACACCCGGGAAGTTTGTGAGCGGCAACGAGGCCCAACGTGAAAGCCAACAGAAAGACCACCCAGATCAAGCCCAAGGAATGGCGGTCCTTCGAGGTGGCGTCTGATTTGGAACGCTTGGCCAGGGTCAGGCCAAGTTCAGACCCGCACCACAGCCAACCAAGGATTTCTGGCAAATGCGGTATCACGTGGTTCGGAAACCGATTCGTCCCCGCCCGGGGACTGGCTCCGGTGGTCCAGCTCCCCAATCCAACTTGCCGTCATTTCTTCACATGCCCGGACACCAGCTTCGTCATCTCGAACATGCTCACGCTCTTTTTGCCATTGAACACGGCCTTTAAAGCCTCGTCGGCATTGATTTGGGTCCGCACCTTTTTATCCTGCAGCCCATTTTTGCGGATGTAGGCCCAGAGCTTTTTGGTCAGCTCGGTGCGCGGGAGCGGTTTGGCACCGACGACTTCGGAGAGCTTCGCGTCCGGGGTGACAGGTTTCATGAACGCTGCGTTTGGTGTCCGTTTTGTCTTTATTGTTTTTGGCATTGGATTGAAGTGCCTGATTATGAGGGGGAAAGCAATTTTAATGTTCTGGAGTTGGTCAGCGGCGGGATTGAGGAGATCAGTCAGGTCATTGGGCGCGGGCGGCTGATGTTGGAGGCTTGAAATGATTCTGCGATCTTCAATAAGGCAGATAGTCTTTGCCCACCAAGATAAACATTTCGTTCCCTTTCGAAAAAAATCTGGATTTTGGATTGTTGTTGACCGGAGCTCCATGTTTTAATCACGTTGCAATGTATCGGAACGGGTTTCGATTTTGGGCAAAGACGACAAAGGATGGCCAACCAGGCATCTCTGTCTATGACCATTGCCTAAACGTCGGTTGCGTAGCGGAGGTGATTTTGGCCGCGCTTCCGTCAGGTGTACGCGGCTTGCTGCCTGCGGGAGCCATCAGTCTCGCGGCACTTCACGACATTGGGAAAATCACGATTGGTTTTCAGATCAAATGTCCTTTGTGGCGTCATCAACGAGACCTGCCGGAGATTTCGATGGGTGAGGCTTCCCTGTCCGTTTCTGATCACGCGCTGGTCAGTCAGGTTTTTCTACAACACCTTTTGACGCCCATGAAATCCCATCTCTGGGCGGTTGCAGTTGGAGCGCATCATGGGAAGCCAAAAGGACGTATCGCGAAGATTAATGGCCCGGAATGTCTCAGCGAATGGACTCATGGCCAGCGCATGAGCGTGGCAAAAGAGCTTCTTGCAGAATTCGGATCGTTGCCCGACCGACCGCCGGATGACCGACTCAAACCATTCCACTCGGACCTTTGGTTGCTGGCCGGGCTTATCACCGTTGCCGATTGGATCGGCTCAAACGAATTGTGGTTTTCACCGGAGACAGGCATGACGCTGTGCGGTGCGCGGGAGCGAGCGTGCGAGGCCCTCAGACAAATTGGCTGGCCGGGCGGAAAGCTTCGGCAGACTGCTTTTTCCGTTGCGTTTGGCGAGGATTCGCCTGCGTCTTTTCAACCGAACCCGATCCAGTGTGCCGTCGCTGAAGCTTCGCAAACAGCCGGTATAATCATCGTCGAAGGCCCAATGGGTTGCGGCAAAACCGAAGCTGCGCTGTTCGCAGCGCAGCACCTCATTGTTTCTGGACATCAGCATGGTATCTATTTCGCCCTGCCCACGCAGGTGACAAGCAATCGCATTCACGAGCGCATCGGTCGGTTCCTCCGCAACACTCTTGCGCACACGGCAAAATTTCGGCTGGCCCACAGCCAGGCATGGTTGGAGGACGACTTCGATCTCCAGCTCAACCCGGCCTATCCTGCCCGCAAGCCCGAAGAGAATGAAGAGATTCTTGGAACATTGCGCGAAGCTCGCTCCTGGTTTTCCTCGGCCAAGCAGGCTCTCCTCGCGCCTTACGGCGTCGGCACGGTTGACCAAGCTCTGCAGGCGGTTGTGGCGGTGAAGCACTTCTTTGTGCGCCGCTTCGCCCTCGCCGGCAAGGTGGTCGTGTTGGATGAAGTGCATTCCTACGATATTTATACGGGCACCTTGATCACAGCATTAATCCACGAACTTATAAATCTTCGCTGTTCCGTGATCATTCTCAGCGCCACTCTCACAGCCGCTCGGCGTCGTGAATTACTGGAGGCAGCCGGAGTCACGGAGACCGTTGCCCCTGCCGCTTATCCGCTTGTCACGAACGGTGCCCTAGGGGAAACCGCCTGCCACACTGTCCCGGAATGGAAGATTTATAAGTCCATCACCCTGCGCCCAGAAATTATTTCCGAAGAAGAAACGCTTTCGGAATTAATCTCCCGCTCCGAAGCCGGCCAGCACGTCCTCTGGATTCGCAACACCGTAATCGAGGCTCAAGACGCATTTCGCAAAATCGCAGGCTCCGTGCGCGAAGGCGCGGCGCGTATCGGCCTCCTCCACAGCCGGTTTCCGTTCCAGAGGCGGGCGGAATTGGAAGATGACTGGCTCGAACGCCTCGGTCGAAACCGTCCCGCCGAAGGTCCTGGCAGCGTCCTTGTCGCCACCCAGATCGTGGAGCAAAGCGTGGACATTGACCTCGACTTTATCGTGTCCGATCTCGCACCCACGGACATGTTGCTGCAACGGGTGGGCCGTCTTTGGCGGCACGAACGCAAACACCGCCACGCGGACACGCCGGAGTTCTGGATTCGGCTGCCGGCGCTGTCTGCGACGTTTTGCGCAACGGAGTTAAAGAAAACCCTCGGTCGCAGTGCCCAGGTCTATGCGCCCTATGTGCTATTACGAACTGCCTCCGTCTGGGGGGGACAGACAGAGCTGGCGCTGCCCAACGACATTCGCCCACTGCTCGAAGCCACTTACTCCGCAGCGGGTGCCAGCGAATCCGAAGCGTGGCAGCAACTTCACGCCGACTTGGAATCTGAGAAGCTGGAACTTGCCGCCAATGCGAATGCAGCCACGTTGGTTCTCGGTCGGCCCATGCTTCAGGATGAGGATGCAGTGCTCACCCGGCGCAAAAGCGCTCCGACCACACCTGTCGTGCTGCTTCGATCCATTGAACAGGGCTCCGACGGGGACGTGCTCCTTGGAGCTCTGGATGGTTCGAGCTTGAAAATAAGCGAACGGGATTGGCGCAAGGGTTCAGCCCGATTCCTGTACCGGTGGCTGGTGCGAGTGCCTCGCTGGATGATTCCGGCAGCAACGCTGAAACCCCGATGGCTTGCTCTGCACACGTCGCCGGATACCACTGTCGCTCTGGTCCGCGAAGACGGGCGGCTGTCGATTGACAACGTTTTTTCCTCCGTGACGTACAATCCCCAGGTTGGTATCTTCGCCGAATGTCCCGGCAAAACCAATCCTCAATGGAACCACGACGATGAATTTGACAACTGATCCATGGATTCCCGCGTTGTGCGCCCAAGGGCATCGCGAACTGTTCAGTCTTCAGAATCTGTTCGCCTCCGCGCACCAATTGCGTGACCTTGCGGCAAAGCCGCACGAACGCATTGCCCTGATGCGCCTGCTGCTCTGCATCACCCAGGCCGCGCTTGACGGGCCGGCGGACGAAACTGGATGGCAGGAGTGCGAGCCTCTCATCCAACCGCGCGTTCGGGATTACCTGCTGAAGTGGCAGAAAATGTTTGAATTATTCGGAGAGGGGCAAAGATTTCTCCAATTGCCGAATCTTCAGCCTGGCAAGGAAACGGATGATGGCAATGCCGCCACAAAGCTCGACTTGACTTTGGCAGCTGGAAACAACTCGACCCTGTTTGACAACGGCGGCGGGGCAGACCGCGCCCTTCCACCGGCACGGTCAGCCCTCAACCTGCTCACCTTCCAATGCTTCGCGCCGTGCGGCCTGATAGGCATCGCAAAGTGGAACGGCAAGGCGACAGCCAGAAATGTGAATCACGCTCCCTGCACACCTTCGAGCATGGTGCATACTTTGGTGCTTGGACAAAGCTTGCTGCAAACGCTCCACCAGAACCTCCTCACGCAAGAAGCTGTGACTGATTTCTTTGGAGCGAAGCGGTGGGGACTCCCCGTTTGGGAATCTCCGGTGACACGGGTCGAGGACAAGTCTGAGGTTCTGAATGCAACGACGAGCTACCTTGGCCGTCTTGTGCCGTTAAGCCGGGCCATTCGCCTTGACGATGAAGGCTTTTCCATCGTTCTGGCAAGCGGCCTCGATTATCCAATCTTCCCAGCATTTCGCGAAGCCAGTGCCACCGTCATTAAGCGAAAAGAGGAACTGGGCGTTCTTCCGGCATCGACGAGCCGCAGCCTTTGGCGGCAGCTTGCGGCGGTTTCAGTCAAACGCAGAGCGAATGCCGATGCGACATGCGGACCAATTGCCCTGAACCATTATGCAGATGCCCGGGAGACGGTCCTTTGGGTGGGAGCTTTGGTGACGGACAAGGCCAAAATCGAAGATGTCGTTGAAGCGAGTTATTCCCTCCCCGCCGGGATATTCACGGAGTCTGGACGCGCCGCTTACGAAATGGGTGTGGCACATGCTGAAAAACTGGAAAGCTCCCTTATCCAGGCTGTAAAGATCTACGCCTCAACTTTGAAGGTGGTTGCCCCCGCTTATGACCGGGCACGCCAACAATTCTGGACCCGTGCCGAACAACACCTTTCCGCCCTGTTCGATCTTGCCCGCGATACAAATCTGGCAGCGGACCTTCCGAACTGTCCATGGGGAAAAGCCGTGAAGGCCGCCGCGTTCGACGCCTACTCCCAATGCTGTCCGCGACAATCCCCCCGTCAGATCGAAGCTTACGCCCTCGGCTTCCGCAAATTCGCATTCTGTCCGTCTAAACCTTCAACATCCATCGCCCATGAATGAATCAAAACGCACCCCAAAACAACGCGCTGAACAATTCGTTGCCGCACTGCGTTGCACACGCAACGACCGGGGCAAACTTGCCGGCCTAAGACGTGGGCTAAGCCCCGGAACCGTCAGGGATGCCTGGCCAATTGTGGCTGGCCTCGGTGGCGACATCGGGCAGCCGGTGTACGTCATCACTGCTGCTCTCTTCGCCAGTCATCCTCAGGAATCCAACGCTCCTAACTTCGGCGAAACCTGCCGCCAGATCGCGCAGGGCGATGGCACAAAAATCGTCGATAGTTTCGAGCGGCGTTTTCGCCGGCTCCTGGCCAGCAGCGAGGTGGAGGATGTGATTGGCCAACTCAGGTCATGGGTCCAACTTGCAGCGGGTAAAAGCTTGGGCGTGAACTACGAAAGCCTGTTCGCTGATCTTTGGAATTGGCCGTGGTATGCCGACGAAATCCGCGTGAAATGGGCTCGCGCCTTTTGGCAGTCAGACGAAACTTCTGAACTCCAACCAGCCCCCGCCGCCACCGCATGAACACTCTTGTTGCTTCCAACTCGACGGCAAAGGCGGCAGACACGCTACACCTTACACAAATTCTCGTTTCATACGAAGACGCAGTTCGCCTGTTGAGAATCCGCGACACCTATGATTGGCACCAGCGTGTCTGGCAAGCGTTCGGCGGGCGCACTGGCGAGACCCGGGATTTTCTCATCAGGGTGGATCGCAAAGAGGAGGCGTATCGCGTTCTAATCCTTTCGCGTAGCCTGCCCATCAAGCCCGACTGGTGTCCAGCCGCCAGTTTTGGCACCAGGGTCGTTCCAGACCACTACTTCAGCCATACCAGCTACCAGTTTAGTCTGCTGGCCAACCCAACCAAGAAACTGCGCGTGGTCAATGTTGACGGCTCGCGGAAAAAGAACGGACGCCGTGTCCCGCTAATCCGACGTGAGGATCTATTCACCTGGATGGAACGTAAGGCTCAGGCCGGAGGTTTCGCCGTGAATCCCGATACTCTTCGCACTGTTCCCCGTGGTCGCGAATATTTTCATAAGTCGGATGCCCACGGCATGCACAATGCCGTTGAGTTCCAAGGAAAATTGACTGTGTCCGACCCCGCGCTCTTTCGTGCCACGGTCGCTGCCGGCGTCGGCTCGGCAAAGGCATTTGGCTTTGGTCTACTCGTTCTCGTTCCACTCAATACATGACTGCTTCCACATACGAACTATCAACTCTCAAATCACTAAAATGAAACTCATCGAATTACATATTCTTCAATCCTTTCCCGTCTCCTGCTTGAATCGCGACGACGTTGGATCGCCAAAGACTGCCGTTTTCGGTGGCGTCAACCGCGCCCGGATTTCCAGCCAATCCCTCAAGCGGGCTATCCGCGAATTTGCGCAGGACAACCTGCCCTGCGCCCGCTTTGGCGGCGAACGCACCAAGCTCATCGTCGGCCCTTTGACAGAAGCGTTGGTCAAACATGGGGTTGCCGCAAAATCGGCCTCGGACCACGCCAAAAATATTGCGGACAAACTGGCCAAGCTCGATGCCAAGTCTGAAGATCCCAAAGTTGGCACCCTCACCTTTCTGGCCCCTTCCGAAATTGATTCCATCGCCAACCAGGTGGCGGCTGCGCTCAAAGACGACCCCAAATCCAAAGACTACGAAAAAAAGATCGACAAGTTTTGTAAGGCTGCGGGCTTGCTGGATGCTGCGGACATCGCCCTGTTCGGTCGGATGGTGGCCAGCCTCCCGTCCCTCACCCTCGAAGGCGCAACCATGTTCGCTCATGCGCTCTCGACGCACAAGGCCGACAATGACCTCGACTTCTATTCCGCCGTGGATGACCGCAAGCCCAAGGACGACGACGCCGGAGCCGGCATGATTGGCACGCTGGAATTCTCCTCCGCCGTTTATTACCGCTACGCCTCCATTAATCTCGAACTGCTGGCGGATGGAGACCATCTTGCCAAACTCTCGGTAGCGCAGCGCCAACAAGTTGTGGACGCCTTCATACGAGCAACGCTCCAAGCCGTGCCAGGAGCGCGAAAAAGTTCCATGAACGCCAACACGCTGCCCAGCTATGTTCTCGGCATCTTCAAATCCGCCGGCCAGCCGGTGCAGCTCATCAATGCCTTCGAGGAACCGATCCGACCCAAGTCAGGCCTCCTGTTTCAATCCCTGGAGGCTCTCAAGCTGCATCACGAAGAAATGAAGAACACGTGGGGCATCACCTGCGATATTGAAGTAGCAATCCCTGACGTAAATCTCAACGCCTTCTGCAAGGCCCTCACCGACCATGTTGTCTAACGCGTGGCTCGCGCTGCTTCTGGACGGCCCCATGCAATCTTGGGGGCATTCGTCACGCTTTGATCGGCGCACCACCGCGTTGCATCCAACCCGGAGCGGAATCATTGGCATTCTTGCCGCCGCGCTGGGCATCAACAAGTACGGGCCGGACGAGGGCGAAAAACTGGCTCGCTTTGCCCCGTTACGCATCACAACTGTCTCGTTGCCCCGTCGAGATCACCGTGGGAACGAACGATTCTTTCGGCGAATGGAGGATTACCATACGGTCACAGGCATCCGCCGCGCCAGCGGCACTGTAGATGCCGACGCAACAGTCCAGACTTACCGGCATTATCTGCTTGACGCCCGTTTTGGTGTGCTGATCGAAGGTCCGGTGACTCTGCTGGAAGAAATTGCTGCCGCACTGCGCAATCCGCGCTGGGGTGTCTGGCTGGGACGCAAATGTTGCCCGCCCGCCAGCCCGCTGCTTATTGCTCTCGTTTCCACCCGTGAGGAAGCTTGGCGCATGATGTTGGTGCGCTCGGATCACGCAGGAGACGAATCCTTGGAACAATTTGATCACGTCATCGAGGTTGCGCCTTCGGAATCCGGCGCGGACTCCATTGAGGACGCTCCGGTTGGCTTTGGTAAACCCATCGGCGAACGACACGCCCCGCGATGGATTCGTCGCGTCCCCGGTTCCACCGCTGGAAGTCCAAAATCATAACCGCCCAATGCCCATATTCGAGAAACCGCCCCTGGAAACCCTGGCTCCCGCGAAAGACCGCTGGACGCCAATCTACCTCGAACACGGGCGGTTGGAAGTGGATGATGCCAGCGTCAAATGGATCGGCGCGGACGGTCTCCTATGCCGGCTGCCGGTGGCAACGGTGTCTGCCGTTTTACTCGGACCCGGAACAATGGTTACTCACGCCGCAGTCAAAGCTTGCGCCGACTCCAACACTCCCCTGTGCTGGATTGGCGAGGATGGAATGCGCTTCTACGCTGCAGGACTTACTTCCACCCACAACAACCAGAATCCAAAACGCCACGCCGAGGCTTGGGCCGCTAAACATCGTCGCAATGCCATTGCCCGCGCCATGTTCAAGTGCCGGTTTCCAGACATCGAGGTGGACAAGTATTCTGTGAACGAACTGCGTGGCATGGAGGGCATTCGCGTCCGGGCTCTGTACGCTGAATTCGGCGTGCGATATGGCGTTACGTGGAAAGGACGGGATTACAATCGCAACAACTGGAACCTCGCAGACGGCATTAACCGTGCCGTTTCCACGGCCAACGCCAGCCTCTACGCCCTGTGCGCTGCGGTGGTATGCTCTATGGGCTTCCTCCCACAACTTGGATTCATCCACGAAGGCGGAACGTTGCCGTTCATCTATGACGTGGCAGATATATATAAAATCGAAACGTCGCTTCCCGCCGCCTTTCAGGCCATCCGCCAGGATCCCAAGGATGAGGGTGATTTGACACGAACATTACTCAAACAATGCGTTGAGGAGAGTCGCTTGCTCCAGCGAATCCCTAAAGACCTGGATGCGCTCTTTGCCATTCCTATTTCGCTCGCTTCACCCGAAACTGTTCCTATGCCATGACTGTCATTATCGCCCATGACACGCCAGACGCAATCCGGGGCCTTCTCAAACGCTGGTTCATCGAACCAAGACCAAATGTCTTCGTTGGAACCATCAATCGCCGCACCCGCGAAAAGACTCTCGACTATATCTGTCACCGGGCGGTTGAAAACCGGCCACTTGCGGGCACTTCAAAACCGGCCACTCCAAGGTTCTTTATTCATATCACAGGTTTCTTGACTCAGGCAAGAGGCTTTTCAATTCTTCAAAT